>CAVDQB010000001.1:0-163584 GCA_963611255.1 Faecalibacterium prausnitzii
ACGGTAAGAAGAAAAAGGGCCACAAGATGGCTACTCATAAGCGTAAGAAGAGACTTCGTAAGAACAGACACAAGAGCAAGTAATGTTCATGTTCGCATGAAAGTGTCGTTCAGACGAAGGGGTGTGTCAATCTGTTTTCAGTGAACATTTTGACATACCCCTTGGTTTTAGAAACAGAAGAAATAGTGAGAAAAGGAAAACTAAATGACAAGTGAGATAGTAATTGATGTCCAACAGAAAGACATATCCATAGCTCTTCTTGAAGACAAAAGGCTTGTTGAGTATCAGACGGAGCCTCGCTCCGCTTCCTTTGCTGTCGGTAATATCTACATAGCCAAGGTCAAGAAGCTGATGCCGGGTCTTAATGCCTCGTTTGTTGATGTCGGTTGCGATCGTGAAGCATTTCTTCATTATTTGGATTTAGGCAATCAATTTGACTCCTGTGCCAAGTACTTGAAACAGGTAAGGAGCGATTGCAAGAAACTGTATCCTTTCACAAAGGCTTCCAGACTGCCTGACCTGAAAAAGGACGGAAGCGTTCAGAATACTCTTGCTAAAGACCAAGAGGTGTTGGTGCAGATTGTCAAAGAACCTATAAACACCAAAGGTCCGAGGCTCACAGGTGAGTTGTCGTTTGCCGGCAGGTATCTTGTCCTTATGCCATTCGGCGACAAGGTGTCGGTGTCGAGCAAAATCAAGAGCGGCGAAGAGCGTGCCCGACTGAAGCAGCTCATTCATAGCATCAAACCGCAGAACTGTAGCGTGATTGTGAGAACAGTTGCTGAGGGTAAGCGGGTAGCGGAACTTGACACTGAACTGAAGGCGTTGTATCAACGTTGGGAACAGACCTTGAACAAGGTGCAGAAAGCGCAGAAACTGCCGCAACTCGTCTATGAGGAGCAGAGTAGGGCGATTGCGCTGATTCGGGATATCTTCAACCCGAACTTCAAGAATATATATGTAAATGATGAAGGAGTCTTCAACGAGATAAAGAACTACATCACATTTATCGCACCCGATAAAGTGGACATCGTGAAACTTTATTCCGGCAAGGTGCCGATATTCGACAACTACGACATAACAAGGCAGATAAAGTCCAGTTTCGGCAAAACCGTGAACTATAAACACGGTGCTTACCTTGTGATAGAGCAGACAGAGGCTCTGCATGTTGTCGACGTGAACAGTGGAAACCGCACAAAGGCGGAGAACGGACAGGAACAAAACGCTCTCGAAGTTAATCTTGGGGCTGCCGATGAGTTGTCACGCCAGTTGCGGCTTCGCGATATGGGCGGTATCATAGTGGTCGATTTCATCGACATGAACCTCGCTGAAGACAGGCAACTCCTCTATGAGAGGATGTGCAAGAATATGCAGAACGACCGTGCAAGGCACAATATACTCCCCTTAAGCAAGTTCGGACTGATGCAGATAACGCGCCAAAGGGTGCGCCCGGCAATTA
This sequence comes from Faecalibacterium prausnitzii, assembly GCA_963611255.1. Lineage (GTDB taxonomy): Bacteria > Bacteroidota > Bacteroidia > Bacteroidales > Bacteroidaceae > Prevotella. Next base: position 1,460 of record CAVDQB010000001.1, read on the forward strand.
ATGTAATGGTGGAGGAGACGTGCCCCACTTGTTTCGGAAAGGGGAAAATCAGACCGAGTTTACTGTTTACCGACCAGCTGGAACAGAAGATACGTCAGTTGGTATGCAAAATCGGCATAAAGAAATTCACCCTGTATGTCCACCCTTATGTGGCGGCTTATATCAACCAGGGAGTGTTGTCTCTGAGAAGAAAGTGGCAGATGAAATATGGTTTCGGTATCAGTATCTGTCCGTCACAGAAACTTGCATACCTGCAATATGAGTTCTATGACAGCAAGAAGCAGTTCATAGATATGCAGGAAGAGATTGAGTCTAAATAAAGATTGCGCTCAATCCGGTAAGAAACAAATATTGTCGCTTGAGACAAACGGTGCCGGCGACGGAAGTCAAGGATTGTTTAGTGGTTGCAGACCTTGGTTGTGTCAACCGTGAAACTGTCGGCTTCCGTTGCCGGCATAAATTTTCCGCGGCTCTCAAGGAAGTCTACGAGTTCGACAGCGGTAAGGTCTTCCGCCGAACAGGTGCAGAATTTCTCGTCCGCTCCGAAGCGTTCAATGATAGCATTGACGAGTTCCTGCTTCGTGGAATAACTGTTGCCCTCCATCATGTGGAGTACTTCATGTCCGTGTGTCATGTTGTTTTGCGTTTTTTGCTTGTCTTTTTCAGTACTTTATAAGTGCAGAAAGTAACCGCGAGTTTTCATCCTTTGTTCCTATCGTAATCCTCAGGCAGTTATCGCACAGTTGCACTTTGTTGCGGTTTCTTACAACAATGCCCTTGCTGATGAGATAGTCATAGATAGCCTGCGCATCGTTTACTTTCGCCAAGAAGAAATTTGCATCCGACGGATACACACATTCGCATACCGGCAAACGCTTGAATGCACTAATCATGAGTTCCCGCTCTTCAACAAGAACCTTTACCCATTTTGTGACGCTGACAGTGTCGTTGAGAATCTGCATTGCCTGTTTCTGGGTGAGAAGATTGACGTTGTAAGGATACTTCACCTTGTTAAATAACTGGATGATGTCCTTGTTGGCGAATGCCATACCAAGACGTATGGCAGCGCAACCCCATGCTTTGCTCAGCGTGTTGAGGACTATGAGATTCGGATAATTGGAAATTTCGTGTCGGAAAGGTCTTGCATTAGAGAAATCACTGTATGCTTCATCTACCACGACAATACCGTCAAAGTTGCGGAGAATAGTCTCTATCTCTGTGCGGTTCAGGTTGTTTCCTGTCGGATTGTTGGGACTGCAGAGCCACACTATCTTTGTGTTCTCGTCGCAGGCTGCCAGTATTTCGGATGCTGAAATGTCGAACTTGTCGTCCAACAATACAGGTCTGTATTCTGTGTCATTGATATCTGCGCATACCTTGTACATACCGTATGTGGGTTCGATAGCGACAACATTGTCGATGCCGGGACGGCAGAAACAACGGTAAGGCAGATCTATCGCTTCGTCGCTGCCGTTGCCGAGAAAGATAGATTCCTCATTTACGCCTTTTATTGCCGCTATTTTCGCTTTCAACTCCAGTTGTAACGGATCGGGATAGCGGTTGTATGGTCTGTTGTATGGGTTCTCGTTGGCATCCAAGAATACCTCTGCCACATGACCGCTATATTCGTTGCGGGCGCTCGAATAAGGCGCTAAGTTCCATATATTCTCACGAGTGAGGCTTTGCAGACTTCTCATTTGTCCAAGGATTTGATTCTTGCAGTCATGGCGTTTTTGTGGGCATGGAGGCTCTCATTATCCGCCATCAGTTCCACAGTCGTGCCGATTGACCTTATGCCTTCTTCGGTTATGTGTTGGAAAGTAACCTTTCTGTTATACGAGTCGAGATTCACTCCACTGTAGGCAAGTGCGTAGCCGTGGGTTGGCAGCGTGTGGTTCGTACCGCTGGCATAATCTCCTGCACTCTCGCAAGCATAGTTCCCGAGGAACACACTGCCGGCATTGATGACCTTGTCTGCCAGACTTTCGTAGTCTTTAGTACATATTATGAGATGTTCTGGAGCATATTCGTTGCTCAGATTCATGGCCTCTCCCGTTGTGTGGACGAGGACAAGACGTGAACTGTCAAGCGATTTCTCCGCAATTTCTTTGCGTGGCAGTTGCTCCAATTGTACGGACAATTCTTTCTTGACATCCTCCAACAGCGTTTTGCTTGTTGTTATGAGCAGCACCTGAGAATCTGTTCCGTGTTCCGCCTGTGACAGAAGATCGGCGGCTACAAATTGCGGAATGCTTGTCTCATCGGCGATAACGCATACTTCAGAGGGACCTGCCGGCATATCTATCGCCACGTCATGCAGCGACACTTGCTGTTTTGCTGCCATCACATACTGGTTGCCAGGGCCGAAAATCTTACTCACTTTCGGAACTGTCTCTGTGCCGTAAGCCATCGCTCCGATTGCCTGCACTCCACCTGCCTTATATATTTTGTCCACACCTGCGATGCGTGCTGCAACGAGAATGGCAGGATTAACCTTGCCTTCCCTGTTGGGAGGTGTGCAAAGCACTATCTCTTCGCACCCTGCAATCTTTGCCGGTGTGGCGAGCATCAGCACTGTGGAGAAGAGCGGAGCGGTACCTCCGGGAATGTAAAGTCCCACTTTCTGTATTGGCACACTTTTCTGCCAGCATACGACACCCTTGCAGGTCTCCACCTTCTTGCCTTCGAATAGTTGCGCCTTGTGGAATTTTTCTATGTTGTCATGTGCCTGTTCGAGGGCCTTCTTTAGTTTGTCATCCACCAAATTTTCCGCTTCCGCAAGTTCCTCTTCGCTCACTTGGAGTGATTGGAGAATGGCGTGGTCAAACTTTTCCTCGTATTTCTTGACGGCAGAATCACCGTTCTGACGCACATCGCCCAGCACTTCCTTTACCGTGTTGGTGAGTTGTGAGATATCAAGATGGGGGCGTTCGGTTATCGATGCCCATGTGTTTCTGTCGGGATATTCGTATGTTGTCATCACATTATCATCTTTTCGATAGGGGTGACGAGTATTCCCTGTGCCCCCAGTTCTTTCAACTTTCCTATCATCTCCCAAAAGACTTTTTGGTGTATCACGGCGTGTACCGAGCACCACTCCTCGTCTGCGAGAGGTATGACCGTCGGACTTTTCAGACCGGGGAGGACTTTCACTATCTCGTCAAGACGGTTTTTGGGTACGTTCATCCTCACATACTTGTTGTCTTCGGCGTTGTTGACTGCCTCAAAGCGGAACAACATTTCGTCGAGAATAGCCCTTTTCTGCATATCCAATGCCTTGTTTGCTATCAGCAGGGCTTCGCTCTTCATCACCGTCTCGACTTCTTTGAGATTGTTGCTGACAAGAGTCGAACCAGAACTGACAATGTCGAAAATAGCATCGGCGAGACCTATTCCCGGGCTGATTTCCACACTTCCGGTTATGACATGGATATCAGAACGGATGCCATTAACGTCCATGTATTTCTTCAGTATTCCCGGATATGACGTGGCAATCTTCTTTCCCTGAAACCATGACAGACCGTTATAGTCAACGTTTTTGGGTATGGCGAGTGACAATCTGCATTTAGAGAATCCCAGTCTGCGTACAATCTCTGCATCTTCCGCACGCTCCACAAACTCATTTTCACCTACTATGCCTATGTCAGCGATGCCGCTTGCCACGCACTGCGGAATGTCGTCGTCGCGCAAGTAAAGCACTTCTAAAGGAAAGTTCGTGGATTCTACCAGAAGTGTCCGTTTGGAAGAGCCGACCTTAATGTCGGCTTCAGCCAACAGATTCATGGTGTCTTCAAACAAACGCCCCTTCGATTGTACTGCTATTCTCAACATGATTATATAACTTAATGCAAATTCACAAATCACCTAAAATACGCTGCAAAAGTATCATTTTTAATTTACTATTCCAAGAATTGTAGTAATTTTGTGTCTGTAAATGGTTAGTTTGAAATACTTTCGCATATTTATAGCAATACTGTTTGTCTTGCTCTCTTCGTGCAAGCAGAAGAGCGTGTCTCCCAATCCGTGGGGCGTGACGGACGCAGACAGTTCTACGGTAAACCTTGACGACATAATTTCCAATGGGGAAATGATTATGGTGACCATGAATGGTCCTGATACATATTATGAATATCACGGCCGTGGCATGGGACTGCACTACCTCCTGTGCGAGAAATTCTGTCAGTCGATAGGTGTTTCCTTGCGTGTCGACGTGTGCAAGGACACCCTCGACATGATGCGGCGTGTGGAAAAAGGTGAGGCGGATGTCGTTGCGATGCCGCTAAAAGACACGGCCAACGGCCTGCTTGCGTGCGGTGGAAAGGCTTCAAACGGAGGTTGGCACTGGCTTGTGAACAGTTCCAACGGTCAGTTGGCGGATGCCCTGAACCGCTGGCTCACTGCTGACGAAGTGAAAAAGGTGGGTGAGGAGCAGGCACTTATATTCTCCGCACGCAGCGTGACACGTCATGTCTACTCTCCGGTACTCAACAGAGCCGCCGGAGTGATATCCAGTTATGACCATTTGTTCCGCCGTTATGCTCCGGTAGCGCAATGGGACTGGCGTCTGATAGCAGCCCAATGCTATCAGGAATCGACGTTTGATCCGAACGCACGCTCCTGGGTCGGGGCGGGAGGACTGATGCAAATAATGCCGTCAACGGCGGATATGCTTGGCTTGCAGCGCTCTGATATATACGATCCGGAACGCAACGTCGCTGCCGCAGCGAAGTATATAGCGCAACTGACAAAACTTTTTGCCGACGTGCAGAACCCTACGGAGCGGATAAAATTTGTACTTGCGAGTTACAACGGAGGTCATTTCCACATAAGGGATGCCATGGCTTTGGCACGCAAGAACGGCCAATCGCCCTACCGCTGGAATGATGTGAGTGGTTTCGTCCTGCGCCTGTCGCAGCCGCAATACTACAATGATCCGATCGTGAAGAACGGTTATATGCGAGGAAGCGAGACCGTTGACTATGTGGAAAAGATCTGGTCGAGGTGGCTTGAGTACAGAGGGCTGAAGTCCTCTGGAAAACTTTCGCCGGGTGTCTCAGGCTCTTCTACAGGGGGAACAGTGCCGAAACCGCATCCGTCGGCGAACAGGAAAGCCAAGTACAATATATGAACAGGGACATACTAAGGCTGGCCATACCCTCCATAATTTCTAACATCACCGTTCCGTTGCTGTCGATTGCCGACATCGCAATTATGGGACACATCGGCGATGCCTCGTATTTGGCAGCGATCAGCGTGGGCGCAATGATGTTCAACGTGATGTATTGGGTGTTGGGATTCTTGCGTATGAGTACTTCGGGACTTACCTCTCAGGCTCTCGGACGCGGTGATGCTGAGGGCATAAGGCGTATGTTCTCGCACTCATTGGGCAATGCTTTGAAGTTGGGATGTATGCTTGTGGCATTCTGCATACCCTTGCGCTATGCGTTGTTGTGGGCTTTTCAGGTGGGAGATGATACGGAAAGCATTGTCACTGCCTATTTCAACGTGTGCATAATGGGGGCTCCTGCCGTGCTTTGCGGCTTCGCTCTCAACGGCTGGCTTATCGGTATGCAGGACACAATAGCCCCAATGAGGGTCGCAATCATACAGAATGTGGTCAATATAGTCTTGTCTCTGTTCTTCGTCTATGCCATTGGGGCTGGCGTAAGTGGTGTTGCTCTCGGCACCATGCTGTCACAATGGATTGCGGTCATAATGCTCTTCTTGTCGGCAAGGCGACGTCATGGCAAGTATGCAGTATGGCAAAAGGGTAGGGTAGCGGAGGTTTCGCATCGGGGAAAGCCTTTTTCAATGCTCAATATGCAGATATTCTTGCGCACACTTTGCCTTGTGTCGGTAAACTTGTATTTCACTTCCGCCGGCAGTGCCCAAGGTGCAGTGACACTCTCTGTGAACACTTTGCTGATGACATTCTTTACTTTGTTCTCGTTTGTTATGGATGGTTTCGCCTTCGCTGGCGAGGCTATGGGCGGCAAATTCTACGGTGCAGGTGACCGAGAGTCGCTGTTTATGCTGCATAAAAGACTACTCCTTTGGGGGGCAACACTTGTAGTCGCGTTCACGTTGGTGTATGCCTTTGGCGGCAGAACGGTACTCGGGCTGTTGACAAGTGACAAGACCGTAATCGATGCGGCACAACCTTATTTCCGTTTCGTGCTCCTTGTCCCGGTCTGTGGTATGCTCGCATTTGTCTACGATGGACTTTTCATTGGCATGACCCGTGCTGCGGCGATGCTGATGTCTTGTTTCATCGGAGCGGCAACGTTTTTCGTCCTCTATGCTTCCTTGCGTGACAGCCTTGGCAACAATGCTTTGTGGTACGCCTTTTTAGTCTATCTGTTGTTGCGTGGATTATTGCTCTCGTTCCTGTTCATCCGTCCGCTTACTTCCAAAAGCGGAAATTCCTAAGCGTAAATGCCCTTTTTACCTCTTTTATTAGTAACTTTGCAGCGCATTTTAACAACAATCAATCAGATGAAAGTATTTGTATTTCCCGGCCAAGGCTCACAGTTCGTGGGTATGGGCAAGGATCTTTATGAGAGTAATCCGCTTGCCAAGGAACTTTTTGACAAGGCAGATGCTATACTCGGATTCAAGATTACCGACACGATGTTTGCCGGTACTGACGACGAACTGAAGCAGACGAAGGTGACACAACCTGCTGTTTTCCTCCACAGTGTTATCAATGCGCTGTGCCTTGGTGACGCTTTCGCGCCGGCAATGGTGGCAGGACACTCGCTTGGAGAGTTCTCTGCACTCGTCGCAGCAGGTGCTTTGACTTTCGAGGACGGACTTAAACTCGTCGCTGCACGTGCCCAGGCAATGCAGAAAGCCTGCGAGTTGGCACCATCTACAATGGCTGCCATCATCGCACTCCCCGACGAGACAGTGGAGAAAGTGTGTGCAGGCATATCCAAGGAAGGCAACATTGTCGTTCCTGCAAATTATAACTGCCCGGGGCAGTTGGTTATTTCGGGCAATATAGAGGCTGTGAACGAGGCTTGCGAACAACTGAAGGCAGCCGGAGCGAAGCGTGCTCTGCCGCTGAAGGTGAGCGGTGCATTCCATTCTCCGTTGATGCAACCTGCCAAGGAAGAACTGCAGGCTTCGATAGAGGCTACGGAGTTCCACACTCCAAAGTTCCCGGTTTATCAGAACGTGGACGCTCTTCCTCACACTGATCCGGAGGAGATAAAGAAGAACTTGATAGCGCAACTCACTGCGCCGGTGAAGTGGACCTATGAGGTGCAGAACATGATTGCCGACGGCGCAACCGACTTTACGGAGTGCGGACCGGGCAAGGCCTTGCAGGGAATGATTGCCAAGATAGCCAAGGGAAATGAGGCTGTCACCGTGACAGGCATAGCATAATGGGCAAAGCAATCATCTATCAGGTTCTCCCGAGACTGTTCGGCAACAAGACGACTGCACGTATCGAGAACGGTAGTGCGGCAGAGAACGGGACAGGGAAATTTGTAGATTTCGACATGAAGACATTGCGTCGCATCCACCAGTTGGGTGCAACGCATGTTTGGTTTACAGGGGTTATACGCCACGCTTCGTGTACAGACTACTCCGCTTACGGCATCCCGACGCAGCATCCGTCGCTGGTCAAGGGCAAGGCAGGGTCGCCTTATGCCATCTGCGATTATTATGATGTAGACCCGGATCTTGCCGTTGACATCGACAAAAGGATGTCTGAGTGGGAACAACTGATAGCCCGCACCCACAAAGCAGGCTTAAAAGTGGTCATGGATTTCGTGCCGAATCATGTGGCGAGGCAGTATCTATCCATAGCGAAACCTGCCGGTGTGGAGGATTTGGGCAGTGGTGACGACTGCCAAAAACACTTTTCTCCGCAAAATAACTTTTACTATTGTGTAGGCGAAGACTTCGTCAGTCCTTGCGGTACAGGCTATGTTGAAAGTCCGGCAAAAGCCACCGGTAACGATGTCTTCACCGCCCATCCATCAGTGAACGACTGGTATGAGACGGTGAAACTCAACTACGGTGTCGACTACAACGATTGGTCTGGTACGCCGTCGGTGCATTTCCAACCAGTGCCTTCCACATGGCAGAAGATGACAGACATACTGCTCTTTTGGGCGAAGAAAGGTATTGACGCTTTCAGGTGTGACATGGCGGAGATGGTGCCGTGCGCTTTCTGGTCGTATGCGACAGGCATCGTGAAAGCGGAATATCCCGACTTGAAGTTCATCGGCGAGGTTTACAATCCGTCACTGTACAGAGATTACATCGCCGCAGGTTTTGACTGGCTCTATGACAAGGTGGGACTGTATGACACGTTGCGCAGCGTCGTGACTGGCAATTGTGACTCTTCTGCCATCACTTCGCAATGGCAGACTGTGGACGACATACGCGACCGTATGCTCTATTTCCTTGAAAACCACGACGAACAGCGCATAGCTTCCGACTTCTTTGCCGGCAATGGCGAAAAGGCAATACCTGCCATGATAATCTCGGCACTGCTTTTCACAAACCCTGTCATGGTCTATGCCGGTCAGGAATTTGGCGAACGGGGAATGGACAAGGAGGGCTTTTCGGGCAGAGACGGACGTACTACGATTTTCGACTATTGGTGTGTGGAAAGCATACGCCGTGGATATTATGACCGCAGGAAACTCTCCGCTGCGGAGAAAATGCTGGAGGAAAAATATAAAAAGATACTCTGCATAGCGCGTGACGACAGTTCCGTGTCACACGGAGCGTCCTTTGACCTGATGTATGTGAATCCTCATCTGGGCGGAAAACAGTTCGCTTTCCTGCGCGGAAACGATATGTTGGTGGCGGTGAACTTTTCTGACAGTTCTGCAATGACGGATATCCTTATTCCTGCACACGCCTTTGACTTTCTCGAAATGGGCGAAGGTACAGTGACGGCCACGGACTTGCTGACAGGGAAAGAGTGGGGGCTTGACCTCAAAAGGGACAATGCAGTGAATGTCACAATACCTGCCAATGGCGGTATAGTGCTGAAATGGTGATTCCGTTGAACTATGCGAAGTAAATTACAAACTGGATATTGACAGTCGGGGGTGCATCATTCTGATGCACCCCCGACTTATTCCTGACTGTAGGAAGATAAGTTACTCCCCCCAGAAAGTTCCGTCATCTGCCGTAGGCTCATCCCCGGAACTGTCGTTTTCGCCGCGGCTGAGAACTGTAGAGGTGGCGAAGAATGTCGTTGTGCGCACTTCCAACATCTTCGTAGTTGGGGTAATATATTTTGACTTTTTCATTGTTGCCTGTTTTTTGTTTGTTTCTATAAATGTCTTGCAGTGTCACTTCACCATCACTTTCTTGGTGGCGCCGCCCGTCTTCACTATGTTAAGCCCCTTCTGCAGGCGGTCGGTGCGGCGGCCCTGTGTGTCGTATATCTCGGCGGTGCCGTCGGCGAGTCCTTCCATTGCGTCTATGGATGTGGCGTCGTCTCCGGCGAAGATGTCAAGGGTGTTGGCTCTTGCCTCGCTGCCCGTTGCGCCGGCCTTGAGCCATGCTCTCAGCCCCTTTGTCTTAACCGCAGCGGAGGTGGAGCCGTTCTTCAGGTCGGATGCGAGCCAGAACTTGTTGTTGGATATGATGTAGCCGTCGTCGGGCACGTCCGCCACGGTGTACGAGCCCACGAGCTGCCATCCGCTCTCAGTGCCTGCGGCGGGTGTTGTCACCACGTCGGCGTTGCTTGCAGAGATGTTGATGCTTCCACTGCTTGAGTTCACGAACACCGGCGTGCCGGCTTCTATCGTGCCGTCCAGCAGGGTGAGGGTTATCAAGTCATCCGTGACACTTTCCAGTCCGTAGAAAGTGCAGCCAGTCACTGCGGATGCTTCCACGGCGAAAGGCAGACAGAGCGTACCCCATCTGTTAGCCATGGTGCGCTGGTAGCTTGCCGTGGCGGCGGTGAATGGAACGTGTGCCACGAAGTCCTTGCCGTCCTCCAGCACGAGTTCGTCCACGCTGAAAGTCCCGCTCTTGCGCCACAATTCGTACTTGGTGTCGCCCACGCGGTAGTAGGTCTTGATGTAGTAGTATTCTGCGCCCTCCTCGGCGCAGCCATCGAACATACGGATGGGCTCTTTGGCCGTTTTGATGAAAAACTTCTCGCCGACGTATACGGTGGCCAGTTTGCTGCAACTTGCAAACATATAGTCCATGTACTTGACGTTATTCGTGTCGAAGCTGGTAAGGTCGATGGATGTCAGTCCGCTACAACGATAGAACATCCAGTCCATTGTCCAGACGTTCGCCGTGTTGAAGTTGGACACGTTGAGGGATGTCAGGCTGCTGCAACCTGCAAACATACTGTCCATGCGCATCACGTTCGCCGTGTTGAAGTTGGACACGTTGAGGGATGTCAGGCTGCTGCAACCTGCAAACATACTGTCCATGCGCATCACGTTCGCCGTGTTGAAGTTGGACACGTTGAGGGATGTCAGGCTGCTGCAACCTGCAAACATACTGTCCATGCGCATCACGTTCGCCGTGTTGAAGTTGGACACGTTGAGGGATGTCAGGCTGCTGCAACCTGCAAACATATTTACCATGCCCTTAACATTTTCCGTGTTGAAGCCCGACAGGTCAAGGGATGTCAGGCTGCTGCAATTATTGAACATTCTGCTCATATCGGTGACGTTCGCCGTGTTGAAGCTGGACACGTTGAGGGTTGTAAGTCCGCTGCAGTCTTCAAACATATAACTCATGTCCTCAACGCTCTCTGTGTTGAAGTTGGACAAGTTGAGGGTTGTCAGGCTGGCGCAACATGCAAACATATAACTCATGTCCTCAACGCTCTCTGTGTTGAAGTTGGACAAGTTGAGGGTTGTCAGGCTGGCGCAACATGCAAACATATAACTCATGTCCTCAACGCTCTCTGTGTTGAAGTTGGACAAGTTGAGGGTTGTCAGGCTGGCGCAACATGCAAACATATAACTCATGTCCTCAACGCTCTCTGTGTTGAAGTTGGACAAGTTGAGGGTTGTCAGGCTGGCGCAACATGCAAACATATAACTCATGTCCTCAACGCTCTCTGTGTTGAAGTTGGACAAGTTGAGGGTTGTCAGGCTGCTGCAATTATAGAACATACTGTACATATTGGTGACTTTCTCCGTGTTGAAGTTGGACACGTTGAGGGTTGTAAGGCTGCTGCAACATGCAAACATACAGTTCATATCACGGACTTTCGCTGTGTTGAAGTTGGTCACTTCAAGGGTTTCAAGGCCGCTGCAACAATCAAACATACTTGTCATGTTCTCAACGTTCTCCGTGTTGAACTTGGACACGTCGAGGGTTGTCAGGCTGTCGCAATTATAGAACATACAGCTCATGTCTTTGACGTTCTTAGTGTCTAAGGTCTCCGGCCAGGTTATGCTCTCCAGTGCGCTGCCATATTCATCGTAGCAATTGTTGTCAATTCCAAACATCCAGCTCATGTTGGTGACTGCCTCCGTGTTGAGGTTTGTCAGGTCAAGCGATGTAAGGTTGGCGCAGTTTTTGAACCAAGCATGGCAGCTTGTGGGGCGCGCATTGGCAAACGAGGGTTCCAACACCACACTCTTTATGTTGAGGGCTTCATCGTTCCATCCTGGCGAGACAGTGTCGACATTAAGGGCATAAAGCGTAATCCCCTCGTCGGAACTCTCCGGCTTGGTGCCGTACTTGAAGGTGAGCGTGCTGTCGTTGCTGTTGTACTCCGCCCACGCCTCGTCTGCCATTGTCTGGACTGGCAGTAGCAACGCCAGCAGCACGGCTGCGATACAATACATCACGTGCGCTCCACCAGTTAGGCAGAGGGGCTTCGTTGTTGTCATTTTCTTTCTCATGCTTTTTTATTTTATGGTTATTAGATGGTAAGGAAAAATATCCCCATACAAAGGTAAACAAAACTACCCCCCCCAGCAAGAAAAAAGTCGGATTTGTGCAAAAAACGGCACATAAAGGGTGAAAAACATAGAGAACCGACCAAGTCAGGTCGGTTCTCTATAGTGAAATGTACTGTTATTCCAGTTTTCCAAAAGTATATCCTTGGGCGATAAGCCAGTCGAGACTTTGCGGAAGAGCTGTCTTCAGTTTGTCGATGCTCTTCAGCGAGTCGTGGAAAGTGATGATGCTGCCGTTGCGGGCGTAGCGTTTCACGTTTTTCACCACATCCTCGGCGTTGAGCCGTCGGGAGTAGTCGCGCGTCACGAGATCCCACATCACCACTTTGTACTTGCGGCTCAGCCACGCATATTGTGAGATTCGCATCCAACCGTGCGGAGGCCGGAACAGATGACTGTGCAGCAGTTCGTCAGCCTTTCGGGTGTTGGTCATGTATGTGTCAATGGTGTGCCGTGCCCCACCCATGTGGTTGTAGGTGTGGTTTCCTACGGAATGACCTTCGTCAACCACACGTTTGTAGAGTTCAGGATGCTTGTGAACATTCTCGCCTACCATGAAGAACGTGGCCTTTATGCCACGTTCACGGAGTGTGTCAAGTACGAAAGGGGTGGCTTCGGGGATAGGACCGTCGTCGAAAGTGAGATACACCCGCCTTTCCTTACGGCTCATCCGCCAGTACGCTTTTGGATAAATCCAGCGCAGCCATCTTGCCGGTTGCTCGATAAACATACCTCTTTAATATCCTCCTGCCTTGTTCTGGTAGAGATTGGAATATACGTTCAGCGCCGCACTCTGCTTCTTTGCCAATGCCTTGTCAAAGAGTTCTGTCACGCTGATGACATCGTTCATGATGTACATCTGAGTGAGTAAGTCATTCTGTGACATGGCGAATTTGTCACCGGAAAGAGACAGATACCAAGTGGCATACTGTGATGCGGTATCCCAAACCTTGCCTACTGTCTCCTTGGCTTTTGCCTTCATGCCAAGCAGGGCGTAGGCCTTTGCAATGTCCGAACCACCGCTCATGTATTCCATTGGGATGTTATATTCGGGCAATTCCTTGCTGCACTTTTCGAGAACCTTAACCGCTTTGTCGTTCTTTCCCTCCGAGATGAGAGCCAAAGCCAGTTTTGCGAACAGACGACGATGGGTATAACACATCCTCAAGACGGTCTCGTCGATGTATATGCCGGGAGTATTCATACCGCCGTAGCGGTAACGGTTCATCATGTTGTCATACATCTTTTCCGTGTCAATGTTCTTTGCTCCGTTCTTGGTAGTAAACGGTGAGATTCTGTTGGCAAGGCCTTCCAGTATGAAATTGTCTCCAAGGTTCATGTAATTGTCTTCTCCAACCGTAGTGGCAACATAGACAGGACGTGTCCAATTGGAGTTTCCTATAATCTCAAGCATCATCAGATTACCCTTGTAAAGGTAGCGTTTTCCGCTCAGGGAGATGACCATCTTGTCGGGAATGCTGTCGCTCGCCATGAGCATACCACTCTTGCGGACTGCCTCCTTGTCGATCTTTACATACACGGTATCGGTCGGTATGACGTGCATATCCTTGCTTACAGGATTGAGCACCCAGTGCTTCATGATGTTCTTCAGTTCAAACGGATCGTCGCCGAACTGCGCTTTCGCTTCTTCGGGATTTTCCTTATAGAAGTCTAGAATTTGCTGTTTGTAAGCCGGCTTGACCTCTATCATCTCGTTTGTGCCCGTACAATAGTTGATGCGATCCCAGTTTATCGGGAGACCAGGTGAGTCGTAGGCGGGACGTTTCATCTGGTCTATGTACCAGTCAGTCTGTAAATACGACAGGTTGCAGACCCTTGTGTCGGTTCTGAAGCCCTCCACATCCTGGTTGTACCAGAGTGGGAAGGTGTCATTGTCACCGTTTGTGAAGATGACGGGATTGCCCTTGTCCGGCAGCGTCATGAGGTAATTCTGTCCGAAATCACGGCAAGAATAACGGTCGGAACGGTCGTGGTCATCCCAGTTCTGCGATGCCATCTGTATCGGAACAAGCACACACACAATTGAACAAACGGCCGCCAAAATTGTCTCGTTGACATTTTTGCCTCCAAGATACTTGTTACAAGCCTTCTTCAACAGGTCTATTATGGCTGCGACACCGAGACCGCACCAGATTGCGAATGCATAGAACGATCCGGCGTAGGCGTAGTCTCGTTCGCGCGGTTGTGACGGTGTCTGGTTCAGGTAGATGACAATGGCAAGACCTGTCATGAAGAACAGGAAGAATACAACCCAGAACTGGCGGATGCCGCGCTGTCCTCTGTAAGCCTGCCAGAACAGTCCTATCAGTCCGAGAAGCAACGGCAGACAGTAGTAGACATTGTGTCCCTTGTTGTCCTTTAGGTCTTGCGGCAGTTTGCTTTGGTCGCCGAGGCGTGCATTGTCAATGAAAGAGAAACCTGTCAACCAGTTGCCGTGCTCCAGTTCTCCGTTGCCTTGCCTGTCGTTCTGCCGTCCGGCAAAGTTCCACATGAAGTATCTCCAGTACATGAAATTGCACTGATAGGATAGGAAGAACCTTATGTTGTCAAACTGTGACGGAACTTTCACCATGACAGTCTCGCCGCATCTGTCGTAGGGAACTTCCGTTCCGTTCACGCCGCCCATCCATGACTCGTAGTGCTGTGCATGGTCTGCGTCGTGCATTCTCGGGAACAGCATATTCTGTGCATAGTGGTATTTTACCTTGTGATTGACGATGAAATAAGAGTCTTTCTCGTCTTTCGACGCCTTTTCCTTGCGTTGCCATACCGGAGCTTTTTCCGTCTTGTCGGGCACGCAGATTTCTCCCTGCACATTATATTTTACCTGTGACGTGTAGGCAGGACCGTAGAACAGCGGAGTTTCGCCATACTGGTCACGGCTGATGTAACTTCCGAGGGTGAAGATGTCCTCCGGCGAGTTCTGGTCCATAGGCGGATTGGACGACGAACGGATGACGAGCAGTGCGTATGTGGAGTATCCTATCATGAGCATAAGCATGCACATGAGGATTGTGTTCTTTGTTTTTGCGGTGACAAAAGGCACAAGTTTGTGCTCCTTCATACGCTTGTAGTTGAGCACAAACCACAGTACGGCAAGCACGATAACTCCTGTTATGAACGCTCCCCAACCGTATCCGTAGAAAGGAACTCCCAACATTCCGAACGCGATAAGGAACGCCACGTTCTGCACTTTCTGTCTCTTGTCGGTGTAAGTCTCGTATATTGCCCAGCATACACTTGCCACAAGCAGCAGTATATAGATGATTTCGCCGGTATTGAACGGACATCCGAGAGTGTTTACAAAGAAGAGTTCAAACCATCCGCCGACAGTGATGATGCCGGGAACAACGCCATAGAGGACGGCTGCAACGAGGATGAAGGAAATGAGAAGGGCAAATAAAGACCCCTTGAGTTCGATGTTGGGGAAACGACGATAGCAGTACACAAGCACCATGGCAGGTATACAGAGCAGGTTCAACAGGTGTACTCCGATGGAAAGACCCATCATGTAGGTTATCAGGACAAGCCATTTGTCCGAGCCGGGCTCGTCTGCATGGTCTTCCCATTTGAGTATCAGCCAGAATACGACGGCGGTAAATGCGCTGGAATAGGCGTAAACCTCGCCCTCTACAGCGGAGAACCAGAACGTGTCACTGAACGTATAGATCAATGCTCCGACAAATCCCGATCCCATGATGGCAATTGTCTTGGCGGTCGTAAGTTCGCTCCAGTCCTTGAGGACAAGTTTCCTTGTGAGGTGAGTGATTGTCCAGAAGAGGAACAGTATTGTTGCTGCCGACAGCAGGGCACTCATTGTGTTCACAATCATTGCCACCTTTGTGGGGTCGCTTGTCAGGTGTGTGAGCAGATTGGCGGTAAGCATAAAGAACGGTGCACCGGGCGCATGGCCTACCTCAAGTTTATATCCTGTGGTGATAAACTCCGGGCAATCCCAGAAAGAAGCCGTCGGTTCTATAGTCGAGCAATAGACTATGGCGGCAATGATGAATGTCAGCCACCCCGACAAATTGTTGATTAACTGATACTTTTTCATATCTTGTGTTTTGTTTGTTGCTTTTTGCGCCGGTTCGTACGAACTGTTTGTACGATGCCGTTTTTCCGTGCAAAGTTATAAAAAAATGCCGGTATATATAATATAAAGGTGTAAGTTTTGCCGCCAATGTGTACTTTGGTGTTGTATATGCGCTTATAGTCCCTTACTTTTTCGTACCTTTGCATTCGTTAACGGATTTTCTTCAGCCCGGCTTCCGGCAGTATGACAGTTGAAGCGGGCACATTTTATTTATAAAAAACAACATTATCATGAGATCAGAATGGAGAGGTTTTAAGGGAACCAAGTGGCAATCGGAAGTAAATTTGAGGGATTTTATCCACAACAACTATACTCCCTACGATGGCGACGAGAGCTTTTTGACAGGTCCGACCGAGGCCACCGAGACACTTTGGACTAAACTTAAGGAACTCCAGAAGGAGGAGCGTGCCAAGGGTGGAGTGCTCGATATGGAGACGGAAGTGGTGTCTGGCATCACTGCCTACGGAGCGGCTTATATTGACAATAATCTGCGCGGACTTGAAAAGGTTGTCGGTCTGCAGACCGACAAGCCCCTGAAGCGTGCGTTCATGCCCTACGGCGGTATCAAGATGGCGGAGCAGGCGTGTACCACTTACGGCTACCAACCGTCGGAAAAACTGCACGAAATCTTTTCCAAATATGTGAAAACGCACAACGACGGAGTGTTCGATGCCTATACTCCGGAGATGAAGCGGGTACGCCACAATCACATCCTCACCGGTCTACCCGACACCTACGGACGCGGTAGAATTGTTGGCGACTACCGTCGTGTGGCTCTTTACGGTATAGATTTCCTTATTGCAGAGAAGAAGAGAGACCTCGACAAACTGGGCGATCAGGGCATGATCGACAGCGTGATTCGCCTGAGAGAGGAAGTGTCAATGCAGATTAAGGCTCTCGGTGAACTGAAACAACTGGCCGAAATCTACGGTTTCGACATCTCGCAGCCGGCTTCCAACGCCCGCGAAGCAGTGCAATGGCTCTACTTCGGCTATCTTGCCGCCGTGAAGACACAGAACGGAGCGGCCATGTCAGTAGGCCGTATCTCCACTTTCCTCGACATCTATTTCGAGCGTGACCTGTCGGAAGGTACGTTGACTGAGACCGATGCGCAGGAACTGATAGACCATCTCGTCATGAAGTTCCGCATGGTGAAGTTCGCCAGAATACCGTCCTACAACCAGTTGTTCTCTGGCGACCCGGTATGGGCTACACTCGAAGTTGGCGGCATCGGGGTCGACGGACGTGCCATGGTGACCAAAAACGACTTCCGTTTCCTTCACACTCTGGAAAACATGGGACCGTCCCCGGAGCCGAACCTCACCGTTCTCTACAGTTCGCAACTGCCCAAGGCGTTCAAGCGTTATGCCGCTTTGATTTCCGTAAAGACAAGTTCTATACAGTATGAGAACGATGATGTGATGCGCGTAGTATGGGGTGACGACTACAGCATCTGTTGTTGCGTGAGCGCGACGCAGACAGGTAAGGAGATGCAATTCTTCGGTGCGCGCGCCAATTTGGCAAAATGTCTCACCTATGCGGTAAGCGGTGGTGTAGACTCAAAGACCCGTGAACAGTGCGGACCGGCCTATCGTCCGATTACCGGCGATGTTCTTACCTATGAAGAGTTCATGCCTCGTTTCATGGACATGATGAATTGGCTTGCCGAAATATATGTAAAGACGCTGAACCTCATACACTATATGCACGACAAGTATTTCTATGAGGCAGCCGAAATGGCACTTATCGACACCGATGTGCGCCGTACTTTCGCTACAGGAATCGCCGGTTTCAGCCATGTGGTGGACTCCATCAGCGCTATAAAATACGCCAAGGTCAACATCATACGCGATGAGACTGGTTTCCCGATAGAGTTCAAGACGGAGGGCGACTTCCCGCGTTACGGTAACGACGACGACCGTGCCGACGACATAGCGGTATGGCTTCTGAAGACTTTCATGGACATGATAAAGAAGCATCATACCTATCGCGACTCGGAACCGACCACAAGCATCCTCACCATAACATCCAATGTGGTGTATGGAAAGTACACTTCCAATATGCCTGACGGCAGAAAAGCGGGCACTCCGCTTGCTCCGGGAGCGAACCCGTCCTATGGTGCAGAGAAGAACGGACTGCTTGCTTCGCTCAACTCCGTGGCGAAACTGCCTTATGAATACGCCCTTGACGGCATCTCCAATACCCAGACCATCAGTCCGGGAACGCTCGGCCATGATGACGAGGAGAGGGCACACACGCTGGTGAACGTCATGGACGGCTATTTCAACAAGGGCGCTCATCACCTCAATGTCAATGTCTTCGGTGTGGACAAACTGAAGGATGCCATGGCGCATCCCGAGAAAGAGGAGTACCAGAACTTCACTATCCGTGTCAGCGGATACGCAGTCAAGTTCATCGATCTCACTCCAGAACAGCAGTTGGACGTTATTGCACGTCAGGCACACGAAAGTCTTTAATCCGCGGAAACGTCCCCAAGTAACAGGCTTGGGGACGTTTTTCAATCCCCATTTTTATTTTTCCATCATGCTCAAGGGCAACATTCATTCCATAGAAACATTCGGTTCAGTAGACGGTCCGGGCATTCGCTTCGTGATATTCCTCCAAGGTTGTCACATGAGATGCCGCTTTTGCCACAACCCGGACTCGTGGTCGACGGCGGAAAACAACCTCATGACCGCCGATGAACTGCTTGACAAGGCGGAGCGTTACCGTGACTACTGGGGCGATAATGGCGGAATTACCGTCAGCGGAGGCGAACCTCTGTTGCAGATGGACTTCCTTGTGGAACTTTTTTCCAAGGCAAAACAGCGTGGCATAAACACCTGTCTCGATACTTCGGCGCAGCCTTTCACGAGACAAGAAGATTGGTTTCGCCGTTTTGAAGAACTGATGAAGTGTACAGATACCATACTTCTGGATATTAAACACATAAGGAATGACAATCACAAACAACTGACAGGGTGGGGTAACAGCAATATTCTTGACTGTGCCAAGTACCTGTCTGCCATCAACAAACCAGTTTGGATACGCCATGTTCTCGTTCCGGGCATAACCGATGTAGACGAATATCTTCGTGAACTATCCGCCTTTCTGTCCACTCTCGGCAATGTGCAGCGTGTCGACGTGCTGCCTTATCACACGATGGGAGTGTACAAATACGAGCGTCTCGGCATCAGATATACCCTCGGAGATGTATGTCCTCCCTCGGAGCAACGGGTACAGGCGGCAAGAGAACTGCTCTCTTGTCATTCGTCATCAAAGAGGTCGTAAAAGCCTAAGATGCAATATTTAATGCATCTTTCTTGCACTCAAAACGAATAAAAGCAGTAACTTTGCCGAAACATTTGCATAACAGCACTATAGAAACTATTATTATATAAGGTTTTATTATCATGAGAATCAAGACAAGATTAGTTGTCGGGCTTGTTGCGCTGTGTTGCGCAATAACGACCCATGCCACCGTCTACGAAGCCAGTTCGGTGACGATGAAGACATCTTCTTCCGACTATGCCATGTCGTTGCTTGGCGAAACCAGCGACGGCTACCAGATTTGGGGTTACCAGAGTACTACCACTGGCATAAAGCAGGCAGAGTGGCAGATAGAAGGGGGTACGGCCATCTCTTTTCCTATAAGCTACTTCGGCACCAACAGCAAGCGAGCATTGCTAACATCCAGTGCCAAGGCTTACGAAAGTTACGAGCGCAACCTGACAACAGATGCGCAAAACTCGCATTTCCTAAAAGTGAAGAGTCTGACTACCGCCGACTTCTTTACCTGGGACATGACTTCATCACCCACGTTTGCCAGTGAGTTTGTGGTGACAGGTTCTTTGTCTGCCTCCGTATCAGGCGGACAATATATTAACAACAACAAGAGCTACACCAAGACGCTCTCTTGGACCTATACGGGCATTACCGGCGCCCTTATCGGCCATCTTGGTATAGAAGCCAGTTACGACCAGGGCAAGACATGGACGCTTGCTGCCACTGTTACTGACGATGCCACCAGCGCAGACGTAGAGATAGATATGAGCAAAAGCTACGTACGCTATCGCCTTACCGCCTATACCAAAGACGCCTACAAGGTAGTTGCAGACAAAGATTGCTATATTGCCGAAACAACAGATTACTACATTTCTGCCAATAGTCGCGTGATATACAATGCTTCGTCGGTGGTTATGAATACAGGTTCTGGTACCGGTACTGACATATCATTGACCAAACTGGGAACCTGCTATAGTGGCTACCAGATATGGGCTTGCCAGGGCATCGACTCAGAAGTTTACACCCAATGGAAAATAGACAATGGCAGCAAGGTATCGTATACTATTGCAGACTTTATGAGCAACACCGAATATACATTGACAACAGACTATGGTTTTGCTTATTTGAGAAGAATCCCCAAAGGAACCCAGCATTATCACTTTATCAAAGTAAAGGGCAAAGAGTCGGCCACTTATTTCAGTTGGTATGGGGCATCAGAGTTTGAAGCCTATGGTTCTTTCCTCTCGGCAAAATTCTCTGTCAAGCCCGAAACGGGCATTTCTTTGAACGAAGACGCAAAGCGTCTGTCTCAAAGCGTACGGTGGTATTTTGAAGGCGTAACTGGAATGATGATCGATTCGGTAAGTCTGGATATGAGCTATGACAGTGGCAATACTTGGAACCATGTTGATACAGACAGCAAATCGTTTGGCAATGCCGCAAATTACGTTTTCTCTTCGAGTAGTATTACGGCTAATTTTGCCGAGAAAGCCACCCAGGTACGCTACCGTGCAACGGTATATCCCAAACCTGCCTACAAGTGTGTAGTAGAGAATGGCTATTGGCAAACAGAAACCGAAGATTACCCTATCACCGTGGCAGACGCCGCCTGCGAAATCCAGGCTGTAAAGCTTGACCGCAGTGCATACTCAGCCGATGCCAATACCGGCAAGCGCACCTATGTGGCAGAAGTATCATGGACAGCCTATAAGAATATGACCGACAAGTTTGGCGGTGCCGAGATACAGTACAGTGTAGACGGTGGCAATACTTGGACTACTACAGAAACGGTAACCACAAACAGCGGCACACAGAGCGTAAAGGTACCTACGGGATACACCAATTATATGTTCCGCCTCTGCCCTTATGCTAAAGAGCCATTGACAAACATCGTGGCCTATCGCACTACAGCGGTATCCGCTGCGCTGACTACCAGCTATGCCCCAGCCGTATCTTCACTTACCATTACCGACAAGGCCGAGGAGCTGACTTACGGACAGTTCCGCAAAGTTACACTCAGCTATACACTTAACGACGAGCTTACGCAGACTTGCAGCCGCGCCTATATGTACTACTCTTACGACGATGGCAAAACATGGATCAAGATGAAAGGATTTCTGCCTGCAGACAATGGACAGCATACCGTAATGGTAGACGCATCCAAAAGCCAGTGCAAATTCCGCTTATTGGTCAACGCCGCCATTGACGGCGCCAACACCCCCTGCACACTTGACACTGATAATATAACCTTAAACTGAAAGTTATGAAAAGAATATATATATACTGTCTGCTTGTGCTTGCTATGGCCGCATGCTGCCAGCTGCATGCACAGACCCGATTTATGGCTCGCAACATATACTTTCACATGGATCAAGAAGCCAGTCAGGGCTATATGACACTGCTTGGCAAGAACAAATATGGCCAGCAGCTATGGTATTTTAACGCCAGCAATGATACCAGTTTGGGCATTTGTGTAAACTATGACGATCCCAGTAATTATAATACAAAATACGCTTTATTTTACGATGAAGACCCCTATCAAGATTTAATGCCCGGGTTTTCATGGTGTTATGAAAAATATCATTTTTTTGTAGATGGACCTGCAGAGCATTTCTTTCTTTTGTATGGAGAGGCACACGCATACTATGCAATATACCAAAACGACAAATGGGTGACCAAGCGTAGCGAAGAAGGCGATTATACCGTTACCGCCCACCCCACGGTAACAGCCAGTGAGCCAACGCTCGATGCCGCCACTGGAGCATACGTGCAAAGCATAAGCTGGAATGTAAACGACATCACCGAAGCCGTATGCTCTAACGTAGAAATCCAGGCAAGCTACGATAGCGGACAGAATTGGGCCAAGGTGAACGAAAGCAGTGAATTGTCGGGCACTGTTACTGGGGTCTACATCGCAAGGATTGCAGATAAGGTACGCTATCGTGCTTTGGTATATCCTAAGGACCATTTCAAGATGGTAGTGACTGACGACATTCCATGGACATCTGCCGATACGCCCGACTTCGCCATAACTCCCATCCACATTACCGGCACGCTGAGCATAGACAATGTACGTAACAACTTTGCCGACGCCACCGACGTATATGCCCGCACATACAGCCCTACATTGACATGGACTATACCTACAGCCTATAGCAGCGTAATTGAGAATGTGTCTCTACAGTACTGCACCAAAGATATGGGCAGCGACTGGCAAGAGTTGTTCAACACCACTTCTGTAAGCGGCAAGCAAACCGTAAAGCTGCCAGTGGGTATAGACTCGCTGCTCTTCAGAATGGTTATTACGCCCAAAGAGGGACTGGCACAGTTCCCCGCCAACTCTGTATCTGACACTCTGACCGTAGCCACCATGTACGAGCCAGCCTTCAGCAAGACATCCATCGACGGAACTGTGGGCGCAAATTATGACGCTTCAGCAAATACATATACCCCTACGCTGGCCTACGCCATGAACACTGACCTGTGGCAGACGCGTCTGGGCAAGGCTTTCGTATATTATTCTACTGATGAAGGCGCTACATGGACGCTGGCTAAGACAGTGGATTCTCCGGCGCAGAGCGGCGAGGTACAGGTAACCATACCCGCCGACGCCAAGAAATACCAGTTCCGCATGGGTATAGCCTCAGCCGTAAACAACGCCATAACCTGCGGCATAGAGGAGAGCAGCGACGTATATGCCTATACCAAGAGCTATGTTCTCGATGACAACGTGGACTATACCCCGGAAACCATTAGTGCCGGCGAGGTTAAGGTGTTGCGCTCGTTTGTCAACGGCAGAATGGGTACTGTCTGTCTGCCTTTTGACCTTACGGCGGATCAAATCACCGAAGGCTTCGGCGAAAATGCAGAGGTTTACGAGTACACAAGCCTCAACGGAACGACCATGGACTTCTCAAAGGTCACCGAGATGAAGGCAGGCAAGCCTTATCTCGTAAAGACCGCGGCTGACAAGGACTACCTGCTCTTCAGCAATGTGAACATCACCGAGGATGCAAAACTGCAGCCTTCGGACATCAGCAGCGACTATGTGTTCGCAGGAACATTCAGTCCTTACCTCATGGCTGTTGACCACACGGAACTCTTCCTCACCACTAACGGAGTGCTGAAATATCCGTCTTCCTCGGAAAACAATGTGAATCGCCTCCGCGGATACCGTGGCTATTTCAAGTTGACCAACGCCAACAGCAGCGAGACAAAGATCAGTTTCGATGGCGAAACGACTGGTATTGACAACATCGACATTGACGGCGACCAGCCAATCCGTGTCTACAATCTCAACGGTCAGTACTTTGGCGACAGCCTCAAGGGCTTGATAAAGGGAGTGTATGTGGTGAACGGGAAAAAAGTAATAGTAGATTAAGACTCACAACAAGACAAAACATATAACGACATGAAAGAATATACAAGACCGGAAGTCAAGGCGATTACAATCGGAATTACAAATATGCTCTGTAACAGCGGCACCTCTGGCGGAGGCAGTTCGTCGATTACACCAAGTACTGGCGGTGGTGTCACTGTCAATCCGGGCGTAACCGGCGGTGGAGGCAATGCCTCTGAGGAGGCTTGCAGCAAGGGTGCAGACTGGTGGGAGTAAGGCTTCCGGCAGCGCATAGCGTCCATTCGGTTCGGGACAAGAAATCTTACGGCTCATTGAGTTGTGGTTTCTTGTCCCGAATTTCATTTGTACCCAAAGCGTCACTGCTCTGCAATGTCAAGATGTGTGGGTGTTAGTGTCTGTTCCGAGAAGTGTTTTGTGCAAATGTGATATACAAATCAAGAAATTGTAGATAAATCGCAACAAAACAAGGTTATTTAGTTGCGATATGGCAACTTTTGCTTAATTTTGTGTGCAGGATGTAGTTATACGCACAAAAGAATGGATGTCGTCAACAACTTTTTCGCTTCTTTGAGTTCCCTGTTGTGGGGCTGGCCGATGATAATAATGCTCCTCGGCACTCATCTTTTCCTCACGGTCAGACTGCGTTTTCCGCAGTGTCACATATTCAAAGCCATACGCCTGTCGGTGAAGAAAGACCCCGATGCAGTGGGCGATGTGTCGCAGTTCTCGTCGCTTGCCACCGCTTTGGCTGCCACAATCGGCACTGGCAACATTGTGGGAGTGGCTACTGCCATTGCCCTTGGAGGTCCTGGGGCTGTCCTGTGGTGCTGGTTGACGGGCGTGTTCGGCATTGCCACCAAGTATGCGGAGGGTTTGCTGGCAATCAAATACCGTGAGAAGAAACCCGACGGCAAGGTTATCGGCGGCCCGATGTACGCTTTGGAGAAAGGGTTGGGATGGCACTGGGCTGCTATTCTGTTCGCCGTGTTCACCGCTGTAGCCTCTTTCGGCATCGGCAATACCGTTCAGGCTAACGCAATCGCCACATTGGCGAACGAGACCTACGGCATTTCGCCTTACATAACAGGTGCTGTCATCTGTCTCTTGGCTGGTGCGGTGCTGCTCGGAGGCGTGAAAAGCATCGCCCGTGTGTGCACTGCGCTCGTTCCGTTGATGGCTTTGGTCTACATACTTGGCTGTATGTATGTGATATTCGTGAATGTCGACTATCTGTGGCCGGCTGTCAAACTGATTGTGAACTCCGCTTTCAGTCCGCAGGCTGCCGGCGGCGGCTTCGCCGGAACTACGGTCATGATGGCCGCACGCTACGGCATCGCACGCGGATTGTTCAGCAACGAGTCGGGACTGGGCTCTGCACCCATTGTGGCTGCGGCTGCCCAGACGCGCAACCCCGTGCGTCAGGCTCTTGTGTCGAGCACCGGCACTTTTTGGGATACGGTGGTCATCTGCGCCATGACAGGTCTTGTCATCGTCAGCAGCGTGCTGGCCTATCCCGACATCACATTCGACAACGGTGCCGTGCTGACCAAGATGGCATTCTCAAAGATACCTGTTGTCGGCACGCCTCTGCTGACTTTCGGACTGCTTACCTTCGCTTTCTCCACCATATTGGGGTGGTGCTACTACGGCGAACGTGCCGTAGAATACCTGAAAGGTCACCGTTGGATGCTTGCTTACCGTGTCGTATTCATCGCGGCAATATTCGTCGGGAGCGTGATGCAACTCGGCGTGGTGTGGAACATGGCCGACTGCATGAATGCGCTCATGGCCATTCCTAACCTCTTGTCGCTGCTCGCACTCAACGGCATCTTGGTTCACGAGACACGCAAATACCTCTGGCGTGGGCGGCTTGACGAGACTGACGAAGAAATCTGAGACTATTCGCAGACTCCAACATAGAGCCTGTCTATCGGAAATATCAGATCCCAGTTCTTCCCCCACACTATATTGCCATACTCAATCTTGAATTTCTTGAACTTGTTTTCGTTCAAGTACAGGTCGTATTGGGGGTGTGGATGCTTCCGAATGAATGCACCGACATCTACTGTCTGTGTTGTGCCGTCTGAAAATACCAGATTAACGGAGAGCGGCGCAACGTATTTGGCGGAAACAACACTCAAATTCATAACTTCTTCGTGATTTTGGTAGAACGTACTCTCTTCTTGTATATGAAGAAATTGACCCATTTCTCCACTATATTCTTGTAGTATTTTCTGACGAAGGCTTCGGCAATTGCGGCATCTTTGTCACCGAGTGACGACATCTTACTTGTCGAACGGCGACGCAACTCAACGAGTTTTCCGCCCTCCATTATAATCTCAAATGTCGCTTCACGTCCGTCTTTGTTTACATGAACGTGGATTGGTTCATGCTCATTGGAGTAGAACAAGAAAATGAAACCGAAGTACTCGAATATTTTTGGCATAAGTATATATCCCTGAAATCCTGTTACAAAAATAGTGATTTGTTTCTTTATGCACAAAGATAAATCCCCGAATGTTTGACAAAAAAGTGGAAATATTCCTTTGCAAACGGCGTTCTTATCCGATTTTTTCGTAATTTCGTGCCACAGAAAACCAAATGGCAGCGGTTGCAGAACCGTGAATGACAAATACAACAACATCGTTTTATGAAGGTACATGAGTATCAAGCCAAAGGCTTTTTCGCCCGATACGGCTTGCCTGTGGACAGAAGCATCCTCGCCCATACTGTGGACGAGGCAGTTGAAGCATACCGACAGTTGGGACTGCAGAGGGTAGTTGTTAAGGCGCAAGTGCACACCGGGGGGCGCGGAAAGGCCGGCGGTGTGAAACTGGCTGCCAGTGAAGAGGAGGTGCGAAAGCACGCTTCGGCTATCCTTGGCATGACTATCAAGGGCTTTGTCGTAGACAGAGTGCTCGTCGGAGAGGCAGTCGACATCGCTTCGGAGTATTATGTCAGCATCCTTGTCGACAGGAACACGAAGACACCTATACTGATGCTGAGCCGTGAGGGAGGTATGGAGATAGAGCAGGTGGCGCACAATACGCCCGAGAAAATCGTCCGCATACCGATAGACCCGCTCGTCGGACTGCCTGTCTACAAGGCGCGCGAAGCGGCGTTCGCCCTGTTCGACGACATGGCACAGGTGAAACAGGCCATCCCGTTGTTCCAAAACCTCTACCGTCTGTTCGTGGAAAAGGACGCCTCTCTGGCGGAAATCAATCCCCTCATAGTAGACAAGGCAGGACAACTCAAGGCTATCGACGCCAAGATGACCTTTGACGACAACGCCCTGTTCCGTCATCCCGATGTGGCGGAACTCAACGAACCGACCGAAGAAGAGAAGAAAGAACTCTACGCAAAGGAAAAAGGCTTCAGTTATGTGAACCTCGGCGGCAACATCGGTTGCATGGTCAACGGCGCTGGACTGGCCATGGCCACCATGGACATGATAAAGTTGTATGGCGGCGAACCTGCCAACTTCCTCGACATAGGCGGCAGTTCCAATCCCCAGAAGATTGTCGAGGCCATGAAACTGTTGCTCGCCGACAGCCATGTGAAGGTTGTCCTGATAAACATCTTCGGCGGTATCACAAGGTGCGACGACGTGGCCAAAGGCCTGATAGAGGCGTTCCGTGAACTCGACACCGACATCCCGGTCGTCATAAGGCTTACCGGAACCAACGAGGCAGAGGGGCGCGCACTGCTGCAGGGCACTGCCTTCACCGTGGGCACGACCATGGCCGATGCCGGACACAAGGCGGTGGAATTGGCCTCAAAGTTATAATTCATTCGCAACAAACGGACAAATAATACAATCACAGAGATGAGTATTCTTGTAAATAAGGACTCCAAGGTAATCGTACAGGGCATTACCGGCAGAGACGGAAGTTTCCACGCATCCAAGATGAAGGCGTATGGCACTAATGTTGTGGGCGGCACTTCGCCCGGCAAGGCAGGTCAGACGGTGGACGGAATCCCGGTGTTCAACACGGTGAAAGACGCCGTGAAGGCCACGGGAGCGGACACTTCCATTATCTTTGTCCCTGCCGCTTTCGCCAAAGACGCCATGCTTGAGGCTGCCGACGGCGGCATCAGGCTCATCGTGTGCATAACGGAGGGAGTGCCGGTGGTTGACGCTGCCTATGCACATGCCTACATCAAGTCGAAGGGAGCGAAACTCATAGGTCCCAACTGTCCCGGTCTGGTAAGCCCGGGGAGCAGTCTTGTGGGCATCATGCCTACCAACATATTCCGCAAAGGGCATACAGGTGTCATCAGCAGGAGCGGCACTCTGACCTACGAAGTGGTGTATAACCTCACCCAGACAGGTATGGGGCAGTCCACGGCAGTGGGTGTCGGTGGCGACCCAGTGGTGGGCTTGTATTTCCAGGACCTGCTCGAGATGTTTGAAAACGACCCCGATACCGACAGCATAGCGCTGATCGGGGAAATCGGAGGCGATGCGGAGGAAAAGGCAGCGGATTATATCCGCACCCACATAACCAAGCCTGTGGCGGTCTTTATCTCTGGCAGACAAGCCCCGGTGGGCAAACAAATGGGACACGCCGGAGCGATAATATCCAGTTCGTCCGGCTCTGCCGCCGACAAGATTGCCGCATTCGAGGCGGCAGGAGTGCCGGTGGCAAAGGAGACAAGCGAGATTCCTGCACTCCTCAAGGCGCAGTTGGGAAAACAGTAAAGCCTTGTTCCGCAGTAGCCAACGCGTCACAGCGTTGACCAAAGGACAGAATTTGCCAAGCGTAACGGTTGCAGCGTTTCAGTTGCAACCGCTTTTTTTGTTGTCCGATAACGGCTTTCATGCGTCCTGAACACACCCTTTTCGTGGGTTGTTCACGACCGTGGTTCGACCTGCCCACGGTCGGTATCCGATCGGTTCACGTCCGTTATCCGCCCGAACCACGACCGTGAACAACCTGCCGCAACACCTTTCTCATGCGGCGAAATCGGTGCTCCGGCAAAGCAAAACCGCCGATTTCAGTCTGCGGCAACCGTCTCCGTGTGCCACGGAAAAACTCCATTCGGGTTAAAAAGAGGTGAAAACAAAGGGTGTGTTAACCGTTTCGGTTTTTTTTTATTACCTTTGCAACTCAAAGGGATATGCCGATTGCACGTTCCGAAAGGTTGAAATAAAGACACATTTTTATATGAGCAAGAAATTTGCAGAGTACAAGGGACTTGACTTGACTCGTGTTAACAATGACGTATTAGAGGACTGGAAGAAGAATGACGTGTTCCACAAGAGCATCACAGAGCGTGAAGGCTTTCCGCCGTTCGTGTTCTATGAGGGGCCGCCTTCAGCCAACGGACACCCCGGAATCCACCATGTGATGGGCCGAACGATAAAGGATACCATCAACAGATACAAGACCATGAAGGGCTTCAAGGTGGAACGCAAGGCAGGATGGGACACACACGGTCTCCCCGTAGAACTGTCTGTGGAGAAGTCACTCGGCATCACCAAGGAGGACATAGGCAAGAAAATCTCGGTGGACGAGTATAATGACGCCTGCCGCAAGAATGTGATGATGTACACGGACGAGTGGTCCGACCTCACGCAGAAGATGGGCTACTTCGTCGATCTGGAGCATCCCTACATCACATACGACATAAAATACATCGAAACACTGTGGTGGTTGCTCAAGCAACTCTACAATAAGGGACTGCTCTACAAGGGCTACACCATACAGCCTTACTCGCCTGCTGCCGGCACAGGTCTCTCTTCCCACGAACTGAACCAGCCCGGTTGCTACCGTGACGTGAAGGATACGACCGTGACGGCACAGTTCCGGGCGAAAGAGTTCGCCCCAGGTCTGAAGAACGAGGACAACTTGCCGGTCTACATACTGGCGTGGACGACCACTCCGTGGACTCTTCCTAGCAACACGGCACTGTGTGTCGGTCCGAAGATAGACTATGTGGCGGTGAAAGGGGAGAACCCTTACTCCGGAGAGAAAGCCATATATGTCATCGCCGAAAGCCTGCTTCCGTCATACTTCAAAGAGGAAGAGGACAAGAAGACAGAAATCCTTTGGCGAGGTAAGGGTACTGATCTTGAGGGTATTCACTATGAACAGTTAATGCCTTGGATTCGTCCCTGTGACTTCGTTGACGACAAGGTAGTGGACCGCACCGACGATGCTTTCCGTGTAATCCTCGGCGATTATGTGTCGACAGAGGACGGTACGGGTATCGTGCACATCGCCCCGACATTCGGTGCGGACGACGCCAAGGTGGCGAAAGACGCTGGAATACCGAGCCTGTTTGTCGTTGACAAGGCCGGAGACACTCGTCCGATGGTCGATTTCCAGGGCAAGTACTTTGTGAAAGAGGACATGAATCCCGACTTTGTGGTTGCCTGCGTCAACGAGGAGTACTGGAAACACAGTGGCGATTATGTGAAGAACGCCTACGATCCCAAGTATAACAAGGACGGAGTGTACGACGAGAAAGCCGCCAACAAGGACATGGACCTCAACGTGGTCATCTGTCTTGAGATGAAAGAGGAGGGCACTGCTTTCAAGATAGAAAAGCATGTGCACAACTATCCGCACTGTTGGCGTACCGACAAACCCATACTTTACTATCCTCTTGACTCGTGGTTCATCAAGTCAACAGCCAAGAAGGATCGTATGTATGAACTGAACAAGAGCATCAAATGGAAGCCGGAGGCTACCGGGACAGGCCGTTTCGGCAAGTGGCTGGAGAACCTCAACGACTGGAACCTTTCGCGTTCGCGCTACTGGGGCACACCGCTGCCTATCTGGCGCAACCGTGAGACGAAGGAAGAACTGTGCATCGGTTCGATAGAAGAACTCTACAACGAGATAGAAAAGTCGGTCAAGGCCGGCGTAATGGAGACAAATCCGCTGAAGGACAAAGGTTTTGTGCCCGGTGACATGTCGCAGGAGAACTACGACAGGATAGATCTCCACCGCCCGTATGTGGACTATATCAAACTCGTGAGCGACAAAGGAAACGTGCTGACACGCGAGACCGACCTCATAGACGTGTGGTTTGACTCCGGCGCAATGCCCTATGCACAGATCCATTACCCGTTTGAGAACAAGGAGAAACTGGACTCCGGCAAGGTCTTCCCGGCTGATTTCATCGCCGAAGGCGTAGACCAGACGCGCGGCTGGTTCTTTACTCTGCACGCGATAGCCACCATGGTGTTTGACTCTGTAGCGTTCAAGTCGGTCATCTCCAACGGTCTTGTGCTTGACAAGAACGGTATCAAGATGTCAAAGCGTCTCGGCAATGTCATCAATCCGTTTGACTGCATCGGTCAGTTCGGTGCTGACGCAGTGCGCTGGTACATGGTCACCAACTCGTCACCGTGGGACAACCTGTCGTTCGACCCCGAGGGAGTGAAGGAAGTGACATCCTCTTTCTTTATCAAACTCTATCAGGCATACTCGTTCTTCACTCTTTACGCCAACGTGGACGGCTTTACCTATGCTGAGGAAGACGTGCCTTACGCAGACCGCTGCGACTTTGACCGTTGGCTGTTGAGCGAGTTGAACAGCCTCGTAAAGCAGGTTGACGCTTATCTCGACGACCTTGACCCGACACCGGCAGGACGCTTGATTCAGGGTTTTGTCATCGACAAACTGTCCAACTGGTACATTCGCCTCAACAAGAAACGCTTCTGGGGCGGCGGCATGACTACCGACAAACTGTCCGCATACCAGACTTTGTACACCTGCATCGAAACTCTGTCGAGGCTCATTGCGCCGATTTCGCCGTTCTACGCAGACCAACTGTTCCGCGATCTGAACGCCGTGACAGGCAAATCCGACAAGGCAAGCGTTCATCTTGCTGACTTCCCGACCGTCAACGAGGCTCTCATAGACAGCGAACTGGAAGAGAGCATGGAACTGGCAATGCAGGTTACCTCGATGACACTGTCGTTGAGGAAGAAGGTGAAGATACCTGTAATACAGGCGTTGCAGACAATCGCCATACCGGCAATAGACGAAACGCTGCGCGCGAGGATACAGCGCATGGCGGAAGTCATCCTCTCCGAAACCAACGTCAAGGAGTTGAAGTTCATCGACAGCGGTGCCGGAATACTGGTGAAGAAGGTGAAATGCAACTTCCGCACCATGGGCAAGAAGTTCGGTAAGATGATGAAGAGCGTGTCGACTGCCGTCTCCGCAATGTCGCAGGAGCAGATCAGCGCACTCGAAACCAACGGACAGGTGGCTCTGTCTGCCGACGGTCAGGAGGTGCAGATAGAACTTGAGGATGTCGAAATCTTCTCTGAAGACATCGCAGGATGGACCGTCACCAACGAGGGAGCGGTCACCGTGGCTCTCGACATCACCGTTACCGATGACCTGAAGGTGGAGGGTGACGCACGCAGAATAGTGAAACAGATACAGACTTTGCGCAAGTCGAGCGGTCTGGATATCACCGACAGGATATCGGTGGTACTGTCCGAGTGCGACGAGACGAAGAAAGTCATCGACCGTTTCGGCAGCCATATCGCTGCGCAAGTACTTGCCAACAACATCACTCTCGGCACTGTGACCGACGGAACAGACGTGGATCTCGAAACATTCAAACTCTCCCTGAAAATTGAAAAGGCATAAACACACCGGCTTGTGGGCATTGGCCCTCATCCTGCTGCTGCTCGTCATTGACCAGACCATAAAGGTGTGGGTCAAGACGAGCATGTCTCTTGGAGACAGCATCCACATCACCGACTGGTTCTATATCTCGTTCATAGAGAACAACGGCATGGCTTACGGAATGTCATTCATATACAAACCGTTGCTGACGGTGTTCCGTCTGGTCGCCATAAGCGTAATAGGCTACTATATATATAAGGTGGTGAGGCGTGAGCACAGGATAGGTTATGTGGTGTGCTTGTCGCTGGTTTGCGCCGGAGCGGCAGGCAATATCTTCGACTGTTTGTTCTATGGCCAGATATTCACGGTGTCCACACCGTTCACCGTATCGGAGTTTGTGCCGTTCGGACAGGGTTATGCGCCTGTGCTGCAGGGCAAAGTCGTGGATATGTTTTACTTTCCCTTGATTGTCACGACATGGCCTGACTGGATGCCGTTGTGGGGTGGGGAAAGGTTCATTTTCTTCTCTCCTGTATTTAATTTCGCCGATGCCTGCATCTCTGTGGGTGTCGTTCTGCTGCTCCTTTTCTACCGCAAGGACTTCGAACATTTCGGAACGACACTGTTGGAGGGCACCCGTTTCGGGACGAAAGCGGATGACGGGACAAACGGAAACAAGGTTGACACGGTGCAGTAGACATATTCTCCGCTTGTTTGCGGCGGTCGTGCTTGTCACCGCTGCGGTGCTTTCGTGCAGCGAAAACAAGGTAAAGGTGATGTCGCAGGGCAAACTTGAGGATGTCCTTTATGACTATCACCTCGCCGATGCGATGGCTCATACCACGAATGTCGCGCCCGATGAATATGACGCTTATCTCGACGCGGTACTCGAAAAGCACGGCATTACCCGGGCGGAGTTTGACTCTTCCATGGTGTATTACATGAAATACGCCGACAAGATGCTTGATGTCTACAAGCATTTGTCTGACCGCATGAACAACGAAGCGCGTCTTCAGGGCATCGACGGCAACGGGCTCTTCGCCGGAGACGTCATGACCGGCGACACGGCGAACATCTGGAATGCGGAGAAAGCGAGGGTCTTTTCCGACAAAGGAGGCGAAAACATCATGCGCTTTCACCTGACTGCTGACAGCACCTACCACAAAGGAGACCGCCTGACACTGGCTTTCAGAACCGATTTCCTCTATCAGGACGGCGCACGCAACGGCTATGCCGCAATGAGTGTGAGGTTTTCAAACGACAGTGTCGTAACTCGCACGGCATCAATGTCTACAAGTACGACGTATAAACTTGATGTTTCAGACGACCAGAGGCTTGGAATCAAAGAAGTAAGGGGATTCATAATGCAGCGCAAAAGCAATGTCAAGACTGACAGGAACAACCATACTCTGAGAATGCTGGTAGTCTCTGACATCCGTCTTGTGAAGATGCACGTCCCCGAGCCGGAGGCAGTCCCTGTCCTTGCAGACACCATAAAGACAGTAAAAGACAACAAAATAGAAAGCGATGAAAAAGAAATCAATCCTCCTTTGCACCGTGTTCCTGACACTCTTCTCAGGAAAAGGCCTGGCCTGCACGAACTTCATCGTAGGCAGTAAGGCAAGTGCCGACGGCGCTGTCATGTGCTCCTACAGTGCCGACTCATACGGCGCATTCATGAAGATGGCACATTATCCCGCTGCAAAACACGCTGCCGGCGAGATGAGAAAAATCTATGAGTGGGACACGAACAAGTATCTGGGCGAGATTCCGGAGGCTGCTGAGACCTACAATGTGCTCGGCAACATCAACGAATATCAGGTTGCCATAGCGGAAACCACGTTCGGCGGACGTGAGGAAATGGTGGATTCGACAGGTCTCATCGACTACGGTTCGCTGATATACATCGCTCTGCAACGCTCCAAAACGGCCCGCGAGGCAATCAAGGTCATGACCTCCCTTGTGGAAAAGTACGGCTATTGCTCAGAGGGAGAGACCTTTTCAATATGCGATTCCAAGGAGGCTTGGATTATGGAGATGATGGGGCAGGGCGCAGGTTCGAAGAAAGTGGTGTGGGTAGCACTGCGCATACCTGACAATGCGGTCTGTGCCCATGCCAACCAGAGCCGCATCCGCACCTTCAACCAAAAGGACAAGGAGAACGTAATGTTCTCTAAGGAGTGCATAAAGTTTGCCAGAAAGCAAGGCTGGTTTAACGGCAAGGATGCCGATTTCAGTTTCCGTGACGCTTATGCAGCCCCCGATTTCTCCGGCAGACGGTTCTGCGAGGCACGCGTGTGGTCGCTTTTCAACCACCTGCAGGACATGACCGACTATGTGGATTATGCCGCCGGAAAGAAGCCGTTGGCAGAATGCAAGGAGATGCCCTTGTGGATTTTCCCCGACAAGAAGGTGAGTGTGCAGGATGTGGAGAACTTTATGCGCGACCATTACGAGGGCACTCCTTTCGCCCTTGACAATGATATGGGCGAGGGACTGTGGCAGATGCCTTACCGTCCGACACCTTTGACATTCAAGGTTGACGGCAAATCATATTTCAACGAGCGTCCCGTGTCGACACAGCAGAGTGCTTTCACCTTTGTCGTCCAGTTGCGTTCGTGGCTTCCGCGCCAGATTGGCGGTATCATCTGGTTTGGCAATGACGACGCCAACATGGTGCCTTTCATCCCCGTTTACTGCGGAAACACCATGCCGCCGGCTTGTTTCAACGATCCGAAAGCCGATGACGTGACATTCTCAATGAACAGTGCTTTCTGGGTATGCAACTGGGTCAGCAACATGGTTTATCCCCGTTACTCGCAGATGTTCCCCACACTTGAGACGGAGAGAGACCGTTTCGACAGCATCTATCACGCCAATCAGGCAGCCAAGGAGATAGAGGCTGTGGCACTCTACGGCAACAGTCCCGAAAAGGCAGTGGCTTACCTGACCGACTACAGTAACTCTTTGGGCGAGGAATTCCTCACCGCTTGGCAGAAGTTGGCGTTCCGTCTCATTGTGAAATTCAACGATATGGCGGAGAAGCCGGAGGCAAACGGAGAGTTCAAAAGAAGTGCAACTGGTCTGGGAGCGACAGTGAAACGTCCCGGCTATCCTGAGCGTGCAGCCAAGAGGCTGACGGAAACGACAGGCGACAAACTGCTTGTCCCTGCGGAATAAGGATATGGATTTCAACAACTACAGGCAGAACAGCCTGTCACGCGACGAGATTCTGGCTTCCATAGACAAGGCTCTCCGCCAACTCAATGACAAGGAACTCGAAGCCATATACTACGATCTCCTGACTAAGGATTACATAAAAGCGTAGAGTAGAGCGATGCATATTTGTGCGCCACCTTGGCATAGTCATGGTGGCGCACAATGTATTTTATGCCCTGCAGTTTCAGTCCGGGTATTTCTTCGCGGTGCGTCACCAACCGTTCCAAGGCGTTGTAGACACTCTGGAAATCCGGTTCCACGTTGACAATGGGGCGCAGTTCCGTCTCGTCCAGTATGTCATAATTTTCCGGTTCGCCGCCTCCCACGCACACGATGCCTTGGTTCATCGCCTCAAGAGCGTTCATCGCAGGGGTGTAACTGTAGAGTTGGTCAAGGATGACATCCGCATCTGACATCATCTTCCGATACTGTTCAAACGGCACGCCCTCCGCAGTCGTCAGTTCTACGCAGTCCTTGTATTTTTCCGCAATCTGTCTTGCAGCCGCCAACATGATGTCAGTACCTTTGTACGCCGACCTGTTGCGGCTTATGCCCACAAAGATTTTCACCTTGTCGCTCTGCCGCCTTATCGCTGCCAAACGGCTCTCCGACAGTGCGGAGGGCTTGATGGGCATCGGTATGAACACCGTCTTGTCGGGGAAAACGCCCCTGTAGCAGACATCATATTCATACAGTCCGGCGACGATGGCATCGGCTTTCTCCGCACAGTAGCGGTTGAGTTTCTCCTTCGCCGTGCCTGTCCAGTCCGCTATGGCGACCGTTGCATCCCTGTCGGTGCGCAGTTTCTGGCCGATATTGAAGTCGCTGTAGCGCAGCGGCATCCTCGTGATGTTCTCGTGAACCCAGTAGTAATCCATGCCGAAAGCGCCCAGCACGACTTTCTTGTTGTGCTTTCTGAGGTAGTCGAAGATGAAAAAATGCCTTTCCGCTTTCAGTTCCAAGAACATCGGATTGATAATCTGCACGATGTCAAATCCCGAAAAACGTTTCAGGTGAAGCAGTATCTTCGTCCACAGGCGCAGCCCTCCGGCAAATCCATAGGAGCGTGTGAGGTCGATGTCACGGGGGTATGACTTCCAGAAATCGCCGTTGCTCGCCACGACAACATCATGTCCCAAGAGCCTCAGACCGTCCGCCAAGGTGGCGTGAACATTGCTGTATTCGCCGAGAAGGAGTATTTTCATGACCTTGACATACATTTGAAGACGAGCCGAAAGCCCCATACCGTCCTTGTCAGAACGCTGAAACAGAAGTATTTCAACGTGTAGAAGCGCAGACTCAATGGAAACAGACGGCTTGCGCGCAGACGGCTTGCGGCGTCACGGAACTTGCCGTAGTCGCCGGTGATTGTCGCCACATTATAGAGAAAATCCATGCACAACTGGTCTACACGCCTTACAAGAACCTTGTATTCCGCACTCTCCGACAAACCTTTCAGACGCATTATGACGGAGAAGAAATCTTCAAAACGCTTTTCGATGTGACGGTCTTCCGTCGCGTTAGTTATCGACGCCTCACGCTGGCGGTAATAATAGGCGGCGGCGGATGACAGGATGATGTCTCCGGCACGGCAGAACAACAACGGCGTGAACAGTTCGTCCTCGTGGTAGATGCCGTCCTCAAACCGCAAATCGCCCAATATCTCGCGGCGGAAGAGGTAACTGCACGCCGAGGCACGGAGGTTTTTTCCCGTCAGAAAACGCCTGCCTGTGGTGCGACGGAATAGTGTTTTTGCCGCACTCGTCGCCGTTTTGTCGTGCTCCTCGACGGTGAAGCGGAACATCAGAATATCCGCTTCCGCTGCATTGTCCGTCGCTTTCCCGGTCCTGTCTGCGGCGTTCGTACCGCTTTCCAGTTGTGCGACGAGTGTGTCGTAGCATTCCGGCACAAGTCTGTCATCGCCGTCGACAAACTGTATGTACTCGCCTTGCGCCAGATTGATGCCGGCATTTCTTGCGGCAGAAAGCCCCATGTTGTCCTGGCGGAAGTAGCGTATGCGATTGCCGTAACGTTCAAGCGTCGCCGTGGGAGGCGTCGCCGAACCGTCGTCAACGAGTATTACCTCACGCCTGTTGTCGGGAATATTGACAGCGAGAACACTTTCCACACACTCCTGAAGCATCGCTTCGGGAATGTTGTAATCTGTTATGATGAAACTGATTGTAGGTTTGCGCTTGTTGATCATACGGAATAGTACACCGCAAAGTTATGACTTTTCTCCAAGAAAAGACGGAGGAAACGAAATAATTTTACGGTTCGGGCGTTATTGATGCATAGAATGGTGATAGAAAAAAGTTATAAACACGTATTCAAATATACAGGATTGTTCGGTGGCATACAGGGGCTGAACATCCTCGTCGGGCTTGTCCGCAACAAGATAATCGCTCTTTTGCTCGGACCGGTGGGGCTGGGTCTCATCTCTATATACAACACTGCGTCGACACTGTTGCAAAATTCCACGAACTTCGGACTGCAGATAAGCGGCGTGAGAGCCATCTCCAGGGCGTTTGACAACGGCGATTTGGCACAGACCAACCACCACATCCGCATCCTCCGTACATGGAGTATGTTCGCCGCGTTGCTCGGTGCTGTTGTTTGCTTGGCGGCAAGCCAATGGCTGAGCCAATGGGCTTTCTCCTCAGAGGACTACACCATGGAGTTTATGCTCCTTGCTCCTGTCGTGGCAATGACGGCGATAACGGGCGGCGAGACTGCCGTACTGAAAGCCACAAGAAGGTTGAAACAACTGGCGAGAATAAGCGTACTGGGAGTTCTGGGGGCGTTGGTCGTGTCCGTGCCGCTGTATTTCAGGTTCGGCAACGACGGCATCATCCCTTCGCTGATAATCATTGCGACAGTGCAGATGCTCCTTGTCATGGCATATTCCTACCGCTATTACCCACCGGTTTTCTCCTTTCGCAGGAGCGTGTTCGGCGAAGGCAAGACGATGATAGCCGTCGGAACAGCCTTCGTTGTTGCCGGCGTGTTCGGCAGTGGGGCTGAGTTCTTCATCCGTTCGTTCCTCAGTGACATGTCCGTTTCCCTTGCCGGGCTTTACAATGCCGGCTATATGATAACGATGACATACGCCGGAATGGTGTTTGCGGCCATGGAGACGGACTACTATCCGCACCTTTCCGCCATCTGCAACGACACCGCCAAGATGAACTGTGCGGTCAACAGGCAGATAGAAGTGTCCCTTACTATCGTCGCTCCGATGCTCGTCGCCCTGATGCTTAGCCTGCCTGTGCTCATCCCGCTGCTCTTTAGCGGCAAGTTCATGCCTGTCGTCGGCATGACGCAGATAGCCATTCTGGCGATGTATTTCCGTGCGATGAACCTTCCGATAGCCTACATCACACTGGCGAAAGGTGACTCCATGGCGTATATGTTGCTTGAACTCGCCTATGACATCCTCATAGTTCTGACCGTCATTTTCGGATATAACAACTGGGGGCTTGACGGCACAGGCATCGCCCTTGCGGTGACCGGGTTCGTCGACTGCATCTGTGTGGCAGGTTACTGCTGCTGGAAATACGACCTCGAAATCTCCGGCAGGCTCTTCCGCGACTTCCTTTGCCAGCTCACAATAGGGTTATTGGCACTTGCGGTTGTCAAGTTTCTGTCGGGCTGGATCTATTGGCTGGCAGGCATGGTCATGCTCTCGCTGAGTATCTATGTGTCATTGAAGATGTTCAGAAGAAGACTGCATGACTAAGGTAAGCGTACTTGTTGCCGTCTACAACGGCGGGAAATGGCTTGACAGATGTCTGCGCTCACTTAACCGTCAGACGTACAAGGACATTGAGATAGTCTGTATAAATGACGCTTCAACGGATTCAACGCCCGACATAATGCGCCGTTGGAGTGAGAAGGACGACCGTATACGGACAGTGGAACTGCCCTCCAACAGCGGTCCTGCCGTAGCCCGGAACGCCGGGCTGGCTATTGCCAATGGCGACATTGTGGTCTGTCTCGACAGCGATGACTGGTTTGCCGACGACAGTATAGAAAAGGTTGTCAGCGTGTTCGACCGCCATGAGGATGCGGACTGTGTACTCATGAAGTGCCTGTTCGTCTATCCTGACGGTAGGGAAGAGGAGTACCCCGGGGCGCATTTCGGCAGTCTTGACGGCAAGACGGCTTTCCGGGAATCACTCACATGGCGTATCCACGGCATCTACGCGGCACGACGCGAACTCTACGAACGGTGTAACTTTGATGCCACTTGCAGGCATTACAGCGACGACAACACCACACGCATCCACTATTATCTGTCCAGACGGGTGTATGAATCCGATGCTCCTTATTATTATTACCAACATTCGGAATCCATCTCCAACGTGGTTTCCGTCCGCCGCATGGACTATATGGCGGCAACGGAGAGCATGAAACGCCAGTTGACAGCACTGCATTGTCCGCACGACACGTTGGCTCTCTATGAGAATGAACGCTGGAAGGTGATAGTCGATGCCTATATGTTCTGGTTCAAGAACCGCGCTTCGCTCTCCGAGGATGACGCCGCATACTGCAAGAAAGAGATAAGGCGGCACTTCGGCAATGTCGACACCTCGCTGCTGAGAAAGTCGTTATCATGGAAATTCGGATACTCTCCGTTCTTCAAGTCATGGGCGTTGTTCCGGCTTGAAGAGGAACTTTATTTCTCCTTGAAGAAACTTTTGGGTCGCCTGTAGGGTGTTCCCATGTCGTCATAACGGCACTTCTGTGCGTCGGGAATATGTCAAGAATATTTCTTGGGGTATCTTATGAGGATGCAGATGATGCCTATAATGCCCATGAGAACAGGGTAGTAGAGGTACGGAAGAATCTCTATCGGCGCGACCTTGGCCAATCCCGAGGCTATAAGAATCTGCGCTCCATAGGGGATAAGTCCCTGCATGGCACATGAGAAAGTGTCGAGTATGCTCGCAGCCTTGCGCGGATCGACACTGTATTTCTGGGAAATGTGCCTGGAGATATCGCCCACGGTGAGAATGGCAATGGTGTTGTTGGCGGTGCAGATATCCACAAGAGCCACGAGAAAGCCTATCGACAGTTCCGCACCACGCTTGCCTCTGATGCGCCGTGTCATCTTCTCTATGATGAAATTGATGCCTCCTGCCTCTTTGATGACGGCGAGCAGACCTGCCGCAAGCACCGTGACGATGATCAGTTCGCTCATGACGAGGATGCCGTCTCCCATGGACGAGAACAGTCCGTAGACATCATAACTGCCGTCTGACAAGCCTATCACGGTGCACGATACCAGTCCCAGAGCCAGCACTGCCATAACGTTAAGTCCAGTCATGGCGGTGATAAGCACGATGATGTAAGGCAGTACCTTAAGCACATTCACCGCCGGCAGTTCGCCGGGACTGTCAATGCCTGTACCCATTACGATGTAGATGACGAATGCGATGAGTGCTGCCGGCAACACAATGGGGAAGTTTGCGCGGAACTTATCGCGCATCTTGCAGCCTTGGGTCTTCGTCGCTATAATGGTGGTGTCGGATATGAACGAAAGGTTATCACCGAAAAAAGCGCCTCCGACAACTACTGCCGTGAGGAAAGCGGTGCTTTCTCCTGTCTTCTCCGCCAGTCCTGCGGCAATCGGAACAAGTGCGACGACGGTGCCTACACTGGTGCCTATGGAGAGACTTACGAAGCAGGCGGCTGCGAAAAGTCCCGCGAGAATCATGTAACTCGGCACTATCTTGAGCGTCAAGTCTACCGTTGCGTCGATGCTGCCCATGGCTTTCGCCGCCGAGGCGAATGCTCCTGCGAGGATGAAAATGAGCAACATGAGGATAACGTTCTCGCTTCCTGCGCCGCGGCAGAACAGGCTTATACGGGTGTCAAGGCTGCCTTTGCCGACCACAGCCACACCGTAGACGCAAGAAATGAGGAACGCCACCGTGATGGGAACTTTGTAGAAATCGGACGCAACGACAGAAGTGACTGTGTAGATGAGGAGAAACAGCAGCAGCGGCGACAGGGCTACAAGGCCTTTACGGTTGTTCATGACGACGGTTTCCTACATTTGCGTGCGGCGATAGAACTTGTAATTCTCCCTCGAGAGCAGTTCTATGGGCATGTAATTCAACTGTTGTACGTTGCGTTTGAGCACTATAGTGCGGAAAAGGGCGTCCATACAGGAATATCCCTGTTGGTATCCGTGCTGTGCAATGATAAAGGATACGCTCCCTTTCTCAAGGCACTCGACATTCCTGGGCACCATGTCGTAGCCCATAACCTGTATGTCGTGTATGCCGTTTTCTAACAGATATTCGCCAATGATGTGCGCTTTGGAGTTGAGAGTGATGCAGTTGTGCACATCGGGATGCGTCTGGAAAAAAGCGTCAAGCAGTGAGTTGTACGTCTCTTTTGTCCCTCCCGCCGGCAGATCAAGGGTGACAACCTCTGTCTGAGGGGCGTGTTTGGACATGTAATGACGGAATCCTGCCTCGCGGTTTTCCTGCTGTCGGGTGGCCAGCATACCGTTGCGTGTCTGGCGCATGAGCATGACCTGTCTGTCTTTGGAGGCTATCAGCATGAACATCTTCGCCGCAAAATATCCGCTTGAGAACGAGTCCTGCCCGAAGAAAGCCAGCGGATTGGTATCAGGCATATAGGAGTCGAGCATGACAAAGGGGATGTTGCTCTTGTGGAGATAGTCTGTAAAACGCCGTGTAACGTCAAGACCTCCGGGAACAATCACTATGCCGTCGGGATTGTAGTCAAGGCATTCGCGCGCTTTCTGACCGAAATCCTTGTCGTCAAGACGCTTGTAATGCACTATCTTGATGCTGATGTTGAAGTCTGAATGGAGTTCTTCCGCTTTCCGTGCGCCTTCCTCCACCTCCTGCCAATATGCCTCCGAACTGTGCGCAGGGATATAAAGCACAAAGGTATATGACTTGTTATAGGCCAAGGCACTCGCATATACGTTGGGCTTATAGTTAAACTCTTCCAGTACCCGATTTATCTTTTCAAGAGCCTTGGGCGACACATTCGGACGGTTGTGAAGTACCCTGTCAACTGTGCCAACCGACACTCCGGCTCTCTCGGCAATGTCTTTTATCCTGATTTTATCAGCCATTTAATTATTCCTAAAACACCTAATGGATGTGCACAAAATTAACACTTATTATCCGATTGCACAAAAAATACTAAGGAAAATGACACAAATGTTCTCCTTTTATTTCTGTTACCTCATTGATATTGGGAAAAAACACATAATTTTGCAGTATGCGTATGCCCGGAAACAGTTACTTTCATCGTGCCGTCAGCAGATTATTCTTCGCCATGGCTGTAGTCTTGCCGCTCTTCTCGTGCGGAGGTGAGGAGGACAGAAAGGCTGACTTGATGAATGACAGGGCATACAGTTTCCATTACATATCGCTCGATTCCACAGTGGCATACTCCAACAGGGCGTTGGCAAACAGTATGCATTACGAGGCCGGACGCAATGAGGCGACGAACAATCTTGCCTTTGTAGACATCATGAGAATGGACTACAGAGCGGCGGAGGCAAGGCTTAAAGGCATACTCAACTCGACAGACAACCAGATAGAACTGCTTGTCGCCAACACACAGATGATGCGTCTGTGCCAGCGGCAGTCAAGAAACAAGGAGTTTTACGAATACTATTGGAACGCCACACGCAGTCTTGAGAGGATAAACGAAGACCGCGGCAGCCTGTCGGAGCGGCTCTTGAAGAGGGTGAGTTATGCCGAGACGGAGATGAAAATCGTCCTTTCCACCTATCTTTATTATGTGGGGCAGACCGACAGTTCAGTGGCTGCGCTTGACGAGATAGAGGAAAACGGCGAGATAAGGAACGATACCGCGCAACTGTTGAACTATTTTTATAATGTGGGGACTGGCGAATACTTCACCAAGGGAACGCCAATGTCACGCAGCAAAAAGGAGTTTGACTATCTGACAAAGTGCTGGATGCTCGCCCAAAACGGCAAATACATCTATTGGGAAGCCAACGCTCTGCAGGCGATGAGCGAGCATCTGCAGAACAGGGAACTGTGCGACAGTCTGATGAAGGAACACAATGTCGCCCTGAAAGTGCTCGACGTGGCGGACATGGATGCGGAACTCATTGCCGGAAATCTCGCCAGGCGTTCGCTTGATGCATTCGTCGCATACGGCGATATCTACCAAATCGCAGGTGCGTTGCGCACGCTTTCAGACTGCTATTTCCAGACAGGCGACTATCACTCAGCCATAGAATGCCTGACGGAAGCCCTTGTCGGAGACACCCTTATCAACCAGGCTCCGTCGCTGACATCAAGCATTTACGAGAAACTTTCTATCAATTACTCCGCCCTGAACGAGAAAAAGAACTCCGATTACTACCGCAACCTCTATCTCGATATGCAGGAAAACACACGTCAGGACAGGGAACTGGAAGCCAGGGCGGAGCAACTGGACAAGGTGTCACTGCAGTTGAACCTGATGATAACAGGTGTTGTTGCCGCCATCGCTCTGCTCATCGTCCTGCTGATAGTGTTTGCCGGAAAGCGCAAAAGGAGGGAAAAGTCCTATACGCCTGAACTGTTTCTGCAACCCTTGAAGGATTGGAAGAAGAGCGAGACGCGCAGTGCCGAGGCTGCAAAAGAACAGTATGATGCTGTCTTGGAGGAGCAGACCGAGGCGGAGTTTGCGCTCGAACGGAATATGCACAAGAACATAGAGCAGAGGGCAAAGATGTCTCTTGTCAACAGCATTACGCCCTTCATAGACCGTATGCTGGCGGAAATCCGTATGCTGCAG
The DNA here is from genome assembly GCA_963611255.1 of Faecalibacterium prausnitzii. GTDB lineage: Bacteria > Bacteroidota > Bacteroidia > Bacteroidales > Bacteroidaceae > Prevotella. The sequence goes on from CAVDQB010000001.1 coordinate 45,764, forward strand.
GGCAGAAACGAGAACGTGGAAACGAAGCAGAAGCGGTACGAGTACATTCTCGAACTCACTGACAAAATAAATGAATACAACGACGTACTCACCGGTTGGATACAACTGAGAAAGGGTGATTTGAACCTCCATTTGGAGAGTTTCAGGTTACAGGAACTCTTCGACATTGTGAAAGAAGGACGGTATTCGTTTGGCATGAAGGGCGTTACGCTTGACGTGGAGGACACAGATGCGGTGGTGAAAGCAGACAAGACACTGACCCTCTTCATGATAAACACCATGGCGGACAATGCGAGAAAGGCGGTCAAAGAGCAGGGCAGGGTGAGAATTTATGCCGATGAAACCGTTGATTTTGTGGAAATTGCCATTGCCGACAACGGTGAAGGAATGGACGAAGACCAGTTGAACGGCATCTTCCAACGCCAACTTCCGACATCGAATATCCAACATGGTTTCGGTCTGATGAACTGCAAGGGCATCATCGAAAAATACAAGAAGGTCAGCAAAATGTTCTCCGTCTGCAACATCTCTGCGGAGAGCAGGAAAGGGCATGGGACTGTGTTCAAGTTCCGTCTGCCCCACGGCAAACTGCGGACTGTCATGCTCTTGCTTGCCTTTGTCGCCTCTCTTGCCGTGTCGGCACGGAGCGCAGCAAGTACGGAAGACATGATACGGATGTATGCGGACAGTGCCTATTTCAGTAATCTGCAGGGCAATTACGGACGCACACTGGAGTTTTCGCGCCTCGCGTGCCGCTATCTGAACGAGCGTTACCGTAAGATTGTGCCCGGAGGAAAGGATACCTTGAGCCTGACAGGCACGGCAGATGACAAGGCATCGGAACTGAAATGGTTCGGCAACTCACTGCCCATGCCCTACAATGTCATACTTGACATGAGGAACGAGGTGGCTGTTGCCGCCCTGGCTCTGCACGACTGGGATACCTACAACTATAACAACGACCTGTTTGTGAGACTGTTCCGTGAGTGCAGTGCGGACTATACGCTTGCCAAATATGTCCGTCAGACACAGGCGGCAAGGGACGGAAAGAATGTAGCCGTGATACTTCTCACACTGATACTCGTGTGCATCATCCCTGCCTACTATATGCTTTACTACAGGTATGTGGTGCATTACAGGACACTGGTGGACAGGATTAACAGAATAAATGCGGTGCTTCTGGACGGCACGAAGGCGGAAGACAAACTTCGGAAAATAAGCAGTCTCTGGCATGAATCGCGGAATACACACACCGAAAAGACCAAGGAGACGGAGGCTCTTGACAAGATTGTCGGGGAGGTTTGCCGTGCTTTGGAAGACTGCATACAGGCACATAAGCGGGAGAATGACGGTCTGGAACTGGCGAAAGACGAGTTGAAGCGCATCAGATACGAGGCACAGAGGCTGTATATATATAACAATGTGCTCGACAACTGCTATTCCGCACTGAAGCATGAGACAATGTACTACCCCTCAAGGATAAGGCAAATCATAGAGAAAACGCCCGACAACATCGTGGCGTTGGGCGAAATAACAGGCTATTACAAAAGGTTGTATTCTATGCTGAGTATGCAGGCGCAGTCGCAACTGACCGCTAACCTGAAGATAAACGACAGGTTGCTGGCTTATTTGAGGGAACTTTTGTGCCGTCTGTCTACTGGAGAAACACCGTCAGTAGATATGGCTGCTGTTGACGACACTTATAACTCCTATACGCTGAAATACACAAACCTGAAACTTGACGAGGTGCAGACACGCAACTTCTTCACTCCTTTGACGTGCAATCTCCAGGCTTTGCAGATACGGCAGATAGTGCGAGAGATAGGCGAAACGACAGGTAAACGCGGCTGCGGAGTGCAGGCAACGCATGGCAAAGACGGCAATACGGAGATTGTAATGACTCTTTGGAAAAGGATAAATCCGGGATTTGAAACAAACTGACAGACTATGGAAAAATTCAAAGTGATAGTAGTGGAAGACGTTCCACTGGAGTTGAGAGGGACAGTAGGGATACTCAGCAATGACATTCCCGAGGCTGAGATAATAGGAACGGCGGCAGACGAGCCTGCCTATTGGAGGCTGATAAAGGAGCAGACGCCCGATCTTGTGCTGCTGGACCTCGGCATCGGCGGTTCCACTACCGTAGGTGTCGAGATATGCAGACACACGAAAGAGAGTTACCCCGGGGTGAAAGTGCTGATTTTTACGGGTGAAATACTCAACGAGAAACTGTGGGTTGACGCTCTCGATGCCGGGTGCAACGGCATCATACTGAAGTGTGGGGAACTGCTTACACGCAGTGATGTGCTCTCGGTCATGGAGGGCAGCAAGATTGTTTTCAACGAACCTATATTAAATAAGGTGGTGGAACGGTTCAAGGAAACGGTCTCTTCGCAGATCATGAGACAGGAAGCGGTGGTCGACAACGACATAGACGAGTATGACGAAAGGTTCTTGCGTCATCTTGCGTTGGGCTATACGAAAGAGCAGATAACGATGCTCCGGGGTATGCCTTTCGGTGTGAAGAGCCTTGAGAAGCGGCAGAACGAGTTGGTGGCAAAACTGTTTCCGGGCAACAAGGGGAGCGTAAACGCCACCCGGCTTGTCGTGCGTGCGTTGGAATTGAGGATACTTGACATAGACAATCTTGTGCCTGACGATGAATAGACCAAAACTTTTCGTAATCACAACGCTGTCGTTGTGCACTGTCCAGATATTGGTCATACTCGTGTCATGGATAGTAAGTGCCGTGTTCCCCGCTTATGGTTTTAACTCCCTGTTGAGCGGTTCGGGAGTGCGCTGGCTGTTGACTTGCTGGCAGAACAGCGGTTGTTCGGAAATGATAACGGCGTTTCTGTTCGGTGCTTTCTTTCTGGGCGCATTCGTGTGGAGTGGGTTGCCAAAAAAGATAACTTCGTTCAGGTCATGCGGTTACGATGAGAAGTTCGCAGTGATGATGTTTTTCTTTGTGATGATTGTTGGAGTTGCGGCCTGTCTGTTCTTCGCTCTGTATCCACATTCTCCTCTTCTCGGAATTACGGGAACGCTTGCCGCCGGACCATTCCTGAAGGCTTCCTTTTTTGTACTGGGCAGTGCTTTGCTCGGTGGAAGCGTCGCTTTTTCGTTGTTAAGCGGCAGAATCCAATCATGGGAAGACGCAGCCTGCGTCCTTGTTTATGGACTTAAAGCCGTTGCTCCACTGACAGTTGTACTCTTTTTGTTAAAGATGACCGTTGAAATGGCGGTTTTCGTGCTTTCCAAATAAAAGCAAAAAACAGAGAAAAATATCTTGTTTTTTGTTGGTGAAGATACATATTTGTGCTATCTTTGCAAACGTCTAAGGGAGACAAATAAGAAAAGTTGAACAGAGAAACACAAGCAAAAGTTTTCCAAAATGGAAAACTTTTATGTTTCAAAAATGAGAAAAGTTTCCCGAAAAGCGAAAGTCTGCCAACCGCAGTGATACGGAGAGATACCTTCCGGGACAAGTTTTATTCGAGCAATTATTGACAATTAAAGATATAGACCAGCAATGGAGATTAAGAACTTTACCATTACAAAAAGGGACGGAACAAAGGATTTGTTCTCTTTGGACAAAATTATGAACGCCATAATCAAGGCGTTCGAGTCGGTCAACGTGTCAACTGATCTTGGCGCAATCTCCAAAATACTCAGCCATCTGGACATCCACAACGACATAAAAGTGGAGGACATACAGAACCAGGTGGAAGTTGCCCTCATGGAAGAGGGGCACTACAGCGTGGCAAAATCGTTCATGCTGTATCGCCAGCAGCACACTGAAGACCGCGAGACAATGGAGCGCATGAAGTTCCTTGCCGACTATTGCGGTGCGTCAAACGCTGCAACAGGTTCAAAATACGATGCCAATGCCAATGTGGAACACAAGAACATAGCGACGCTGATAGGCGAACTTCCCAAGTCGGCTTTTATCCGTTTGAACCGCAGAATGCTTACTGACAGGATAAAGAAGATGTACGGAAAGGAAGTCTCCGAAAAGTATATAGATCTCCTGACACACCACTTTATATATAAGAACGACGAGACTTCGCTCGCAAACTACTGCGCTTCGATAACCATGTACCCCTGGTTGATAGGCGGAACAGGCGGTATCGGCGGTAACTCAACGGCTCCGACAAACCTCAAGTCGTTCTGTGGCGGCTTCGTTAACATGGTCTTCATCGTCAGCTCAATGCTCTCCGGAGCCTGCGCAACGCCAGAATTCCTTATGTATATGAACTACTTTATAGGTAAGGAATACGGTCAAGACTACTGGCAACACCCAGAACAGCAGGCTGACCTTTCGCTGAAAAAGCGTTCCATAGACAAGATCATCACCGACTGTTTCGAGCAGATTGTCTACTCGATAAACCAGCCTACAGGTGCCAGAAACTTCCAGGCCGTGTTCTGGAACATATCCTATTACGACAAATATTATTTCCAGTCGCTGTTTGAGAATTTCTATTTCCCCGACGGTTCACAGCCCGACTGGAACGGACTTTCCTGGTTGCAGAAGCGCTTTATGAAGTGGTTTAATCAGGAAAGGACCAAGACGCTGCTCACATTCCCCGTCGAGACGATGGCCATGCTCACAGAAAACGGAGAGCCGAAAGACAAGGAATGGGGCGACTTTGCTGCGGAAATGTATTCCGAAGGCCACTCTTTCTTCACCTACATTAGTGACAATGCCGACTCGTTGTCGTCCTGCTGCCGTCTCCGCAACGAGATTACAGACAACACATTCTCCTATACTCTCGGTGCGGGAGGTATCTCTACGGGTTCGAAGAGCGTGCTGACCATAAATGTGAACCGCACCGTGCAGTATGCGGTAAACAACGGTTTGGACTACACGGAGTACCTTACGGATATCGTGGATTTGTGCCATAAGGTGCAGACTGCATACAACGAGAACCTCAAAGAACTCCAAAACCAGGGAATGTTGCCCTTGTTTGACTCCGGCTATATTAACATGTCGCGCCAGTATCTGACTATTGGCGTCAACGGAATAGTGGAGGCTGCCGAGTTTATGGGACTGAAGATAAACGATAATCCCGACTATCAGAAATTCGTGCAGGGCATCCTCGGCGTCGTGGAAAAGAAGAACAAGGAGTACAGGACAAAGGAACTGATGTTCAATTGCGAGATGATTCCTGCCGAGAATGTGGGCGTCAAGCACGCCAAGTGGGATCGTGAGGACGGATATTTTGTTCCCCGTGATTGCTACAACTCATATTTCTACATCGTGGAAGACGACTCTCTGACGATCATAGACAAGTTCAAACTCCACGGCACTCCCTACATCAAGCACCTCACGGGCGGTTCTGCCCTTCACCTTAATCTGGAAGAGCACTTGTCGAAAGCACAGTATGCGCAACTGATAAAGGTGGCTGCGAAGGAGGGATGCAACTATTTCACCTTCAACATTCCCAACACCGTATGTAATGATTGCGGTCATATCGACAAGCGTTACCTGCACAAGTGTCCGAAGTGCAACTCTGAAAATGTCGACTACATGACCCGAATCATCGGTTATCTGAAGCGTGTCAGCAACTTCTCACAGGCTCGTCAGAAAGAGGCGGCACGCCGTTACTATGCGAACAAGAGCAAGTTGGTAGAGGCATAAAGCCTGATCCTCTTGAGAACGGACACAGTTTTCATAACTTTTTGCAACCCGGACGACATCCCTTGCGGTAATGTCGTCCGGGTTGATTTGACTACTTTCATTACACCGTATGCTTAAATACATCAATAGCGACATAGTCTTTCAGGAAATTCCCGACGAGGTTACACTCGCCATAAACATCTCAAACTGCCCATGCAGATGCCCGGGATGCCACAGCAAATTCCTGTGGGCTGACACCGGAACGCCACTGACAGAAAAATCCATTGACGATTTTGTGACCGAGTTTGGCAAGGATATAACCTGTATATGCTTCATGGGCGGTGACGCAGAACCTGCCGAAGTAAACCGGCTCGCAATGTATATACGGGACAGGCACAGTAGTTTCAAAATAGGTTGGTACACTGGCCGGACGCTCATTTCATCCCTTGTAGACACCGAAAACTTGGATTACATAAAGGTGGGACCGTATATTGCCCACTTGGGTTCACTGAAAAGTCCCAAGACAAACCAGCGACTCTACTTGGTCAACCATCGGGAACACAAGTTGGAAGACCTGACAAACTGGTTTCGGAAGAAGAGATAAAACCACAGAAAAAGCCGCTTCCCTCTAATAGGAAAGCGGCTTTTGTATTGCGTATACGGGTTGTCCTTAGAACTTCGCCATTTTTATTGCGTCAATGGCGCACTCATTTCCTTTATTCTTTTCCGTATTGTCAGACCGTTGATACGCCTGTTCCGCCGTGTCGGTAGTAAGAACTCCATAAATGATGGGGACTTCACTTGTTGCGTTCAACCTTGACATTCCGTAGTTGAGACTCTGGCACGCACAGTCGAAATAGGACGTTTCGCCACGGATGATGCAGCCTATCACCAATACTGCGTCATAGTAACCGCGCAGTGACATCTGATGTGCGCCGTAGACGAGGTCGGTCACTGACGGCACGGACTTGACGTGTATGTTCTCGCTGATGGCACCGTTTGCCTGCAGTGTTTCCACTGCGCCCTTGAGCAAAGCGCCTGTTATGTCGGGCTTGTTCTCCGCAACGACTATGCCGAAGCACATATCCGCCGCATCGGGAACTTTCTTCGTTATCAGGTCAGACAGGTCTGGCATACAGTGTATTATTTCTGGAGAAGACGCTGTATGTACTTCTCAATCTCGTTGGACTGCACCTGCTGGGCATTTACATACTTCTTCTTCACGTCCTGATAGAGTTTGAGAGCCTCGTCATTCTTGCCCTGGCTCTCGAGGAGTTGGCCTGCCTGGATGAGGAAAGTGGCGGAAAGACTGTAGTTGGCATCATTGATTGACTTGCTGTCAGCCATTGAAGCGGCTTTCTTGAGAGCACTCACAGCCTTGTCGATGTTGCCTGTGTTGGCATAGGCATTGCCGAGTGCAGCCTCTGCGGCAGGGCTAATCATCGCGTCATCTTTGGTAGAGAACTTTTCAAGATACTTCACTGCGTCCGCCCACTTGTCCTGGTTTGCATAGCACAAACCGGCGTAGAGGTTGGCGAGATTTGCCGCATCAGTGCCGCTGTAGTCGGATATGACCTTGAGGAATCCCTGGTTAGCCTTGTCAAACTGCTCATTGTTGAACAGTTCTTGAGCCTTTGCCAGTTCAGTACTTGCCTTGTCTGCACGCGGAGCAGCGACGTATGTGTTGTAGAGAAGTACGCCTGCGATGATTACGAGTACGGCCACGCACGAACCAATAATAACCTTCTTGTTTTTGATGAAGAATGCTTCGGATTTGTTAGAAGCCGCTGTCTGTTCTCCAGAGGCTGTCTTTACGTTTTTTTCTGTCATTATTTTTATGTTTTATTTGTTACTGAATGAATGTACAATCCGAGTTGCAAATGTACTCAATTTCCACCATATGATAAAATTTATATGGCGTTTTTTTCTTTTTTCAACGGCAAAAGGATTACCTTTGCGGCAAAAAGAAGATGGTCTTAGACAGGATATCGATAATCAACTACAAGAACATACGTCAGGCGGAAACCGAGTTTTCGCCGAAGATAAACTGTCTTATCGGCCATAACGGAGAGGGCAAGACCAATCTCCTTGATGCTGTCTACTACCTCTCTTTCTGCCGCAGCAGCGGCAATCCTGTGGACAGTCAACTCATCAGGCATGGGGATGACTTCATGATGCTCGAGGGTTTCTATTCGCAGGACGACGTTTCCGACGTTACCGTTTCCGTCGGTCTGAAGCGTGGACAGAAGAAATTGTTCCGCCGTAACGGCAAGACATACAAACGCCTTTCTGAGCACATCGGCTACATACCCTTGGTAATGATAGCCCCAAGGGATTCCATGCTGGTGGAAGAAGGGGGTGAGGAGCGGCGCAATTTCATGAATCTTGTCATCTCGCAGTACGACCATTCCTACATCGAAACACTGTCCAACTACAACAAAGCGCTCCAACAGCGCAACTCGTTGCTTAAGTCTGACGTTGCGCCAGACATGGACTTGCTGGAGATCTGCGAGATTCAGATGGCGGAAAACGGCGAGAGGCTCTACGATAAACGGCGGCTTTTCATCGAGGAGTTCCTGCCTTGTTTCCAACGGATATACTCCTATATCTCAGGCGGCAAGGAGAATGTAGCCCTCAATTATGTGTCGCATTGCCAGCGGGGACGTCTCCTTGACGTCATCCAACGTGACCGCAACAAGGATATGGCGGTGGGTTATTCGCTTCATGGGGTACACCGTGACAACATCGAACTGCTGCTTGACGGATATAACATGAAATATGTGGGAAGCCAGGGACAGAACAAAACCCTTGTGCTTGCCATGAAACTGGCGCAGTTCGAGTTCCTGAAGAGGACGATAACCCGCACGACGCCGCTGCTCTTACTGGACGATATATTCGACAAACTCGATGCTGACAGGGTGGAAAAGATTGTCTCTCTTGTCTCCGGAAATGACTATGGGCAGATCTTTATGACTGATACCAACCGTGATCACCTTGACAGAATCCTTGCCAATTCCGTCTCCGGGCACAGCATTTTCAAGGTGGAGAACGGTGAAATCAGTAGATTCTGATATCTGAAATCACGAAAGAGCCGACGCGTGAGTTCAGTTCCTTTATCAGTTTAGCCTTCATCATCGACAGGTCAGACCTCAGTGCCGGGTTGTTGATCTTTACGAACAGTGTCTGGTTCTTTATGTATTTGTACTCCGTGTACTTCGCCACGACACCGCCGGCCACCTCTTCCCACGCCCCGACAAGGCGTCTTTGGCAGAGCGGAACCTCCAGTCCGTCCTGTCGCATCACCTGGTTCAGAATGTCTCCTATAGTCCTTGGCTTCTTTCTAAACATGGTCTACCGTTATGTCATGCGGCTCAAACGGCACACTGTCCACTATCTGATAAGGGAAGCAGACCGCCATTGTGTATGCACGGTTCAATTTTTTCAAAAAGCGGTCATAATAGCCTTTGCCGCGTCCGAGCCTGTGTCCGCTCTTGTCAAACGCCTGTCCCGGCACGAGCACAACGTCTATCTTGCCGTAGTCAAGAAATTCTTTGCCCTGCGGATGACTTGTGCCGAGGATGCCGTGTTCCATGTTGCCGCTGCCTTCATATATGCGAAGCGTCATTTCACAGTTGCCGTCTGCCACCGGCAGGAGTACGGTTTTGCCCTCCTCGCACAGTGCATCTATCAACGGCAATATGTCCACTTCGTCGCAGAGAGGATAGAACGCCATGACATACCGTGCTTCCTTTATCCTGCGGGCCGACCCTATGCGGCGGCAGATGTCTTCTGACCATCGCTGCCTGTCGGCATCAGTCGTCAGCCGAAACTGCCCTTTCATGTACGCACGCAGTTCGCTCTTGTTCATTTCTTCGGGGCAGCCGGCGTGTTCTCAAGCACCTCCAATGACTTCAGAATGACGGGATCGTCCTCGTTGATGTATTCCGACCATGCGTTCTCATTGAGCATATTGTATATTATGCGGCTTGTTATGTACCTCTCCAACAACTTGTGTGACTTCCTTATCATCAGGTTTCTGCGCTTCAGACCGTTCTTTTCAGCATAGGAAGCGAATTTTTCCACGAGGTTCTGTTTCTTGAGATAAGCCTTCATGTCCGCCATGTTGTCATACTGTTTCAGCGTCTGTCTGTTGGCGTCAGTGTAGTCAAAGCAGTACTGGATGATAAGTCCCGTCATGGCAGCCTGCTTGTAATAGGACGTCATGTCGGTGGTGTCCTCCGCCACGAAGATGTCGGGCGATATGCCGCCGCCGCCGTAAACGACCCTGCCTTTGGCGGTATGGTACTTCTTTCCGGTATGTTTTATGCTGTCGGCGGAGAAAAACTCGCCGCTCTCATACCTGTGTACGATGTCCTGCAGATAGTCATCCTCGTGTCCTGCGACGTAGGGTTTCTGTATGCAACGTCCCGACGGAGTGTAGTAGCGGGCTATGGTGAGTCTCACCCTGCTGTTGTCCGGGAAGCCGATTTCCTGCTGCACAAGCCCCTTGCCGAATGATCTCCGGCCGATAATCGTCGCCCTGTCATTGTCCTGAAGTGCGCCTGCGAGAATCTCGGAGGACGATGCGCTGGCCTCGTTTATGAGTACCACAAGCGGTATTCGCTGATAACTGCCGTGTCCGTCGGACCTGTAGTCCTTGCGAGGCGACTTGCGTCCCTCGGTGTAGACTATCAGTTTGTTCTTCGGCAGGAACTCGTTGGCTATCTGCACGGCGGACAACAGGTATCCGCCACCGTTGTCCCGGAGATCCAGGACGATGTTTTTCACGTTCTCCTGCGACAGTGTCGCCAGTGCGATAAGGAGTTCCGCATACGTCGTTTCGCCGAAGTTCTTTATCCTTATGTAGCCGGTCTGACCGTCAAGCATATATGTCGCCGTGACGCTCTTCTGCTGTATCTCGCTTCTGGTGACTACGTATTGCTTCACTTCCTTGCTGCCGTACCTGACGACGCCGACCTTCACTTTCGTGTCCTTTTCGCCTTTCAGGCGGCGCATGGCCTCGTCATTGGTCACCTGTTTGCCTACAAACGGTTTACCGTCAATGGCTACTATCTTGTCTCCGGCGATAAGTCCGGCTCTCTCGGCGGGACCGTTGCTGATGACGTTTTGCACCTGTATGGTGTCGTCACGGATGATAAACTCCACGCCGATGCCCGAGAAAGAGCCCCTCAGAATGTCTGTTTCCGTCTGCGCCCTCTCTGCGGACAGATAGACGGAGTGGGGGTCTAATTCCGCGAGTATTTGCGGTATGGCGTTCTCGACCAACGAGTCCATGTTGGTCTTGTCAACATATTGGTCTTCAATGATATGCAATAGGTTGGATAACTTGTTGCTTCCACTGCTTATGATGTTTAGTCTGTTGCCTCCGAAATGGTTGGCATAGAATGTCCCGACCATGATTCCGAGTACCATGCAGAGTGCCATTACCAATGGCGAAAAACGGTTCTTATTCATTTATCTCTTTGTATATAACTTCGATGCCTGCCCTTTCCAGCAGTTCTATTCCGTCACTTATCCTGTAGTGTTCGCCGTAGACGACGCGCCTGATGCCTGCCTGCACAATCAGTTTTGCACATTCCATGCAGGGCGAAGCCGTGACATAGAGCGTCGCACGGTCGGAATTGTTCGACGAGCGCGCCAGTTTCGTGATGGCATTGGCTTCCGCATGGAGGACGTAAGGCTTGGTCACGTTGTTGTCATCCTCACATATATTCTCGAATCCCGACGGCGTTCCGTTGTATCCGTCGCTGATTATCATCTTGTCTTTCACCACAAGACAACCCACTTTACGCCTGTTGCAGTAACTGTTTTCAGCCCATATACGGGCCATTCTCAGATAACGCAGGTCAAGGGCGTGCTGCTTTTCGTTCGATTCCATTTCGTTCGAGTAGTGCGTCTATTGTTGGTTCTGCTCCCTTGAATCGTTTGTAAAGCGTCATCGGGTGCTCCGTTCCGCCTTTCGACAGTATGCAGTCGCGGAAGCGTTGTGCCGTTTCGCGGTTGAAGATGCCCTCTTTCTTGAACACGGCAAAGGCGTCCGCATCCAGCACTTCCGCCCATTTGTAACTGTAGTAACCTGCCGCATAACCGCCTGCCATGATGTGAGAGAACTGCGTGGTCATGCACGTTGTGGGCAGTTGAGGGGTGATAATGGCTTTCTCCCAAGCCTTTTTCTCAAACTTGATGATGTCCTCTTTGAACTCGTCCTTTTGGGTATAGTATGCCATGTCGACAAGTCCGAAACTCACTTGGCGCAGACATGATGTCGCCACCATGAAGTTTCTGCTCTTCACAATCCTGTCTATCAGTTCGTCGGGCAGAGGCTCTCCTGTCTTGTAATGGAAGGCGAACGTGCGCAGGAACTCCTTTTCTATGGCGTAGTTCTCCATAAACTGCGATGGCAGTTCCACGAAGTCCCACCACACATTGGTGCCCGACAGCGAACCGAAACGGGTGTTCGCGAACATGCCATGCAGCGAATGGCCGAACTCATGCAGGAATGTCTCCACCTCGCCGAGGGTCAACAGAGCCGGCTTTTCGGGGGTCGGCTTGGTGAAATTCATCACTACCGAGACGTGGGGACGTATGTTGTTGCCTTCACGGTCTATGTGCTGACCCTGAAATTCGGTCATCCACGCACCGCCGTGCTTGCCTTTCCGTGGGAAGAAATCGGCGTAGAACACCGCCAGATAACTGCCGTCCTTGTCGAACACCTCATAGGCTTTCACGTCCGGGTGGTACACTGGTATGTCGCCGTTCTCCTTGAACGTGATGCCATAGAGCCTGTTCGCCAGTCCGAAAACGCCGTCAATCACTTTGTCCAACTGGAAATAGGGGCGCAGCATCTCGGCGTCTATGTTGTAGCGTTCCATCTTCAGTTTGTGGCTGAAGAACGCCGCATCCCACGGCTTGAGGTCGAAACCGTCGCCCTCACTCTGTCTTGCCGCAGCCTTGATGTCGTCCTGTTCGGCGAGTGCGGTCGGCTTGTATGCGTCGATAAGGTCGTCAAGAAGTTTGTAGACGTTCTCTTTCGTCGACGCCATGCGGTGCTCCAGCACATAGTCCGCATAGGTCTCGTATCCCAACAGTTGCGCTGTCTCGCGGCGAAGGTTTATCAGTTGGCTGCATATTTGCAGATTGTTCTCCGTGTTGTCGTGCGTACAGAGGGTGTTGTACGCCATGTACATCTTTTCGCGGAGGGCTCGCCGGGTGGAGTAGGTGAGGAACGGGGAGTATGAGGGGATGTCAAGAGTAAAGAGCCAACCCTCCTTTTGCTTCTCGGCAGCGGCGGTCTTCGCCGCCTCAAGTGCCGATTCGGGCAGTCCGTCAAGGTCCGCTTCGTCGGTGATGTTCAGTTCAAAGGCTTTCCTTTCCTTGAGCAGGTTCTGCGAGAACTGCAGTGTCAGGAGGCTCGACTGCTCTGTCAACTCCCGGAGTTTCTCCTTTCCCTCGTCGTCGAGCAGCGCTCCGCTGCGCACGAAACCCTTGTAGGAGTTCTCCAGAAGCATCGTCTCTTCCGGCGAGAGTTCCCTATGGTGCTTGTAGACGTGCTCTATCCGTTTGAACAGTTCGGGGTTCAGCGACACGTCGTTGGCGTGTTTTGTCAGCAGGGGGCTCATCTTTTGCGCCAGAGCCTCGAGGTCGTCGTTTGTCTCGCAGGACATCATGCACGACAGGACGTTTGACACACGGTCGAGCAAATCGTAGTAATGCTTGCCCTTGCTGTCGTCATGGAACAGCAGCGTGTTGTCAAATGTCGGTTCTTCGGGATTTGACAGTATGAGCGCAATCTCTTCGTCCTCGCGCTTTATGCCCTCTATTATCGCCTCCTCATAGTCCTCTTGGCGTATCTTGTCAAAAGGTATCGTGTCGTGAGGAGTGCCGTATGGTTCAAAGAATGGATTTTTTCTGTCAGCCTTTAATGTCATTGTGCCTTTGTTTAATCACTCTACAAAGGTACATCTAAAAATCCGATTGTCACAACTTTTGACCGTGTGTTTGACGCTTTTTCCGCCTATTTTTCAGTTTTTTTACCTGTCCCGGACAAGGGCAACGGCAGTTTCGGCGTTGCAAGGCAGATGCGTCGGCTGTACACGGGCGGTATTCAGACCGTGTGCGAAAGGTTTTTGGGCAGTGTGTGAACGGTGTTGTGGCGGCTGCCCACGGTCGTGGTTCGGTCGGATAACGACCGTGAACCGCCCGGATATCGACCGTGGTTCGACCGGATAACGGTCGTGAACAACCTGCAAGGAATGTGCTTTTGCGCTGCGGACAATACGCTTTTTACTCTATTATTCCGGCTTCCAGCCATTTGGCGGCAAGGGCTTTGCAGTCTTTCACCGCCGTTTCCTTGTCGACATCATACTCTTCCAGAAGTATCTCCGCCATGCGTTCCACATCGAAATCCTTGTCTTTGACGTTCTTCCATATGAACGCTGCCGTCTCGTTAAGGGAAATGATGCTGTTGAAATCAATGTTTTCAATGCCCTCGGCCACGATGATGTTTTCGCCGCAAACATCGCGGAGTACAAATCCTTTCTTCGTTTTCATATCTATGTTTATGTTTTTCAAATCGGACCGAATACTTTCACCCATCGCCTGTAAATGCCTAACAGGTAGCGGCGTATGGGGCGCAGATGCATCCATATCCACGAGTAAGTGCGCCATTTCCTGCCGTCGGTTGCGTCCAAGGTCTGCCGTCCTTTGCGGTAGAAGCCTATTACCTGCGCCTTGATGTCGCATTTGCGGCAGTGCTCCACGGTCAGGTTGCCGTCGCCGAGCAGGGTTATTCTGTCGCCGTCAATGCCCACAATGCGGTGCAGAACATAAGTCCCGGCGGTGAGTTCAGCCAATACGGGTTCTCCAAGGACGACTTCGGTGGCCTTTTTCATCACTGCCGTATCCCTCTTGTCTTCGAGAAAGGGGCGCATACTGTAACCGCGGAGTTTCAGGTTCACGGTGTGCCCCTCTTCCAAAAGGGCTATTATTTGCGGAAAAAGGACGGCGTTTTTTACCTTTATTTCTCGTCTCTGGCTATCGTTTTCTGGCATATAATGGCGGATTCTTTGTCGGGACGGCAGTAGAGAGTGTAGTTCGGGGTCGTCGCGATGATTTTTGTTATGATGCCGCAGATGTTGTCAACGACACTGCTGTCCCATTTCATGGTGGAGCAGGCGGTAATCAACGTGGAGAAAGCGGCTATTGTCGGGGCTGCTTCCACATGGTTTACGGTATCGCGTTTCAGCCCTACCATAGCCCCGAGGCGTGCCTTCACGTTGCGGTAACAGGGTGTCTTGCCGCTCCAAGGACTGCCGTATATATATGGCAAGCCGTCGACGATGCGGATTACGGGATTGTCGTCGTTCATCAGATCGCACCCCGGGATGTGGCGCAACCACATGCTTGTGTGCGTGCTTTTGCCCGTTCCGCTCTTTGCGGTGAAGGCATAGCCCCAACCGTTGAGTCTCACAAGCGACGCGTGGACAAGCAGTGTGTCGTGCCGGCAGCCTGCAAACGCAAACGCCAACATGAGCGCATTGTTGATGCCAAAGGTTCTCATGCTCTCCGTTCCGTTGAGTGCGCAACGGCAGACACGGAACTCCGGGTCGGTCTGAAGCAGGCAGCAGTTGCCTCCAAACACGTCTTTTATGATGAACTGGTAGCCTCCGTCATCGGCAAGATCCACGATTGTGATGCCGTTGCCGGTGTCAACGTCCTTTATCCTGCTCAGTTTTTCTTTGGACAAAGGACGCAATGTGTCGTCTACATAGAGAGAAAAAAGTTTGTCATTGCAGTCAGAATACACTTCTTCCGTCACTCTGAAAGGCTCGTAAGAGGGGAGCAGGCGGCAGCCGTAGGGCTGTTTCTTCTCAAAGGAAACGGTGATTCCGAAGTCTGCGATGATATATCTGTTGAGTGTCGCCATGGGTTGAAAACATACAGGAAAGCCCATCGGTTTCCTGCGTGGTTATCTTCTGCCGCCCGGTTCGGGTGCTCCCGGCCCCATGGGAGGTCTGTTCGGTGCTTTTTCCTGTTTTCTCTTCTCTTTCGAAGCCTTCTTTTCTGCTTTTGCGGCAGCCTTCCTTTCTGCGGCAGAAAGACCGTCATCGGTGTCTGCCGACACAGGATAGAACTTGAAATCTGTAGCCGGAATGTACTTCACAATAAAGTCCTCGCCTTTACTGTTGGTGTATTTCCTCTTCAGTTTGACGTATTTCTTCTCTGCGTCTTTTCTGGTCATGGCGTAGGAAACGATACAAGTAGGTGTCGCAACGCCCTGTTCCTGCAGATATGTTTTCAGTTGATAAGAGTAACTGCTACGTCCATAGAGAAACTTCGTCTTTGTGTTTATCCACGCCGAATCAACTTCCATGATGTCAGTAAGATATACAGTTGAGTCGTTGAACGACGCCGAAAAGCCGTAGATGTATATCTTTGTCGGTTTCTCGACAGCATTCGCCGCAGTCGCGGCGAGCAGCATTGCCAGACAAAGGAAGAACTTTTTGCACTTTGTTGCCATATCTTATTTCAATTCGTTTTTATGTTTCAGTCGGTTAATATGACGCAATGCGGTGTCGCGGATTTGCCGTGCCCGCTCGCGCGTGATGCCGTATTTCATTCCGATAGCAGCCAGTGTCAACTGTTCGGAGGAAATTCCGTAGTAGTCTTTCAGCACGTTCTGCTCTCTCTCGGGCAGCGAACCGATGAGCGCGGACAGCCCCTCGTTGTCGGACTTGCTTATCGCGTCGAAGTCGGCATCGGCTGTCTGACCTGCCATACTCTCCGTTTTCGTGCGTGAAAACTTCAGGTCTTTCTGGGGAAGGAATGCCTCCATGGCCCGGCGGAGATGTCCTGCCGCATAACTGGAAAAGCGTTTCCCGAAAGCGGGATCAAAGTTTTCCGCCGCCTTGATGAGCGCAATGTTCCCCTCATTTATGAGGTCGAGTATCGACACCGAACTGTCAGTGTACTGCCGGGCGATACTTACTACGAATTTCAAGTTGGATTTCACAAGTTTGTCTTTGGCACTTGTGTCGCCCGAACGGATAAGTTCCGCCAGCCGCATCTCCTCTTCGTCGGTCAGGGGAGTTGCCGAAGAAATCTCTTGCAAATAACTCTCCAGAATGGCGTCTTCGCTGTTTTTGGAGTTGTTCAGGGTTGATTTCTCACGCATAATGCACTTGTATTTTCGGCAAAGTTACTCTTTTTCCGTTACACGCACAAGGTTTTACTGAGAATTAACGGCTCTTTACAGGTGAAAACGACTGCACTCCCAATGGCAGTAAACACTGCCTTTCTCCAACCGGGAGACGGAGGACGGAACGGCAGAAAGTTTGTCTCGTTTTGCACACCGTTTCGGATTATTATTCGTACTTTTGCAAAGTGAATGTGCATAAAGGAACTTGTGTGGTGCGGTCTCTTGCTGCGGCTCTTTCAGTCGCAGTGCTTTTTGTTGGTTGCAGTGCCTCGCACAATATCCCGGAGGGCAGTTATTCTCTCGAAAATCTGGCCGTTGAAGCCGACAACAGCGAGGTAGACGCAGCCTCGCTTGCCTCCTATGTACACCAGAAACCCAACACACGGTGGTTCTCACTGATAAAAAGACCGTGGGCAAAGCCTGTGGTTTACGATACGCTGGAGGCGCAGAAGTCAGCCGAAGACATCCGTATGGCTGTGCGCAACATGGGTTTCCTCCATGCAGATGTCGACATCGAGAACAAGGTGAAGGGCAACAAACTGAGTACGAAATACCGTGTCCGCACCGGCGCACCTTATTATATATCAGGCATGAAGACCGTTGTCTACGATGACAGCCTGCGCACTATGCTTGGGAGAAACCGCAGTCTGCTTGCCAAACTGCGTCCGGGAAGACGCTTTTCGGTGCTCACCCTGAGCGACATCCGCAAGCAACTGACCTCCCTGCTGGTAGACAGCGGTTACTATCACTTCCACAAAGACTTCATCGAATTTGCCGTTGACACCGCCCAAGGGAGTACTGATGTGGACGTGCTCATGTCGGTTTACAAATACAGACCCAACAATTCGGCCGACGAAGAGCCTCACCGCAGATACCGCATACGCAATATCGAGTACTCCAATGCCGATGACGGAAAACTACATCTGCGCCGTTCCGTACTGGAAAACAACACCGTTTTCCAAAGCGGAGACCTCTATTCCGCACAGGCGTTGCAGAACACTTACAACAACTTTTCACGGCTCCAGGCGGTGAGATATACCAATATCCGCTTTTCGGAAGTGCCCGATGCCGACTTGCTTGACTGTGCCATACAGGTCAGTACCAACCGTCCTTCATCGTTGTCATTCCAGCCTGAGGGCACGAACACTGCCGGTGACCTCGGTGCGGCGGCCTCTCTCACTTACGAGAACCGCAACCTTTTCCGTGGAAGTGAACTGCTGAGCATACAGGCGAGAGCCGCTTTTGAGGCGATAACGGGGCTTGAGGGCTATCAGGACCAGAACTACCAGGAATACAGCATAGGTTCAAAACTGACCTTTCCGCGCTTCATGTTCCCGTTTCTTTCGTCGTCGATGCGCAGGCGGCCGACGACTTCGAGCGAACTGCAGGTGTCGTACAACCTGCAGAACAGGCCGGAATTTCATCGCCGCCTCTTCTCTTCCGCATGGCGTTATAGGTGGTATGACGCATCGGGAAGGGTGGGCTACCGCTTCGACTTGATAGATCTCAACTATGTGTATATGCCCTGGATATCAGAGACTTTCAGGGCTGACTACCTCGAAAACACCGATAACCGCAACGCCATACTGCGTTATAACTACGAGGATCTGTTCATCATGAAGATCGGTTTCGGCGTGACCGTAAACCACAGGAACTATTCCATAAGGAGCAATGTGGAGACTTCGGGCAACTTGTTGCACGCGATTTCCGGCGTTGCGCACTTCAAGAAAAACTCGGAAGGGCAGAACACTCTCTTCAATATAGCCTATGCACAGTATGTGAAAGGCGACATCGACTACACGAAACTCGTCAACTTCGATGTCAACAACCAACTTGCTTTCCATGCGGCACTGGGCATTGCCTATCCTTACGGGAACAGCAAGATGCTTCCTTTCGAAAAACGTTACTTCTCGGGAGGAGCCAATTCGGTGAGGGGGTGGAGTGTGCGCAGTCTCGGACCTGGCAAGTTCAAGGGTACGGATGGACGCATTGACTTCATCAACCAGACAGGAGACATAAAACTGGACTTCAGTGCGGAGTTCCGTTCAAAACTGTTCTGGAAACTTCATGGTGCCGCTTTTGTCGACGCCGGCAACATTTGGACCGTCCGTGATTATGCCGACCAGAAAGGAGGGCAGTTCCGTTTCGACGAGTTCTACAAGCAGTTGGCGGTTGCCTACGGTCTCGGTCTGAGGTTCAATTTCGACTATTTCATCCTGCGTTTCGACTTCGGCATGAAAGCGGTGAACCCCGTCTACGAGACCACAAAGGAGCATTTCCCTCTGCTGCATCCGCGTCTCAGTCGCGACCTTGCGTTCCATTTTGCGGTGGGAATGCCATTTTAGGCCACTCGTTGGATACGATTGCCTGCCATTTTTCGCCCCTTTTCACAAGCCGGAGGGTGGCTTCCGCTTCGTCACAAAGTCTTGACGGACGGCCTATGGTATCCGCATGGCAGAAGCCAGACACCTTTACTTTCACGTCAACAATGGTGTCGTTATCGGCAAAAGTCTCCTTTTCCACCTCCACGTCAGCACCTTTCTCCATGGAGCGGAGGCGCTCTATGTCACCGTCAGTGACGTTTGTCGCCAGAAATTTCAGGTATTTTGCCGACTCGTCGGTGACATTAGGCATACATCCTGCATAGTCCCAGTTGAAGTAACTCGTGGCAAAAGCCTCGGCAACGGACGCTATCTGTTCCCTGTTGCTGTCGCCGCACGAGAACAAGGACAGCGCTGAAGCGAGTAGAAAAACGGTTTCTGACAGTCTGCGCATACAAGTTCGGTTTAGCATAAAACACATTAAAAGCGTGACAAAGGTATGTAAAAAAGTTGGTTAACTCTGCCTTTTTTAATACTTTTGCAGAACATAGACAACACAGATGTTCAGATTTATATCGTTTGGAAGTGGCAGTAGCGGCAATTGCTACTGCATTTTTGCTGATTGCGGGGGCTTGATTCTTGATGCCGGAATAGGCGAAAGGGAACTGAAAAGGCATTTTGACATGTACGGATTGTCGTTCTCCAAGATAAAGGCAATACTTGTCACGCACGCCCATGCAGACCATGCGAGGTCGGCAGGAAGCATCAGCCACAAGTACAATCTGCCAGTCTATGCCACACGGGAGACACACCGCGGCATCGACGACAACCGTGTTGTCAGCAGGAAGATACATGATGCGAGCCGCCGTTACATCTCTGTCGGAGAACCGTTCCGCATAGACGATTTCGAGATAGATTCCGTCAGCGTGCCCCACGACATGGCGGGAAACGTGGGATACCGCATAAAATACGGCGGCACGACATTCGCTCTCATTACGGATGTGGGGTGCGTCACCGACGGAATAGCGCGGTTCATATCCGATGCGAACTACCTTGTCCTTGAGGCAAACCACGATGTCGAGATGCTTATGGACGGCCGATACCCGAATTATCTGAAGCGTCGCATCCTCTCGGAAGAGGGACACCTGAGCAACGAAAACTGCGGAAAGGCGTTGCTTGCCAATGCCACTCCCCGGCTGAAAAAGGTCTGGTTGTGTCATCTGAGCAACGACAACAACACACCGGAATTGGCTTTCGGGACTGTGGAAAGGGTGCTGCGCAGCGGCGGAATCGTCCCGGGAGAGCAATTCGGGCTGGAAGTCCTGAAGCGCAAAGAACCGTGCGGATTCTATGAATTGGTATAGTCTATTGAGCAAATTGATACAGACTGTCTGACGGACAGGCGCAGTCCATTAAACGTTTACGGCGGTTTTCACCGCCGTAAACTGTTATTCCTCCAGATATTTCCTGAGGTATTGTCCTGTGATACTGTCCTTGCAGGCGGCTATGACCTCGGGAGTTCCCGAGCAAACAATGTTGCCTCCAGCCTTTCCTCCCTCCGGCCCGAGGTCGATTATGTAGTCAGCGCACTTGATGACATCCATGTTGTGTTCGATCACTATCACCGTATGTCCGCGCTCGATGAGCGACTTGAAAGCGTCGAGAAGTTTCGTTATGTCGTGGAAATGCAGTCCTGTCGTCGGCTCATCGAAGATGAACAGGGTAGGGTCATGCTGCTCCTGACCGAGGTAATACGCCAGTTTCACGCGCTGGCTCTCGCCTCCCGACAGCGTGGAAGAACTCTGTCCGAGTTTTATGTAGCCCAGTCCGACTGCGTCAAGGGGACGCAGACGTTCCACGATGTTGTCCTGACCGTGTTTCTTGAAGAACTCCATTGCCTCGCTCACAGTCATGTCAAGCACATCGCTTATGCTCTTTCCCTTGAACTGGACCTCCAGTATCTCATCCTTGAAACGCTTGCCGTGACATGAGTCGCACACCAGTTCGAGGTCTGCCATGAACTGCATCTCAATGGTAACAGTGCCCGCACCGTGACATTCTTCGCATCTTCCGCCGTCCGCATTGAACGAGAAGAACTGCGGAGTGAAGCCCATCTGCTTCGCCAACTGCTGCCCTGCGAACAACTGGCGTATGGCATCATAAGCCTTTATGTAAGTAGCCGGATTGCTGCGGGTGCTCTTGCCGATAGTATTCTGGTCGATAAACTCGATGTGGCGGATCTGTTTGGTGTCGCCGCTCAAGCCTCCATACTCTCCCGGAGCGTCACACACCTCGCCGAGATAACGCTTCACAGCAGGGTAGAGGATGCCTTTTACCAGTGTGGACTTGCCGCTTCCGCTCACTCCAGTGACCACTGTAAACACGTTCAGGGGGAACGTTGCGTCCACGCCTTTCAGGTTGTTCATGCGGCAGGAGGACAGATCAATGTGGCGGTTCCACACCCTCCGCGAGGCAGGAATTTCTATCTTGTCGCTGTGGACAAGGTATTTTATCGTGCGCGAGTCGGGATATTTCTCCACGAGAGCGTCGCCTTTGTCTTCCAGAAGTTGCGTACTGCCTTGGAAAACGATACTTCCCCCACACATACCTGCACCCGGCCCGACATCTATGATATAGTCTGCGGCGCGCATGATCTCCTCGTCATGCTCTACGACAACAACGGTGTTGCCAAGTGCCTGCAACTCTTTCAGCACATTGATGAGCCGTTGCGTGTCGCGGCTATGCAGTCCTATGCTCGGTTCGTCGAGTATATACAGGCTGCCGACGAGTGAACTTCCGAGCGAAGTGGTGAGGTTTATGCGCTGGCTTTCGCCTCCCGACAGTGTGTTGGACTGGCGGTTGAGCGTGAGATAGCCCAAGCCCACATCCAACAGGAACTGAAGCCGTGAGGTAATCTCCCTAAGCAGACGCTTGGCGATAGCGGCATCGTGGTCAGAAAGTTGCAGTTCGTCAAACCAACGTTTCAGTTCCTTTATCGGCATGTCTACCAAGTCAGAGATGCTCTTTCCGGCGATTTTCACCCAGTTGGCTTCTTTCTTCAGCCGCTTGCCATGGCAGTCAGGGCAAACCGTCTTGCCCCGGAAGCGGCTCATCATCACACGGTACTGTATCTTGTACTGGTTGTCTTTGACCATTCGGAAGAACGAGTCTATACAGACCTGACTGTCCTCCGGCTTGTTCTTGTCAGAGGGCAGACCGTGCCAAAGCCATGCTTTCTGTTCGTCGGTAAGTTCAAAATAAGGGGTAAAAACAGGGAAGCCGTCCACCGAAGCCCTGCGGCAGAACTCTTTGTTCCACTCTCCAAGTTTCTCGCCATGCCAGCACTGCACGCATCCTTCATAAACAGACAACGACGGATTGGGTATCACCAGTTTCTCGTCAATGCCGATTATGCTGCCGAAACCCTCACAAGTGGGACACGCTCCGGCAGGGGAATTGAAAGCGAACATATTGTCCGAAGGTTGTTCGAAGGTTATTCCGTCAGCCTCGAAACGTGTGGAAAACTCTTTCGATTCGCCTGTCTTGTCGAAGATGACCTTACAGATGCCGTCGCCTTCATAGAATGCCGTTTCGGCGGAATCATAGAGACGCTGCGCCATTTCACGCTCTTTCGACACGCGTATGTGGTCAACCACCACAAGCACATCCTTGCAGTCGGCTTTTTCGGCCATACCGTTGCTTCCGTCAAGGAAGTCGTTTATCCTGACAAACTGACCCTTATGGAGAATCCTTGTGTATCCCTGTTGGCTCTTGACACGCAGTTGCTGCAGCAGAGTGCGACCTTCCGTAACCTTCAGCGGAGCCGCTATCGTGCAGGCTTCTCCTTCCTCGTGGGCGGCAACAAACTCCAACACGTCGTCAGCAGTGTGCCTTTTCACCTCGTCACCGCTGACAGGCGAGAACGTGTGACCTACGCGTGCGAAAAGCAGACGCAGGTATTCGTATATCTCGGTTGACGTGCCTACGGTGGAGCGAGGGTTGCGCGCGATCACCTTTTGGGCAATCGCTATCGCCGGAGGAAGCCCTTTAATGGTGTCACATTCGGGCTTGCTCATGCGTCCGAGGAACTGTCGAGCATAACTGGACAGGGACTCTACATACCGCCGCTGGCCTTCGGCATAAAGCGTGTCGAAAGCCAGCGAGGATTTACCGGAGCCACTTACTCCTGTGATTACTATGAATTTGTTGCGGGGGATGTCGAGACTGACATTCTTGAGATTGTTGACACGCGCCCCCCTTATTTCGATGTTGCCTGCCATCTGTTGTCTATTGGCGACTAAGAATTCATCGACATGAGGAACTCGTTGTTGTCTCTTGTGCGCTCCATACTTGTGTGTATGGTGTCCATGGCCTCGAGCGCAGTCATGTCAGCAATGTGCTTGCGCAGTATCCACATCCTGTTGATAGTGGTCTCGTCAAGGAGCAGGTCGTCGCGACGGGTGCTTGAAGCCACCAGATTGACAGCAGGGAAGATGCGCTTGTTGGAGAGTGAGCGGTCAAGTTGGAGTTCCATGTTGCCCGTACCCTTGAATTCCTCGAAGATAACTTCGTCCATTTTCGAGCCGGTATCGATGAGTGCGGTGGCGACAATGGTCAGAGAACCGCCGTTCTCTATGTTTCTTGCCGCACCGAAAAATCTCTTCGGCTTCTGTAGCGCATTGGCATCGACACCGCCGGTCAACACCTTTCCTGATGCGGGAGCCACGGTGTTGTAGGCACGGGCAAGCCTTGTTATCGAGTCAAGGAATATCACCACGTCATGGCCACACTCCACCAGACGCTTCGCTTTCTCCAGTACAAGCCCGGCGATCTTGACGTGCCGGTCGGCTGGTTCGTCGAAAGTAGACGCTATGACCTCTGCATTCACAGTGCGTGCCATATCGGTCACCTCCTCAGGACGCTCGTCTATCAGCAGCATCATGAGGTATGCTTCCGGGTGGTTGGCCGCAATGGCGTTGGCAATGTCCTTCATGAGGATAGTCTTACCGGTCTTCGGCTGTGCCACGATGAGCGCACGCTGACCCTTGCCGATAGGAGAGAAGAGGTCGACAATGCGCGTGCTGAGGTTTGTTGTCGCCGGATTGCCGCAGAGGTTGAACTTCTCTTCCGGGAACAGCGGAGTGAGATGTTCAAACGGAATGCGGTCTCTCACCTCGTTGGGCTTGCATCCGTTGATCATCTCTGCACTTGTCAAAGGGAAGTATTTCTCTCCTTCCTTTGGCGGACGCACCTTGCCATACACCACATCTCCGGTCTTCAGTCCGTAGCGGCGCACAATATTCTGTGACACATAGATGTCGTCAGGCGATGAGAGGTAG
This sequence comes from Faecalibacterium prausnitzii, assembly GCA_963611255.1. GTDB lineage: Bacteria > Bacteroidota > Bacteroidia > Bacteroidales > Bacteroidaceae > Prevotella. Next base: position 70,262 of record CAVDQB010000001.1, read on the forward strand.
TTGTAGTCGCTGGAGCGGAGAAAGCCGTAGCCCTCGTTGAGCAACTCCATGACACCGTTGCAGTCTATCAGATCGTCGAAGTTGTATTCTGTTCCTTTCTGGTCGTCGCGTGTGTTGCGGTTTGTCTCGGGCTGGTGTGCGGCAGGCGCATGGTAGTAGGACGGAGTGTCGAACATATCGTACGTCGGGGTCATCTCGGTGTCTTCCACCGGTATGTCGACCACTGGTATGAAGTCGGTGCCGTCGCCCGGGTCTCCTTCCCAATAGTCACCATTGCCCGAAACGGCAGATGTGTTCTGCTGTGTTTTGCTGTCACTGATGGCAGCGTCGTTGTTGTCACTATGCTCTGCAGGCGCTATCTCAGCACCGAAATTGTCCTCTCTCATTTCGTTCGTGGACTTTTGACTTTTGTTTTTCTCGGCTATTATCTTGAGAAGTTCTTTTTCTCTCTTGCTCTTTCTCCCCCTGTGCTTCGGGAGAGCGGCGAGTTCCTCCTCCGGAGACAGACCCGTTGTCATGGGAGTATCCGTTTCCGACACTGCCGTTTCTGTGGCACTTCCGCCTTTGTCTGCGGCATCTGTCACGTCATTGTCCGGGTTTCCGAACAGGGTAGGCTGCTTGGCATTCTCTGCATTCTCCGCTCCTGTGCCCGCATTGTCACCTTCAGTGCCTTTTGCATGATATGCCAGGTTAGGCTCTTTGGATATTCTTGCGCGCTTTTTCTTCGCTACGAGCGGATTCTTACTGCCTCCCACTACTGCCTGTGTGTCGAGTATGGAATATATTATCTCTTGTTCAGTAGAACCGTTCTTGAATTCTGCGCCCAGTTCATTGGCGATGTCAACAAGCTCATCGTGGCTTTTAGACATCAGTTCGTCTATTTTGTACATCATTAATGTAAAAGTATGTGAGATTGTAAAAAAGGATTTAAGGAGATGCAAAAATCCTTCCAACTTACAGTTCTGTGTGAAACTTTTTGCAAAGATAATGAATTTTGTCCGATTGTTTGTGCCTGCAAGGTATCCGAAAATACGGTTTTAACTTTTTTTATCTATAACATTGTCTTCGCAAAAAGACATTTGTCGTAATGCGACAACGGCGCTCCGACAATGCCGAAACGCCGTTGTTGTGCCACTGGAACATTCCAGCCGGTCTATGGAAACGAGTATTGAGCCTGTTGTAATGTTGGTGCGCTAACGCTCAAGAATGACGAGACGATTGCCGCCAACCTTCGCAGCCATGACCGAGAATGAACTTCCTGCCGAACCGTAGATTGTGTCCGTGCGCGAAAGTGTGTACATATCGGTCAGTCCGCCACGTATTCCATCAGTGCCGCTACGGTCTGCCTGCTTGTCGGCAGTGATGATTCTGTCGCCGAAGATGCCGTAAAGTTCTTCTTTCACCATCTCGTCATCGGTGGCAAGGAATATCTTTGTCGACGGATTGAGGGCTATTTCCTTCTCGCCTGCGGCTATGAACAGCGAGGTGGGACTTTTGTCTGTGCTCTCCTTGTTGTCGGTGCGGCGGATGTGAAACCCAATGGTGTGCTCGCTGAAGCGGTCAGTAAACTGCCTGACTGCGGTCTCTATGCAGTCCGCAGGACGGAAAAGCGCACGGTAAACGGCATTGTCGAACTCGCCGAAATCCTGATAGCAACTCATCCAACTCTTACTTTTCCGCGTTACCCAACGGTCGAAATCGAAACCTTGACATTTGAGTGGGGTGACCTGACGCTCGTCTATGCGCTGACGGAAGAGGATATTTTGGAAGATGTGCGGAAACCAGAGATTTCGTCGCCGGGGGCGGTCGTAGAGCAAAATGTCAAGTGGAGTGGCATCACAGACGTGCAGAGGGTCCGCTGACCGGAAGATTTCGCCGAAAGGAGCGTTAAGAGCCCAGTCTTTTATCCACACCACTCTCAACTTCACTCCTGTGCGACGGCACATCTCGTAGGCGGAAGCCACGGCGCGCATACGGTTGGCAAGTCCTCCTGAAGGGATGAATGTGAGGCTTTTGTTGTCGGTCATGAAAAAGCGTTTTTATGTCGTTTTTGCTTGAAATGATAACTCTCGGCAAAGTAACAACAAAAAAACGACATTGCCAAAGTCTGGTCTGAAATGTTGGGAAAAGAAACTGGCGCACCGCCGCACCGACCTCACAAGAGGCATTGATGCGAAGATGCGCCAACCGCAACCTATGCTTTTCTGATTATGTTGAGAAAATATTGGTGCATACGCACGTCATCATTAAGTTCCGGGTGGAACGCAGCCACGAGTTGGTTGCCCTGCCTTGCCGCCACGATGCGACCGTCTACCACCGCCAGAGCCCTGGCATCGCCCTCTACCTTATGTATATAGGGTGCACGGATGAACGTCATGGGGATGTCGTCGCCCACTTCCTCCACCGCAGAATTGGTGAAAAAACTTCCCAACTGCCGTCCGTAGGCGTTGCGGCACACACGGATGTCCATTGTCGAAAGCCGCTCTTTCTCCTCTCCCTCGACATGACGTGCAAGGAGGATAAGCCCTGCACAGGTGCCGAAAACAGGCAGGCCGCTCTCTATGTCGTGGCGAATGGGCTGGAGCAAACCGAGATCGCGGAGCAATTTCAGTTGGGTCGTGCTCTCGCCGCCGGGAATTATCAGTCCGTCCTTGGACTGTTGCCAGTCAGCGAGTTGGCGTATCTCAAAAGTCTCGACACCCAGTTTCTGCAACATCTGACGGTGTTCGAGGAATGCACCTTGCAGTGCCAGAACCGCTATACGCATACCTTTTACTTTCCGCGTTCTGCCATCAGGATTTCTATCTCCTGCTCGTTGATGCCCACCATCGCCTCTCCGAGGTCTTCAGAGAGTTCTGCCAGCATCTTGGCATCGTTGTAGTTGGTCACCGCCTTGACGATTGCTGCGGCGCGCTTTGCCGGGTTACCGCTCTTGAAAATGCCCGAACCGACGAACACGCCCTCCGCTCCGAGTTGCATCATCAGTGCTGCATCGGCAGGGGTAGCCACGCCTCCGGCGGCAAAGTTGACAACTGGCAGTTTGCCGTTCTCATGCACATATTTCACGAGTTCGTAGGGAACCTGCAACTGTTTGGCAGCTTCATATAGTTCATCTTCCGCCATTGACGCGAGACGGCGTATCTCGCTCTGCATCATGCGCATATGTCTTACAGCCTGAACGATGTCTCCCGTGCCCGGTTCTCCCTTGGTACGGATCATCGTGGCACCCTCTGCTATGCGGCGCAAAGCCTCCCCGAGGTTCTTCGCACCACAGACAAAGGGCACATCAAACTTGGTCTTGTCGATGTGATACACATCATCGGCAGGGGAGAGAACCTCGCTCTCGTCGATGTAGTCAATCTCTATCGCCTGCAGAATCTGCGCCTCTGCGAAATGACCTATACGGCATTTCGCCATGACGGGGATAGTGACGGCTTCCTGGATGCCACGAATCATCTTCGGATCACTCATCCTTGAGACACCTCCAGCAGCACGGATGTCAGCTGGAATGCGCTCAAGTGCCATCACGGCACAGGCTCCCGCCTGTTCAGCAATGCGTGCTTGTTCTGGAGTCGTCACGTCCATTATCACACCGCCCTTGAGCATCTGGGCGAGATTGCGGTTGAGTTCTTGTCTTTCGTTTGTCATGTTATGTATGCTTTTAATCGTGTTTGTTCTTTCTGTATTCACTCGGTGAACAGTCCGCAAGTTTCTTGAAGAACTTGGAAAAATGGGCCTGTGAAGAGAAACCAAGACCGTAGGCTATCTCCTGGATAGTCATGTCGGTGGTGCGGAGTTGTATCTCCGCTTGCTGCATGACATACTCGTCGATGATTGTTTTCGGTGTTTTGTCCGCCATTCTCTTTGTCACCTGCGCAAGGTAACGGGCGCTCACATTCAGCCGGTCGGCATAATAGCCCACGTCATTGCTGCCGTCGCAGTGTCGTTTCAGCATCTCTGTGAATTCATTGAAAAGTTCGCTGCTCCTGCCGACCAATCCCAACTGTGCCGCAGCAGTGATGTTCACATGACCATATGCCATGCTTACGGCTTCACTCATGGTGTGACCTCTGCCGAGGAAAGTGGCTATCGCCGAAGTGAGAAGGCTGCCCTTGCCATGGTGGTCAACCTCTGCCAGACCGCTTCCAACAGACGAGAACAGCAGTGAATTGCTGCTTGAACCGCACATGAACAAGTCGTTGTGGGAATGGACGTTGCTCTCCGCATTGCGTATAAGTACGTTTTTGCATCCCAAGTCCGTGAGTAACTGCGCTAGACTGCCGCTGTCAACGTTTGCTGAATGGCTCGTCCCGAGCAACCGCTGGGCATCGCTTCGCTTCACGGTGACAAGGTCGCAGAGAGGGAGGAGAGATTTTCGGATTTCGGAAATAACGCTCTCAGGCATCAGCATATCCCCTTTGGCAGAACAAATCACCGGGTCGTAAATGACGCAACAGGTCTTGTTGCGCTGCAAAATCGCACTCAGGTTCGTCACGACATCCGCTCTGCGGAGCATTCCCACCTTTATTATATGGGGCTGGACATCGTTCATGATGGTCTCGATCTGGCTTGCCACCGTTGCGGCAGGCAGGTCATAGAACTCCTGAATGCCGAGTGTGTTCTGTACGGTAATGGATGTTATGGCGGAAACGGCGTATCCTCCCAAAGCAGTAATCATCTTTATGTCTGCCTGAACACCTGCTCCACCAGTTCCGTCAGAACCGGTGACGGTGAGAATGGGTATGTTTGCCTCTGCGTTTGCCATTGTCGCTGCAAAGGAAAGAAAAAAAACGGAGACGTGGAAATTTTGTTCCCATTACGACAAAATTTCCGTAAAGATGTGCAAAAATGCGGCTCTGACTGCTGCTTTCCGTCACTTCCGTATAGTTTGACAACCGTTTGGTCTGTGAATATACACTGAAAACAAACGGAAAAAGAAAAGGACTGAAGCCGTAAGCCCCAGTCCTTTATATAGTAAAAAGAGTGTTTAGCCCAGAACGGCAGCCACACCCGGAAGTGTCTTTCCCTCGATAGCCTCAAGCAGGGCACCGCCACCGGTAGAGATATAGGACACCTTGTCTGCAAGACCAAACTTGTTTACGCAAGCCACAGAGTCGCCACCTCCGATGAGAGAGAATGCTCCTTCGGCTGTAGCCTCGGCGATAGCCTCGCCTATAGTGCGTGAACCTGCGGTGAAGTTGTCAAACTCGAACACGCCTGCAGGACCGTTCCAAAGAATTGTCTTGGCACCCTTGATCGCAGCGACAAATGCCTTCTGCGTCTCAGGACCGGCATCCATGCCCTCCCAACCGGCAGGTATTGCATTGGAAGGATAAACCTTGCGGTTGGCGTCATTGGAGAAACTGTCACCGCAAACGGAGTCTGTGCCGAGCACAAGTTCCACATTGTTCTTCTTTGCGAGTTCCTCTACGCCGAGTGCAACGTCGAGTTTGTCGAGTTCAACGATAGAATCGCCGATTTCACCACCGTGAGCCTTTGAGAATGTATAGGTCATTCCACCGCAGAGAATCAACTTGTCTACCTTGCCGAGAAGGTTTTCTATGATGCCTATTTTGGATGAAACCTTGGAACCGCCCATTATTGCTACAAACGGACGCTTGATGTTTCCGAGCACTGCATCAACCGCTGCGACCTCCTTTTCCATGAGAAGTCCGAGCATACGATCCTCGGGTTTGAAGTAGTCAGCGATAACTGCGGTGGAGCCATGCTTGCGATGAGCAGTTCCGAAAGCATCCATTACCCAGCAGTCAGCGTAGGAAGCGAGTTTCTTTGCGAACTCTTTCTGTGAAGCCTTCATGGCTTTCTTAGCCTCCTCATAGGCAGGATCTTCCTTGTCAATGCCTACCGGCTTGCCCTCTTCTTCGGGGTAGAAGCGGAGGTTTTCGAGCAGAAGCGCTTCGCCGGGCTTGAGTGCTGCCACTTCAGCATCAGCCTTCTGACAGTCGGAAGCGAACTTTACGGGAACTCCAAGTTTCTCGCTTACGGCATCAACTATCTGCGACAACGAGAGTTCTGCCTTTACCTTGCCCTTTGGTTTGCCCATATGGGACATTATTATCAGCGCACCGCCTTTCTCAAGAATCAGTTTGAGGGTAGGGAGAGCACCGCGGATACGCGTGTCATCGGTAATCTTTCCGTCCTGAATGGGGACATTGAAGTCTACACGAACGATTGCCTTCTTGCCGGCGAAATCGTAATCATTGATTTTTGTTGCCATGTTTCTTATATTGTTAAAACGTTTTCAATTGTCAATTTCAACTATGCAAAATTAGCCAAAATTCCTGAATTACAAGTCTACAGCGAGAAAAAAGTCAAGAAAGAACGGCGTGTTGACACAGTGCGAATGTCACACCCGCAGGTAGCAAAGGTAGTACTTGCTCTTCTTGTGCGCCAGTATGTTCATGTTGATAAGGTCGGACACGTCTGCAACATCCCTCAACGTGCCGTCGTTGAAGAGTATGGATATATGGTCGTCGTTCATGTTGTACATGTCTTTCTTGGCGGATGTTTGCGACATGAAATATTCCGTTTCCTCCATGGTGATGCCGAGTGACGCCGCCAGTTCTTCCTTTTTAGCGTGTATATATTCCGCAGTGAACGGTTCTTCACTCGTTTCCACCTTGAACAGGCGGCGGTCAGTAAGTCCCTTTGCCAGTCTTGAGAGAATCGGATCGGATGATTCCGCCCAAACTTTCAGTGCCGTCCAGATGTCGTTGTCGTCCAGTTGGCTGTAGTATTTCAGTGTGCGGTCGTCGCTGACAAACCACTCCCGGTCGATGTCATTGGCGAGAAAATGCTTCAGGGCAGGGGTTGCGAACACGTCAGTACCCGATTTCACGAGGTCTTTTGCCCTGCGCAGGGTGTTGATGAGAAGCCGTTCTGCCCCGACAGTTGTCTTGTGCAGATAAACCTGCCAATACATCAGGCGGCGTGAAGTCAAGTAGTTTTCTATGGAATAGATGCCTTTGTGGTCGATGCAAAGTTGGTCTTCGACTACATCAAGCATCGTTATTATGCGTGCAGAACCGATGTTTCCCTCGTGGACTCCAGTGAAAAAACTGTCACGACGGAGGTAATCGAGCCTGTCCATATCAAGTTGGCTGGAAATCAACTGGTGTAGGAAAGGTTTGGGATGTTCCCCTTTGAAAATGGTGATGGCGAGGTTGAGTTGTCCGCCAAGGTCGCGGTTGATTTCCTCCATCATCATTAAAGATATGTCTTCGTGGGAGATTCCGCTTACCAAAGTGTGCTCCAAGACGTGCGAGAACGGTCCATGCCCGATGTCATGCATGAGTATGGCGGCGCATACTGCCTCCGCTTCGCTGTCGAAGATGAAGATTCCTTTCTGCTGAAGTGTAAGGAGAGCCTCGCTCATGAGGTGGAATGCGCCGAGCGAATGTTGGAATCTGGTGTGCTGGGCACCCGGAAAGACCATGGAAGAAAGCCCCAGCTGCTTTATGCGTGAGAGCCTCTGGAACAGCGGATGCTGTATTATCCGCAGCAAAAGACCGCGCGGAATCTTTATGAAACCGAAGACCGGATCGTTTATAACCTTAAAGTCTTTCAAGCCAGAATACCGTGTTTTGCCAGTTCGGCAGCCATTTCTGTCTGGAGTTTGCGTGCCGCTTCTGCCGCCGCTTCCGCGAAATCTTCACCCTTGCCGGCATAGATTATTCCGCGTGAGGAGTTGACTATCAGACCGCAATCGCCGTTCATGCCGTATTTGCACACCTCCTGCAGACTGCCGCCTTGTGCTCCTACGCCCGGAACAAGGAGGAAATGGTCGGGCGCAAGCTTCCTGATATCCTCGAACATCCTGCCTTGCGTAGCCCCGACAACATACATCATATTGTCCTTGTTTCCCCACTCTTGGCTTTTGCGAAGAACGGTCTCGAAAAGTCTTTCGCCGTTTTCCGCAACGGTAAACTGGAAGTCATTGGAGCCCTTATTGCTTGTCAGAGCCAACAGAACGACCCATTTCCCGTCATAACCGAGGAACGGCGTGACAGAGTCTTCGCCCATATAAGGGGCTACGGTCAGTGCGTCCACGTTGTATTCTCCGAAGAATGTCTTGGCGTACATACTGCTTGTATTGCCTATGTCACCGCGTTTCGCATCGGCAATGATAAACTGTTGGGGATAGTTTTCGCGTATATAGTCGACTGTTTTCTGGAATGCCGTAAGTCCCTTTATGCCGTAAGCCTCATAGAAAGCGAGGTTCGGCTTGTAGGCAATGCAGTAAGGTGCAGTGGCATCTATGATCTCCTTGTTGAAGGAAAATATCGGATCCGGCTCGTCAAGCAGGTGTGGCGGTATCTTGTTGGTGTCCACATCCAGTCCCACACACAGGAAACTCTTTTTCAGGCGTATCTGTTCAACCAGTTCTTTTCTGTCCATTTTTTTCAGGCGTTTTATAGCGTTAATTCGGTATTTTCTGTCCTTTCTGGCGCATTGCGGCGTTTGTTCACCTCACAGAGACGGTCAATGAACTCCGCCACATTGACGGTTTTCTCGTCCTTGTCGTCCGTTTTTCTCGTGTAATGCAGTGCCATAGTTATAATTGGTTCGCTTTCATCTTTTCGGCATTCTCGGCTACTGTAAGTGCATCTATCATGGGTTGGATGTTTCCGCCCATAAATCCGGGAAGGTCATGAGTGGTAAATCCTATCCTGTGATCGGTGACCCGGCCCTGAGGAAAGTTGTAAGTACGAATCTTGGCGGAGCGGTCTCCAGTCGAGACAAGGGTCTTCCTGCGACTGGCAATGTCGTCCATATACTTCTGATGCTCCTTATCATATATATAGGTGCGAAGTCTTGCCAACGCCCGTTCCTTGTTCTTGGGCTGGTCGCGGGTCTCTGTACACTCGATAAGTATCTCCTCCGTCTCGCCGGTATTGGGATTCTTCCACATGTAACGCGCCCTTACTCCCGACTCAACCTTGTTGACATTCTGACCGCCGGCACCCGATGAGCGGAACGTGTCCCACTTTATCTCGCCTTCATTAATCTGTACGTCGAACGGCTCTGCCTCGGGCAGGACTGCCACAGTCGCCGCAGATGTCTGCATTCTGCCGTTGGATTCCGTTACGGGAACACGCTGTACGCGGTGTACACCCGACTCATACTTGAGCACTCCGTATACTCCTTCGCCGCTGACAGCGAAGTCTATCTCTTTGAAACCGCCCACTGCGCCCTCGCTTTCAGAGGTCACTGACACCGTCCAACCTTTCGATTCACAGAACTTCTTGTACATCAGGAACAGTTCACCGGCAAACAGACAGGCTTCGTCACCGCCTGTTCCGGCACGCACTTCCATCTGTACGTTCTTGTCATCTTCCGGGTCTTTTGGTATGAGAGCGATCTTTATGTCCTCCTCCAACTTAGGTTGCAGTTCCTCATTCGCCTGTAACTCTTCGCGAGCCATTTCTTTCATCTCCGCGTCTTGCTCGTTTATGATGATGTCTTTCGCCTCTGCTATAGAGTGCAGACAGTCCAGATAGCGTTTGCGGAGTTTGACGATGCTCTCCAAGTCCTTGTATTCCTTGGTCAGTTTCACATACCTTTGCTGGTCGGAAATTACGGACGGGTCGGTTATGAGGGTCGCCACTTCCTCGAAGCGGGCCTCCAAACCATCAAGTTTTTGCAGTATACTGTTGTTTTCCATCGGTTGTCAATACTCAAATGTTCCGTACTCTGACGTTATCACAAGACCCTTCTTGCCTTCCTCAATGTGTCCTATGATCTGGGCATCTATGTTGAATGACTTGCTGATTTCGATGACTTTGTCCGCCTGTTCCTTGGAAACATAGATCTCCATGCGGTGTCCCATGTTGAATACTTTGTACATTTCCTTCCAGTCAGTGCCGCTTTCTTTCTGTATAGCGCGGAAGAGTGGGGGAACAGGAAACATGTTGTCCTTTATCACTTTGCAGTTTTCTCCGACGAAGTGCAGCACTTTTGTCTGTGCGCCGCCGGTGCAATGCACCATTCCGTGGATGTCGTTGCGCATCTCTGAAAGAATCTTTTTCAGCACGGGAGCGTAAGTCCTGGTGGGTGAAAGGACAAGTTTGCCTGCGGAAACAGGAGCGTCCTCCACGGCGTCAGTCAGTTTGTAACTGCCGCTGTAGACCAGTTCTTCCGGAATGGAACGGTCGTAACTTTCGGGATATTTGCCTGCCAGATATTTCGCGAACATATCATGGCGTGCAGAGGTGAGTCCATTTGAGCCCATGCCACCATTGTATTCCTTCTCATAAGTGGCCTGTCCACAGGATGACAGACCCACGATTACGTCTCCAGGACGGATGTTGGCATTATCTATGACATCAGCACGCTTCATGCGGCAAGTGACTGTTGAGTCCACGATAATGGTGCGCACAAGGTCGCCCACATCGGCAGTCTCGCCGCCGGTGGCATATATTCCGATACCCATTTTGCGCATTTCCGCAAGAAGTTCATCTGTTCCGTTGATTATTTCCGATATCACCTCGCCCGGAATGAGCATCTTGTTCCTGCCGATAGTACTCGACACAAGGATGTTGTCAACCGCTCCGACGCAGAGCAAGTCATCCGTGTTCATTATAAGAGCGTCCTGTGCAATGCCTTTCCACACCGAAAGGTCACCGGTCTCGCGCCAATATACATAAGCCAACGAAGATTTTGTACCTGCTCCGTCGGCGTGCATAATGTTGCAGTAGTCAGGGTCTCCCCCGAGGATGTCGGGGATTATCTTGCAGAAAGCCTGCGGATACAAACCCTTGTTGATGTCTTTTATCGCGTTGTGAACGTCTTCTTTCGCGGCACTGACGCCACGCATCATGTATCTGTTGTCCATATCTTTGATTATTCGTTCCAAAACTCCCAACTGGCAAACGCCTGCAAGAGGAGCATCTCAAGACCGTTCTTTGTGATTGCTCCTTGCCTTTTTCCTTTGCTGAGAAACAGTGTCTCGTCGGGATTGTATATCAAGTCGTATAGCAAATTGTGGCTGTCAATGGCGGAGTAGGGCAGTAGCGGACATGTGTCTGTATTGGGATACATCCCCACAGGAGTGCAGTTGACGATAACCTTATATTCCTTGACAACCTCGGGGGGTATCTCTTCATAGGTCAGACAGTCCGCTTTCTTGCTCCTGCTTACGAACTTGTACTCTATGCCCAAGGACTTCAGACCGTAGGCAACCGCCTTTGACGCACCGCCGGTCCCAAGTATGAGAGCTTTCTTATGGCACGGTTCTATGAGCGGTTTGATACTCTCCGTAAAGCCAACCACGTCACTGTTGAACCCTTTAAGGTGTATCTTGTCCTTTTTGCGCGTCACTTTCACCACGTTTACAGCACCTATCTCCTTCGCTTCTTTTGTGATTTCATTGAGGTAGGGGATAATCTGCTGCTTGTAAGGAATTGTGACATTCAGTCCCCTAAGGTCGGGATTGGTATCCAAGACGGCTTTCAGTTCACCGATATTCGGTATCTCAAAGTTCAGATACTTGGCGTCTATATGCTCATTATCGAACTTTTCATTGAAATAACTCTTAGAAAATGAGTGCCCGAGAGTTTTCCCTATCAATCCGTATATGTCCATATCTGTCCGTTGGTTATTTCTTTTCTGCCGTATACAAAGTGCATATTCCGAACGTGAGACGCTTGAACTTCACGTTGCAGAAACCTGCCTTTTGCAGTATCTTCTGCATTCTTTCGCCCTGCGGAAAGACCGCAATGGTCTTGTTCAAATAGTTGTATGCGTCAGTGTCTTTTGACACCAAGCGTCCGTATAGCGGCAGTACAGTCTTGCGGTACACGGCATACAGTTGCTTCATCGGGAACTTCACGGGAGTGGTGAGTTCCACTATGACGACCCGTCCGCCTTGTTTCAACACCCTGAACATATTGTCCAACCCTTTGTCGAGGTCTTGAAAGTTTCTTATTCCAAAGGCTACTGTGATAGCGTCAAAGGTGTTGTCGGGGAACGAAAGGGCAAGACAGTCTTCCTTTTTGAAACTGACTACGCCGTCAAGACCGAGTTCCTTGACCTTCTTCCGCCCAATGTTCATCATTCCGTCGGATATGTCTATCCCCACAAGACTTTGCGGACGGAGTTCCATTGCCGACAGTATGGCGAAGTCGCCCGTACCTGTCGCCACATCCAAAATCGTCTTCGGAGACAGCGGAACCAGTTGGTCGATAGCGGTCTTGCGCCACCGTTTGTCAATGTTCCACGACAGACGGTGATTCAGTTTGTCATAGGACGGAGCGATGTTGTCGAACATCTGCTCCACCAACTCGCCTTTTTCACCTTGTCTGCCGTAAGGCTTGATTTTCTCCTGGGCGTAGTCCACTGCCATATCCTGACGTTTTTGAAATAGTGGTTACTTCAGACTTTCGAGATAATTGCTGACGTTGGCTTCTATGCGGGCGGCGATGTCGGATGCCACGTCTGCCTTTTCAAATTTCTCGCCGACGATGTTTTCGTACAGCTCAATATAGCGTTCGGATACGCTTTCAGCATATTCGTCGGTTATTTCGGGCATCTTTTGACCTGGCTCATTCATGAAATCATGCTCTATAAGCCACTGACGGACGAACTCTTTCGACAGTTGCCGCTGCGGTTCACCTGCCTTTACCTTTTCCTCATAGCCGTCCGCGTAGAAATAGCGGCTTGAATCGGGAGTATGGATTTCGTCAATCAGGTAAATCTTTCCGTCGCGTTTGCCGAACTCGTATTTTGTGTCCGCAAGAATAAGCCCCTGTTTTGCGGCGATCTCCTGACCGCGTTTGAAGAGTTTTTTCGTGTAGTCCTCTATGACTTCGTAGTCCTCTTTCGCAACCAGACCAGTGCTTATGATTTCCTCTTTCGATATGTTGAGGTCATGACCCTCGTCCGCTTTTGTTGTAGGAGTGATTATCGGCTCGGGGAAAGCCTCGTTTTCACGCATTCCCTCAGGCAGTTTCACGCCGCAAATCTCCCTGCATCCGTTTTTGTATTCGCGCCAAGCGGAACCGGTCAACACACCTCTTATAATCATTTCCACACGGAAACCATCGCATTTAAGTCCCACTGTAACCATAGGATCCGGTGTCGCAAGTTTCCAGTTCGGGCAGATGTCGCTTGTGCTGTCAAGGAATTTTGCGGCAATCTGATTCAGTACCTGTCCCTTGAAAGGGATACCTTTGGGCAGCACGACATCAAATGCCGAGATGCGGTCTGTGGCAACCATCACCATCAAATCGTCGTTGATGTTGTACACATCACGCACTTTGCCGTGATAAACACTCTTCTGTCCTTTGAAGTTAAAGTCGGTCTTTGTTAATGCTTTCATCGTTATGTTGTTTCTTGAACTTGTCGTATGCTTCCACAATGCGCGTCACAAGTTTGTGGCGTACTATGTCTTTCTGTCCCAAATGTACTATTCCGATACCCTCAATGTCCCGCAACACGTCCACAGCCTCCCTCATTCCGCTTGTCACTTGGCGCGGCAGGTCTATCTGAGTGAGGTCTCCCGTGATTATCATCTTTGAGTTGCAGCCCATTCTGGTAAGGAACATTCTTATCTGAGCGGTCGTTGTGTTCTGTGCTTCATCCAGTATGACAACGGCATCATTGAGCGTCCGTCCGCGCATAAACGCCAATGGGGCTATCTGAATGACACCTTTGTCCATCATGTCCTGCAGTTTTACGGCAGGCAACATATCCTGTAGCGAATCGTAAAGAGGCTGCAGATAGGGGTCGATTTTCTCTTTCATGTCACCGGGAAGGAATCCCAACTTCTCGCCAGCCTCCACTGCGGGGCGGCTAAGGATGATTTTCTTCGCCGCTTTCTCTTTCAAAGCCTTCACAGCAAGGGCTATACTGAGATACGTCTTGCCTGTTCCGGCAGTGCCTACTGCAAACACCATGTCGTTTTTCTCATAGGCATCGACCAGTTTCTGTTGGTTTTCGGAACGCGCCTTGATTGGTTTCCCCGATGTGTTATATACGATAACATCCTTCGGATTGCCCTTTTGCGTTCTCTTGCCGTGCACTATGTCAAGTATGTCTTCGTCGGCAATGGTGTTGTATTTTGCTATATGGAGGCAGATTTTTCCGATGTTTTCCTCGGCGGAAGCGATATCTTCTTCGCTTCCCTGCATACGGATGACGTTGTCTCTTGCAACAATGCGCAACTTGGGAAACAACGATCTCAACATCTGAAAGTGACCGTTGTTGACCCCATAGAATGTCACAGGGTCAATATCTTCAAGTACAACGTGCTTCTCTATCAACTTTTCCGTGTAATAATTTGCTGCAAAATTACGGAAAAAAACATAATGCTCAAAGAAAAGAATAGCAAGAATTTCAAATGACGGATTATTTTGTTACCTTTGCATAACGTGACTTGATAATGAAGAAGATTACTCCTCAGAGATACGTCCAGTTTTTTTGCATTGCGGTGATATTTCTCTCCCTTGTAAGGGAAATACGCCCTTCACTGGCACATCCCACAGAAAACATAGATGCGACGGATTCTGTCGGTGTCGCCGATACTGTTGTCGCCGTAAGCGACAGTACTGTTTCCGAAACCTCGAAAATGCCGTTCAAACCGCACAAAATCTACAGTGTGTCAAGTTTTGACGGATGTTTCCCCGACCAGAACGACGTTCAACTCGTAGCGGCGCAGCGAAACGGCGTTGCCATAGTTAAGGACAGGGATGAGGCGGAGAGGCGAAAGAAAGAACTTGTGTATGTCGGGGCCAATCCATACTACTTTGTTGAGGAGGCGAAAAGCAGCATTCCGTATCTCGTCCCCAGTGCTTCCGCTTTACTGCAGGACATCGGCAGTGTGTTCTTTGACTCCCTTCAGATAAAGGGAATCCCTCTCCATAAAATTATAGTCACGAGTGTTCTGCGAACGCAAGAGGATGTGGAGAAACTCCGCAAGCACAATTTCAATGCGAAACAGAACTCCTGTCACCAGTACGCCACTACGTTTGACATCTGCTACAACCGCTACAAAACGGTGGCAGACCCTGCCGGCCCGAAGCGCAGGGCGGTAACCAACGACACGCTGAAGTGGGTTTTGTCTGAGGTTTTGGACGACTTCCGCAATCAGAACCGCTGCTACATAAAATACGAAAAGAAGCAAGGCTGTTTCCATATAACAGTGAGATGACCCGCCATTAGTCAGTTTCCCTTTATGAATCTTGAGATTGTTGACTTTGTAGAAAAACAGATTCTCCCTCGTTACGGTGCGTTTGGAGCGTCTCACGGCATCCGTCATGCACAGTCAGTCATCCGTGAAAGCCTTGCGTTAGCAAAGCAGTTGGGTGCCGATGAAGACATGGCTTACGTCATAGCGGCATACCATGACCTCGGAATGTCTGGTCCGCGCGCCATCCATCACATCACAAGCGGCAAGATACTTTTGGCTGACGCACGGCTCAGAAAGTGGTTTTCTCCTGAACAATTGCGTATCATGAAGGAAGCGGTTGAGGACCACCGGGCTTCCAGTTCGCGCCAACCAAGAAGTCTTTACGGCAAGATTGTGGCGGAAGCGGACAGGGAACTGGAACTCGAGACCGTATTTACGCGTGCCGTGCAGTACGGCTTTGAACATTATCCGGAAATGGACGAGAATGCCCAATGGGAGCGTTTCCGGCAACACATGCAGGAGAAATATTCCGTCAATGGCTACATCCGGCTGTGGATACCCAATTCCCCCAACGAACAAAGACTGCGTGAAATCCGCCGTGTTCTTGCCGACGAGGCGGAATTGCGCAGATATTTTGACCGCTTGTATGGCGACTTGCATGGCTGAAAAGAGACTCATCAAGACAAATTCTTTCCGTGCTTGGATACTTGCCTCACGCCCCAAGACGCTCGCAGGAGCCCTGGTGCCTGTAGCCATAGGCATTGCCCTGGCGGCGAAAGACACCTATTTCCACATAGACCTTATACCTGCCGTGCTCTGTCTGTTGTTCGCTTTGGTGATGCAGATAGACGCAAATTTCGTCAACGACTACTTCGACTGGCGGCACGGAAACGACGATGAGGCGAGCCGCCTCGGGCCGTTGCGTGCATGCTCAATGGGGTGGATCACTCCCGGGGCTATGCTCGTTGCACTGTTTGTAACGACTTTCATCGCCTGTGCTGTGGGCTTTCCACTTGTGTTCTATGGCGGCATTGAGATGATACTTGTAGGTGTTGTGTGCGTCGTGTTCTGTGTTCTCTACACGACAGTGTTCTCCTATATCGGACTTGGAGACCTGCTTGTATTGCTCTTTTTCGGAATTGTTCCGGTGAGCATAACCTACTATATCCAAACAGGTTGTGTATCGTTGTCTGTTCTAAACATTTCTGTTGCCTGCGGACTGGCTGTAGACAATCTTCTGATACTTAACAATTACCGCGATATTGACAACGACCGCCGTAACGGAAAGCGCACTCTCATCGTCCTCATCGGCAGGAAATGGGGATTGCGGCTATATCTTCTGTTGGGCATTATGGCGGCACTGACAATTGCAATTTACGGCGGTTTCACCGCAAAATCAGCCCTCATGCTCGTCTATTTCGCCTTTCATCTGCAGGCATACCGCCAGATGAAACTGCTTACAGGCAAGGAGTTGAACTGCGTGTTGGGCATGACCGCACGCAACATTCTTGTATTCGGGATAACTTCAGTTCTGCTTATCCTTCTCTGACAGTACTTTTCACAATGTACCAAGACCGCTTCCGCATGATTGAAACGGTGCAAACTGACGCTGTGGAGCGAACTAAAACTCCACGACAGTGATGCCTGCGCCGCCGAACTGCACATGTTCGTCACGGAAAGATGTGACGTTGGGTACTGTGGCAAGATACTGGCGGATGAGCTGACGCAGTATTCCGTTGCCCTTGCCGTGCAGAATCCGCACCTGCTGA
Source organism: Faecalibacterium prausnitzii (assembly GCA_963611255.1). GTDB lineage: Bacteria > Bacteroidota > Bacteroidia > Bacteroidales > Bacteroidaceae > Prevotella. Next base: position 87,179 of record CAVDQB010000001.1, read on the forward strand.
ACGCCGACGAGGATAGCGTCATCAATGAAATACATCACGGCATTCAAGGCTTCGTCGCCCCTCATTCCACGCACGTCAAGTTCATGGGAGAAGTGTGTGCGGCGCTCATCTATGGTGTTGCGTGTGGTGTGCGATACGCTTATGGTATTCAGTTCGGAGTGTTTCGCCGCCGCAGTGTCCTCCTTGGCAACCGCCGCAGAGGCTTTTTCGAGGCGCGAAATCCTCATCTTTGTTCTCATGTCGCCGAATATCACCGTCGCCATATCGCCATTGAGGCTCTCTATCCTGCCCACAGTCGTCAGTCCTTTTATCCTCACCGTGTCGCCGACAGTGAAGTCTTCCTTTGCCGGAGAGTTACTGTTGGCAGCGGAAGAAATGGCGGTGCGGTTGTCGGGATTGGTATTCCGGCGGTCTTTTTCCGCCTTCCGTTTTTCGTGACGCTCCTTGCGTGACTTTATCTGTTCTATCTTCTTGGCTATCTTGTCGTCCTCAACCTTGGTGTCAATGCCGTCGACCTCCTCACGGAAAGCTTTGAGTTCCTCGCGTATCTTGCGTGTAGCCTCCTTCTCCGCCTGTTGTTCGCGTATCTCGCGAATGGCGTTCTCTATTCGCCGGTTGCTTGCTTTCAACAGTTCTTCAGCCTGTTCTTTCGCCTTGCGGAGAATTGACTTGCGCTCCTGGTCGATGTCGGTAATATTGGTTTCGTAGCGTTCTATTGTACGCTGCATATCCTTTTCACGCTGGTGAATGGTCTGTCGCTTCGACTCCCAGTAGCGTTTGTCACGCACGATATCCTGCAAATACTTGTCCGACTGGATATAATCCTGTCCCACGATGCGTGCCGCATCGTCTATCACTTCTTCGGGCAAGCCTATCTTGCGGGCTATCTCTATGGCAAAAGAAGAGCCCGGACGGCCTATCTGAAGTTGGAACAGTGCTCGCATTTCGTGTCTGTCGTAAAGCATTGCACCGTTGACCGCCCCCTCGTGAGCATCGGCAAAGTGCTTCAGGTTCTGGTAATGTGTGGTGATGACTGCACGCACTCCCTTTGTCCAAAACTGCTTCAAGACCGCTTCGGCAATCGCTCCTCCTATCTGAGGCTCTGTTCCCGAGCCGAACTCATCAATGAGTATGAGCGACCGTTCCGCTGCACTTTTCATCATGATTTTCATGTTCCGCAGGTGGGAAGAGTAGGTCGATAGGTCGTCTTCGATGCTTTGCTCGTCACCGATATCTATCATTATGTCACGGAAAACGCCGCAAACGGAGTTCTCTTTCAGCGGAATGGGCAATCCGCACTGGAGCATATACTGCAACAGTCCTGTGGTCTTGAGACACACAGACTTTCCTCCGGCGTTGGGACCGGATATTATCAACAGCCGTCCTTCTGGTTTCAGAGATATGTCAAGCGGCACAATCTTCTTGCCATGTCGATGTAGTGACATCTGCAGAAGTGGATGCCGCGCCTCTACAAAATCCATTTGTGGAGCGTCAATCACCTGTGGCACGATGGCATTCATCCGGTCTGCCACCATGATTTTGGCTCTCAGGAAATCGATGTGGGCAAGAAGCGAGTAAGAAGCGGCTATGTAACGTATGTCGGGACGGATTGTCTTGGCGAACTCTGTCAGTATCCTGATAGTCTCTTTCTTCTCCGCAGCCTTCAGTTCACGTATCCTGTTGTTCGCCTCGACCACCTGACTCGGTTCTACAAACGAGGTCTTTCCCGTCGCACTCTCGTCGTGGACGATGCCCGGAATCTTCCTTTTCAGGGCAGGAGACACCGGGATGACCAGTCTGCCGTCACGCAGTGCGGGACTTGCGTCCTTATCAACCAGACCGTCTTGCTGAGCCTGTCGCAATATATTATATAATGTGTATGACACACTGTTCTCCGCTTGCTTTAGTTCTCTCCTCGTCTCTGCCAGTTTGGGAGAGGCGTTGTCACGCAACTTGCCGGTCTTGTCAAGTATGCGGTTGATGTCCTCCACGAGTTTCGGAAAAGTGCTGACTTCTTCGGCAAGCATCTGTAGGCGAGGATATTTGGTATCGTCTCCCAAAGTAAAAGATTCCGGTACAAGAATCCGTTTAATGCTGTCTATGGTGGCAAGCGAGCGCCCGAGATCAAATAGTTCCGCCTCTTCGAGGTGGGTATGCTCCAGTCGTAGCCTGCCGATACACTGTCGCATGTCGAAGAAATAACTCAAGGGGAAGTCCTCATGCTCTTCAAGCAGAGTACGGAGTTCACTCACACGGCACAGTTTTTCCTCTATTTCGGTTGCGTCATCCATCATTTGCATGTCGTCAACCTTCTCTTCTCCAAGCGTTGACATGCACGCTTCACGCAGCATAGACCTTATTTCGGAAAAACCTATCTTGTGTTCAAAATTGTCGGGATATACCATTTTGCTTGACAAAAATTGCTTTTGAGAGCGGCGATTACGCACTTGTCATCCGGCGGCCGCTCCATTTTCGTGGGACAAAGTTAGCGAAATTATCGCTCATAACAGTGGTTTTGACATCGAAAATCCACTGTCTTTTTGACAGTCGGAAGTGTGGACGTGGAGTGTAAAAGTAATTAAAATCCTTGAATAGTTCGGCAATTTGAACTACCTTTGCAAGAGGTATGCTGCACAGAAGAAAGCGGACAATCTTTTTATTTCCGTCCGTTGGCAGTATCTTGGCAAGGCAAGTTATGGTTTCAGTTGAGAACTTAAAGGTTGAATTTTCCGCCCGTCCGTTGTTGGAAGACGTGAGTTTCGTTATCAATGACCGCGATCGCATTGCGCTTGTGGGTAAAAACGGAGCAGGTAAATCCACCATGCTGAAGATACTCAGCGGCATTCAGACACCCACATCAGGCACAGTTTCCATTCCCAATGACACTCTCGTGGGCTATCTTCCGCAGGTGATGAAGTTGCAGGACGACACCACTGTGAGGGAGGAAGCGCAGAAAGCGTTCTCGTCGGTGGCTGCCCTCGAGGCGAAAGTGCAGTCTTTGGAGAAACAGATTGCGGAACGCACGGACTACGAAAGCGAAGGCTATATGGCGTTGGTGGAAAAGTTTACCAACGAATATGACCGTCTGATGATGGCAGGAGCAGCCAACAGAGATGCCGAAACGGAGCGAACGCTTGTGGGACTGGGGTTTTCACGCAGCGACTTTGACCGCCCTACAAAGGAGTTTTCCGGCGGTTGGAGAATGCGAATAGAACTCGCCAAGATTCTCTTGCGCAAGCCTGACGTGCTCCTTTTGGACGAACCCACGAACCACCTGGACATAGAAAGCATCCAGTGGCTGGAGCAGTTCCTCGTCCAAAGTGCCAAAGCCGTAGTGCTGGTGAGCCACGACCGTGCGTTTATCAACAATGTCACGAACCGCACGATAGAGATTACCTGCCGCCATATAGTGGACTATAAGGTGAAATATGACGAGTATGTGAAACTCCGTGCAGAGCGCCGTGAGCAGCAGATACGCGCCTACGAAAACCAGCAAAAGGAGATTGCCGACACCAAAGCCTTCATAGAAAGATTCCGTTATCAGGCCACCAAAGCGATACAGGTGCAGCAGCGCATACGCCAACTGGAAAAAATCGTCCCTGTAGAGATAGACGAACAGGACACGTCTGCACTCCGTCTGAAATTCCCTCCGTGCCTTCGCAGCGGTGATTATCCCGTGATTTGCGACGGTGTAGAGAAAAGTTACGGCGACCACAACGTCTTTCATGACGTCAGTTTCATCATAAAGCGCGGCGAGAAAGTGGCGTTTGTGGGTCGCAACGGAGAGGGTAAGTCAACGTTGGTGAAGTGTATCATGAACGAGATTCCTTTCGGCGGAACTCTCAAAGTGGGGCATAACGTTCAGATAGGGTACTTTGCCCAAAACCAGGCACAGTTGCTTGACGAGGACCTTACGGTGTTTCAGACTATCGACAACGTGGCAAAGGGCGACGTGAGGCTGCGCATCAACGATATTCTGGGGGCGTTCATGTTCGGAGGAGAGGCTTCCGACAAAAAGGTGAAAGTGCTCAGTGGCGGCGAGAGAAGCCGTCTTGCGATGATAAAACTCCTGCTTGAACCTGTAAATCTCCTTATCCTTGACGAGCCGACAAACCACCTTGACATGAAGTCAAAGGACGTCTTGAAGGAGGCGATAAAGGCTTTTGACGGTACGGCAATCATCGTCAGTCACGACCGAGAGTTCCTTGACGGCTTGGTGGACAAGGTTTATGAGTTCGGCGGAGGACAGGTTCGGGAACACTTGGGAGGCATCTACGATTGGCTGCGCCGTCTCTCCGCTTCCACCGAAAATGCCGACAAAACCGCCCAAACATCCATAGACGCGATGCTGCATGCCGGCAACAAGACTGCCGAAACGAAACCGTCGCAACCCAAGAAAGCTGAAACACCGTCCATATCATACTCCGAGCGCAAAGAATTGCAGAAGAAGATAAACCGTCTGCAGAAAGCCGTCAAGGAGAGCGAGGACAAAATAGGCAAGTGGGAAATGCGCATCCACGAACTTGACACAATACTCTATGATCCGGCAAATGCTTCAAACATGGAACTCATAAACGAGTATACAGACGTGAAAAGACGGCTCGACGACGAGGAACTGAAGTGGACTTCCCTGTCGGAACAACTGGAAGAAGAAAGCAAAAAACTACAATAAAATGAAGAAAACAATTGTTACAATGGCTGTTATAGCAATGACGGCGATGCCAGCAATGGCACAGTTGAAGTCGGGAATCGACACAAAGAACCTCGACAAAAGCGTACGTCCAGCGGACGATTTCTATGAGTTTGCCTGTGGAGGCTGGATGAAAAACAATCCCCTGCCGGCCGCTTACTCACGCTTCGGGTCATTCGACCGCTTGGCTTTGGAGAACAACAAGCGTATCAATACGATACTTACAGACCTGTGCAAGGGCAAGTTTGCCGACGGCACTCTGGAGCAGAAAATAGGCGATTTGTACAAACTCGCCATGGATTCTGTCCGCAGAAACGCCGAGGGAGTGAACCCTGTAAAGCCCTATATCGCTGAAATCGAAGCGGCAAGTGACAAGTCCGAACTCCAGACAATCCAGTTAAAGTATGCGGCATTCGGCTATGGAGTGCCATACAGCGCGTCTTTCTCTGCTGACGAAAAGGATTCCAAGAACAATATAATGTATGTTTGGCAGGGCGGTCTTTCCCTTGGTGAGAAAGGATACTATCTTGACAACGACGAGGCAACTGTCAATATACGCAACGAATACAAGAAACACATCGTCCGGATGTTCCAGCTTTTCGGTTTCTCATGGAGTGAGTCCACACAGAAGATGGAGGCTATCATGCGCATGGAAACACAGTTTGCTGTCGCTTCAAAGAGCCGCACCGAATTGCGTGACACGGAAAAGAACTACAACAAAACAACTCTCGAAGACTTTGAGAAGTCGTATCCGAACCTCCGTTTCACCCAATTGGAGAACGCCGAGGGTGTGGAAACGCAGTATATACAGAACCTTGTCGTAGGTCAGCCTGACTTCCTTGCCGCAGCAGACAAGATTGTTGCGATGCAGACGACTGAAGAACTGCGTGCGCTGATGGAGTGGGATCTCATCCAGAGTTCTATCAGTTTCCTGAGCGATGAGGTCGCTGCCGCATCGTTCGAATTCAACGGAAAGGTGATGAGAGGGCGCAAACAGGACTACGAACGTTGGAAGAAAGCCACCTCAATAGTGGAGAGCGTGCTCGGTCAAGCCCTTGGAAAGATTTTCTGTGAACGCTACTTCCCTGAAGCAAGCAAGGTGCGCATGAAGACTCTTGTGGACAATCTTCAGACGTCATTAGGAGAGAGAATCAAGGCGCAAGAGTGGATGAGCGAGGAGACAAAGGCCGCTGCCCTTGAGAAACTCGCCACCTTCTACGTCAAGATCGGATACCCTGACAAGTGGAAAGACATGAGTGGTCTGGTCATAGATCCGTCTAAATCGCTCTACGAGAACATCCGTTCCGCAGGTCTGTTCCGCAACAAGCAACGCATAGAAGAGACTGCCGGAAAACCTGTAGACCGTGATGAATGGCACATGACACCGCAGACTGTCAACGCTTACTACAACCCCACAACCAACGAAATCTGCTTCCCTGCAGGCATATTGCAGCCTCCTTTCTTCGACGCAAAGGCTGACGACGCGTTCAACTACGGTGCTATCGGTGTGGTGATAGGCCACGAGATGACCCACGGATTTGACGACCAGGGTTCCCACTACGACAAAGACGGCAACATGAAAGACTGGTGGAAGGCAGAGGATGTTGAGAATTTCAAGAACCGCACATCCCAGTACGCTACTTGGTTCTCACAGATTAAGGTGCTCCCTGACCTGAATGCGAACGGCCAGATGACCCTTGGCGAGAACCTTGCCGACCACGGCGGTCTTATGGTTGCATACAACGCATACAAGAATGCCACCAAATCCGCACCGCTGAAGACTATCGACGGCTTCACCGGAGACCAGCGTTTCTTCATGGCATACGCCGGGGTCTGGGGACAGAACATCACCGAAGCGGACATAAGAAACCTCACCCGGACCGATGTACACTCCCTTGGCGAGTGGCGTGTCAACGGTGCTCTGCCGCACATCAACGCCTGGTACGAGGCATTTGGAGTGAAAGAGGGTGACAAGATGTACATTCCCGAGAGCGAAAGACTTAATCTTTGGTAAGCGATGCCACTCAGATTACCAGACAAACTGCCGGCAATCGATCTGCTGAAGCGTGAGAATATCTTTGTCATGGACCAGTCACGGGCCCACAGACAGGATATTCGACCGCTCAAGATTGTCGTCCTCAACCTCATGCCTCTGAAGATTACGACAGAGACAGACCTCGTCCGCATACTCTCAAACACGCCCCTTCAGTTGGACATAACGTTCATGAAACTGAAGAGCCACACCCCGAAGAACACCCCGGTGGAGCACATGATGATGTTCTACAAGGACTTTCAGCAACTGAAAGATACCAATTTCGACGGGATGATCATCACGGGAGCGCCGCTCGAAATGATGAACTATGAGGACGTTTCCTATTGGCCCGAGATAGTGGAGATATTCGATTGGGCGAAGCGTCACGTCACCAGCACACTCTATATCTGCTGGGCTGCACAGGCAGGACTGTTCTATCATTATGGCATTCAGAAGTATCCGCTTCCGATGAAGAAGTTCGGCATCTTCGAGCAGCGTCCGTTGAAACCGCTGGAACCCATCTTCCGCGGTTTCGACGACGTGTTCATGATGCCCCATTCGCGCCATACGGAGATACGCAAGGAGGACGTTCTGAAAGTGCCGGAACTCGTTCCGCTCGCCGACAGCGACGATGCCGGACTGAGCATCATAATGGCACGCGAGGGCAGAGAGTTCTTTGTGACCGGCCATCTGGAGTATGCTCCCAACACGATAGACACCGAATACAGGCGCGATCTCGGCAAACGTGACGACGTGGCGATGCCAGAGAACTACTACAAGGACAACAATCCCGACAATCCGCCAGTGGTCACATGGCGCGCAGCGGCCAATCTGTTCTATCACAACTGGATAAACTACTACGTCTATCAGACCACTCCTTACAACATAAAGGACATAAAGTGATGCGTAAACTCGAATTGCTTGCCCCGGCAAGAGACCTTCAATGCGGCATCGCAGCCATAGACTGCGGTGCTGACGCTGTTTATATGGGTGCTCCGAAGTTCGGTGCCCGTGCCGCGGCAGGCAATTCCCTCGATGACATACGGCAGCTTGCCGACTATGCCCACCGCTTTTGCGCCAAGGTGTACGTCACACTCAACACCATAGTCTACGACGAAGAACTTACAGAAGTGCGCTCTCTCCTTGAGCGGATTAACGCCATAGGCATCGACGCAATACTCGTTCAAGACATGGCAGTCCTTGATATGGCGAGGCGAATGGGTATGACCGTGCACGCATCCACACAGACTGACAACCGCGACAAGGCTTCTGTGGCGTGGATGAAGTCGCTCGGATGCAGCCGTGTGGTACTTGCCAGGGAACTCTCTTTGGACGAAATCCGCACCATACACGACGCTTGCCCCGACACGGAACTGGAGGTTTTCGTCCACGGAGCGCTCTGTGTGAGTTACTCCGGGGCGTGCTACGCCTCGCAGCATTGCTTCGGCAGGAGTGCCAACAGGGGCGAGTGCGCACAGTTCTGCCGCATGAAATACGACCTCATAGATGCCGACGGACGCATCTGGGAGCACCAACGCCACCTGCTTTCCCTGCGTGACATGTGCCGCATAGAGTACCTTGAAGAACTCGCCGACGCCGGAGTCGTCTCGTTCAAGATAGAGGGACGGCTCAAGGATGCAGGCTATGTGAAGAACGTTGTTGGCGCCTACAGCCGGCAACTCGACCGCATCTGCGAAAAGAGAGTGGGGGACTACTGCCGCGCTTCCTTGGGGAGGGTGACACATTCGTTCACTCCTGACCTGAAGAAAACGTTTAACCGCGGTTACACAGACTATTTCCTCAACGGGCGCAAACCTGACATTTTCTCGCCCGACACGCCGAAAGCCATTGGTGAACACGTCGGACATGTGAAGGAAATCCGTGGGCGTTCGTTCACCGTAGCAGGTCTTGCGTCATTCAGCAACGGCGATGGTCTGTGCTTCATCAACGCCAACCGTGAACTTGAAGGTTTCCGCGTGAACCGTGTAGAGGGCAACCGCCTGTTTCTACAGAGCCTGCCAGAGGGACTGCGTCCTGGACTTTCGCTCTACCGCAACCGCGACGTGGCGTTCGAGAAGCAACTCTCCGCTCCCGGCACCGAGCGACGTATTCCGCTCACGCTAACCCTTTCCGCCACTCCAGACGGTTTCTCTCTCACTGGAGAAAGCAAGGGGCTGCTGACAGTGACGGTAGAGGAGAAAATGGAAAAGCAGGTGGCGCAGAAACCGCAACATGACAACATCGTCAGCCAACTCTCCCGTTGGGGCGGCACAGTCTACCGTGCCGACAACATACGGATAGAGAATGCTGCCGACACTTTCTTCATTCCCTCCAGTCGGCTATCGCAGTTGCGCCAGAGCCTTTGTGCCGCTTTGGCGCTAAAGACAGACACTTCCGTCCCGGAAAAGAAGTCCGTCTGCGAACCCGACACCACAGTCTTTTCCGCCGAAGAGCACCACTTCCGCTTCAAGAACGTCAGCAACGGCGTTTCGCAGGCATTGCACCGTGCGTGGGGGATAAATGATTTCTCCGAGGCCATAGAGACCAACGGCAGGGACTTTCCGCTCCCTCTGATGCAGTGTCGCCATTGTCTGAGATACTCGTTGGGCTACTGCGTGAAGCGCGGAGGGCAGCGTCCGGCGTGGAAAGAGCCGTTGCAGTTGCGACTGGGCGACGGACGCAGGTTCCGTCTGGAGTTCGATTGCAAGAAATGTCAGATGAACATATATGCGGAATAGTGCCTTTCTCATAACCCTGTTGCTCGCCGTGTCGGTGCTTAGCGGATGCTATCACAAGACGGAACGGCACAGCGCACTGACTGCCGACAGCGCATCGGCAGCGGTCGACACGGTGTCCGACCTGCCCGGCAGACACTATTCACGCAACTACAACTTCATTGTCGACTGCGATTCTCTCGTCCTTCTGAGCCAGCAACCTGAGGAGAAAGTCTCGGAACTCCCCATAGACACTTTCGCTGTCTACCGCAACGAGCACGTCGTAGTGGCCGACATCCGTTCCATACCTGCCGATACCGTCGACTCCGTGTGGGTGCAACTCGCCAACGACAGGGCTGTTTTCGGTTGGATACACGAAAGTGAGATGCTCGAAAATGTAGTCCCCGACGACCCGATTTCGCAGTTTATCAACGTCTTTTCCGACACTCACATCCTCATATTCCTCGTCTTTCTTGCCGTCATGGTCGTGGCTTACATGACGACGATAGTCAGGAAACGGGACGTGCCCATAGTCCACCTGCGCGACATAGACAGTTTCTTCCCGGCACTGCTGTGCCTTATCGTGGCGGCATCAGCCACTTTCTACGCTTCCATACAGGCGTTTTGTCCCGACGCGTGGCGGCACTTCTACTATCATCCCACGCTAAATCCGTTCTCCGTACAGCCCCTTCTCGGCATATTCCTCTTTTCTGTATGGAGCATGCTTATTGTCGGCTTGGCTGCCGCCGACGACGTTTTCCGCCGTCTGAAGTTTGCCGATGCCGTGCTCTATCTGGGCGGAGTGGGGGCTGTGTGCGCCGTTGACTATGTGCTGTTCAGCCTCACCACCTTGTTCTACATCGGCTATGTGCTCTTGGCACTCTATGTGTTCTTCGCCGTAAGACAGTATTTCCGCCATGACAACCGCCCCTATGTCTGCGGCAATTGCGGTCACAGGATAAGGCAGAAAGGCAAGTGTCCCTATTGCGGAACGGTCAACGAATAGACTTCACAGTATGTTTGTTTGCCCTTAATCGGCATCTTTCGCAGGTTGTTCACGGTCGTGGTCTGACTGGTTCACGACCGTTATTCGACCGGCTGTCGGTCGTGGTTCGACCGAATAACGACCGTGGTTCGACCGCAAAAGCACCGCTTTCCGGCTGCCGGAACAGTGCTTCTGCCTCGCCGGAAGACTATTTCCTGTCCGTCACAAAAATGCAAAAAACTTTAATACACTTTGGATAATCGGGGAAAATTCGTAATTTTGACGTATACAATAGCATAAAATGAAACCTCATACAATAAGCAAACATATATTCCCCACAATGTTTTCCCTGCTTCTGACCGTTCCGTGCGGAGCGCAGAAGATTTCCCTCGGTTCGTGCACAACACACGACGGAGGGCAGTACAAGGGAGAAATCGTGGCAGGAAAACCCAACGGAAAAGGCAGTACACTGTTCAAAACGGGCGACACTTACGACGGTGAGTATGTGAAAGGGAAGCGCCAAGGTTATGGCGTATATACTTTTACGGACGGCGAAAAATACGAAGGCGACTGGTTTCAGGACCAGCAGCACGGTCGCGGAACATTCTATTTCGCCAACAACAACAAGTATGTGGGCATGTGGTTCCGCGACTTTCAGCACGGCCATGGAGTGATGTATTACTTCAATGGGGACAAGTATGACGGCGACTGGTTTCAGGACAAGCGTCAGGGAAAGGGCCGTTACACGTTCCAGAGCGGTGCCTATTATGACGGCAACTGGCAGAATGACAAGAAAGACGGCAAGGGTTTCTTCCTCTGGGATGACGGCTCCAGTTATGACGGAGAGTGGGAACGCAACTACAGAAGCGGCAAAGGCACGTTCCGTTATGCCGACGGCGATGTCTACATCGGCGAGTGGTCGCAGGACATGAAAAACGGAAAGGGCATATACAAGTACCAGAACGGCGACGTGTATGAAGGTGCTTACAAGAACGATTTCCGAGAGGGCGAGGGCATACTCAAGTATTCCAACGGCGACACTTATACCGGCCATTTCTCCGCCGGCGAGAAAAACGGACAGGGAATGTTGCGCTGGTCCAACGGCGATACATACAACGGACAGTGGAAAAACGACCTCCAGCACGGCAAAGGACAACTGAAGAAGAAAAACGGTGACGTGTATGACGGTCAGTTCAAGGGCGGTCAGATAGAGGGGGAAGTCATCATCCACTATGCTGACGGCACGAAATTCAAGGGACAGTTCAAGGGTGGCAAGAAGAACGGAGCCGCTATCATGGAGTATAAGGACGGCAGACGCTTTGAAGGAAATTTTGTCAACGACCTGCAAGACGGCGATTTCGTGGAGAAAGACAGGGACGGCAAGGTGACGAAAAAAGGCCACTACGAGAACGGCAGACGTTACGAAGAATAACAAGGAAATAATATGGTTGCCAAGAAAAAGAATGTTCCGGCAGACAAGAACATGCTGAAACTGCTGCGTGACGACGAGTATCTCCGTCCGTTTGCATACGCTGTAAACGGCAGACACGCCAGAGTGATGGACAAGATTGCCCAGTTGACAGGCAACGGAAAGGTGTCCTTGGCGGATTTCGCCAGCGGACATCTCTTTTTCGGACTGCACAAGACCACTGACGGTTGGGTGTTCCGGGAGTGGGCTCCCAACGCTTCCGCAATATATTTAGTGGGAGATTTCAACCAGTGGAAGGAGAACTGCAAGTACAAAGCCAAGCGTATACCGGGCACGGAGAACTGGGAACTGACGCTGCCGGAGCAGTCTTTGAAGCACGGCGACCTCTATAAGATGAGCGTACACTGGGACGGAGGCTGTGGCGAACGCATCCCGGCGTGGGCTACAAGGGTAGTACAGGACGAGCAGACAAAGATCTTTTCCGCTCAAGTCTGGGCTCCCGAGAAAGAGTACAAGTGGAAACGCAAGACTTTCAAACCGTGTACTTCGCCCCTGTTGATATATGAGTGCCACATCGGAATGGCGCAAGACGCGGAAAAGGTAGGCACTTACGACGAGTTCCGTGAGAATGTGCTGCCGCGCGTAATCAAAGCCGGCTACAACTGCATACAGGTCATGGCGATACAGGAGCATCCCTATTACGGCAGTTTCGGTTACCATGTGAGCAGTTTCTTCGCCGCTTCGAGCCGCTTCGGAACTCCCGAAGCCCTGAAGAGACTTATCGACGAGGCGCACCGAAACGGCATTGCGGTGATAATGGATCTCGTGCATTCGCACGCCGTGAAGAACGAAGTGGAAGGGCTCGGCAACCTGTGCGGCGACCCCAACCAGTATTTCTATCCCGGCGAACGCCGCGAACACAACCAGTGGGACAGCCTGTGTTTCGACTACGGAAAGGACCAGGTGATACACTTCCTGCTGTCGAACTGCAGGTATTGGTTGGAGGAATACAAGTTTGACGGATTCCGCTTCGACGGTGTCACTTCCATGCTTTACTACAACCACGGCTTGGGTCAGGACTTCTGTTCTTACGCCGATTACTTCAACGGAGCGGAGGATGACAACGCCATTTGCTACCTTTCCCTTGCCAACAAACTCATACACGATGTCAACAAGAACGCCATTAGCATAGCGGAAGAGATGTCGGGTATGCCCGGACTTGCGGTGAAAGTGGAGGACGGAGGCTACGGCTTCGACTACCGGTTGGCTATGGGAATCCCCGATTACTGGATTAAACTGATAAAGGAAAAGAGGGATGAGGACTGGGGAGTCTTTGACATGTTCTGGAAGTTAACGGACAGAAGGCGTGACGAAAAGACCGTTTCCTATGTGGAATCCCACGACCAGGCCCTTGTGGGAGACAAGACCGTGATATTCCGTCTCGTCGATTCCGACATGTACTGGCACTTCAAAAAGGGTGACGAAAACGATGCCGTGCACCGCGGAATAGCCCTTCACAAGATGATAAGGATGATTACCGCCTCGACGATAAACGGCGGTTATCTCAACTTCATGGGCAATGAGTTCGGGCATCCAGAGTGGATTGACTTCCCGAGAGAGGGCAACGGATGGAGTTACAAGTATGCCCGCAGACAGTGGAACCTTGTGGACAACAAGGAACTTTGCTACCATTACCTCGGCGATTTCGATGCCCGGCTGATGCACCTGATAGGTTCTTACTCAGGTTTTCAGGCCACCCCGGTGCAGGAGATATGGCATAACGACGGTGATCAGGTCATCGCCTACAGTAGGGGAGAACTCATCTTCGTGTTCAATTTCAACCCTACGCACTCGTTTACGGACTATGGCTTCCTGGTGAAAGCGGGCTCTTACAAGGTCGTGTTGAACACTGACGCCACCGAGTTCGGCGGTCAGGGTCTTAACGACGACAGCATAGAGCATCTCACTGTGCATGACGACATCTATGCGGAGGACGGCAAGGAGTGGCTGAAACTGTATATTCCGGCACGTTCCGCCATGGTCTTGAAGAAGTTTTAGAATGTTGGTATGAAGGATAACCGTAACTCCGCAATTCTGGAAAACGTTGTGTGCACGCTCATCTTCGGGGCGTTCACGTTTCTGTATATCTACTTTTTCCAGAACGATATGCTCGCTTACGCACAGCACTTCCTGTCGAGAGGCACTACCGTGTACAACCGTTTCATCGGCGCTTTCGCCATAACGGGTGTATTGCTGCTGCTAAGTATGCTGGCGACAAGTGCCCTGTCGAAGAGACTGACCGCCCTTCCCACACTCGGACATCTGCCCTCAGCGCTCGTGTTGGCGGCGGTAACCGACATCCACATTGTAAGTCCCGGACAGGAAAGTGTGTTCGGATATGTGTGGCTGGCGGCGCTTCTGATATTCGCGGTGGGCTTTGTCCTCAACAGCATAGCAAGCAAAATGGTGTTCATTCCCACCAAACTTCCGGCGGCGAAGGGACTTTTCGTCAACTTGCTCATCCTGTTTGTAATGCTCTTTTTCGCCGTCCGTTTAGCCAATACGGCGGAAGGTGACCACGCCACGCTCGGCAGCGAGAGGATGGTAGCGGACGGTGAATACGAAAAAGCGATAGCGTTTATCGACAACTGCAACGCCAACAGTCCCGAACTGACTATGGTCAGGGCTTTCGCACTCGCGGAAACGGCACAGTTGGGAGAGACTTTTTTCCGCCCGAACATAATGCACGGATCGGACAACCTGTTGCCTTTGCACCCGGCACAACTGAAGATGTTACCGGCATTGACAATCTACAAGGCGTTGGGAGGCATCCCCTCAAAAGGACTGACGGTGAGGTCTTACCTTGAGACAATGAACCAAAAGGGTTGCCTGACGACTGTCGGCAGGGACTATCTGCTGACAGCCTGCCTCATGGACAAGGATTTGGAGGCTTTCATAAAGCATTATGTGGAGTGGGGATATCCCACAACCGGTGTCACTGGAAACTACGGCGAGGCACTGGTGTTGTATGCCCATACGAAAGGAGACCACGGCAACAAGTTTACCGTTCCTGAAAAAGAGAAAGACTGGAACGACTTTCTGGCGATGAAAAAAAGGCTTTCCGACAAGACATTGCAAGAGAATGCCCTACGGAAAGCCTATGGTAATACTTACTGGTTCTATTTCTTTTTCACTTCCTCAACGGCTTTCACCCAGTCCGTGTCGAGTGAAAAATGAGTCAGGAAGTCGGGATTGTCGACGTAAGCATATATGACATCCTTGTCCTGGTCGTTGTATTTGGCGTTCTCAAGGGTGGCGTTCTTGAACTTCGCGACAACGAGTTCCTTGTCCTGTTTGGTCTTTGCGTCCTTCAGTTTCTTGAGGTACATGTTCACAAAGTCAATCATTGAACTGACCTGAACGCCGAGTTCGTCCTCCGTTTCATCAGAAGCACGGTACACCATATAATATATGGCGTCCCACTTAAACGTCGCTATCTTCCTCACGTCGAGGTTCTGTGTGGTGTCGTTTTTGACGTTCTGATAGCCGTCCATCAGCCTTTTCACTTCATTAAAGATGTCCTGTGCGGATGCCTGTGCAACGATTGCGCAAAACAGCATCAAAGTAAAGATCTTTTTCATATTTGCTCTAAATGTTTCTTTTCAGTATTATTTCCTTGTCGATACACTCCGGATATTCTTCCTTGTAGTGGCTCACCATGACCAGAGTCTTGTTCTTGCGGCGGCAGAAAGCGTCGATGATGTCCTTCACCTTCTGTCCGTTGTTGTCGTCGAGACCGTGCAGAGGCTCGTCAAGGATTAGCAGTTCGGGGTCTTTCACGAACGCCCTTGCCAAGAGAACGAGCCGTTGTTCGCCGCTCGAAATCTTCAGAAAGGTGCGGTGCTGCAGTTCTTCCACACCGAAAATCCGCATCCAGAAGCGGCACGCCTCATACTCCTTGTCTGTCGGTTTGACGTAAAGTCCGACGGAATCGTTCAGTCCGCTCGCCACGATTTTTATGCATTCGATGTCCTTGTTGTATGCTCTGTGCATCTCGGGCGACACATATCCGATGTGCTTTTTTATGTCCCAAATGGTTTCGCCAGACCCTCTCTTCTTGTCAAACAGGGTGATGTCACACGCATAACTTTGGGGATTGTCGGCACAGACAAGCGAAAGGAGCGTGGATTTGCCTGCTCCGTTCTTGCCGCCAAGAGCCCAGTGGTCTCCGTTGTGCACCGTCCAGTTTACCTTGTTGAGGATAGTCCGTTTGCCGTAACTGATGCTTACGTTGTCCATCACTGCCACTTTCTCCGCATTGTAATCGTTGTCTTTCTGCGGCAGAGCGGCGATGTCATGCGCTTTTGCGGCCTCAAGGACAGCCACGGAACGCTCCTTTGACAGGTATTCCTCTCTCGTCTGCTTGGGCAGAAGTTTCTCGTCCTGCATCTCCCAGACATGAGTAATGAAGCCGGGAATATCCCTTGTCTTCGTCACGACAAGTATTATCTGAAGCCGTTTCTCCGCAGCCAGCGTCCCCAACAAACCCTCCAACTGCCTTCGGGTCTCCTCGTCAAGACCGATAAAGGGATTGTCCATTATCAGTATTTTGGGGTTTGACATGAGCATTTTCGCCAGTTGGAACTTCCGCATCTCGCCCGACGACAACAGTATAATGTACTTGTCGAGCAGGTGTTCCATGGAGAACATCTCGTAAAGATGCCGCTGGAACGCCCTCCTTTCTGCCGTGTCTTCAGCCGAATAGTGGTATGCGTCCTCCAGCAACTTGCCCACTGTGGGCGTGCTTTCGTCTATCTCCTGCTGATTCCACCGCTGTTGCAGGTAGTAACTGCCGTCGTAACTGCCATAGGAATCGCGGAACGTGATGTATTTGATATTGTCAGAGACAAGCCTTTTGGCATCGTCTCCGAAGTCGTAGACTATCTGGTCGGGAAACAGAGGGTGTTTTCCCGTAATCATGTCTGCCAGTTTTGTCTTTCCGCTACCGTTGTCTCCGACGACAGCGATGTGCTCTCCTTCGAGCAGATTGAACTCCACCGGCTGCTTAAGACGCCACTCCGGCATACGCGCCATGCCGTCTTTTATGCTTATAATCTCTCTCATTTCTCTTTGTTATCCTTTGCGGCAGCATTGCCGAAACCACTGTTTGTGCTCCTGCCTTGCTGTATTCTGTCCTTGTTTTTCGTTGCAAAATCCTTCCATGACTTGAAATGCTGTCCGCCAGTATCGGGCGTGTTCAACTGCATGAAATGGCAATAGGCCGCCGCCAGAGCGTCGGTTGCGTCCATATAAGCAGGCATCTCGTCCTGCCGGAGTTTCAGAATCCGTTGCAGCATGCCTGCCACTTGCTCCTTGCTGGCTGCTCCGTTGCCCGTAAGAGCCATCTTTATCTTCAGCGGAGCGTACTCATGCACGGGGACATCACGCCGTATCGCCGACGCAATGGCTACGCCTTGGGCACGTCCAAGTTTCAGCATTGACTGCACATTCTTGCCGAAAAAGGGAGCTTCAATGGCGATTTCGTCAGGCAGATAGGACGCTATCAGCCCGTCGACACGCTCGGATATGTGTCCAAGACGCAAGTACGGGTCTGACATTTTATGCATATCTATGACACCCATTGCCACCATTTTCGCCTTGTTGCCGACGGCACTTATCACGCCGTAGCCCATGATGTTCGTGCCAGGGTCAATGCCCATGATTATCTTTTCCGGCTTGTTGCCCATCTGAAAACCGCGGATTACCTGTCGAGATACATATTGTTGACGCACTCATACCCGACTGTCGTGTCGTCACCATGACCCGGACAGACCTTCGTGTCGTCCTCAAGTTGACAAATCATTCGGAGGCTCTGGATTATCTGAAACATGCTTCCGCCCATGAAATCCGTCCTTCCGATGCTTCCTTTGAACAGTGTGTCGCCCGAGAAAGCCACCTTCTCGTCCTTGCAGTAGAAGAAAACGCCGCCCGGAGAATGTCCCGGTGTCTCGATGATTTCGAATGTATGGTTGCCGAACACGACCGTGTCCTTGCCGGTAAAATATTTGCCTACCGCAGGCATCGCTTCCTTCAGGGTCTCTCCAAGTATCATTTCGCTCTGCACGGGAAGAAGTTCCATGAGGCGCTGTTCCTTGATGTGGACTTCAGGTTTCAGCCCATATTCTTTCGCAATGAAACCGTTTCCGACACAGTGGTCTATGTGTCCGTGGGTCAGGAGAAGGTGTTTCGGCGTCAGACTGTTGCCGTCGATATAGTCCTTTATGGCCTTTCTCTCCGCCTCAGTGTAGGCTCCGCAGTCAATGATGACACACTCTTTTGTGTCGTCACTTACGATATAGCAGTTCTCATGCAGCGGATTTACGGTGAATTTTCTTATTTCCAGCATGGCAGATAGATAACATATTTGTTCTTGAACCAGTCCTCTTCGAACCATGTGCTTATCTCTGTCGTCTCCGCAATCTTCTTGAACGGCTGGACTTCAGCACCGATTTCGCCGCCTTTAAGCACAAACATTCCGTTCATGGCAGCGTTCTTCTGCGTTGCCGAAACGTTCTTTTTCATCAACCTGACGATATCTGGCAGCGGCATGACTGCACGGCTTACGATAAAGTCATACTTGCCCTTTTCCTCCTCGCCACGACGGTGTACGGCGGTGACATTCTCCAGTCCTATCGCCTTGATGACCTCGTTTGCCACCATGATTTTCTTGCCTGTGCCGTCGATAAGGGTAAATTTGCACTCGGGAAACATTATCGCAAGGGGGATGCCCGGGAAACCTCCGCCCGTCCCGAAGTCGAGTATTGACGTGCCGGACTTGAACCTTATGGCTTCGGCAATGGCCAACGAGTGCAGCACATGGTGCTCATAGAGGTTGCCGATGTCCTTTCTCGAGACAACGTTTATCTTCGCATTCCATTCCTCATACAGCGGCTGCAGCATCTCAAACTGGTGTTTCTGCTGATCGCTCAGTCTGGGAAAGTACTTTATAATACTGTTCATCACCTTTTAATATATACGGCAAAGTTAGTGAAAATATGCCTAACGGCTTCCCTCGTTAACAATAAATATCATGTTTTTCGGGCTATTGCGCCAGTCGTTGGCACTGTTTGTGCAATAATTGCGGATGTGTTTCGTTATCAGTACAAGATGAAAGTAAATCTCACATCATACGTCATTGCAGCGCTGTTGCTGTGTTTTGCCGTATCCTCATGCGTCGACGAGGAATACACGACATCACGTTCCGACGTATTGTCTTTTGCCAATGACACGGTGAGAATGGATACTGTATTCTGCAATATCCCGAGTTCCACCAAGAGTTTTTGGGTGTTCAACAAGAGCAAGAAGAGCATTCGTGTCAGTTCGGTACGTCTCAACCGCGGCAACCAGTCGGGGTTCAGGGTGAACGTGGACGGCATTTACCTCGGACAGGAGACGGGATTTCAGACAAGTGAAGTGGAGATTATGGGCGGCGACAGCATCCGTGTGTACGTTGAACTCACTGCTCCCACGAACGACTTGAACGCCCCCAAGAAGATAGAAGACGACCTTTCGTTCACCCTTGAGAGCGGTGTGACGCAGAAAGTAAACCTTAACGCTTTCGCATGGAAAGCCCTGATATTAAACAATGTAAGCATTAATGCCGACACGACATGGAGTGGGGAAGTGCCGATAGTGGTGTACGGAGCGTTAAAGGTGGATTCTTTGGCTACACTTACGATAAGTTCCGGCACTACCGTTTACTTCCGTGACGATGCCAAACTGGATGTCTACGGCCGGTTGTTGTGCAAAGGCGAACCGAGTAAAGAGGTCGTCTTGCGCGGCTATCGGCTTGACAATATGTTCGATTACCTGCCCTATGACCGCGTGAGCGGACAGTGGGGCGGCGTCCGCTTCCGCAAATCCTCCTATGGGAATGAACTTGATTACACCGACCTGCACAGTGCCTACACCGGCATAGAAGTTGATTCTTGCGACACGGAAACACCCACCTTGACCATGAACATGTCCACTGTGCACAACTGTCAGGGCTACGGTGTCGTGGCGAATTGCAGCCGCATGGAGTTTAACAACTGTCAATTTACCAACACACTGAAAGACTGTTTCCACATAGAAGGCGGCGACGTGTCGCTCAACAACTGCACTTTGGCGCAGTTCTATCCGTATGACTCCAACCGTGGAGCGGCGTTGTTTTTCTCTACGGACAAGGGAGATCTGACGTTCCTGTGCCGTAACACACTGGTGACTGGCTATGCCGATGATGTCGTAAACGGTCTCCTGCCCGGTAAGGAACGGAAGTTTGACGTCGGATTTGAAGACTGTATACTCCGCACGCCGCAGGTTACGGTGGACAAGACGGAAGAAGATGTGGACACTGTGCGCTTCTCCAACGTCATGTTCGAGTCATGCGAGGACACCGTGACGACAGGAAAGAAGCACTTCAAGGCTATAGATACTGACAAACTAATATACAATTTCCAACTCGACTCCATATCTCCGGCTATCGACAGGGGCAATTCCCTGACGGCAGAACCCATCGACCGCCTTGGCCTGCGCAGGGATGAAAAACCGGATATTGGAGCCTTTGAACGGACTAACTGACACGACATGATTAAGAAAACCATTGAAATCGGATTTGAAGAACTGGATTTCAGCGAACTGCCACAGGAACAGATGGAGTTGGTAAACAGGGCTATGAAGGCGACGGACAACTCCAACGCACGTTACAGCCAGTTCAATGTGGGGGCTGCGATACGCCTTGCCGACGGACAGATAATTATCGGCGCGAATCAGGAAAACGCCGCTTTCCCTCTCTGCCTGTGCGCCGAGCGCACCGCCATCTTTGCCGCCCAAGCCAATCATCCCGACCAGGCGATAACCCAAATAGCGATATGCGCCCGCACAAAGGACGGCTTTACTTCAAGCCCTGTCTCGCCCTGCGGCTCTTGTCGGCAGGTTATGACCGAGATGGAAGACCGTTACGGCAACTCCATGACGGTGCTCCTTTGCAGCAGAGACAAAGTTTACAGGTTGAAGACGGCAAGAGATTTGTTGCCGTTAGGCTTTGTCGATGCGGATATGAGGTAAAGTCCAGCGCACAAAGACGCAAATTTCTTTTCTCAAAAAACGCAGTAAAAGTTTTGCCAGAAGAAAAAATAATCGTACCTTTGCAATCGCTTTTGAAAGGGCAGACATTAGTTTCGAGTTCAGAGATTCTATCCTGAGACCGTCTAAGGAAGGTTGGGTGAGTGGCTGAAACCAGCAGTTTGCTAAACTGCCGTGCGGGTAACCGTACCGGGGGTTCGAATCCCCCACCTTCCGCAGAGGGTGTTCTTCTCGAAACAATGCGGTTCTTCTGATTCTCAAGGTGGATTCATCTAAGGGTTAGGATTCAAGATTCTCAATCTTGCCATAGGGGTTCGAATCCCCTATCCACTACGTTTTTCAGGCTGTGTTTTCACTGTTTTCCTTTATCTCAGCACGTCTTTTCCAGTCCTTTTTTCCTGTAAATCCAGATTTCAACAGAGTTGATTATGTTCTGCCACAGGATATAACAGCCCGGTCCGACGGATGAAAGGGGATTGAGAAACGCCGTCGCTATCCATATCGCAAATGCCGTATTCTTCTGTCCGAGACTCTGTCCTGCCTCGATAGTCTTGCCGAAATAGTGTCCGATATATCTGCCTGTGGCGAACTGGACAATGCAAAGGATGAGACTTGTGGCGGCAATGCAGAGGATGAAAGCGAGGGACGTGTGCTCCCAAGCGTCGAAAATGTTCATCACGGTCGTACCAGTCACGACTACAAGCGACCCTCCCCACAGATAGTAACCGAAGTCCTTGATGCTTGTAATCGCCTTGTGCAGCCTGTGCATGGTATGTTTTACGACAAAAGCAACGAGCATCGGAAGAAGCAAGATGTAACTTACTTTCCAGAGAATTTTCAGGAACATAGGCAAAAACGCCATGTCCGCATTTCCGTTGACGTGGGGAAGGAGAGGGAAACAGATAGGTATCAGCAGGGCGGAAATGAAGTTTGACACGAACGTATAGGTTGTCATTTCCTCAAGGTTTCCGCCCAGTTTCGCAGTCACGACAGCCGCTGCCGCCGCGCAAGGGCCTATGATGCAGACCAGAATTGACTCCAACAGAATCAGTCCTTCGGCGGTTATGCCGAACCCGATGACAAGTCCTGTTATCATCAGAACGAAGACTATCTGTTGCAGGACAATCCAAAAATGCCACTTCACGGGCACAAGTTTCCTGAAGTCAACCTTGCAGAAAGTGACGAAGAGCATGAGGAACATGAAATCAGGAAGCACGTTTCCGTTGTAGGGAGCATACCATTTGCCTATCGGTTGCAGTACAGGGATGAAGTGGAACAGCAGATATATGACTACGCCTGTTGCCATTGCCACCGGCAAAGTCCAGTTTTTCAGAAAGCGTTTGATGGGATTTTCTGTCATGATGATATAGCGTTTTGTCTATGTAAAAACCGCATGGAGAGCGGTGTAGCCACTTCCCATGCGGTTATAAACGTAGTTCTTGTTTCCGTCTTACAGTGACGGTGTTATGTCTGATATCCATTTTTCTATTCTGTCGGCAGTCTTGTCGCCCTCGTTGTCGTTGTCAAGGGCAAGCCCGACGAACCTTCCGTCGACGACGGCCTCCGAGTCCTCGTAGTCGTAATCACTTGTGTCAACACTGCCGATGACTGTCGCTCCGGCTTCCTTCACGGCGTTGTAGAGTTCCGACATGCCGCCGCAGAAAGTGTCGCAGTAGGACTGCGAGTCGCCGCAGCCGAACAATGCCACTGTCTTCTGGCTCAAATCGGCATCCTTGATGACCTTTATTCCTTCGTACCAGTCGTCCTGCATTTCGCCGCATCCCCATGTGCTTGTGCCCAAGATGAGGTTGTCATGGCAGGCAACTGTGTCCGCAGAAAAGTCCTGTACATTGATTGCCTCGCAGCCAAGTTTCGCTGCTATCTCGCCGGCAATGCCTTCACACGTTCCGGTAGAACTACCGAATACCACAATAGTCTTCTTCATATTATCCTTTGTTACTTGATTAGTTCAGTGCAAAGGTACTACCGTGGCGGTCGGGACGCAATACCTTATACTTGGTATTTGCCTTTCCGGCATCCGCAAGCCGTCATTGTGCAGGACGAGACGGCATCAATAACTGCGCGCGATGATGACGCGTGCCTTGGAAGGCTTGCCGCTCACCATGTCGACACCGGGCGTCTGCTCATATCCGAACGGCACACAGCGAATCGTGGCCTGGGTCTCTTCCTTTATCTTTGCCTCTGTTTCGGCCGTGCCGTCCCAGTGACAGAGGAAGAAACCGCCGTCTTTCACTTTTTCCTTGAACTCCTCGTAGTCGTCGCACTCGTAGATTCGTGCGTCGCGGTACGCCTTAGCCTTGGCGAAGATGTTGCTCTGTATGTCGTCGAGAAGTTGCTCCACATATTCCGCAATGCCCTCAAACGCACGGCTTTCCTTCTCCAGGGTGTCGCGGCGCATTACCTCCACAGTGCCGTTTTCGAGGTCTCTGCCGCCCATGACGAGGCGGACAGGCACACCCTTCAGTTCGTAGTCGGCGAACTTGAAGCCAGGTCTCTTGTTGTCGGCATCGTCATATTTCACTGTAATACCCTTTGCACGGAGTGCCGCAATGACAGGCTGCATCTTTTCGCTTATCTGCTGTTGCTGTTCGGGTTTGCCGATCGGGACAATCACAACCTGCAGAGGAGCGAGGCGAGGAGGCAGCACCAGTCCGTTGTCATCTGAGTGTGTCATTATCAGGGCGCCTATAAGTCGGGTGGAAACTCCCCATGAAGTCGCCCACACATACTCCTGCTTGTTGTCCTTAGTGAGGTATGTCACGTCGAAAGCCTTGGCGAAATTCTGTCCGAGGAAGTGGCTTGTGCCGCTCTGGAGCGCCTTTCCGTCCTGCATCATTGCCTCGATTGTGTAGGTGTCGAGTGCGCCGGCGAAACGCTCGGTCTCGCTCTTCACACCCTGTACCACGGGCACCGCCATCCACTCTTCGGCGAACTTGGCGTACACTTTCAGCATTTTCTGAGCCTCAGCCTCGGCTTCTTCGCGTGTAGCATGGGCTGTGTGGCCCTCCTGCCAGAGGAATTCCGACGTGCGGAGGAACGGACGCGTGCGCATTTCCCAGCGCATCACGTTGCACCACTGGTTGCACATGAGCGGCAGATCGCGCCAACTCTGTATCCAGTTCTTGTATGTATTCCAGATGATAGTCTCCGATGTGGGGCGTATGATGAGTTCTTCCTCGAGTTTCGCGGAGGGGTCTACCACCACGCCATCGTGGGCGTCGTTGGCCTTCAGTCGGTAGTGGGTTACCACGGCGCACTCTTTTGCGAAGCCCTCAACGTGCTCCGCCTCACGCGAAAGGAACGATTTCGGGATGAGTAGAGGGAAATATGCGTTGACCGCACCTGTCTCTTTGAACATCAGGTCAAGCTGATGCTGCATCTTTTCCCATATTGCGTAACCGTAAGGCTTTATCACCATACAGCCGCGCACGGCGCTTTGTTCAGCCAAGTCGGCCTTTACGACGAGGTCGTTGTACCACTGGCTGTAGTTGTCACTCCTTTTCGTGAGTTGCTTCAGTTCTGTTGCCATTGTGCTTTATGTTATGTTTCGTATTTCCTGTTCTGTCTGCAAAATTACAAAAAATGTCGTTACGATTATATAAAAGGTGTGAGTTTTATCGGTCTGACAGGCGTTGCGCCAGTCCTTAGCCACGGTTATGGCAATCTGCGGACGGTGCTTTCGCGGGTTGTTCACGGTCGTGGGCAGGTCGGCTATCGACCGTTATCCGGCCGGTTCACGTCCGTTATCCGCCCGAACCACGGTCGTGGTCAACTGCCGGAACTGCTTTTCCGGATTGCGGGAAGGGTGGCGGCGCAGTGCCGGAATTTTGTTTTTCGGAAACATTTTCTTAACTTTGCCGTTCGAAAAACACACCACACTGCACCGAATAGAGTTTCGGTTGAACGACAGCAACACAACTTTTTATTAACCAATAATCTATACACAATGAGTATCAAGTACGAAATCCAGTCAATCAAGAACTCGCAAGGCAGCGGCGAAGAGCGCAGTTTTGCACGCATCTATGAAACTTCGCCGATGACAAGCGACGAAATCGAGAACTACATCCAGGCGAACTGTTCGCTCACGAAGAGCGATGTCCGTGCGGCACTTTCCGCTTTGCGTGAACTCATGGCGGACAAATTGGCGGAGGGAGCACGCTTCCGCATACCCGGGATAGGCGGTTTCTCGTTTGCGGCAGGGCTTGAACTGCCCGACGGAGTAACGGCGGACAAGGCCCGCGGCAACCACATCCGTGTGCGCGGCATCAACTTCCGCCCCGACATCGCACTGTTTCGTGACGCCACGAGGGACGTACACTTCGAGCGTGCGGACTTCACCACCAAGTCAAGAGAGTACAGCGAGGATTCCCTGTTGCAGGCTATCCGCACCTATCTTGCCGGTCATGACGTCATCACAAGACGTGCCATGGAACTGCATTTCGGTCTCCGTCGCAGTGCCGCACAGCGTTGGCTGCGCCACTTTTCGGAGGTCGGAGTGCTCAAGAGAGTGGGGCTGAAGAGTTCGCCGGTGTATATGCTTGACGCATAGGAATACAACCGGGTTATGCGGAGTAGCCGGACTGCCGTACCAACAGGCTTGACGCGGCAGTCCGCAAGTGCTTAAAATATCTGTAAATATTTTGAGTTTAGTGCGTTTTGTCGTAACTTTGCAGTGTTATGCAGACAGTTGTCATAAAGGAAAAGGATATAAGGGAAGCCGCTCAACAGGGCTTGCCGGAGTTTGTGGAAGTTGTCATTGGAGCAATCAACGGCTCCATCGGCGGAGGACTGACCCCGGAAACGATGTCTGCGCTGAACTCTTCACAGATAACGCTGCTGGCTTACGACACCCTGAGGAGGGAACTCATGGAGGGCGGTTTCGTGCAGTTGATTTATAACGGATACGGCCCTTTCATCTTCAAAAACCCCTTCGCGAGGGTTCTGAAAGGCTGGGGCTTGCAGGAACTGGGACGCTTGGTACAGAAAGCGCACAAGTATTACGGCATGTACCACACCCTTATCGAGGGTGCAGACACCGACGAAGACTTCATGGCTCTGTATGAACAGTGTCCAGAACTGGACGAGTTCGACGACGAGTTTGTTGACAACGAGGATGTGTTTACCGGGCAGATAGCCTGCTATATCGACGAGCACATCGGCGATTTCGTGACAGTGGAGCAGTAGGAACAACGCCTGCATACAGAGAGAAACCGACTATGAACAAGACGCAACTGGAACTTCGCAAGAAAAGTCCCGTACAGATAAAGAACAAGAAGGCCTCGTTTGAGTATTTCTTTGTTGATGAATACACGGCAGGAATCGTGCTGACCGGCACAGAGATAAAGTCCATCCGGCTCGGCAAAGCTTCGCTCGTGGACACTTATTGCTATATCAACAACAACGAGATATGGGTGAAGGGCATGAACATCTCGCCATATTTCTACGGTTCGTTCG
Organism: Faecalibacterium prausnitzii; assembly: GCA_963611255.1. GTDB lineage: Bacteria > Bacteroidota > Bacteroidia > Bacteroidales > Bacteroidaceae > Prevotella. The sequence continues at coordinate 113,627 of CAVDQB010000001.1, forward strand.
CCAATCACGAGATGAAGCGCGACCGCAAACTGCTGCTCAACCGCAGGGAGATACACAACCTGAAGGAAGCCTGCAAGTCGCCGGGCTACACTATCGTGCCGACACTTGTGTTCATCGACGAGCACGGAAGGGCGAAAATGGACATCGCCTTGTGCCGAGGCAAGAAACTGTATGACAAGAGACAGTCTCTGAAAGAAAAGGAAGACAGGAGGGAGATGGACCGTGTTAGAAAGAGTTATTAAGGAACGCATACTCGTACTCGACGGCGGTCTCGGCACCATGACGGAGAGTTACGGCATCCAGACCGGCAATACCGACGAACTGTCTCTCACCCATCCCGAGATAATAAGCGACATCCACCGCCGCTATCTCGCCGCAGGAGCGGACATAATCACCACAAACACATTCTCGTCACAACGCATTTCGCAGGCTGACTACCACCTTGAAGACAGGAGTTACGACATGGCTCTTGCCGGGGCAAGGCTTGCCCGGCAGTGCGCAGACGAATATTCCACACCGGAAAAGCCGCGCTTTGTGGCAGGCAGCGTGGGACCCACGAACAAGACAGCATCGCTTTCGCCCGACGTGAACAACCCGGCAGCAAGGGAAATCACCTATGATGAACTGCTTGAAGCATACAAGGAGCAGATCGAGGGGCTTGTTGACGGAGGGGTGGACGCCGTATTGATCGAGACTGTTTTCGACACTCTCAACTGCAAAGCGGCTATAGACGCCGCCAGCCAAGTAATGGATTCGAAGGGCAGGAAACTGCCTCTGATGGTGAGCGTCGCCGTGAGCGACATGGCAGGACGCACGCTTTCGGGACAGACACTCGAGGCTTTCCTCTCCACGCTCTCGTCCTACGACATCTTCTCCGTAGGTCTCAACTGCAGTATGGGCGCACGCCAGATGAAGCCGTTTCTGAGGCAACTGGCGTCAAGAGCACCCTACTATATAAGCGCATACCCCAATGCCGGACTGCCCAACGAACTCGGCAAATATGACGAAACGGCGGAGACGATGTCACCGCAGATAGAAGAATACATCCGTGAGGGACTTGTCAACATCATCGGAGGATGCTGCGGCACAGACGATACGTTCATTAGGCGATACGCGGAAATGGTTGTCGGACAGTCGCCGCACAAGACACACCCGCGCTACAGGCAACTTCACCTGAGCGGACTGTCGTCTTTCGTGCCGCAGGAGAACACGTTTACCAACGTCGGAGAACGCTGCAATGTGGCAGGAAGCCGCAAGTTCCTCAGGCTGATAAACGAAAAGAACTACGAGGAGGCGCTGGCTATAGCGAGGAAACAGGTGGAAGACGGCGCACTGGTGCTGGACATCAATATGGACGACGCGCTGCTTGACGCCAAGGAGGAGATGGTACATTTCGTCAACCTCATAGCCTCCGAACCCGATATTGCGGCCGTTCCGCTGATGATAGACTCCTCTGACTGGAACGTAATAGAGGCCGGCCTGAAATGCATACAGGGCAAATGCATAGTCAACTCCATCTCGCTGAAAGAGGGAGAAGAGGTGTTTGTTTCGCACGCACGCACCATAAAGCGGTTCGGAGCGGCCGTTGTGGTGATGTGTTTCGACGAGAATGGCCAGGCGACGACCTACGACAGGAAGATTGAAATAGCAGGAAGAGCATACCGCATTCTGACAGAACAGGTTGGAATGAATCCGCTCGACATCATCTTCGACCCAAATATCCTGTCGATAGCGACCGGAATAAAGGAGCACGACAACTATGCCGTGGATTTCATAAATGCCACTTCGTGGATACGGAAGAACTGCCCGGGAGCGCACGTCAGCGGCGGTGTGAGCAACCTGAGTTTCGCTTTCCGCGGCAACAACTACCTGCGCGAGGCGATGCACGCCGTGTTCCTGTATGACGCGATGAAGGCTGGCATGGACTTCGGAATAGTGAATCCGGCCACCAAGGTGACATATTCCGACATCCCGGAGAACCAGTTGAAACTCATAGAAGACGTCGTCCTGAACAAGTATGACGGTGCTACCGAGGTACTGCTTGACCAGGTCGCGTCGTTCGTTCCGGCAAACCAGGGCGGCGGAAACACCGCTGGCGACACGGCAGAAGACTGGCGTGAGGGCAAGACTGTGGAGCAGCGGCTGTGCCATGCGTTGCGGAAAGGCATATCAGAACACCTCGAAGAGGACATCAAAGAGGCGTTGACGACGTATCCGCAGGCAGTGGACATCATAGAAGGACCGCTGATGAAAGGAATGAATGAGGTGGGGCAACTCTTCGGAGAGGGCAAAATGTTCCTGCCGCAAGTGATAAAGACCGCACGCACAATGAAGAAAGCGGTGGCGATACTGCAACCTTACATAGAAGAACAGAAGACTATCGGTTCGGCGAAAGCAGGCAAAGTGGTCATCGCGACGGTGAAAGGCGACGTACACGACATCGGCAAGAACATAGTGGCAGTGGTCATGGCATGCAACAATTTCGATGTCGTTGACCTCGGAGTAATGGTTCCAGCCGAGACGATAATAGAGACCGTGAAGAAAGAAAACGCCGACATGGTGTGCATGAGCGGCCTCATCACGCCGTCACTCGGCGAGATGGTCAACGTCGTAAGGGAGATGCAGCGCGAGGGAATGACCGTGCCTGTCATCGTGGGAGGCGCCACCACGTCGGAATTACACGTCGCCCTGAAGATAGCGCCCGAGTATGACGGTGTCGTGATATGGTCGAAAGACGCCGCCCAAAACGCCGTCCTGGCAACCCGGCTGATGAATCCTGCCGACAAAGAGGCGCTTGTCAATGAGTTGAACAAGAAATACGAACTTATGCGGAAAGAGTATTCCAACAGGCAACAGCAAAAGATTGTGCCCATTGAGGAAGCCCGCAAACGAGGAACAAACATATATGAAACAAATGGAGATTAAAACTGTAGCATTTGACTTGGGCGGTGTCATCATAACGATTGACAACGATGAGCCGGTCAGGAGATTCCGTGAGATAGGCGTGGAGGACGCCGACAAATTGCTTGACCCCTACAAACAGACCGGCTTTTTCGGTGATTTGGAAGAGGGAATCATCACGGAAGAGGACTTCGTGAACAAGTTGAGCGACCACGCAGGCAAGTCAATCTCGTGGGAACAGAGCCAGTATGCATGGAAAGGATTTGTGGCCGGAGTACCCGTAGAGAAACTTCAGGCTCTGGACGAACTGCGAAGCCTCGGCTACAGACTGATACTCGTGTCGAACACGAACGGCTTTATACAGTCGTGGGCGGACTCGAAAGACTTTTCTGAACAGGGTCGCCCGGTGAGCGATTACTTTGACCGTATGTACCGAAGCTACGAAATGAAGTGCATGAAACCGTCAGACAAGTTCTTCGACTATGTGCTTGAGCACGAGCAGACACCTGCCGGCAGCATACTTTTTGTGGATGACAGCCCAGCCAACTGCCGGGCTGCTGAACACTCGGGAATGAAAACCTTCTGCCCGGAAAACGGCAAATTGTGGCTTGACAGTCTGAAAACGATACTTGGAAAATGAACAACAAAAAGAGAAGATGGCACTGCATACCCGGTCAGATTACCGATCTTGACAAGCAGGTGATGTACTGGGAGAACAAGGGAAAACTCGTTCCGACGAGAGATCTGATAAAAACTCCCGAGCAGATAGAGGGTATCAGGAAGTCGGGAGTGATTAACACGCTCGTCCTTGACACCGTTGCCAAGGAGATACATGCGGGAATGAACACGCAGGAGATAGACGATATATGCATGCAAGTGTGCAAGGATCACAATGCGATACCGGCGTGTCTGAACTATGAAGGTTTCCCGAAGTCGGTCTGCACGAGCATCAACGAAGTGGTGTGCCACGGTATTCCGAAGGAGGAAGACGTTCTGGAGGAGGGCGACATCGTGAACGTTGACTTCACTACAATACTCGACGGATATTACGCAGACGCCTCGCGGATGTTCATCGTGGGAGGCAAGACCACCCCGGAAAAGGAACAACTGGTGCGCGTGGCAAAGGAATGTCTGGAGATAGGAATGGAAACCGCAAAACCATATTCCTTCGTCGGAGACATCGGGCACGCCATAGAGAAGCACGCGAAGAAGTTTGGTTACGGCGTAGTGCGCGACCTTTGCGGTCATGGAGTGGGGCTCAAGTTCCACGAAGAGCCTGATGTCGTGCACTACGGAGCAAGAGGCACGGGCATGCTCCTTGTCCCCGGAATGGTGTTTACCATAGAACCGATGATCAATATGGGGTCGTACAAGGTGTTCATTGATGAGGAAGACCCTTACGGTTGGGAGGTTATCTCATGGGACGAGAAACCATCTGCACAGTGGGAACACACGCTCCTGATGACGGAAACAGGTGTTGAAATTCTAACATACTAATAAAAATGGAATCACCGATATATATATTAGGTATAGAGTCGAGTTGCGACGACACCTCGGCAGCAGTGCTCCGTGACGGCGTTTTGCTGAGTAACGTGACGGCATCGCAGGACGTACACATGGCGTATGGAGGCGTCGTGCCGGAACTGGCGTCCCGTGCGCACCAGCAAAACATAGTCCCGGTGGTTGACCAGGCGATTAAGCGGGCAGGCATAACCAAAGAACAGTTGTCGGCAATAGCGTTCACGCGCGGTCCCGGCCTTATGGGTTCGCTGCTCGTGGGTGTCAGTTTCACAAAGGGACTGGCGGCGTCCCTCGGTATTCCGATGGTGGACGTGAACCACCTGCAGGGACATATCATGGCGCATTTCATAAAGGAAAGCGACGATGACAACAGCAATCCGCCGTTTCCGTTCCTCTGTCTTTTGGTCAGTGGCGGCAACTCGCAGATTGTGAAAGTGGACGCCTACAACAACATGACGGTACTGGGGCAGACCATAGACGACGCCGCCGGCGAGGCGATAGACAAGTGTTCGAAAGTCATGGGGTTGGGATATCCCGGCGGTCCGATAATAGACAGGTTGGCAAGAAAGGGCAATCCTCACGCCTACAAGTTCTCAGAACCGCACATTCCGGGGTTGGATTACAGTTTCTCGGGACTGAAAACATCGTTCCTTTACAACATGAGGAAGTGGGTAGCGGACGACCCTGACTTCATAGAACACCACAAAGAGGACATCGCAGCGTCGCTTGAGTTTACCGTCGTGGACATTCTCATGAAGAAACTCAAGGCTGCCGTGAAGCAGACAGGCATCAAACATGTGGCTGTTGCAGGCGGCGTGTCAGCCAACAACGGTCTTCGCAACGCCTTTCACGAGGCTTCCGAGAAATACGGCTGGACAATCTACATACCCAAGTTCAGTTATACTACCGACAATGCGGCCATGATTGCCATAACAGGATACTACAAATACCTTGACGGCATCCGTTGTTCCATAGACGAATCTCCGTTCAGCAAAGTGACGTTTGAATAGGGATATAAACGGCAGAGCCTCAATTTGACGCAGTTAAAACATTAAAAAAGATTAATTTGCATAGTTCACTGGCGGTTGCATTTGTGTTTTCGGCTATTTTTTGTAATTTTGCATTCTGTTTGGAATAGGTATTATTAACGAATACTAAAATTAGAGATAGACATGTCTAAGATTTGTCAAATTACAGGAAAAAAAGCACAGATTGGATGCAATGTGTCGCACTCAAAGCATCACACAAAGCGCACTTTCAATGTGAACCTGTTCACAAAGAAGTTCTACTATGTAGAAGAAGCGTGCTGGATTAGCCTTAAGGTGAGCGCTTCCGGTTTGCGCCTGATAAACAAGATTGGTCTTGATGCAGCGCTCAAGCAGGCTGTGGAAAAAGGCTACTGTGACTGGAAAGACATTAAAGTTATAGGAGAATAATCAATTATGGCAAAGAAAGCAAAAGGAAATAGGGTTCAGGTTATTCTTGAATGCACTGAAATCAAGAACAGCGGAATGCCGGGCACAAGCCGGTATGTAACCACCAAGAACCGCAAGAACACCCCGGAGCGTCTTGAGTTGATGAAGTATAATCCTATACTCAAGAAGATGACTCTCCATAAGGAAATAAAGTAATCAACACTGTTTGTTCCGTAAGGCAAGCAAGAAATAAAATAATTAAAGTACTATGGCAAAGAAAGCGGTCGCAACCCTCCATGAAGGTTCAACGGACGGACGTGCATATTCAAAGGTCATCAAGATGGTGAGAAGCCCCAAGACAGGCGCATACATCTTTGACGAGCACATGGTTCTCAATGAGGATGTAAAGGATTTCTTCAAATAAGGATATCCTTGTCTGATATAAACGGGCAGGAGGAAGATGATAATGTCTTCCTCCTGCTTTTTTTTTGTACATTGTACTAATTACAGTATAACAGCACTGATCTCATCCAGTACGGGCTCGTAGGGTTATCCGAACAGCAGCCTCAAGGCTTCTTCCACTTTCCTTACAGGATGAACCTTGACCTTGTATTTACCCAAATCCAGTCCTTTCATGTTGTATCCGGGGACAATGATGTCGGAGAAACCGAGTTTTCCGGCTTCAGAGATGCGTTGCTCGATACGGTTGACGGGACGCACCTCTCCGCTCAGTCCAACCTCTCCAGCCATACACCAGCCTTTTTCTATCGGTGTATCGACATTGCTTGACAAGACGGCTGCGATGACACTGAGGTCCATGGCAGGGTCTGTCACCCTCAGTCCGCCGGCAATATTCAGGAAGACATCCTTCTGCATCAACTTGAAACCGACCCTTTTCTCAAGCACGGCCAACAGCATGTTAAGCCTGCGCTGGTCGAGACCGGTAGCCGAACGCTGCGGAGTGCCGTAGACGGCACTTGACACAAGCGCTTGCGTTTCTATGAGAAACGGCCGGACACCCTCTATTGCGGCGCTTATGGCAGCCCCCGACAAGCCCTCGTAATCCTGGACAAGAAGCAGTTCTGACGGATTAGACACTTGGCGAAGTCCTGACTGCTGCATCTCGTAAATGCCCAGTTCAGAGGTTGAACCGAACCTGTTCTTGATGCTTCTCAGTATCCTGTACATGTAGTGTTGATCTCCCTCAAACTGTATGACAGTATCTACGATGTGCTCCAAAATCTTCGGACCGGCGATAGTCCCTTCCTTGTTGATATGGCCAATCAGTATTACAGGCGTTCCGCTTGACTTCGCAAAGCGCAGAAGAGCGGAGGCGCACTCCCTCACCTGAGCCACACTTCCGTAGGAACTGTCTATCTCGTCAGTGGCAATAGTCTGTATAGAGTCTACGATAACAATGTCAGGCTTGATGTCTTTTGCATGCTCGAATATGTTCTCAAGGGAGGTGTCACACAACACGAACAGATTTTCCGACATCTCCCCATTGCTGTCCGGGTCAGCCTGCAACAGACGGTCGGCGCGCATCTTCAACTGATGCGCACTCTCTTCTCCGCTGACATAGAGTATGCGTTTGTCCCTTAAGCGCAACGCGGTCTGTAGAATCAGCGTGCTTTTGCCAATGCCCGGTTCGCCGCCAAGGAGGATTATGCTTCCGTGTACCAGCCCTCCGCCAAGCACGCGGTTGAGTTCTTCGTCACCCAAATCTATGCGTGGATCGTCCTTGGAAGATACTGTGCGCAGAAGGAAAGGACGGTTCTTGTTGCCGGAAAACGCCGCAGTATCGCCGTTGGCTATGCTCTTCGCGGCAGAGCGTGCAGCCTGCGAACCGGTCAATGAAGAAGCGACGCGAATTTCCTTGAACGTGTTCCATTGGTTGCAAGCAGGACACTTGCCCAACCACTTGGTTGACTCCTGACCGCAGTTGGAACAGACGTACATTACCTTATCCTTTGCCATAACTTAATTTTCCACAAAAGTAATAAGAATATTTCTCCTTGCAAAAAAGATTTATTACTTTTGTTGAAAATAGAAATCGTAGATGTACAGAAACTTATTCCTCCTGTTCCTGTCTTGTTTTGTTGCCGTTTCATGCAACAAAAATGCCAAAGAAGGCAACACTACAGATGCTTCCGTGCCGGATTCCACTTCAATGTTGCGTATCGGAGTACTGCCTACGTTGGACGCATTGCCTTTTTTCGTTGCAAAAGAACAGGGAATGTTCGACAGGGAAAATATTGACGTGGCATTGGTGTCGTTCAACTCGGCAATGGACATCGACACCGCACTCATCGGCAACAGTATAGACGTGGCGTTCACGGAACTTGTCAGAACGGAGAAAATCAAGGCTGACGGCAAAGACACCTTGCGTTATCTGACGGCAACAGAACTCAACTGGTCACTCATAAGCAACAAGGCTGCGCGAATAAACAACCTGAACCAGTTCGGTGACAAGATGGTTGCGATGACAAGATGGTCGGCAACAGACTTGCTGACAAACAGAGTTTTCGATGCTGTGAAAACCAAAGCGCAGGTGTACAGCGTACAGATCAACGACCTTGATGTACGCCTGAAGATGCTCCTTAACAACGAGATGGATGCCGTGTGGCTTCCTGAACCGCAGGCAACAGTTGCCGTTTGTGCCGGACACAAACGGTTGCTGGCATCAGAAAAAAACAAAGACAAATTTGGAGTCATCGCTTTCAAATCGCACAAGAAAGGAAAGAAAACGGGCATTCCTGAGAACGAGCTGAAAAAGGTGTACTCCATGGCGTGCGACACTATAAACAAATACGGTGTGAAAGCGTATGCCAATGAGATAGCAAAATACTGTCATGTCAGTGAGGATGTGGTGAAAGACATCCCAAAAATAGTGTATGCCCATGCGGAACAGCCACTTGAGAAAACCGTACTCACTGCCAAAGGCTTTAAGAGGAAATGACGAAAAGCGCATCTGAAACCGGAAGAATCATTGCGAATGGGAGTTTGGACGAGTCTCTCAAGTTGCTTCACGACATCGCATCCAATGAAAACGACAGCGATGCAATCCGGGATTTGAACTCCATAGCAGCCACTTACAGACTGATGAAACAATATGCGCTGAATGCGGTTGAGGACGTACAGCGCAACCAAATATACGGTAGTCTGAAAACGAAGGCGTTTGAAGTTTTTTCAAAACTGTCTTTCGCAGAGATTGTACGCAACAATGCCACACTCAGAGAAGCACGGAAGCGGTTGACGGATAATTCCGTCACACTGGACGAGATAGGAAACCGTCTGGAATGGATTGCGCAGGAAATGATTGTCTGTTCCCTGTCCGCGGACGACAACAGCAAGTCAAGAAAACTACAGGAGGACTTGTCGGAGTGTCACAAAAAACTGTTCGATTTCCTATTGACAACATGTCCACTCTCACAGAGCGAGGAAGAGACGGCATATAAAATTCTTTCCTCTTCATATACGGATGCATCAGTCACAAGGATAGCTGTCAGTGCGATGATGCTGGCACAACAGTTTGTATTCGACATAAGGAAGTTCAATGTGTTGGCAAGACTGTGTGTTGAGAACGACAACGAAGAACTGCGGCAGTACGCTTTGGTTGCACTGGTCATTGCAAGACCTGGGCAGAGCGCAGGCGAAATATACAATGACGAGATAGAGAAGGCGTTCAAACGTCTGGAAACACTGCCTTATATCAAGGAAGAACTTGCGGAACTGCAGGCGCAGATGATCCTTTGTACTGACACAGAGGAGAACAACAAGACAATTGCCAATGAGATTATACCGAGCATAAAGGAGAGTGCAGCCTTGCTACAGGCGAAAAAGACGGAACAGGAGATGCTCGACGAGTTGCTGCATCCTGACAAAGAGGAAAGCAGCATGGACAAAGTGGAAAAGAGCATAGAGAAAATCAGGAATATGCAAAAACAGGGTGCTGATATTTTCTTCGGCGGATTCTCGCAGGCAAAACGTTTCTCTTTCTTCTACACTCTCGTAAACTGGTTTCTCCCCTTTACAATTGAGCACCCTCAAATCGCTTCTGTGAATACAGGAAATATCCCGAAAGACAAACTCGGCAAGATACTTGATATGCAGCCACTCTGCAATTCTGACAAGTACAGTTTCTGTCTGACGCTTTCAATGGTGTACTCCCAGATTCCGAAAGAGGTGGTTGACGTTATCTCCAAGGGTGAGGCAATCATGGGATTTGAGGAACAACACACGAAAGACAATTCTTTCACGAGACTGATGTTCTTGCAGGACATCTACAGATTCCACAAACTCTTTCACCGCAAGTCAGACTTTACGGATCCCTTCGCATCGGATGACGGTGTCGTGTTCTTCAATTGGGACAAGGTAGCGAACTTGTTTCTGGGGACAGACACACCGTATAAGATTGCAAGGCAGTTGCTGAGCCGAAACCGCTTCAGTGCCCTTAACCGCTTGTTGGACAGCAACAGAGATGAACTGAATCCATCTTATCTGAAACTGAAAGCGTTGAGTGAGTATAAACAACGACATTATCATTCAGCCGTATACTGGTTTGAGAAAGCGCGGCTTATTGAACCAGACAACAAAATACTGCTGAAGAGAACGGCCGACGCCTGTTTCCTTGCGGGAGATTTCTATATGGCAGAAGAACTGTATGCTGATTACATAAAAGCCAATACAGAGGCAGGTGACATGGATTTCGAGAACTATCGGCTGAGCATCTGTCACTTGAAAAATGGCAAGACAGACGCAGCAAAGGCTATTCTGTTCCGCCTGCATTTCGAGCATGAGGACAACAACACATACAAGTCTGCTTTGGCTTTGGCACATATAATGGATGATGACGACGAGAAAGCAGTGTCTATGTATGAGCGCATCAAAGACACTGAACGTACGGAACAAGACAGAATCCGCATGGCTATCGTTCTTTGGACAATGAACCGCAAGGAGAAAGCAGTGAAGGAACTGAGGAAACACATTGCCTCAAACAATGTTTCACAAAGTGACTTGTATGCGAAAATGAAGAACGAGGTGTCTGAATGTCATTCCAAGATTGATGATACGGAACTGAAAATACTTGTTGACATAGTATATGACCATACAATGGAAATGAACTGACAAAATGGGAAAGGAGAAAACCATGCAGAAGTTTGCGGAATATATCACCCGGATTGAGATAGATTCTCTTTGGTCTGGGGTCAAGCACATACGCTGGAATCTCAACCGGCAGGTAAATGTTCTCAGCGGAATCAATGGAGTGGGGAAGAGCACTATCCTGAACAAGGTGGTGAAAGGTTTGGCCCAGGGCGGTGAATTTCCAAGCCATATGCTCAAAGGAGTCAAACTTGACGTGTATCCAGAGGATGCCAAGTGGATCAGATATGATTTGATACGTTCATTTGACAGACCGCTTTTGAACCACGACGTTATTACGAAGATGGACTTGTCACTGGCAACAGAACTGGACTGGCAGATATTCCAGTTACAGAGAAAGTACCTGGACTATCAGGTGAATATAGGCAACAGGATTATCGCCGCACTCCAAAGCGGTGCTCCCGACGCAGCCGAAAAGGCACAGGAAATATCACGCCCCAAGACTTTATTCCAGGATCTTATAGACGGGTTCTTCTCGGAAACGGCCAAGGAGATAGTACGTTCGGAGAACGAAGTGCGCTTTTCGCAAAAAGGAGAGGTGCTTGTGCCTTACCAACTGTCCTCCGGCGAAAAGCAGTTGCTTGTAATCCTGCTGACTGTTCTTGTCGAAGACCAACAGCCTTATGTGCTGTTCATGGACGAACCGGAGGCTTCTCTACATGTGGAATGGCAGCAGAAACTCATCGAGACGATTATCAAACTGAATCCTAACGTACAGATTATACTGACGACACATTCTCCTGCGGTAATCATGAACGGTTGGCTTGACATGGTGACGGAGGTTTCGGAGATAGAAATACACGAGTAGCAACACTGCAAATGCCTGATCTTGGTAAATATGTAAACTCCGCTTATCTCTCCGCCGCAAACAAGTTGAACGGCAAGAACAGTTGCCGGAGAGTGGTCGCATACGTCGAAAGTTATGACGATGTGTTCTTCTGGCGTTCAATATTGTCGCAGATGGAAACGCCGGACATCAAGTTTCAGGTAATGCTGCCGACAAGAGGCCGCCGGCTCGGGCGCGGCAAAAAGGCTGCGTTAATGGCCGCTTTCAAGGACAGTATAGGTCCAGACATGATTGCATGTGTGGACGCTGACTATGACTATCTTAAGCAAGGGTCAGACGCAATGTCGGAAATGGTCTGTCACAACAAGTATGTCTTTCACACATACGCCTATGCCATAGAGAACCTGCAGTGTTGGGCTCCGGCACTGAGGGAGGTCTGTGTGATGGCAACACTCAATGACAATCCAGACATAATGGACTTTGAGGACTTTCTGAAATCCTACTCTGAGACAATATATCCACTGTTTGTGTGGAGCGTTTTGGGAGAAAGACGACCAGAGTTGTGCTGTTTCCGTATCCCGGATATACTCGCTGTCATAAAGACAGGGACGGTAGTAAAGCACCATACACGGGACACGTTGAAAAGAGTAGGGGACAGAGTGGCGAAAAAACTCGACCAGTTATACAGGTCTACCTCGGAATATGCCCATGCGGAATACAGCAATCTGTCAAAGGAATTGGATAACCTCGGCATTCACCCGGAAGACACATATCTGTATATACAGGGACATCATCTGTTTGACCAGACTGTCGTCCCGATGCTTACTGCGGAGTGCAACTTTCTCATAGCGCAGAGGGAGAAGGAAATCAGGACACAAAGCAAACACCATATACAATCAGCAAACGAAATATCATCTTATGAACATTCGTTGGAAACGGTCTCGTCAATGTTGAAGAAAAACATTCTCTATCTGCGCTCGCCTCAAGTACAGCGGATTATCGACCGAATAGCATCATTTATAAAAGAGGACTTGAAGAAATGAACAACTGTTCCACTGAGGAAAAAGTCAGAAGTATAAAACAGAGTTTCCGCTTGTATATGAACGGCGAAACGGCCGCGTCTTTGAAGGAAAAAGGACTTGAATACAAAATATGTTGGGGCGTTTCCTTGCAACATTTGCAAGAAATTGCCGCAGAATATGGCAAAGACAGCGAGTTGGCAGAGGAACTGTGGAAAAGCAAAGTGAGAGAATGCAAGTTGCTTGCCATACTGACTTATCCTCCAGAACAGTTCTCTGAACAGACTGCATACCGTTGGTTGGACGACATAGACAACCAGGAACTGGCGGAGCAACTTGTATTCTATATTCTGCGTAACGTACCGTACTCGAAATCATTGGCATTAAAACTGCTTCGAAGCAGTAGACGTATTCACCTTTTGTGTGCTTTTAACCTACTTGGCAGACTGTTTATGTCTCATGTCTGTCTTGACTACGATGAGACGGAAGCATATCATGAAAAAACGAAAGAATGTCTGTCAGGAGATGATATGGCATTGAAACACGCTGCAACCAACAGTCTGACGAAATACGAGGAATATACAAATGGGAATACGGACAAAGGAATAACAGAATAGCCTTTGACATTCTTACGTCAGGAAACGACTTGTTACAGAACTCATTTCAAAAGAACACGGATAACAGGAAAAGATAGAGGGCGGCTCTCACGAGCTGCCCTCTGTCTCAATTAGGTGTTAGTTTAATTTGCCATTTAAGGTAAAAAGATTGTTTTCAGGATAACACCGCAAAAATAAACATTTATTTCAACTCCTCCAAACTTTTTTGTCTTTTATTTTGAATATTTTTATTGTGTACGAACACAACAAAATACAGGGAAGCAAAAAGGTCTGCGCACTACATACGCAGACCTTTTTATCACAATGACCAATCTTCCGGTTTCTCTATCTCACGCTTGATTTTCGGCACAAGACGTTTCCTTTTGCTCAGCCAAAGAGCCTTCTTTTTTTCGTACTGTTCCCGGGCGTTTTCAAGATAGTTGTCAGCCATAGGCTACTTGTACTTACTGTATATTATACTGATTTTGATATCGCCGTTGGGATTGGACGGACCTCCAACGAGTCTGGTACTTGTGAGTGACATGTCATGAACGACCTTTGTAACCTGACTGGAAGTATTCGTCGTTGTCGTGACTGGAATGAGTACGGCCTTGTTCCAGTCTTCCGATGTACTGCCATTCAACTTCGACTGCTGCATTGCCTTTATCATTGAGCCAATGTTGTTGAATGTATAGGTGTTGCTCTTGGTGTCAAACGTGGCAAGGAATGATGTCTTGTTGTTGTTCACATCCCGGTGTTCAAAGAAAGAATAGAGACTGTCTTTCGGAACCAGCAACACCGTTGTCGGAGCGTCAAAGGCGTAATCACTGTCAGTCACATCATTCAACCGTTGCAACGTAAACTTTGCACTGTTAATCGTGTCATTATCATGATTGAGGCAAATCTCATTCACAGGCAGGGTGATTTCCGTGAATATCCCTGCTGGAGTCTTCAGATATGTACAGGTAGGATCATCCGCCAGTGACTTTATTTTCTCGCTTTCATTCACATAGTTGGTATGTTGCATAACCTCTTGTGTGCCCGCAAACGACATCGTTCCCGTGTATGGTGTTGATGAGGACGAACCTTTATACTTGAAATACAGGTTCAATTGCGTAAGGGTTACATTGGCAAGATTTCCGAGACCACCAGTTGACTCAATGTAGAAACCTGGTATGACATTGTTGGTAAGACGGATGGAATTCTTGAAATAGGTGGAATCACCGCCATACTCCTCATAATACTTGCGCATTATGTATGTGCCGTAATTGTTGTAAGTTTTTCCGTCTTTATCCGTATACGGTTTGTTAAGCAATATACGGATGTTCTTTGAGTAACTTGAATTGTTGCGGAGAGACAGAGAAACATTCATGTCCTCAAGAGTATAAGTCTTGCTTGCCTTTATTCCACCTACGGTTGTGCTGCGCACAAGCCCTTCTTTTATTGGGTCAAAGTTGGAGTAATATGTTTTGTCTTCCGTCATTGGAGCAGCAAGTTCATAGGCTGTACACTTCATGGAAGACAGGGAATCTCCGTAGAAACTGTCCCAAAACAAGCGCAGTTCACATGAGTCTGCGATGATATAGTCATTGACATCACGGCTTGAAATGGAATCAAGGACAGGAAAACCATAACCCTCCAGCGTATGGAATTGAGTCATATAATTGGCTGTTATGTACTCTCCTGTTTCAGGATCGCGTATCGTTCCGAGATAACTTGTACTGTTCCTGGCGAGTACAGAGTCCACAACTATGGAACGAGTGGTCAGGTTGAATGTGTCAGTAGAAATCTCCAAATGATCTAAATCATTGATAAGCGAACCGCCAATAGTGCCTGTTTCGTCATTACAAGCGGTAAGGCACGCTAAAACACATAATCCTGTGAGGAAACGTTTCGGTTTCATGAGTCGTTATTTCGTTATCTCTTCAAAGAAATTACTGTATGCTTCGGCAAAATCATCTCCGGGATATTCCAACGTCGGAATACTCTTCGAATGTGTATAATCACGGAGTTCGGCATTGCTGTCAGGAGTTGCCAATACAACACCGTCACTGAAATCAATAGCCATTTTGCCCAATTCAAGGAAGTCAAAGTCGTCTTTGTACTGTGCCAAAGATTCCTCCGTTACATCCATATAGGCAACACAACGTTTGAAATTCGTGCCAAACTCATTCTTCAACTGCTCGTTGAAAATGCTTGTAACCACTTTTGCATGGGCAAAACAAGGCTCTTCATTGTATACCTTTTTAAGGTAAAGAGGCACGACCGCTGCCATCCAACCCTGACAAACAATCACATCGGGATTCCAGCGCAACTTCTTGACGGTTTCAAGAACGCCCCTCGCATAGAACACGGCACGTTCACCGTTGTCGGAATACTCCTCTCCGCTCTCATCCGTTCCCATTTTCCTTTTCGCAAAATAGTCATCGTTGTCTATGAAATAGACCTGTACCCGTGAAACAGGAATTGACGCCACCTTTATGAGGAGCGGATGATCAACATCGTCAATTGTAATGTTTATTCCCGAAAGACGGATTACTTCATGCAGTTGTCCACGGCGTTCGTTGATTGTACCCCACTTGGGCATGAACGTACGAATCTCGTATCCCTGCTCCTGAATCCTCTCTGACAACTGCTGACCAAGTGTTGACATGACCGATTCTGGCACATACGGAGTAATCTCTTGGTTGATAAACAGAATTTTCTTTGGCATTTTTCTTCGTTTGTCGTTATCTCCCTATGTTACAGAAGGGGAGAATACTTCATCCGGGAATCCCGGTTTATTCCACTACAACGAGCGGAGTGTCCTCCATAACACTCTCGCCTACTTTAACGCAAATGGCAGTTACCTTTCCGCTCTTTTCGGCTTCAAGGTTGTTAGCCATCTTCATCGCTTCCAGTACAACAAGTGTATCGCCGGCACTTACTTCCTGTCCGATTTCCACCTTTATTTCGGTTACGACACCCGGAAGAGGTGCTCTCAATGCGTTATTCGTGTTGACATTCACGGCAGGAGCGGTCTCCTTGTCCGCATCTTCTTTCTTTGGCTGACCGAGAACCGGCTTTTTCTTTTCGGGTTCTGTCTGCTTTTCCAGTTCAACAGAGAAAGAGTCTCCGTTGACAATGACATTAGCGATGTTGTCATTCACCTCGCCAATCTCTACATTATACTCCTTACCGTCTATCGTGTATTTGAATGTACTCATCTTACATTATGGTTTTTGTGTAAAACTTAGGAACTTTGCACTCCACATAGTCTGCTTTGGCTTGATTGTGATAATGCCCGATTCTCTGTCGTGAACATTGTTGCCCTGATACTCGTAGAGAGCCATTGCAATCGCCGCATAGATATTTTTGTCCATTTGTATTGGTCTTTTACAGGTTCTTTTCCGGTCAACCGATTACATAGGCATACATCCGTGCTTCTTCGCAGGCAGGCTCTGACGTTTGTTGGCAAGTTGTGCCAAACCGCGACAAATGCGGAAACGAGTGTTGCGAGGCTCTATCACATCATCAATATAACCATATTGGGCTGCCTGATAGGGGTTGGCAAACATCTCGGTATATTCCTCCTCTTTCTCTGCAATGAACGCTTTGACGTCGCCGCCTTCCTCCTTCATTGCCTTGATGCCCTTTGCCTGAAGTACTGCAACGGCACCAGAGGCACCCATGACGGCAATCTCCGCCGATGGCCAAGCGAAGTTCAGATCAGAACGAAGCTGCTTGCAGCCCATTACGATATGCGAACCTCCGTATGACTTACGCAATGTTATGGTTATCTTCGGCACTGTTGCCTCTCCGTAAGCATAGAGAAGTTGTGCTCCATGCAGGATTACTGCATTGTATTCCTGACCTGTTCCGGGAAGGAATCCTGGCACATCAACGAGGCTGACAATTGGGATATTGAAAGCGTCGCAGAACCTTACGAAGCGAGCACCTTTACGAGATGCGTTTGTGTCAAGTACACCTGCATACGCTGAAGGCTGGTTTGCCACGATGCCGACGCTCTGTCCGTTGAAGCGTGCAAAACCGGTTATGATGTTCTTTGCGAACTTTGGCTGCACTTCAAAGAACTCTCCGTTGTCGGTGACAGCGGCTATGACCTTATACATATCGTATGCCTTGTTCGGATCGTCCGGCAGAATTTCGTTCAGAGAATCCTCCATACGGTTAATCGGGTCGGTACATTCCACACGCGGTGCTTCCTCCGTGTTGTTGGAAGGAATATAACTAAGGAGAGCCTTTATCATCTCAAACATCTCCTCTTCTGTCTTTGCCGTGAAATGGGTGACACCGCTCTTGGTAGCATGAACACTTGCTCCACCGAGGTGTTCTGCGTCTACATCCTCACCTGTAACACTCTTTACAACTTTCGGACCGGTAAGGAACATATAGGAAGTACCCTCTTTCATGAGAATGAAGTCTGTGAGAGCAGGAGAATAGACAGCACCTCCGGCACAGGGACCAAGTATGGCTGAAATCTGCGGAATGACACCACTTGCCAGAATATTGCGCTCGAAGAGCTCTCCATAACCGGCGAGAGAACAGATACCTTCCTGGATTCGGGCACCGCCGGAGTCGTTCATACAGATAAACGGCGCACCGTTGGTCATCGCCATATCCATCACTTTGCATATCTTCTGCGACATCGTTTCCGAGAGAGAGCCACCGTTCACGGTGAAATCCTGAGCGGAAATATAAACCAGACGACCGTCTATCGTGGCACTTCCTACTACCACTCCATCGCCAAGATATTGTTTTTTCTCCATTCCGAAGTTGTGGCAACGGTGGAGTTTGAACATGTCATATTCCTCAAAAGACCCCTCGTCAACAAGCATATCTATGCGTTCACGCGCAGTATATTTGCCGCGCTGGTGCTGTTTTTCTATAGCTTTCTCGCCGCCGCCAAGTTTTGCTGCTGCACGCTTTTCAATCAGTGCCTTAATCTTTTCGGTCTGTTTACTCATTGCTATTGTATAATTATAATTGGTTCGTTAATAAACTTTGCAAAGTTACTGATTTTTCCCGACATATACAAAGAACTGTATATTCTTTAACCAAAATGAACGTCAAGTAAACACTTTCGTAACTTTCATTCTAAAGACTGCCTTTTGTGGAGGGCAGTTCGTAATGGTATATGTCTCTCCGTACTGCCATTTTGAGGCTTCGGGCAAAGGCCTTGAATATGCCCTCTATCTTGTGGTGTTCGTTCTGTCCTTCCGCTTTGATGTTGAGGTTCATCCTTGCCGCATCCGACAACGACTTGAAAAAATGCAGAAACATCTCTGTCGGCATTTCTCCAATCTTCTCTCTGTGGAACTCTGCATCCCATACAAGCCATGGACGACCGCCGAAATCAAGCGCCACTTGGCACAGACAGTCATCCATAGGGAGAGAATATCCATAGCGTTCCATCCCTCTTTTGTCACCCAAAGCCTTCAGTATGCACTCGCCAAGTGCAAGTGCCGTGTCTTCGATAGTATGGTGCTCATCCACATGGAGGTCGCCTTTACAATGAATGTAGAGGTCTATCATGCCGTGCTTACCTATCTGTTCGAGCATATGGTCAAAGAACCCCAGACCCGTATGAATGTCACACTTGCCGTTCCCATCAAGGTTCACCCTCACTGATATATCCGTTTCTTTCGTCGTCCGCACCACTTCCGCTGTGCGTTCTCCAGCAAACAGCAGTTCGGCAATCTTTTGCCAGTCAAGTCCATCCTTGCCAATGATGAGAGACTTGCACCCGAGATTTTGTGCCAGTTGGGCATCCGTATCACGATCTCCTATGACATACGAGTTCTTCAAGTCGTATTCGTCCGTCATGTATTCCGTCAGCATGGCAGTCCCCGGTTTTCTTGTCGGAGCATTGTCTTCGGGGAAATGGCGGTCGATATGCTGTTTTTCGAACTCTATACCCTCACCTTTCAGCGTACCGATTATAAAGTTGTGTACTGGCCAGAAAGTGTCTTCCGGGAACGACTCCGTACCAAGTCCGTCTTGGTTGCTCACCAACACGAACTCAAAATCCGTGTGTTCCGCAATGAATGACAGTGCCTTGAACACACCTTCGACAAATTCGAGTTTCCCGAAAGCGTCTATCTGCTCGTCAGCCGGTTCTTTTATTATCGTTCCGTCACGGTCTATAAACAGTAGTCTTTTAGCCATTTGTATCGTTTATTTCTTCTGTTTTGCTGTCCGTTCTGCCGTTGCGTGCCTCAATGGAAGCGTACTGATAGTATTCCACAAATACGAACCAGACCTGTAGAGTGGCGTATATAAGACCGGCAACAAACATGGTCACCCCAAATATCACAGGGAAATAGCCCGGCAGATTGACCGGGTCACCATTGACAACACCGCTGTATGCCAACGATGCTGATATAGTTGCTATGCATCCCGGCAGTGCCATCACATTGTATATAGTAGCCATCACAACGAGACAGAGCAGGCTGCATCCGAGAATAAAACCGAGATTCCGAAACCCCACACGATAGTTCTTCCACACCCGACTCATTCCCATTTCCGGTTCAATCATATACTTCGTCAGCGAATAATTGAACGGACAGAAGAACACACACAGCGCAACGACCACCGCTATTGACAGGACTGACATCACAATGCCGGCTGTCATGGGAGCCATTTTGCCACTTTGCATGAGGAAAATGCACCCTATGAAAACAGCGGCAAGCAACACTATTGTCAATAGGCAGAATGCTGCCACAACAAGGAATGCCTTGAATGAGCGGCGCAAACAGAGTTTGAAATCCTGCATATTGACCTGTTTGAATGTTTTGGCGATAATGACAAGGGTTGCCGCAACGGCAGCAATGAAAGCCACTGCAACGGAAACCGCATCAAAAGCAACACCTTTACCGAGACTCAAATCCTTCACGAGGCTTAGCGCAGCGACTGCGAACAGGGCATAGAACAACGAAAAGGCCAATGCCGGAAGCCACAGCGTTTTCGCCATGCGGTGCATATTTGTACTTTGAAGTGTCCATGCCGCCCCCAGACACTCCGAAATGTTCCTTCTTGTATAAAGTCCGTCCATGAGTAATATTATTTCTTTTTTATGTTCGGATTACCAGTTTTGCAATTGGCGTTACCGCCGGTTTGCAGATCTACGCCTAAATTCAGAGCATACTATTGCCGTTGCCACAGCCACGTTCAGGCTCTCTGCCGTCAGTCTGTTCGTCGGGTAACTTGGTATGAGAAGTCTGCGGTTAACGCGCTTTCTCACTTCTTCGCTTATACCGTTACCCTCGTTGCCCATCACGATGAGACCGTTTTCTGTCAACTCATTGCCATATATGTCATCACCGTCAAGTAGAGTTCCGTAGACCGGATAACCCGCAGGCAGCGACTCAAGCAAGGCTATAGGATCACAGTATTCTGTCTTCACGCGTGCCAACGACCCCATAGTGGCCTGCACAACTTTCGGACTGAACACGTCGGCACACTCCGCAGAACAGTACACATGGTCGATTCCAAACCAGTCTGCAATCCTTATTATCGTTCCGAAGTTACCGGGATCCTGCACTCCATCGAGCAATAGCTTCAGTCCAGACTGCGGTTGTATGTGTTCATGAATATTTGTCGGGAACAATGCCAATATCCCCTGAGGATGCTGGAGGAAACTTGCCTTGTCAGCATCTTCGCCCTCGTAAACTTCCACAGGGCGGCATATCTTGCATAGTTCCTCTATAACCTTGGGACCTTCGGCAACAAACAAGCCCTCTGACTGGCGGCATTTCTTCTTCTCCAGCGAGTGTATGAGTTTTATTTTTGCCTTACTTATCACACTACAAAATTAATAAAAAACGGACAGGTTTAGGTAAATAGACTTTCAAATGTTCGCCGATTAATTATTTTTTGCGTACATTTGCCTTCGTTTAATCAAAAGTTAACTTCAAATGACCAATAGCGACAATCATCTCGTTCTTATGGCCGGAGGTGTCGGAAGCAGGTTTTGGCCGATGAGCACGCCGGAACGTCCCAAGCAGTTTATAGATGTCATGGGAGTAGGGAAGACCCTTCTGCAACTCACCTACGAACGTTTCAGCGGACTTGTTCCAGATGAAAACGTGTGGGTTCTGACTAACAGGAAATATGAGAAACTGGTCGCCGAGCAACTGCCGGGTATCGACAAAAGTCATATATTGCTCGAACCGTGCCGCCGCAACACTGCACCATGCATAGCATACGCATCGTTCCGTATAAAGTCTATCAATCCTAACGCCAACATAGTCGTGGCTCCGAGCGATGCCGTTGTCATGGATGTGCCGGAGTTCAGACGCGTCATTGCTTCGGGACTTCAGTTCGCTTCCGAGACGGATGCCATTGTTACGCTTGGCATGAAGCCCACCCGGCCGGAGACAGGCTACGGCTATATCATGGCAGATTTGTCAGATCCGTCAATGAGGAACAAGGAAATTTTCCGCGTGGACGCTTTTCGCGAAAAACCGGATCTGGATACTGCCAAGAAATATGTGGCGCAGAACAACTTCTTTTGGAATGCAGGCATCTTCATTTGGAACGTTTCAACCATTGTCAATGCGTTCCGTGTGTACGAACCGTCCATGGCTCGCATCTTCGAAAACATGATGCCTTATTACGGCACTGAGAGCGAACAGGAACGCATAGACGCCTGTTTCGGTGACTGCGAGAGTATCTCCATTGACTATGCCATTATGGAGAAAGCCGACGAAATATTCGTTTTCCCGGCGGATTTCGGGTGGAGTGACCTCGGCACATGGGGTTCTTTGCTCGCTCAGACCAAACAAGACATCCACGGAAACTCCCTGATAGGCAATGACATTAGCGTGTTCGATTCTCACGGATGCGTCGTTCACACCACCCAGGAACGAAAAGTTGTGGTACAAGGACTTGACGGATACATTGTTGCAGAGAAAGATAACGTATTGCTTATATGCAAGTTATCCGAGGAGCAGAGAATCAAACAGTTTGTCTCTGAATAGCGTTGACATTGTCATAAACAAGAAGGTCTCCTTTTCAAGGGAGACCTTCTTGTTTATTGTTGTTGCCAGTTGAAAGACATAACCCTCAACAAACTGACGGCATCATCATTTCTTCTGTGCATAGAGTTTTGCCAGAGACTCTTTCAGGGACGTTATTTTCTCTTCGGAATCACTCTGTTTTTTGCGTTCAAGAGCAACGACTTCCGGCTTCGCATTCTGTACGAAACGCTCATTGGAAAGTTTCTTCATCACGCCGGCAAGGAAGCCTTCGAGATGTTTCAACTGTGCTTCCTGCTTTTCGATTTCGGCATCCACATCAATGAGATCGCCGAGCGGAACGGCATATTCAGTTGTTCCGACAAGGAATGCACTTGTACCTTCGCTCTTCTGTTGCACATATTTGATATCGGAAAGTCCTGCCATCTTCTTGATGACGGGTCCGAGTGCCGGACACTTTGTTACGTTCTTGTCATCGCCGTTGGCAATCACGACCTCAAGAGCAAGAGGCTCTCGCTGCGCGATATTCTTGCTCTGACGCACTGCACGCACTCCCGAAATAATCAGTTTTGCCTCCTCATACTGTGCTATCAGAGCCTTGTCGGCATCAGTCGGGGCTGTCACATCAAGAGTAGAGACCATGATAGAGTCACCTTCGGTACGCTCTGCAATGTGCTGATAGAGTTCTTCCGTGATAAAAGGCATGAACGGATGGAGTATCTTCATCAACTTTTCAAAGAAGTCGAGGGTGGCTTTCAGTGTTTCGGAGTCTATAGGCGCTTGGTAAGCAGGCTTGATCATCTCAAGATACCAGCCCGAGAACTCGTCGGTAAAGAGTTTGAATGCGGCCATGAGAGCCTCGTTCAGACGGTACTTGGAATAAAGATCGTTAATCTCTTCTGCGGCAACTCTTATTTTTGCTGCAAACCATTCGATAGTCTTCTTGTTGGAAACCGGCTGTTCAATGGAGGCAACTTCCCAACCCTTTACAAGGCGGAAAGCATTCCATATCTTGTTACAGAAAGCCGCTCCCTGTTGGCAAAGGTCTTCCTTAAACAGTATATCGTTGCCTGCAGGGGCTGCAAGTAGCATACCCATACGCACTCCATCTGCACCGTACTTTTCGATCAGACCTATCGGATCAGGCGAATTGCCGAGCGATTTTGACATTTTGCGACCTATTTCGTCACGCACAATACCCGTGAAATAAACGTTACGGAACGGTACGTCATGCAGATATTCCTCACCGGCCATTATCATCCTTGCTACCCAGAAGAATATAATGTCAGGACCGGTCACAAGTACTGATGTCGGATAATAGTAGTTTATCTCCTCGTTATTAGGGTTGTTGATACCGTCAAACAGCGAGATAGGCCACAGCCATGATGAGAACCAGGTATCAAGAGCATCCTCGTCACGTACCAACTGCTCCTCTGTGATATTCTCGTAACCGGCAATCTTCTTTGCCTTTTCGAGGGCTTCCTCTTTCGTAAGGGCTACAACGAATTTCTCTTCTTCGCCCTCTGCCGTCGGCAGGAAGTAGGCCGGAATGCGGTGACCCCACCAAAGTTGGCGGCTGATACACCAGTCCTGGATGTTCTCAAGCCAGTTGCGGTAGGTCGTGACATACTTCGTCGGATAGAACTTTATCTTACCTTCAAGTACTGGAGGCAGGGCGATGTCGGCGAAATGTTTCATTGACAAGAACCACTGTTTGCACAGACGCGGTTCGACAGCGGTGTCCTGATTGCGCTCCGAATAGCCAACCTTATTCTCATAGTCCTCTATTTTCTCGAGCAAATCAGCCTCTTTCAAGTCTATGGCAATCTGTTTGCGGCAATCCATGCGATCCATTCCCACATAGAGCGTACTCTCTTCGGAAATCGTACCGTCAGGATTGAAGATGTCAATGGTCTCCAGATTATGGGTCTTTCCGAGGGCATAGTCGTTCACATCGTGCGCAGGAGTGACTTTCAGACAGCCTGTTCCGAACTCGATGTCAACATAACGGTCTTCAATGACAGGTATCACTCTGCCGACCAAAGGCACTATAACCTTGTGACCTCGCAGCCACTGGTTCTTCGGGTCTTTGGGATTGATACACATTGCGGTATCGCCCATAATTGTCTCAGGACGCGTCGTGGCAACCACAGCGTAGTACCCTTTGCTGTCTTTGTGCAATATTTCGCCCTCCTGACCAGTCGGTTTGACAGGGTTGACATCCGCATCGGCAACGTAATAGCGCAGATAATAGAGTTTGGACTTCTCGTCACGGTAGATGACTTCTTCTGTTGAAAGCACCGTCTGCGCCTTTGGGTCCCAGTTGACCATGCGCAGTCCACGGTATATAAGCCCTTTGTCGTAAAGGTCTACAAAGACTTTCAAAACAGACTCCGACCGTTTGTCGTCCATGGTAAATGCCGTTCTGTCCCAGTCACAACTTGCTCCGAGGCGGCGCAACTGCTTCAGTATGATGCCGCCATGCTCCTCTGTCCACGCCCAAGCGTGCTCAAGGAACTGCTCTCGGGTGAGGTCACGCTTCTTGATTCCCTGCTCCGCAAGGCGGTTGACCACCTTTGCTTCTGTGGCAATGGACGCATGATCCGTACCGGGAACCCAGCAAGCGTTCTTCCCATCAAGGCGTGCCTTACGCACAAGAATATCTTGAATGGTATTGTTGAGCATGTGTCCCATGTGAAGAACGCCTGTCACGTTCGGCGGAGGGATTACTATGGTGTAGGGGGTACGCCCGTCGGGCTTACTGGAAAACAATTTGTGGTCAGTCCAATACTGATACCATTTGGATTCAACATCCTGTGGATTGTACTTGGTTGCTAATTCCATACTGAGATAGAAAACTTTTACCTTGATAAAAACAATAATGTATGCAAAGTTACATAAATTCCGTTTGAAAATGTGTACTTTTGCAATACAAAATCAATGGAAATGCATACAAGAGAAGAAAAACTGCAAGCATTCGGGCGATTGCTAGACGTTCTTGATGAACTGAGGCAGAAATGTCCCTGGGACAGGAAACAGACATTCGACAGCCTGCGCCCGAATACCATAGAGGAAGTATACGAACTGTGCGGCGCGATCATGCAAAAGAATTGGCAGGATGTGTGCAAGGAACTGGGCGATGTCATGGAACACGTCATCTTCTATGCCATTCTTGGATGCGAGCAGGGAGATTTCGACATAGCGGATGTATGCAACAAGGAAGCGGACAAACTCATCTTCCGCCATCCTCACATCTATGGCGACCAGAAAGCCGACACGGAAAAGGAAGTACTTGAGAGTTGGGAGCAAATCAAACTCAAGGAAAAGGACGGAAACAAGACTGTGTTGTCGGGAGTGCCCGAAGCCCTTCCGAGCCTCATAAAGGCATACCGCATACAGGACAAAGTGCGCAACGTGGGCTTCGACTGGAAGCAGAGGGATGACGTATGGGTGAAAGTGAGGGAAGAACTCGGCGAACTGGAAGCGGAACTCAAACGTGAAGACAAGGAGAGGAGCACCGAAGAATTGGGAGATTTCATCTTTTCAGTGGTCAATGCCGCACGCCTTTACAAACTCAATCCTGACACAGCGCTCGAAAAGACCAACCAAAAGTTCATGCGGAGATTCGGCTATGTGGAGTCGCAAGCACGGTCACAGGGACGTAATCTGAAAGATATGACTTTGGAAGAAATGGACTCTCTTTGGAATGAAGCGAAAGAACTGGAACGCAGTACAGCAGAATAACAAGGGTATAAGAAGCGTTTAACACAAACGGAAATGCAGACTATGAGAAAGATTATCTTTTTGTCTATCATCCTTCTTGCCGTTGCAGGATGCTCGAAGAAGAAGGAAAATGTCAATGCGGACACCACAACCGACACGGAAGTGAACGACTCTACCATATACGGTGTGTGTGGCGTGGGCACCATGATGCACAGTCTTGAACTGGTGACCAATATGCAGGACACTCTCACATTCCTGATTAACGACGAGGACACAGGCGAACAGACCGTTGTGGCCGGAGGCTTGATGGCCGGCGACCGTATGGCTGTGACAGCCCGCAAGACCGATGACGGTTGGGTGGCGCAGCGCATACTGAACATCACTTCACTCCTCGGCAAATGGACAAGCATAGACAAGAACTTCGAGATTACCGACGACGGTGAAGTGAAATCATTTGTCAGAATGGAGTCAAAGGCGTGGACTGCATGGCGGATACTCAACGGTCAGTTACTGCTCGACCGTGACACATTTGATATAATCGGCATTTCCGCCGACTCACTGCAGATAGAGAACAAGGACGGAATATTTGCTTTCCGGCGTACGATGAGTAATCCCCCGCAGAATTAATACCTATTATTTATAACAAGCGAGTGTATTCTGCGGCGGAGAAAGTATGCTGGAGAAACTCCACAACATGGATTTTCTTAGCGGATTACACCGTTTTCTCAACAAAAAAAACTAATTTTGCAGACGTATTAGTCTAATTTGTAACAAATAAAATAAATTCAAAGGAAATGAAAACAAGTGCTTTGCAGCAGGCTCGTGCTGCTTATCAGCCCAAACTCCCCAAGGCTCTCAAGGGTTCTGTCGTTGCCGTTGAGGGACAGCCGACACAGTCCGTAGGCAATCAGGACGAAATAAAGGCCATGTTCCCCAACACCTATGGCATGCCTGTCATCACCTTCGAGGCAGGGGAGACCAAGAAACTTGATCCGTTCAATGTCGGTGTAATCCTCTCCGGCGGCCAGGCTCCTGGCGGTCACAACGTTATTTCCGGTCTTTTCGACGGCATCAAAGCGTTGAATCCTGCCAATAAACTCTACGGTTTCATCCTTGGTCCTGGCGGCCTTGTAGACCACAACTACATGGAGATTACTTCCGAAATAATGGACGAATACCGCAATACCGGCGGCTTTGACATCATCGGTTCAGGAAGAACGAAACTTGAAAAGGAAGATCAATTCGAAAAAGGCATCGAGATTCTCCGCACCTTGGGCATCAAGGCACTTGTCATTATTGGCGGCGATGACTCCAATACCAACGCCTGCGTTCTGGCAGAATACTATGCAGCAAAGAAGTATGGCGTACAGGTTATCGGCTGTCCTAAGACCATAGACGGTGACTTGAAGAACGAGCAAATAGAGACTTCGTTCGGCTTTGATACCGCTTGCAAGACTTATTCCGAACTTATCGGCAACATACAGCGTGACTGCAACTCCGCAAGAAAGTACTGGCACTTCATCAAACTCATGGGTCGCTCCGCATCGCACATTGCTTTGGAGTGTGCCCTTGAGACCCAGCCGAACGTCTGCCTCATCTCTGAAGAGGTGGAGAAGAAGGCAATGAGCCTCGACGATGTTGTGACTTACATCGCCCAGATTGTTGCTGACCGTGCAGCAGACGGCAACAATTTCGGTACAGTTCTCATCCCGGAAGGTCTCATCGAGTTCATTCCGGCAATCAAGAAACTCATTTCCCAGTTGAACGATGTTCTTGCTAATCCCGATGCACAGAACCTCGGACGCAGCGAACAGATAGACTATGTAAAGAACCACATCTCCGCTGACAACCTCGCCGTGTTCAACTCACTTCCCACAAGCGTGGCACGCCAGTTGGCACTCGACCGTGACCCACACGGAAATGTGCAGGTTTCGCTCATCGAGACAGAGAAACTCCTCTCAACAATGGTGGCTGCAAAACTTGAGAACTGGGCTAAAGAGGGCAAGTATGTCGGCAAGTTTGCCGCTCAGCACCACTTCTTCGGTTACGAGGGACGTTGTGCTGCGCCGTCCAACTACGATGCTGACTACTGCTACTCTCTGGGTTATAACGCTACATGTCTTATCGCCAACGGCAAGACAGGCTATATGTCCATCATAAAGAACACCACAGCTCCTGCAGAGGAATGGATTGCCGGCGGTGTGCCTATCACCATGATGATGAATATGGAGCGCCGCAACGGTGCCATGAAACCGGTTATCCGCAAGGCTCTTGTGGAACTTGACGGCGCACCGTTCAAGTATCTTGCCGCTCATCGCGAGGAGTGGGCGAAGAACACTTGCTACATCTATCCAGGTCCGATACAGTACTGGGGACCGACGGAAGTGTGCGACCAGACGACCAAGACACTCGCTTTGGAGTGCGCAAAATAATCTGAATTTGTGTGTGACTGTGGATTTCCGCAGTCACACATGATCTCTTGGATGAAAAGAAAGAAAAGGACAACCTCCCGCCACAGGCAGCATATATCCCGCCGCTATTTGTGGTTGGGAGGTGTTTTTGTGTCCTTGCTCTACATCTGGGGGGTCTACCATTTCTTCGTTTCGCCCACAGGCTTCCGTTGGAGGGCTTTCTATGGCGATGCAAAATACCCCGACGGCTACGAGATACACGGCATTGACATAAGCCATTATCAGGGCACTATCGACTGGGAAGAACTGCGCAACGGCATGATAGAGGGTTGCCCTGTGCGCTTTGTGATGGTGAAAGCCACGGAGGGTAGTTCGAGGATAGACTCCCGGTTTAAGGAAAATTTCTATCAGGCTAAGGATAACGGCTTTATCAGAGGGGCTTACCATTTCTGGAGCACTTCCTCTTCGGCGCGCGACCAGGCATATTTTTTCCTCAAGAACGTGAGACTTGAGAGCGGTGATTTGCCGCCTGTTCTTGACATCGAAAAGAAACCTGAAGACCAGAGTATCGAGGATTTTCAGGTGGATGTACTGACATGGCTCCATATCGTAGAGGACAGATACCATGTCAAGCCGATTATTTACACATATTATAAATTCCGCGACAAATATTTGTCAGCACCCGTCTTCGACGACTATCCCTATTGGATAGCCCACTATTATGTGGACAAAGTGGAGTATAAGGGGGAGTGGAAATTCTGGCAACACACCGATGCCGGAAAATTGCCAGGCATCCGTGGTAGGGTAGACTTTGATATTTACAACGGCTCGTTCTACGATTTGCAGAAACTGTGCATAGAGTAACAACTACTGCATGACGAGCACGCACCAATTGTTCAGTTCGTTTGTGCCTTTCAGGTCAAGTCCTGTCGCTGTCGCTTTCTCTATCACCAGCGGAGCGTCTTCGGTGTAGAAACCGCTCAAGATGACTGTTCCGCCACCGTTCAATACCTCCTTGAACCTGCCCAAATCTTCTATTATGGTGTTGCGGTTGATGTTTGCCACGACGACATCAAACACTCCTGACACGTGCGAAAGTACGGAAGCGTCACCTTCCATGGCACTTATGTTGTCCACACCGTTAAGCATTGCGTTGTGCAGAGTGTTCTTCACGCTCCACTCGTCGATGTCATACGCCACCACGTCTTCCGCTCCGAGTTTTGCCGCAGCGATGCTCAGGATGCCGGTTCCGCACCCACAGTCGAGCACTCTTGTGCCTTCTTTCACGATGTCAACGAGTTGTGCGAGTATCAGTTGGGTTGTTTCGTGCGTACCCGTACCGAATGCCTTGCACGCCTCGATACCGATTGCAATAGGGCAGTCGATATTAGGGATCGGCTTCCTTGCGTCAAACACCAGCAACCTGCCGTCGATGTTGATAGGTTCAAAGCCTTGTTCTTCCCACGTCCTGTTCCAGTTCTCGTCTACCACACCCGATAAGGTATATGTTATGACAGTGTCCTCCAAAGGGAAATCCGCTATCATTTCATCAAGCACAGCCTTGTGCAGAAATTCTATCTGGATATATCCGTCAATGCCTTTTTCCGTGTCTTCAAACGCCTCAAAACCAGTTTCGCCTGCCATGTCCGCAAGTAGTTCCCTTGCCGTCTGTCGCAGTTCCGGCGCACACTCTATCTGAAATTCAGCCTTGTAGTATTTCATATCTTGTTGGAATGTCTGTCCCTGTGTGTTAAATTCACTTGCAAAATTACAAAAAATAGGGGAAATCCTACCCCCACTTAGGGTTTTTCCGTATATTTGCACATAGGTTATTGCTATTTTTGCAGTATCAAAAGAAAACGAAAGACAGGAGGTAAAAAGATGAAAAAGTTTATCCTAACGACAATGGTAATGCTGGTTTCCGTACCGCTGTTGGCACAAGATGATGACTTGTACTACACTCCGAAGAAGGATTCAGCTGTCAAAGCTGCCAAAGAGACATATTATTCGGGAAGTGACCGCGACGTGGATGAGTACAACCGCAGCGGCAAATACCGCAACGGTTCGACTGGTGTGGATGCCAGCGACGTGGTGTTTCTCGACGGCGAACAGGGTGTTTATCCCGACAGTCTGACCGCTGAAAAGAAACAGGGCGGCAGTTCTGAGTATTATGCAGACACCGATGACGATGATTACAGGTATTCTCGTGAACTGAACAGGTGGTACGGATGCTACGATCCTTGGCTCTACGGGCGTGCCTATTTCAGTCCTTGGTACTACGGATACGGCTGGTATTCTCCGTTCTACAGTTCCCTTTACAGTTGGTATGACCCTTGGTACTATCCCTATTACAGTGGTTGGTACGGTTTCTACGATCCCTGGTACTACGGATATTACGGCGGTTGGTATCGCCCATGGCATCCCGGTCATCCCGGATGGGGCGGCGGAGGACACCATCACGGCGGCTATTGGGCGCACGGTGGAGTGGGCACTGGCTATTCCAACCGTGGCAGTGTGAACACCCATACTGGCTCTTCTGTGGGATTCGCAGGCAGCAACAACAGGCGTTCCGGCAGTGGCAACGTCTATAATGACATCGCCAAGAAGAACCAGACTACAAGTCGTGTGGTGTCATCAAGGCGCAATGTGGGCACAACGCCTACCTACACAGACAGAAGCAACACCCATACTTACACGCAGATGCGCCCCAACACAAATTCAGGTTCATCCGTCTTCTCTGGCGGAAGTCGCTTTGGTGGCGGCAGTTTCGGCGGAGGTTCACGCGGCGGAGGTTTCTCCGGCGGTGGCGGTCACGGCGGCAGACGATAATGACAAATCGGGAATCGCTGCTTGAGGATGTATTTTCAATCAAGAAACACTAATACTTTACAAATATGAGAAGACTGATATTAAGTGCCGCTTTGTTGGCATCAATGACAGCAATGGCACAGGAGACATATACCAATGCGGAACTTTTCACCGAGGACTTGAATGGTACGGCACGCTATATTGGTATGGGCGGAGCAATGGAAGCACTCGGTGCCGACATTTCAACTATCAATACCAACCCTGCCGGAATAGGACTCTTCCGCCGTTCAATGGTCAATTTCAGTGCCAGTGTAGTGTCGCAGCAGGATGCCGGACAGAGCACCGTGGGAGATGCCACACGCATGAGTTTCGACCAGGTGGGATTTGTCTGGAGTACAAAACCCAGCAGGTGGAACACCCTCAACTTCGCTTTCAACTACAAGAAAAACCGCAATTTCAGCAACATACTGAATGTTTCCGGCGACTATGACGGTCTCGGTTCGCAGAATGCCAACTCCTACATGAACCTCATGGACGCCTATTCGGCTAATCCGAGCGGTGATTGGCTCAACAGTTACAAAATCTCTCAGTTGGACGCACTTTATTACAAGACTTTCGTGGGCGACCAAGACGGAAATATGTACTACAATTCCGCTGCCGGCTATGGCTTGACACGAACAACCCGAGGCTATGTCGGCGAATACAGCATCAATGTATCCGGCAACGTGAGCAACCGTGTTTACCTCGGCATGACAGTAGGTTTCTGCGACGTAAACTACAAGTCCTGGACTTCATACAGCGAGTCTCTGATCAACTCAAGCGGCAACTCCATCGGTGACATAACGATAAATGACCAGCGTGAAATCACCGGTACGGGATTCAACATCAAGGCGGGAACGGTGATATATCCTGTTGAGGAAAGTCCTTTCCGCATCGGTCTCTACCTGTCAACGCCGACTTGGTATGACCTGCGTTCCACCAACTACACCTACCTGATAAACAATGCGAACACTGGAGGCACCCCCATTGAGTCGAACTATCAGTCCGAGGGGGACTACGAATACAGAGTTTACACGCCGTGGAAATTTGGCGTTGCCCTCGGACACACCGTTTCCAACTATCTCGCCTTGGGTGCAACCTACGAGTTTTCCGACTACTCCAGCATGAGCAGCAGGATTAT
This sequence comes from Faecalibacterium prausnitzii, assembly GCA_963611255.1. Classification (GTDB taxonomy): domain Bacteria; phylum Bacteroidota; class Bacteroidia; order Bacteroidales; family Bacteroidaceae; genus Prevotella. The sequence goes on from CAVDQB010000001.1 coordinate 146,129, forward strand.
TGACGGCTACGATTACTATGGTGACGCCAACACATACAAGGACGCCAACATGAACGACCACACACAGAAAAGTCTGAAAGGCGTGTCCACGCTGAAGGTTGGAGTAGAAGTGAAGCCCACAGCAGAGTGCGCCGTCAGATTCGGATACAACTATGTGTCGCCCATATACCGCACTGACGCTTTCCGCGACTGCACCATCAGTTCACCTGGCACATACTATTCTTCGACGACAGATTACACCAACTGGAAGGCTACTAACCGTTTCACCTGCGGCGTGGGCTATTCCAAAGGTTCGTTCGCAGTGGATCTGGCTTACCAGTACACCGCAACTGACGGCGAGTTCCATCCCTTTATGAACTCAAATGCAGAGTACAGTTGGGACGACGGCACAGTCGTGACAGTTGACAACCAGGCGGATGCGGTAAACGTAAGCAACAAGAGACATCAGGTATTGGCTACATTCACCTACAAGTTCTAAGACTTAATAAATTTATATGAAAGAGGGGAGTCCCACAGGATTCCCCTCTTTCATATACCAAAGCGATGTAACAATATCCCAGAAGTAGTCAATGTCAGAATTGCCCAGGCTTGTTTCTGAAGAAACCGACAAAGTTGTCGAAGTCGTTAAGAATGCTTTGCAATTCCGAATTAGACCTCTGAACTATTATGGCTGCAAAGTTGGATACACCTTCTGCCACTATCTCTGAAACCTTGACAACATAGTCTGCACTGTGTTTATACTCCTTAACCCACCTGAGGAACAGCCGGTCACGCATTGCCTGCCGGTTGTCACCAGTTTCACATTGGTATAGTAATGTATCAGGATTACAAGCGAAGAATTCTTCTATAATAGCAAGAACGGTATCCTTTACCTTACCATCATTTGGCGACGGTTTGTCGTTTTCGTTAAATATCGCAAACTCGTATGCTCCACTTTCCCAGATTGTCTGGTCATCAATAAACACAACTCGGAACAAGACCCCATAATTCGTCTTGAAGCCATAGGACTGCCTCCCAGCCTCCCAAACGGAGTATGGAGAATGGACATTGAGACGGTTAAGGCGGAGAGCATTCATTACTCGTCTTTTCTCAACTGCTCCAACTCTTTCTCAGTGTTTTTTATCCACTCACGCTTACGCTGTATCATCTTCTTGAATGCAGCGACAGCATCCTCTTGTGTGTCATATCTTACTGCCGTATACATAATTTCACCACTTCGTCTTATGCAAAGACAATGCAAACGAGCGGCAAAAGAACTTGTTCTTAATTGCCCGAGTGCAGATTATCTTATGCAAAGATAGTGATACTTTCGTAATCTCAGAAAAAATTGCCGGAAAAGTTTTAAAGTCGAAGATAACAATTCTTCTGCCTCAACAGCAACCTGTTAGACATCTTAGCGAGACATTTTTCCCGAGCCAAACTGTCTCTTCCTAAAACCGAGTCATCTGCCGGTTTACAACAGACTTCCGATTTGGTATACCACGGCTGACACTATCCAGGCGAGAATGGTGGTGTATCCGGCGGCAAATAGTGCCCAACGCCAACGTCCTGTCTCACCTTTGATGGCCGAAATGGTGGCTATACAGGGGAAGTAAATGAGGGTGAAGAGCAGGAAACAGACTGCAGAGAGTGGCGTGATGCCGTCCTGGCTCATCAGTTCATGCAGGTGCAGGCTCTTTTCCGACTGCGTTTCTGCGAACGAACTGTCGTCCCCGAAACTGTCGTCATCGGCATAGAGCACTCCCAAGGTGGACGCGACAATCTCCTTTGCGCCTACTCCGGCAATAAGTCCTACGTCGAGTTTCCAACTGAAGCCCTGCGGTTCGAATATCGGTTCCACGGTCTTTCCTATCATGCCAATGTAACTTTGCTCCTGCTGTTGGCGCTGGTCGAGGGCGTCATTGTGGGGGAAATAGCCCAGAGCCCACACGGTTATGCTCGCCACAAGAATGATTCCTCCCATCTTTTTCAGGTACTGCTTGCCTTTCTCCCAAGTGTGTCGGCTCACCGCTTTCCATGTAGGGAAACGGTAAGGTGGGAGTTCCATGACGAAAGGAGTGTCCTCTCCGCGGAACACAAACCTGGTCATCATCTTACTGATCAGCACGGCCAAAACGATGCCGACAAGGTAGAGCGACATCATAACCAGCGGTTGGTACTTTACAGAAAAGAATGTTCCTATTATCATGATGTAGACCGGGATGCGCGCTTCGCAACTCATCAGCGGCAGGATGAGCATTGTCACCAACCGGCTGCGCCTGCTCTCGATGGTGCGTGTCGCCATTATCGCCGGCACATTGCACCCGAATCCCATCACGAGCGGAATGAATGACTTGCCGTGAAGTCCCATCTTGTGCATAAGCCTGTCCATGATGAATGCCGCACGCGCCATATATCCGCTGTCCTCCATAAAGGAAATGAAGAAGTAGAGGATAAGTATTTGCGGCAGGAAAACTATCACCGAACCGACACCGCTGACAATTCCGTCTGTCAGCATATCCCTCACCATACCTTCGGGAAGCATTGTCCCGAGGCAGTTGCCGAGCCAAGCCACGCCACTGTCTATCCAGTCCATGGGATACTGTCCGAGTACAAAGGTCGCCGTAAACATGACTATCATGATGAGCAGGAACAGCGGCAGTCCCACCCAACGGTTGGTCAGAAGACGGTCGAGCAGGTGTGTCATCTGGTAGGTGTCCTTCTTGTGGCCTGTCTTATAGCCGGCTTCCTCCAGCGCACCGTGTATAAAACCGTACTTGGCATCCATTATTGCCGTCTCGCTGTCTTCGCCCGTCTCTTCCTTTACACGCTGTGCCGCCTCGTCCCTGTGCCGCAATATTTCTGCGGAATCGTCCATTTTGCTGACAAACTGCTCTATCTCCTTGTCGTTTTCGAGCAGTTTTATGGCAAGGAACCGGGTGGAGTAACGCTGGCGGAGGTTGGCTTCCTGTTTCAGGTGTTCCTGTATCTCCGTGATGCCATGCTCTATCTCGTGCCCGTGGTTGATGTGTATATGGCGGTAATGGGGGTCGGCATCCTCCGTCCCCTCATACAAGTCGATGACCTTTTGGAACAGTTGCTCCACGCCTCTGCCGTTCTTGAACACCGTCGGAATCATCGGTATGCCCAACAGTTCGCTCAGTTTGTCGGTGTCGATATTGTCACCGCGCTGTTCCGTTTCATCAAACATATTGAGCGCACACACGATTCTCAGGTGCATATCTATAAGTTGCGTGGTGAGGTAGAGGTTGCGCTCTATATTGGAAGTGTCTATTACATTGATGATTATGTCGGGCGTATGGTCAACGATTTGCTTCCTCACATACAGTTCTTCGGGCGAGTAGGCGGAAAGGGAGTAGGTGCCCGGCAGGTCAACAAGGTTGAAATGATAGCCTCCAAACTCGGCGTGTCCCTCCTTGGCGTCGACTGTTACGCCCGAATAATTGCCCACTCTCTCGTGCGAACCGCTTGCAAAGTTGAAGAGAGAAGTCTTTCCGCAGTTAGGGTTTCCCACGAGGGCTACGTTTATAGTGCGGAATTTCCTCAATGCCTCATTGCCCACCTGCTCCGTGCAGTCTGCGCTGTGGGGTGGGGTGTCGACAGAAACCGATTGGTCGTTTGCGGTGTTTTCATACGCCTTGCCCAGTTGCTTCGCCTCATCTTCCGGGATGATTTCTATCATCTGTGCCTCCGAACGGCGGAGGCTGACCTCATATCCCATCACCTTATACTTGACCGGATCCTGGAGCGGAGCGTTCAACTGCATTTCCACAGTCTGCCCCTTTATGAATCCCATCTCCACAATACGCTTGCGGAAACCGCCGTGTCCGGTCACCTTAACAATAACGCCTTTCTCTCCGGCGCGCAGTTCTGACAACTTCATCTGTGAGTGATAATTTTGCTTGCAAAATTAACCATAAAAGCAAACGCACGCAACAGGAAAAGCGGAAATACCCATTATTGGGTATCTCCGCTTGATATAGGTGCTGTGAAGGGGCGTTATTTTTTCTGCAACATGTCCTTTACGAACTTGGCCGTATAGCCTTTCTCGCTTTCTGCCATTTCTTCGGGAGTGCCCTCAAACACAACCTCTCCTCCTGCTCTGCCGCCCTCTGGTCCCATGTCTATTATGTGGTCGGCAAGTTTAATTACGTCAAGGTTGTGTTCAATCACTATTACCGTGTTCCCCTTGTCCACCAGTCTGCACAACACGTCCATGAGAATCCTTATGTCTTCGAAATGCAGTCCTGTGGTGGGTTCGTCGAGTATATACAGAGTGTTGCCCGTATCCTTCTTGGAAAGTTCGGTCGCCAGTTTCACGCGTTGGCTCTCTCCGCCCGACAAAGTGGTGGAAGGCTGTCCCAGTTTTATGTACCCCAACCCGACATCTTGTATTGTCTTTATCTTTCTGAGAATGTGCGGTACGTTCTCAAAGAACTCCACCGCCTGGTTGACAGTCATGTCCAGAACGTCGGCAATGCTCTTTCCCCGAAACCTTACTTCGAGAGTTTCGCGGTTGTAACGCTTGCCGTGGCACACCTCACATGGCACTGTCACGTCGGGCAGGAAGTTCATCTCTATGGTCTTATAGCCGTTGCCGCCGCACGATTCGCACCGCCCGCCCTTCACATTGAACGAAAAGCGGCCGGGCTTATAGCCTCTCAGTTTCGCCTCCGGCAGGTCTACAAACAGCGTACGGATGTCTCCGAACACGCCGGTATAGGTCGCCGGATTGGAGCGTGGGGTTCTTCCGAGCGGACTTTGGTCCACTGTCACCACCTTGTCGATGTTCTCCACGCCCTCCACACTGGCGTATGGCATGGGCTTTTTCAGCGAATTGTAAAAATGCTGGGACAGTATCGGCTGCAGGGTTTCGTTGATTAATGTGGACTTTCCGCTGCCGCTTACGCCGGTTACGACTATAAGTTTGCCCAACGGAAACTCTGCATCGACGTTCTTCAGGTTGTTGCCTGTGCAGCCCTTGAGCACTATAGACTTGCCGTTTCCGCTCCTCCTGCTGGCAGGAACCGCTATTTTGCGTGTGCCGTTGAGGTATTCGCTCGTCAGCGTATGGGTGGTGAGCATCTGCTGCGGTGTACCTTGAAACATCACTTCACCGCCTTTCCGTCCTGCGCCGGGACCGATGTCGACCACATAGTCGGCTGAAAGCATCATGTCTTCGTCGTGCTCCACCACAAGGACAGTGTTGCCTATGTCGCGCAATTCCTTCAGCGAGTCAATCAGCCTGCGGTTGTCGCGCTGGTGCAGACCTATGCTCGGCTCGTCGAGAATATAGAGCACGTTGACGAGTTGGCTGCCTATCTGCGTGGCGAGACGTATTCGCTGGCTCTCTCCGCCCGACAGGCTTGTCGAGGGACGGTTCAGCGTCAAGTAGTCAAGACCCACCTCCAGGAGGAAGTGAACGCGTGAACTTATCTCCTTGATAATCTCTTTTGCAATGGTCTGTTGCTTCTCGCTCATGTGCAGATGCACATTGCCGATCCATTCGCCGAGGTCTTTTATGTCGAGATTTGCCACCTCTGCGATGTTGCGATCCCATATCTTGTACGACAAAGCCTCACGGTTGAGACGCTGACCATGGCACTCCGGGCACGTCACATCACGCATAAACTGCTCCGCCCACTTCTGTCCTGCGCTGCTGTCATCGTTCTCCATGACCTGCCGGAGGTACTTTATTATACCGTCAAAGTCAGTGAAATAGTCGGAGGAAGTCTTGCACACATTCTTGTCAATGCGCACTTTCTCCATGCTTCCGTTGAGTACCTCGTTCATGGCATCGTCGGAGATGTCGCTTATAGGTGTCTTCAACGTGTAGCCATAGTTGTCCAACAGAGCCTGTATCTGCCAGAAAATCATCTGGTTCTTGTATTTTCCTAAAGGAATGATACCACCGTCATGGATTGATAGTGACGTGTTGGGGATGACCTTTTTCAGGTCTATGTCACTCACGACACCCAGTCCCTTGCAATGGGGACAAGCCCCTTGGGGGGAGTTGAACGAGAAATTGTTGGGGGCAGGGTCGGAGTATGACAGTCCCGTAGTGGGGCACATGAGCCGTTTGGAGAAGTATTTCAGGCTGCCGTCTTCGTTGTCGAGTATCATGACAAGACCGTCTCCCTGCTTCATGGCTATCTTTACCGAGCCCTTCAAACGTTCCTTGTCCTTGTCCTGAACTTTCAGGCGGTCGATGACAACCTCTATATTGTGGTTCTTGTAGCGGTCCACTTTCATGCCGCGTACCAGTTCTTCCACCGTGCCGTCGGTCCTCACATAGAGATAGCCTTTCTTTCTGAGCGACTCAAAGAGTTCCCTATAATGTCCCTTACGGCTTCTCACCACCGGCGCGAGAATCTGTATCTTGTGGCCGTTATACCGTTCGAGAATCATCTCAATGACTTTCTCCTCGGTGTATTTCACCATTTTCTCGCCTGTAGCGTAACTGTACGCCTCACCGGCACGGGCGTAGAGCAGCCTTATGTAGTCGTATATCTCAGTCTGGGTACCCACCGTTGACCGGGGATTTCGGTTGGTCGTCTTCTGGTCAATACTTATTACCGGCGACAGACCTGTTATCTTGTCGACATCAGGACGGTCGAGATTGCCCATGAAATTGCGTGCGTATGCAGAGAAAGTCTCTATGTAGCGCCGTTGTCCTTCGGCGAATATTGTGTCGAAAGCCAATGATGACTTGCCCGAACCGCTCAGTCCAGTAACCACAGTCAACTTGTTTCTGGGAATCTCCACATCGATATTTTTCAGGTTATGCGTGCGTGCTCCCCAGACATTAATCTTCTTTTCCTCTGACATTTGTTAGTTGTTAGTGCCGTCGCGCTCTATGATACTGCGGAGCAAGTTGACATCACGTTTTATGTCATACTTGATTCCGTCGGCTCCTTTCGCCGTTACCCTGACAAAATAGACGCCTTCCGCCACGTCTTTTCCCTTGAATTTGCCGTCCCAACCGTCGGCAGGGTCAGTCCATTCAAACAGTTTCTGCCCCCAGCGGTTGTATATCGCCGCCTTGAATTGCACAAGACTCTTGTAGCCTTCCTTGGCTTTATATATGTCGTTGATGCCGTCTCCGTTGGGCGAGAAGGCATTAGGCATATCGAGCTTGCTCTCCGATATGGATACGGTTATGGGTGTAGCACTGTCCCAGTATTCCTGTGTGTACGCCACAGTGTCGCCATTCTGTGTGAAAACAGCATAGCACTCTATGCGTGTGCTCCCCGATTTCGAAAAAGTGTAGTCCGTATCTTGCTCATATCTAACCAAGTATGGAGTGGTGGAACTGTCCATTGTAAAGCGCCATTCGTAGTAAGTTGACCAGTCGTCAGCGTTCTGCGGATTGGCATAGAAATGCGCTTCCAGAGGGGCACTTCCCGAGTACGATTCGGCAGTTTCCTCGCCTTCAGATGTCACAAACACCGCAGTAGGGTTTATCGTCGGCACTTCGTCCTGCGCGGAAACAAGTCCCGGCAGTGATAAAAGGGCGACAACGAGCGTGGATTTGAGAAGTTTCATTTTCCTATATATGTCGTGCAAAAATAGTCAAAAATGTTGATTGGGACGCTCTTTTTTTGTATTTTTGCATCTGATTACACTAAAATGTTGACCATGCACATCATTTCCCGGCTCGTCACAGTAGCCCTTTTCTCGCTGTTGCCCTGCTGTCTGGTTGCGCAGACTACGGTGTGGAGAGACATCTACACAGTGAAGAAGAAAGACACGATATACGGTATTGCCACCTCATACGGCCTCACCGTGGAGCAACTCACGGCGGCAAACCCGGAGTTCAGAGACCCGGACTTCAAACTGAAAAAAGGTTCTACGGTGTTCATACCCTACAAAGAGACGTCACCTGACACCTCTTCTGCTTCCGGCAAGACTGCCATAGCCAAGAAACAAACGGTGAAAGTCGGCGTAATGCTGCCGCTTCACAATGTTGACGGCGACGGAAAACGCATGGTGGAATACTACCGTGGACTGCTCATGGGCTGCGATTCGCTGCGCAATATGGGCGTAAATACGGAAATCCACGCATGGAACGTGGCCATCGACGACGACGTTCGGGTAAGCCTGCTCGACGCCAACGCCAAGTCAATGGACATCATCTTCGGTCCTCTCTACACGAAACAGGTGAAGTACATGGCCGATTTCTGCCATGCCAACGGCATCAAACTGGTCATTCCGTTCTCCATTTCGGCTACCGACGTGCAGACCAACAGCAATGTCTATCAGGTCTACCAGACCGACGAACAACTTAATGACAAGGCCGTAACCGCCTTTCTGGAACGCTTTAAGGACTGTAATCCCATTTTCATTGACTGCAATGATGCCACCAGCACCAAGGGAAAGTTCACGTCAGCACTGCGTCAACGCCTGGAGGCAAAGGGCATATCGTCGCACATAACCAACCTTGACACACCCGATGACAGTTTTTCCAAACTCTTTGTCAAGGGTAAACGCAATGTCATAATCCTCAATACAGGACGCTCACAGGAACTGAACCTCGCGTTCAGAAAACTGAACAAGTTGACCGAAAGCGTCACTGACTGCGACATAGCCATGTTCGGCTACACCGACTGGCTTATGTATGAGAGCACTTACAGGGAACTTTTCCACAAGTACAACGCCTACATTCCGTCCACTTTCTATTATTACAAGGGACTTGGAAGGGTCGCTTCCTTTGAGCGCAACTACCAGAAATGGTTCGGCACAGGACTGCAGGAGCGTTACATACCGAGGTTTGCCCTGATGGGATTTGACCATGCGCAGTTCTTCATCCGTGGTGTTTCTGAGCACGGCAAGAACTTCAACGGACTGTCGGGAGAGTCGTCCTACAACGCCGTGCAGACACCGTTGAAGTTCAAGAAGGCGGCTTCGGCAGGCGGATACCAGAACAACGCCTTCCAACTTGTGCACTACAGGAAGGACGGAGTGATAGAAACCATAGCCTACTGACAGGCGTTCCTCACATCCGAAACACCGCATAAATTCCCAAAATGACATATACAAAGGAAACAAGACACAAGGTTCTGTCGCTCGTCATCCTGGCTTTGGCACTCTGCCAACAGCGTTCTTACGCACAGATTGGCGACTATCGTGACGACTTCGCCATAGGTGTCAACGCCGGATACATGATGACCAGCGTCGGGTTTTCGCCCAAGGTGACTCAGTCAATGAAGCCGGGTGTATCAGGCGGACTGTCGTTCCGTTACACGAGCGAGAAGTATTTCAAGACCCTGTGCAGCGTTTACGCCGAGTTGAATTATTCCCAAATGGGCTGGAGAGAGAACATCGTCAACCTGAAATCAGAACCTGTAATCGGCACTTCGGGCGAAGCCGAAAAATACGACCGCCGCATCAACTACATACAAGTGCCAGTCATGGCGCAGTTGTCGTGGGGTGGGGAACACCGAGGCTTCGGCTTTGTCTTTCAGGCAGGACCGCAGTTCGGCTATATGCTGTCAGAGTCTACGGCGACAAACTTCACTGTTGACAACGCCAATACCACGGACCGGGCTAACAAGACGGTGCAACAGTATTCCATGCCGGTGGAAAAGAAACTCGACTACGGCATCTGCGCAGGTCTGGGACTGCAGTATTCGCACCCCTCGGTGGGGCATTTCCTGCTGGACGCGAGATACTACTACGGTCTCGGGAACATCTACGGTTCGACCAAACGCGACTATTTCGGAAAATCAAACCATGCCGCCATTGAGGTGAAACTTGCCTACATGATTGACCTGAAAAAGCATGGACGGAAAGGAAACATAAACAAACAACAACAATAAACTATGGTATTATCAATTGGACTCATCGCTGTCTTGGCGGTGTTATGGCTCGCTTTCCTTGTGTTATCATACCAAGGACAGCCCAAGGGCTTGTGGGTTTTGGCGTTAGCCAATACCGGTGAACGTTTCGGTTATTACACTATGATTGCCGTTTTCGCCCTTTTCCTCGGCGAGAACTTCGGCTTCTCCGCCGGAACGGCATCGGAAATCTACACCTGGTTCCTCACTCTCGTCTACTTCCTGCCTCTCTTTGGCGGTATGGCAGCCGACAAATGGGGCTACAACAAGATGGTTATCATCGGCATAATCATCATGTTTGTGGGTTACTTGCTCCTCTCCGTTCCACTCGGAGGCAGCACCGTCGGCGTGGCAGCAATGGCGGTTGCGCTGCTCCTTGTCAGTTGCGGCACAGGCCTGTTCAAGGGCAACCTGCAGGTCATGGTCGGCGATTTGTACAACGCAAGCGAGTATTCCGACAAGCGCGACTCGGGTTTCTCTCTCTTCTACATGGCGATTAACATCGGCGCACTCTTCGCTCCGACTGCTGCAACGAAGATAATGGCTTGGGCACAGCAGTCTCTCGGCTATTCCGTAGCGGACTCTTACCATTTCGCTTTTGCCGTTGCCTGCGTGTCAGTCATTGCTTCTATCATCGTCTACTTCATCGGCAGACCTGCCTACAAGCAGGTTCTCACCGCTTCCAAGAAGGAAAAGACCGAAGTGAAAGAGCAGGTTGAGGAAATGAATCCGGCAGAAACCAAGGAGCGAATCATCTGTCTCTGCCTCGTCTTTGCGGTTGTCATCTTCTTCTGGATGGCATTCCATCAGAACGGATTGACCCTCACTTGGTTCGCCGATGAGTTCACTGCACGCACCTCGACAGGTGTCGGCAGCATGCTGTTCACCGTTCAGAACCTGCTCGCGATTATCTTCATCGTGTTCGGTTTGTTCGGTATCTTCCAGAACAAGGGCGTCACACGCATCATCGCTGCTGTGCTTATCGTCGGCGGAGCAGGCTATCTCTATGCCATGAGACCCGAGGCTGGCGCTTCCGTTGCCGTCGACGCTCCTATCTTCCAACAGTTCAATCCCTGTTTCGTAGTACTGCTTACGCCTGTCAGCATAGCCCTTTTCGGTGCGCTCGCAAAGAAAGGCAAGGAGCCGAAGGCACCTGTCAAGATAGGCTTGGGTATGCTCGTTGCCGCCGCCGCTTACCTTATCATGACCATTTCGTGCATGGATATGCCGGCGACACATCATCCGGATCACGTCTACGACGCTTCGCCCAACCTCCTCATAACGACCTATCTCATCCTTACATTCGCCGAACTTCTGCTCAGCCCTATAGGCATTTCGTTCGTCACGAAGGTTGCTCCTTCCAAGTACAAAGGCATGATGATGGGCGGCTGGTTTGTGGCTACGGCTCTCGGCAACAAACTCGTCTCAATTCCGGGACACATGTGGGATATGCCGCTTCCTGTCGTATGGGGCACTCTGATGGGCATCTGCCTCGTCGCTGCACTGTTCATCTTCTCTATCATAAAGAAACTCAACAAGGTGGCGTAAGCACTGCACATCTTTACACAACAGGCAAACAAAAGGCCGGACTGCTCATTTGCAGCCCGGCCTTTGCATTGTATCGTTGCCGTTGTTCGGCGGTCAATCACTTCACGACATATTTTCTGCCCTTGCGCACTACAATTCCCTTGTATGCCCGTCCTGTCGTCTGACCTGCGAGGTTGTAGTTTTCCACTGCCGTTTCGCCGTCTGTTTCGGGAGCGACGATTCCGTCTACAGTCACCTGTTTCACTTTGATTCCGTCCACAAACGCTCTCTTCTTTGATGTCGATATTGTCAGTACAGGGTTTGCGCTCACGTTGTCGAATGTCAGTTTGAAGTGCTGGAAAGCGTCGGAAATGGTTGACGTGTATGTCACCTGCTGTGTTTCCGCCCCGGTGAGGCTCACGTTCAGGTAGCCTTCGATGGAGGTCCAGCCCTTCACGTCAAGTTCCACGGTCAGCGTACCGCCTGCACTTGGCAGCGTTTTTGACGTCAAAGAACCCACTTTGTCGCCTGTTCCCAACCTGACAGCATTGCCGGCCTGGTATGCGGCAGTGACGGTTGTGAAGTTGCTGTTGCCCGACCACGAAGCGCCGGAACCCGAGTTTGAGGTATTGTTTCCGCCTGTCACATCGTCGAAAGCCTCATAAAGCAGATAGTCGTCGTCAAAGGTCACACCTTCGAAATAAGCCTTTACCGTCTCGCTGTTCTTGTATCCTTCGAGCGCGCAATACGCCTCTATCAGCGTGCTTCCGTTTATCGTGTAGGTCTTGGAGGCGGCAATGTCGTATTCTGTACTTGTCGTTGAGTTCCACCCTGTTGTCGGTTTGGTTTCTTCCCAGTCACCTCCGTTGATGCGGGTGTATAGCGTAGACTTGTCAGTTCCGGCGGTAACGGTTACCTCGGAGTTATCCGCAATGTTCTTTGGGGCGTCTTCCGTACCGTAGTCAACGGAGAACTTGGGTATCCGGGTCTTGAATTCCGTGTCTTCGCCTTGGTTGGACTGGTGCTCGGAAAAGACGTATGTCTCATTCTTTTTGTCTCCCCATATATAGTCGATGAGCGACGGATAGTCTATGAAAGGGTTTCTGTTGCCCTGCTGTTTGTAGATGTCCTCGTTGCGCTGTATCTCCGCTGCATCGACCGGGTCGTTGGCGCTCCATTCCAGCAACATGGGGATTATCCACGACTGTAGGGTCAGTTCGGTGGAGTTTGTCATCGCCTTGGCGTTGTTTGTAGTCCACGCAAGGTCGGGATAACAGGTCGCCACATAGAAGTAGATGCGTGCGAAGTCGCCCTTGTAGTCGTCTTTCGGTTCAAACACAGGGCCGCTGTAGCCGCTCACTCCCGACTCTCCGATTCTGGTGACACCATTGTCAAACGAGGGCTTCCCCTCGATTTCACCCAACGGATAGTTGCTCTTTGCGCTGTTGGCTTTCTGTTCCGACGGTATCACATTGAAGATGTCGCATCCCGGACCCGACGAAGTACCTTTGCCCCACCAAGACTGCGGCACGGTATGTTCCCTGTTCAGCGCCGACGTGTTGGAGAAATACGTGACTTTGTCGGAGTACATATCCAGCACCTGACTGGGGTTTCCGGGCACATAGTAGGTGTAGGGATAATAGTCCCACAGCGAACCGTAACTGAAAGTCTTGTGGTTTTTGATAATCTTGCACAAGGCTTGCTTGAGTTCCGTGTACTTCCTTCCGTCCGCCGAAGTGTAGTATCCGTCGGGGATGCCGGCAAATACCGCAGAGGCGAAACCAAGAACACACAACAACAGTGATGTGAATTTCCTGTTCATAATAATGTTTTATTATTGTTTTTTATTCAAATCTGATTGATTTGGATGGGCTGATGTGCGATATGAGATAACTCGGTATGACCAGCACGAGCACGCTTATCAGCAGCGTGGAGAGGTTGATGAGCACAAACAACGGCAGGTTTGTCTCCACCGGAACGGTACTTACATAATAGGTGTGCGCATCGAGTTTCACCACACCAAGATATTTCTGTACGAGTATGATTGCCATTGCCATGATGTCGCCGAGCAGTATTCCCTTGACGGCAATGAACACCCCGAACCACAGGAACGTGCGACGTATCACGCCGTTGCGTGCCCCCAGTGCCTTCAGCGTGCCTATCATGCCGGTGCGCTCGAGGATTATTATCAGCAGTCCCGACACTATCGTGACACTTGCCACAAGTGTCATCAGGGCAAGTATTATCCACACGTTGAGGTCAAGCAGGTCAAGCCATGCGAAAATCTGCGGATACAGTTCCTTGACAGTCTTTGACGAGTAGGTGCTGCCGAACCTGTCGACAGTGCGGTTCACCTTTCCTGCCACACCGTTTTCCGTGATGTCAAGGTTGTTGAAGTCGTCTACCGTGAGTTCCGCCCCCAGTGCCTGGTCCGCTTCCCAACCGTTCAACTTCACCGAAGTGTACAGGTCTACAAAGCAGGTGATGTCGTCAAACTGCGACAGATTGGTCTCATAGATGCCGCAAACGGTAAATCTTCGTGTCCTTGCGCCGTCGTCATTGATGAAATAGGCAAAGATTCTCTCGCCGCATTTCAGGTTCAGTTTCGAGGCGATGGAGCGTGATATGAGTATGTTGTTGGAACTCTTGCCGGCCGAGAACTCCGGTATGAAGCCCTCCTTCATGTTCTTGTGTATGAAAGTGGTGTCCCATTCCTCCGCCACTCCCTTGAGCACGACACCGAGAAAATCCTTTTCCGTCTTGAGTATGCCCTGCGTCTGCGAGAAACGCTCGCAGTGCTTCACGCCCGGGATACGTGTCATGACACGCATCATGGAGTCGTTCACCACTATCGGATACGACTCCGACGACTGCTGGGTCATGAAGTTGGCCACCTGTATGTGTCCTCCGAAGCCCACCACCTTGTCTCTTATGGTGTGCTTGAACCCGAAAACCACGCTCACGGATATAACCATAACCGCCACGCCTACGGCTATGCCGAGCGTGGCAATCCTTATTGCAGGCTGCGAGACTTTCTGTCTCGTGCCTTCAGTACCGTATATTTTCCGTGAGAGATAGAGCGGCAGGTTCATGGCAATCTATTCTGTCCGCCCGGGATAAGCCTCAAGTGCCTTCTGCAAAACGACGAGCGCCTTTTCCAAATCGTCCTTTTTCAGGACGTAGGCTATTCTCACCTGGTTGATGCCGGCACCCGGCGTGGTGTAGAAACCGGCTGCCGGGGCCATCATGACGGTCGCTCCCTCGTAGTCGAAACTCTCCAGACACCAGCGGCAAAACTTCTCGCTGTCGTCAACGGGCAACTTCGCCACGGTGTAGAAAGCGCCCATGGGTATCGGGGAATAGACGCCCGGGATGCGGTTAAGTCCGTCTATCAGACACTTCCTGCGCTCCACATACTCGTCGTAAACGTCCCTGTGGTAGTCCTCGCCGGCATCAAGCGACGCTTCGGCGACAATCTGGCCGATGAGGGGAGGGGAGAGGCGGGCCTGGCAAAACTTCATCACCGCCGCACGCACCTGCGCATTCTTCGTTATCAGAGCGCCGATGCGGATGCCGCACTCGGAATATCTCTTCGACACGGAGTCTATGAGTATCACGTTGTCCTCAATCCCTTCGAGGTGGCAGGCCGAGATATAGGGCGACCCGGTGTAGATGTATTCGCGGTAGACTTCGTCCGAGAAGAGGTACAGGTCATACTTTTTCACCATGTCCCTTATCTGGTTCATCTCCCTGCGAGTGTAGAGATAGCCCGTCGGATTGTTGGGGTTGCATATCATTATCGCCCTTGTCTTCTCGTTGATGAGTTCCTCGAACTTCTCCACTTTGGGCAAAGAAAAACCCTCGTCGATAGTTGTCGCAATGGTTCTGATGACCGCTCCAGCCGAGATTGCGAACGCCATGTAGTTGGCATACGCCGGTTCGGGCACGATAATCTCGTCACCCGGGTTCAGGCAAGAGAGGAACGCGAACAGCACGGCCTCGCTTCCGCCCGACGTGATGATGATGTCGTCGGCTGTGACATTTATGTTGTACTTCTTGTAATAGTCCACAAGTTTCTCCCTGTACGACAGGTATCCCTGCGACGGAGAGTACTCCAGAATGGTGCGGTTGATGCTTTTCAGTGCGTCAAGACCCTGTTTCGGCGTGGGAAGATCCGGCTGGCCGATGTTCAGGTGGTACACATGCACTCCACGTTTCTTGGCAGCCGCTGCCAACGGAGCCAACTTCCTGATAGGAGATTCGGGCATCTCATGGCCGCGAATGGAAATCTCTGGCATTATAAGCGTTTTCTTTTGAGCGTTCTACTTAGTGCGTTTCCCCGTTGTCAGACAGGGCACGCTTGTCCTTGGCAAAGTTACTAATAAAATGCGAAAGAGTAGGGCGGCACACGGAAAAATGTGGCTTCCGCCGTGCAAAAACGGTCTTGCGGCGCTGCAAGACAGGGCTTTCCGCAGTGCCGGACAACTCTTCCCGCGGGTTGTTCACGGTCGTGGTTCGGTCAGACCACGACCGTTATCCGACCTGCTGCCGACCGTTATCCGATCGGCCCACGACCGTGAACAACCTGCAAAAGCACCGTTTGCGGACGGCAACACATGTGTTTGGACACCGCGATGACGGTCTCACCGTCTTGCGGAAAGGGCGAAATCGGACTTTCTGTGGGAAATAATCCGCCGGAAGGAGTGGGGGTCTCTGATTTTATTTGTACTTTTGCCGTACTTTTACAACGAAACAGAAAACAACAGAAAAGACATGAAAGCAAGAACGGCAAAATGGTTTGAGACTAAGGTGAAATACGACAAATTGATGGAAAACGGTCTCATGAAGCCCGTCACCGAGGCGTATGTGGTTGACGCACTGTCATTTTCCGAGACAGAAACCAGAATAACCGAGGAGATGCAGACATACCTCAGCGGCGAGATGACAATAACAGACATCAAGCCGGCGTCCTACAAAGAGATCTTCTTCTCCGACATGGAAGCCGACGACAGGTGGTTTAAGGCGAAACTGCAGTTTATCACTATCGACGAGAAAACCGAGAAAGAAAAGCGGCAGAACATATATTACCTCGTGCAGGCCGGCACAATGCAGCGTGCGGTAAAGGCTATCGACGAGGTCATGGGCAAGACAATGATTGACTATACCATATCGTCGCTCAACGAGACCAATATCATTGATGTGTTTGAACACAAACTGAAGGCCGCTGGCGACGACCGCAACGACAAACCGGAATACGAACAATAGTATTCCGGCAAAACTTCTTTCCAACAGTCGGAAATATGTATAATGTCAAAGGAAACTTGTTGAAACTCAAGGCGGAACTGCCATCCGGCGTCCGCCTTGTAGCCGTCAGCAAGTATCACCCGGAAGAGTATATCCGGGAAGCATACGCCACCGGGCAGCGGATTTTCGGGGAAAACCATGTTCAGGAACTGCGGCAGAAACAGCCGTCGCTGCCCAGTGACATAGAGTGGCATTTCCTTGGGCATCTCCAGACCAACAAAGTGAAATACATTGCGCCGTATATCACTATGATAGAAAGCGTTGACTCGGAAAGGCTAATCAGTGAGATTAACCGTCAGGCAGTGCGCAACGGCCGCACGATTGACATATTGCTGGAACTCCATGTGGCGAAGGAAGAGACCAAAAGCGGTCTTACCATGGACGAATGTACGCAGTTGCTGGACTCGGGAATCAAGCAACGGTACGCCAATGTACGCATCTGCGGACTGATGACAATGGCTTCCAATACGGACGACGAGGCGTTGGTGGAAACGGAATTCCGTGCTGCGAGCGAATATTTCGACCGTGTAAAGGCTACGTATTTTGCCGACGACGATTATTTTTGCGAAAGGTCTTGGGGCATGAGCGGCGACTACAAGATTGCGATACGGCAGCACGCCACACTCATACGCATCGGAACAATGTTGTTCGGACCGCGCGTTTACTAAACAGAATAACAGATTACGCTATTTATCATAATTGTATTGGTATTTCCAAAACACCCCTTTTGGAATATAATCAGTATTATGATAAATAAACGGATCAGGCGTACCCCCATTTTGTTTGGAG
>CAVDQB010000002.1:0-38476 GCA_963611255.1 Faecalibacterium prausnitzii
CTTCATCTGTTCATCAGACAAAACGGGAGTCAAAATGAAAACGGTTTCGTATTGGTTCATACGTGTTAAATAATAAGTTATAATATGTTTATGCACGACAAAACTTGCGTGCCACAATGCACACAAAGCAGTCTTGCGGCTGCAAAGGTAGTAAAAATATGCCGTCAGAACGGCGTT
The DNA here is from genome assembly GCA_963611255.1 of Faecalibacterium prausnitzii. Classification (GTDB taxonomy): domain Bacteria; phylum Bacteroidota; class Bacteroidia; order Bacteroidales; family Bacteroidaceae; genus Prevotella. The sequence continues at coordinate 178 of CAVDQB010000002.1, forward strand.
TTGCGTTGTCGGCACTGTAAAACTTAATGTTTTTTAGCACAACTTTTAGTTTTGGTAAATAAAGTTAAAGTACACCAAGTTTCACGCACGAACAATATATAATGCTATAGAAAAGCACTAACTTTGCACTCGTCTTTGCGCCTATCCGCCAGAAGCCGGAGGACGGAGACATAGAGTTAGTTAACTTAAAGTCAAACTTATTAAAAACAAAACATTAATCATTTTTATGGCAGATTTCAAGAACGTAAAGCCACTCGACGACTTCAACTGGGAAGACTACGAGAACGACAAGACCGCAGGCGCTGAAGCTGAAGGTCTGAAGAAAGCCTATGACGAGACCCTCAACAAGATTGCGGATTTCCAGGTGGTCGAAGGCACGGTCATCTCAGTAGACAAAAAGGAGGTCGTTGTAAACATCGGGTACAAGAGCGACGGCATTATCCCAGCGTCAGAGTTCCGTTACAACCCTGAACTTAAGGCCGGCGACACCGTTGAGGTTTACGTTGAAAATCAGGAAGACCGCAAGGGACAGCTTGTACTTTCCCACAAAAAGGCACGCATCAGCAAGAGTTGGGACCGTATCAACGAGGCTATCGAAGCTGACGAAATCGTGCAGGGCTACATCAAGGCTCGCACTAAGGGCGGCATGATTGTAGACATATTCGGCATCGAGGCATTCCTTCCGGGAAGTCAGATCGACGTTCATCCGATACGCGACTACGATGTATTCATCGGCAAGACCATGGAATTCAAGGTTGTCAAGATCAACCAGGAGTTCAAGAACGTCGTTGTTTCCCACAAGGCTCTTATCGAAGCCGAGCTCGAAGAGCACAAAAAGGAAATCATGTCGAAGCTCGAGAAGGGTCAGGTGCTCGAAGGTACAGTCAAGAACATCACCTCTTACGGTGTGTTTGTTGACCTCGGCGGCGTAGACGGACTGATTCATATCACCGATCTCTCTTGGGGCCGCGTAAGCGATCCGCACGAGATTGTCGCTCTCGACCAGAAGATAAATGTTGTTATCCTCGATTTCGACAACGAGAAGAAGCGTATCGCTCTCGGCCTGAAGCAGCTTACTCCGCATCCATGGGATGCTCTTGACCCGAACCTCACTGTAGGCGACAAGATTAAGGGTAAGGTTGTTGTCATCGCCGACTACGGTGCATTCGTTGAAGTTGCTCCGGGCGTTGAAGGACTTATCCACGTTTCAGAGATGTCATGGAGCCAGCATCTCCGTTCTGCACAGGACTTCCTCCATGTGGGAGACGAGGTTGAGGCAGTCATCCTCACCCTTGACCGCGAAGAGCGCAAGATGTCTCTCGGCATCAAACAGCTCAAGGCAGACCCATGGGAGAACATCGAGGAGAAATATCCTCAGGGAAGCAAGCATCCTGCAAAGGTGCGCAACTTCACCAACTTCGGTATTTTTGTTGAGCTCGAAGAGGGCGTTGACGGTCTGATACACATCTCTGACCTGTCTTGGACAAAGAAGGTTAAGCATCCTTCAGAGTTCACTCAGGTAGGTGCAACTATCGACGTTGTTGTTCTCGAGATAGACAAGGAGAACCGTCGTCTGTCTCTCGGCCACAAGCAACTGGAGGAGAACCCTTGGGATACATACGAGACCATCTACACTCCGGGGTCTGTTCACACAGGCAAGATCACCGAGATGATGGACAAGGGCGCAGTTATCACCCTCAACGAGGGCGGTGAAGGCTTCGCTACTCCGAAGCACCTTGTAAAAGAGGACGGCACTCAGGCACAACTCGGCGAGGAACTTGAGTTCAAGGTAATCGAGTTTGTCAAGGAGACAAAACGTATCATCCTCTCTCACAGCCGTACATTCGAGCCTGACAAGGCAGATGACAAACCGGCTCGCAAGCCTCGTGCAGCGAAAAAGGCAGAGGATGTCGTTACCAACAACAATGTGGCAAGCGGTACATCACTTGGCGACAGCAACGTACTTGCAGCACTCAAGGCACAGATGGAAAAGGGTGAATAATCCGTTCATTCTTACACCTTATTAATAATGAGGGGATGACTTCAGAAGAAGCCATCCCCTTTATGTTTACAGTAGGTACTGCGTGATCACTTCACCTTTTGCAAGCGAGCAACAGCAACAACACCTATTTGATATACACTATCTTGCTTTCGTCCCTCGGTCTTGCTTCAGGTGTCTCATCCGGGTAACCCACCGCAATGATGTAACAGAGACTGTAACCTTCTGAGAAAGCAAGTCTTTCAACATACGGTTTCGCTGCCTCTGACGTGTTGAGATACCTCACCGGTCCGCCGAGACAGCACGTTCCAAGTCCCAAAGACTGCGCTGCGAGAATGATGTTCTCACCGAGCAGACCGGCATCAACAGACGCTTCGCCGCCGGGAGTACCTATACAGATGATATTGGGAGCATTGCGATACATGTTCTTGAAATTCTTGTCACGTTTTGCCATATCAGGGTTGTCCTTAACGAATAGGGCCGTTGTTCCGTCTATAAATTCGGGATCTTCCACCACACGAACTTCCCATTTCTGCGAATTCATGCCGTTCGGGGCATTGATGCCGCATTTTGCGATAGTCTCCAATTTGGCATGCTCCACCGGCCTTGCCTGATATTTGCGCACCGAGCGGCGCGCCATAATGGTGTTGATAACCTCGTTCTGCATCTCCTGTGCCCACATTCCAACCGGGACAGCAAGCATCGCACACAATACAAATGTCTTGATTTTCATACCTTTTGTTCTTTTAGTTGAAAGCAAAGATAAACAAAAATCCCGACAAAGCAAATCTTCCGTCATAAATGCCGGCAAATTCCGAAGTTTCTTTGGCAAAACATACGGTTTTGAATCTTTTTTCATACCTTTGCAAAAGGTATACCATAAACCAAACACTTTACATGAAAGGAATAGTCTTAGCAGGCGGTTCGGGAACACGCCTCTACCCTATCACGAAAGGTGTCAGCAAACAACTGATACCCATATACGACAAGCCGATGATCTACTATCCCATATCAGTGCTGATGCTTGCCGGTATCCGTGAAATCCTTATTATCTCTACACCATACGACCTCCCCGGTTTCAAGCGTCTGCTTGGCGACGGAAGCGATCTCGGAATAAAGTTTGAATATGCAGAGCAGCCCTCTCCCGACGGGCTGGCACAGGCTTTCATCATTGGAGAAAAATTCATTGGCGATGACAGTGTGTGCCTTGTCCTTGGCGACAACATATTCCATGGCAGCGGTTTCACCGGTCTCTTGACCGACAGTGTCAAAGCAGCCGAGGAGGAGAACAAAGCCACCGTCTTCGGATATTATGTCAACGACCCGGAACGCTACGGCGTTGCGGAGTTCGACAATGACGGCAACTGCCTCAGCATAGAGGAGAAACCGTCACACCCCAAGAGCAACTACGCCGTGGTTGGACTTTATTTTTATCCCAACAGCGTAGTTGACATAGCAAAAAACATCAAACCGTCCGCACGCGGAGAGTTGGAGATCACCACCGTCAACCAAGAGTATCTGGCGAGCAACAGTCTGAAAGTGAAAACCCTTCAACGCGGTTTCGCATGGCTCGACACAGGCACCCACGACAGTCTTTCCGAGGCTGGCACATTCATAGAAGCCATAGAGAAACGTCAGGGACTGAAGATTGCGTGCCTTGAAGAGATAGCCTACAACAACGGTTGGATAGGCAAGGAAACACTCATTGAGATTGCCAAGCCAATGGAGAAAAACGATTATGGCAAATATCTGCTGCGCCTTGCCGCCGGCAAATGACATTTTCATACACAGTAAAGAATACCACAAACAAACCACATGGAGTACGACAATAATACAGTCATCGACAACGAACTGCAAAACGACAGCGAATCTCTGTTCTCGTTCAGGTTCTTATACAACACCCTACTGCTCTATTGGCAGTGGATCATCGCCTCTTTGGTAATCTGCCTCGGCATAGCATACATCTATCTCAGATATGCCACACCCATTTACAGGGCTGAAGCGAAAATGCTGGTCAAGGACGACGAGAACCAGAACCGCTACTACTCGAAAAGTATGCTGGCCACTGCCACCAACCTCGGCATAATGTCCAATTCCACCGGTATTGACAATGAGATAGAAATAATACAGTCATCACTGATAGCGGAAGAGGCAATCAGGAGTCTGAAACTTTATGTCATCTACCGCGATAAAGGCCGTGTGAAAGACCGTCTGGCATACAAGACGCAACCAATAAGCGTCGACCTCGACGCCAACAGCCTTAATGTGATTCAGATGCCGATAAAGTTGAAGATTACCTACAAGGACAACGCATATCGTGTGACCGGCTCTTACTATGTACCTGTTCCTGAGGATGCAGAGCCCATCTACGACGAACCGATAGAGATAGACCGCACCTTTACCCGGCTTCCGGCAAGACTGCAGACAAAGACGGGCACAATTACGCTGACACGCAACAACGGTTTCTCCATGGAAGACGGACAAACCGAACTCGTCACAATCGTTCCGCCCGACCAACTTGCCAAAGTCTACAATAGGACATTGAGCGTCGAACAGAGCAGCAAACTCACGACTATCGCTGTCCTTTCCATAGACGACGAGAGCATCTATAGGGCACTCGACTATCTTGATGCCCTTGTCGAAGCATACAACAGACAGGCCAACGAAGACAAGAATACCATTGCCCAGAAGACAGAGACGTTTATCAACAAGCGTCTTGAGATGCTCACTGCCGAACTCGGAAACACCGACGGATCAATCGAAAACTTCAAGAAAGACAACAAGATGATTGATCTTGACCTGTCAGCAACACAGACCATGAAAAATGTGGACGTGTATGACCAGAAGTTGACGGAGACGAACATGCAGATAGTTCTCATCAACAACCTGAGTTCTTACATTGATGACAGCGAGAACAGATATCAGGTCATCCCTTCCAACATCGGGCTCACCGATGCCAGCACGACCCGCCTCATTGACAATTTCAACAAGATTGCCCTTGAGCGCAGTTCGCTTTTGAGAACCGCAAGCGAATCAAACCCGTCGATAAAACCGCTCACCTCGCAACTCGATGAACTGCACGCAAGCATAAAGACAGCGATGTCACAGGCAAAGCGGACACTCGAAATTCAGAGGAGCGAGATACTTCAGCAGTACAACAAATATCAGGGACAGGTTCTCGAGTCCCCCGGACAGCAGCGCAAAATAGGTCAAATCGGCCGCCAACAGGAGGTTCAGACCGCACTCTACACCATGCTTCTGCAAAAGCGTGAGGAGAACTCCATTTCCCTCGCCGCCACTGTTGACAAGGGAAAACTCATTGACAATCCGACGTATGTTGGCAAGGTGAAGCCGAAAAAATCCATTGTCATGCTGATTGCACTCGTCTTGGGCTTGGCAATTCCGTTCGGAGTGGTTTATCTCATCAATTTCTTCAAATACCGCATCGAGGGTCATGAGGACGTGGCAAGTCTCACAAAACTGCCTATCCTCGCCGATGTTGCCGTGGCAAACGATGCCGCCAAGACGCGTGGAGAAATTGTCGTGCATGAGAATACCAACAACATGATGGAGGAGATCTTCCGTGCAATGCGCACAAACCTGCAGTTCATGCTGCCGGAGGGCGAGAAAGTCATCATGACAACATCGAGCATAGCAGGCGAAGGCAAGACTTTTGTCACCTCAAACCTCGCCATCAGTTTCGCACTCCTCGGAAAGAAAGTGGTATTAGTAGGTCTTGACATACGCAAACCGCGCCTTGCGGAACTCTTCCAACTGTCAGATCGCAAGCACGGTATTACTCCGTTGCTCGCAATGTCAAATCCGACGGAAGAGGATCTTGCGGCACAGATAGTGAAATCTGGTGTCAACGACAACCTCGACTTGCTGATGGCGGGTCCTATTCCGCCAAATCCTGCGGAACTTGTAGAACGCAAGCAACTCGAGACAGTCATCGACATGCTGAAGCAGAAGTACGATTACATATTCATCGACACCGCTCCTGTAGGACTGGTTAGCGACACTCTGCAGATTGCACGCGTGGCAAACGTGTCAGTTGTTGTGTGCCGTGCCGACTACACACCTAAGGACAACATCCTCATGTTCAACTCTCTGACGGAAGAGAACAAGTTGAAGAACGTTGCCATTGTCATCAACGGCATAGACATGACAAAGCGCAAGTACAGCTATTACTACGGTTACGGCAAGTACGGACGCTATGGCAAGTACGGTTCTTACGGCAAATACGGCAAGTACGGCAAATATGGGTCTTATGGATACTACGGTTCTTACGGCAATTACAGCAACAGCCGCTATGCCGACAAGAACGACGACTCCGTGAAACGGTAACCTTTCGCACAGACATTAAAACCAAAAACGTCAACACATGATTATCGCAGTGGATTTCGACGGAACAATCGTCGAGGACAAATACCCGGAGATAGGCACTGAACTGCCATTCGCCACAGAGACGCTACGGATGCTCATCCGTGACCGCCACCGCTTGATACTGTGGACAGTGCGCGAGGGGAAGTGCCTCGAAGAGGCTGTCGAGTGGTGCCGGCAGCGTGGTGTGGAGTTCTATGCCGTCAACAAAGACTATCCAGAAGAGGACATCACAAAGAACCACTATTTCTCGCGCAAGTTAAAAGCGGACTACTTCATAGACGACCGCGGCATTGCCGGACTGCCCGAGTGGGGCGAAATCTACCAGATACTGTCAGAGGGCAAGACTTTCGAACAGATTGTCCGCAGCAAGGTGGGCAACAGTCTCAGTTCGCATGAAGTGCCGAAACGCAAACACTGGTGGAACAGATAAAACAAAAAAGGTGCAGCAAACGCTGCACCTTTTTATTTGAAGAATAGCCCTGAAGAATTGGCATCCACTGTCACAGGTCTGTCCTTTGAGATTGTCCCTGCTATGAGCGCCTTGCTCATGTCGTCGAGAACGAGATGTTGGATAGCCCTCTTCACAGGACGCGCACCATACTCCGGGTCATATCCGTTGTCGGTAAGGAACTGCACTGCGGCAGGTGTCCACTTCATGTCGAAGCCTTGGGCATAGAGCATATCGCTCACTTTGTGCAACTGCATCTCCACTATCTGGCTTATCTCGTCACGCGTCAACTGGTGGAAGAATATAGTCTCGTCGATACGGTTGCGGAACTCCGGCCGCATGACACTCATCAACTGCTCCTCTTTCATGTTGGAAGTCATGATGATAATGGTGTTCTTGAAGTTCACCGTGCGACCCTTGTTGTCGGTCAGACGACCATCGTCAAGCACCTGCAGCAGGATGTTGAACACATCTGGGTGAGCCTTTTCTATCTCGTCGAACAACACTACTGAATAGGGTTTGCGGCGCACCGCCTCGGTCAACTGACCGCCCTCATCGTAGCCGACATAGCCCGGAGGCGCACCGATAAGACGCGTCACGCTGAACTTTTCCTGGTATTCCGACATATCGATACGTGTTATCATCTTCTCGTCATTGAAGAGATAGTCAGCCAGAGCCTTTGCCAACTCCGTCTTTCCCACGCCTGTCGTGCCGAGGAAAATAAACGATGCGATAGGCCGTTTCGGGTCTTGCAGTCCGGCACGGCTGCGCCTTACGGCGTTGCTCACTGCCTCTATGGCCTCGTTCTGCCCCACTACCCTCTTGTGTAACTCATCCTCCAGATGCAGCAACTTGTCCTTGTCACTCTGTAGCATCTTCTTAACAGGAATGCCCGTCCACCGCGACACCACCTCGGCGATGTCGTCTGCTGTGACCTCCTCACGCAACAGATGGTTTGTCTGCGCCGAAGCCGATGCCTTGATAGATTCCATATCTTTGTCAAGAGCCGGCAGCCGCGAATAGCGTATCTCCGCCACCTTGGCGTAATCGCCGTTGCGCTCAGCCTGTTCCGCCTGCAGTTTCAACTGTTTCTGCTGTTCCTTTATGGTCTGTATGCGGTCGGCCTGCTTCTTCTCCTCCTGCCACTGAGTGTTCAGCACCGAGAGTTGGGAGTTGAGATTATTGAGTTCGTCCTCAATCTTTTCCAGTTTCTGCTTGTCGTTCTCCTTCTTTATGGCGGCACGCTCTATCTCCAACTGTCGCACCTTACGTGTCAGTTCGTCCATCTCCTCAGGCATAGAGTCGCGTTCCATACGCAGTTTTGCCGCCGCCTCATCCATGAGGTCGATAGCCTTGTCGGGCAGATAACGCTCCGAGATGTAGCGTTCCGACAACTTTACTGCGGCTATGCAGGCATCATCCTGAATACGCACTTTGTGGTGGTTTTCATAGTTTTCTTTCAGTCCACGCAGTATTGAGATGGCGTCAATCTCGCTCGGCTCGTCCACCATTACGGTCTGGAAGCGTCGCTCAAGAGCCTTGTCCTTTTCGAAATATTTTTGGTACTCGTTGAGCGTGGTGGCACCTATGGCACGCAGTTCACCCCTCGCCAATGCCGGTTTCAGTATGTTGGCGGCATCCATCGCACCGTCGCCTGCACCTGCACCCACAAGAGTGTGTATCTCGTCGATAAAGAGTATTATCTGTCCGTCGCTCTCCGTGACCTCCTTGATTACCCCTTTGAGACGTTCCTCAAACTCTCCCTTGTACTTTGCACCTGCCACGAGCGCACCCATATCAAGCGAGAATACGAGTCTGTTCTTAAGATTCTCGGGTACATCGCCGCGCACTATACGCTGCGCAAGACCCTCCACGATGGCCGTCTTACCCGTTCCCGGTTCACCTATTATTATAGGATTGTTCTTCGTTCGGCGCGACAGAATCTGTAGCACACGCCTAATCTCCTCGTCACGACCGATTACCGGGTCAAGTTTTCCTTGCCGTGCGTCAGCCACAAGATTGCGTGCGAAGCGGTTCAAGTTCTCAAACTTCGACTGCCCTTGCTGATTCTGGTTTGTCTGATTATTGTTCATCATAGTTGTGTTCCTTTCGTTTTTCGGTTCTGATGCTCTTCTCACAAAAGCAATGCCCAACCCATCAACAAAGACGTTTAGTCACTGCAAAACGCCTCGTTTTATGTCATTTTGTCGCATTTTATGCCTATTTGACACAATTAAACAGAAGAAACCGCACAACCGACAGACTTGTCGGACATAGACATCACGCTCCACTGGTGAAGTGAAAGCACACTCCTGGCAATACTGAAACATTCTTTCAGCAATGCAAGTCAGGATATTTCGCACAAACAAAAGGAAGCCTGCACTGGCAGGCTTCCTTGCATATACGTTGCGAAAAACAGTCTTACGGACTGTTATCCGCCGAAATTGTCGAAGTCAATCATGTCGTCCTCGACACCGAGACTGTGCAACAGGTCAAGCACGGTCTTCGCCATCATCGGAGGACCACAGAGGTAGTACTCGCAGTCTTCGGGTGCTTCATGCTGCTTGAGGTATGTGTCGCCCATGACAGAAGCCACAAATCCAGGAGTGTAAGGCACTCCCGCTGCGTCCGCTTTCGGGTCGGGACGGTCGAGGGCAAGATGGAAGTGGAAGTTGGAGAACTCCTTTTCCAGTTCTATGAAGTCGTTGAGGAACGGCACTTCGTCCAGTGCACGCGCTCCGTAGAAGTAGTGCATCTCACGGTCGGTGCAGTGTTTTGCCTTAAGCATATGCATGATCTGCGCACGCAGAGGAGCCATTCCGGCACCGCCGCCGACCCAAATCATCTCACGGCCTGTGCCGTACTTGGGATGGAACTCTCCGTAAGGACCGCTCATCACCACCTTGTCACCCGGCTTCAGACTGAAGATATATGACGAGGCTATACCCGGATTGACCGGCATGAAGTTGTTTGCGTCCGGCTTCTGCTGCTCGCGCGGCAGGAACGGAGGCGTGGCTATGCGCACCGTAAGGGTAATGATATCACCCTCGTCGGGATAGTTTGCCATGGAGTAAGCACGGATTGTCGGCTCTGGATTGGAACAGTGCAGATCGAACATGTGGAACTTCTCCCATGTAGGAAGATAGGTGTCGCCGATGAGACTGCGGTCGAAGTCCTTGTAGTCAATCTCAAACGCAGGGATTTTTATCTGCGCATAGGAGCCAGGCTCAAAGTCCATGTGTTCTCCAGGGGGCAGAGCCACCTTGTATTCCTTGAGGAACGACGCCACGTTACGGTTACCAATAACTGTGCACTCCCACTCTTTCACACCGAGAACGGAGTCCGCCACCTTGATGCCTATGTCGCCTTTGACCTTGCACTGGCATCCGAGACGGTAGCCTTCCTTTATCTGCTTGCGAGTGAAATGACCCTTTTCCGAGTCAAGTATCTCGCCTCCGCCTTCGACGACCTGGCACTTGCACTGACCGCAAGAGCCTTTTCCGCCGCAGGCAGAGGGCAGGTAAACTCCCTCCTCGGCGAGGGTTGACAGCAGGCTTCCGCCCTGCTCCACCTCGTAAGAGTTCTTCCCGTTGACGGTAATCTTGACTTTCCCCGACGGCGTGAGGTACCTCTTAGCGATGAGAAGCATACCCACAACCAGCAGGATGACTACAAAAAACACCCCGATAGAGGCTATAATGAAATTTGCCATAGTTGTTTTCCTTCTTTGTTTATATAGTAAGACCAGAGAAACCCATCATCGCCAATGCCATAAGCCCCACGGTGATGAACGTGATGCCCAGTCCCTGCAGCGGTTTCGGCACGTCGGAGTATTCCATTTTCTCACGGATTGCTCCCATAGACACTATGGCAAGCGTCCAGCCAAGACCCGAACCGATGGCGTAAGCGACTGCATCCCACACGTTGCCGATATACTGCGTGTTGGACGGTTCGAGGTTTATGCGCTGCTGCATAAACAGTGATGCACCCATAATGGCACAGTTCACTGCTATCAGAGGGAGGAATATGCCCAGCGCAGAGTAGAGAGAGGGAGAGAACTTCTCCACAGCCATCTCGACCAGTTGGGTGATTCCGGCTATCACGGCAATGAAAAGAATGAAGGAAAGATAACTCAGGTCAATGCCCTCGACAAGGCAGTCGGGACCGAGAACCTTTGTCTGGAGAAGATAGTCTATGGGGACTGTGATGAGCAGAACGAACGTTACGGCAAGTCCAAGCCCCAATGACGTCTTCACATTCTTGCTGACTGCAAGGAAAGAACACATTCCCAAAAAGAATGCGAATATCATGTTGTCGACGAAAATCGACCTTACGAACAGTGAAATTATATGCTCCATAGTTTACTTCTCCTCCTTATAAAAATATGCGCGGTGTGTCCAGACAACTATACCCACAAGGATAAGCGCCATGGCTGGCATCGTCATCATGCCGTTGTTGGCATAACCGAAGTCATAGAAACTCTGCGGAATAATCTGGAAACCGAGCAGCGAGCCGCGTCCGAGCAGTTCCCGAACGAATCCGATGACAACGAGTATGTAGGCATAACCCAGTCCGTTTCCTATTCCGTCGAGGAACGACGGCCACGGAGAATTCATCATTGCGAATGCCTCAAGACGTCCCATGAGAATGCAGTTGGTAATGATCAGCCCGACATAGACGGAGAGTTCCACGCTCACGTCGTAGACATAAGCCTTGAGAAACTGGCTCACAACCGTGACGAGAGCCGCCACCACGATGAGCTGGACGATAATGCGTATGCGGTTGGGGATTGTCTTCCGTATCAGCGAAATGATGACATTGGAAAACGCAGTGATGACTGTCACCGCCAGACCCATTACTATCGCCGGCTTGAGTTGGGTCGTCACTGCCAGTGCAGAGCAGATTCCGAGCACCTGAACAAGTATCGGATTGTTGCCGTTGAGTGGGGATGAAAGTACTTCCCTGTTGGCTTTTGAAAATAAACTCATATCTGTTTGCCTCCTTTTCAGTTTGCTTTGATGAATGACTTGTAGTTCTTCAGGCCATCACGAAGCATTTGGTCAACGCCGTTTGACGTCAGTGTGGCACCGGTGATGCCGTCCACTTCCGACTCGGGATGTTCCACTTGCTTCTTCACGCCAAGTGCAACCTCGTCGCCGACAAAGGCTTTCTTGCCGCGGAACTTGGCCTGCCATGACTTGGAATCCTTGATCTCGGCACCGAGACCTGCAGTTTCGCCTTCATGGTTGAAGTACGCTCCGTAGACCGTCTGGCGGTCGCTGTCGAGAGCGACATAGCCCCAAATCGGTCCCCAGAGACCCATGCCGTAAACGGGAACGACATATTTCTCACCGCCGTCGACCTGTGCCACGAAGACATGGAACCTTCCGGCCTTTATCTCTGAGTTGTACTCCGTCTTGAAATCTGCCGCCGGCACTTCCTCCAACGCCGTTCCGTCCCAGAGATTGTCCTTGACCAGACGGTCGTAAGTAGCCTCCACGCTGTCCGTCTCGATGCGCAAAGCGGCGAGAATCTGTCTCTTCACGTCATTCTTCACGTTCTTGTCCTGCGTCTCCTGCAGTGCAGAGGAGACGAAAGCCAGAAGAAACGCCACAACGATTACCATTATTGCAGCGTATGCAATGATGTATGAATTGCTGTTTGTATTCAGTTTTGCCATTTCGTTTTCCTCCGTTTTATTTCTTGTTAGCACGTTTTGCACGCTTGCTGATGTTGGCTTCCACAACGAAATGGTCTATCGTCGGGGCGAACATATTCATCAACAGGATAGCGAGCATCATACCTTCCGCATAGCCGGGGTTCATCACACGGAAGACAATAGCCATGACTCCGATGAGGAAACCGTATATATACTTGCCCTTTTCTGTGCGGCATGACGTCACGGGATCGGTTGCCATGAACACCGCGCCGAAAGCGAAACCGCCATAGCAGAGTTGCTCTGCCCATGAGAGTGTGCTCTTGTCGATGCCATGGAAGAGTGCGGACACGAGCGCACCACCCACGAATACGCTGAGCATGGTGCGCCAACTTGCGATTCCTGTCCAAAGGAGAATCACAGCACCTATGGCGATGGCTATTACCGAAGTCTCACCTATCGAACCCGGAATAAGGCCTGTCACGGCTGCGCAAAGGTCTGTTCCTGTCGTGCCGTTCTGTGCCAGCATGCCGAGGGGAGTTGCCGCCGTAGTTCCGTCAGGCACGGCATAGCCAAGACCAAACATGGTGTCTTGTGCCACCCAAACGGTGTCGCCGCTCATCTTGGTGGGATAAGAGAAGAACAGGAAAGCACGTGCAAGGAGTGCGGGATTGAAGATATTCATACCCGTACCGCCAAAAATTTCCTTACCGACTATCACTGCGAAAGCACAGGCAAGTGCCAACATCCACAGCGGACAGTTTACCGGCATAATCAGAGGAATAAGTATTCCTGACACGAGGTAGCCCTCCTGGATTTCCTCATGCTTCCATTGCGCCCAGCAGAACTCTATTCCGAGACCCACAATGTAACTCACAAGAATCATCGGAAGCACCTTCAGGAATCCGTAGACGAACATCGAGACAAACGATGCCTCGGCGAGTTTGCCTGCCAAAGCGGCGTTCTGGTAGCCCACATTGTACATACCGAACAGCATCGCCGGTATCAATGCGATGACCACGAAAGACATAATTCGTTTGGAGTCAATGGCGTCGTGGATGTGTACACCCGACTTCGCCGTGTCGTTTGGAACGAAAAGGAAAGTCTCAAAACCCTCAAAAACGCTCTGGAATGCAGAGAACTTGCCTCCCTCTACGAAGTTCGGCTTTATTTTGTCAATGTATTTTCTCAACGCTTTCATATCACGCATTCTCCTTTCTCAGAATGTCAAGCCCCTGACGGACTATCTTCTGCAATTCCAATTTACTTGAATCAACGAACTCCGCCACGGCAAAATCCTCGGGGGAAACCTCGTAGATGCCGAGTGCCTCCTGCCTGTCGATGTCGCCGGAGATTATGGCTTTGATGAGATACTCGCCGTAGATGTCCATCGGGAGCACTCTGTCATACTCGCCACTCATGATGATATGACGCTCGCCACCCTTTATTCGGGTGTCCAATTTGTAGTTTTTCTTGCCGCAAAGCCATGAAAAGTAACTGCGGGAAGAGGAGTACTGATCGAAGCGAGGCATTATCCAGCCAAGCATTTCGTCCGCATGAGTGCCCTCGGGCAGCACACACACCTCGGAAGAGTGAGCTCCGAGGAAACCGTCGAGGGTCGTCTTGACACCGGTAAGGGGATTTCCGTCGATTATCCTCTTTCCTTCAACGGTGTCGATTCTGCCTGCAAGGATATCGGAAATCGGGGTTCCGACAAGAGCGTCGACGTATCCAGTCTCCTTGACTTCCGACCCTGCCACCGCAACAGTCCTTGTCAGGTTTACCTTGCCGGTGTTCATCAGTCTGCCGATGAATATCACCGCAGTCGGGTCAACAGTCCACACGACCTCTCCCTTGTTGACTGGCGAGATGTGGTTAACCTGCACTCCGACATTGCCGGCAGGGCATCTTCCGTCGAACACCGTCACTTCCACGTCCTTGGCATTGACCAATGCCGGACTTGTCTGCTTCGCTCCGACACCCAAATAAGTCTTTGCCATCTTGCTCAAAGCGGTGAGTCCAGCCTGGAAATCCGCCTCCTGTCCCTTGAGTTCCACCTCAAAATCACCTGCAAGGGGCATATCGCGCAGGGCGGAAACGAAGATTCCCTTCGGAGTGCTCTCCGCATCCGCCACGACAGCGTAAGGAAGTTGGTTGATATAACCGAACAGACCTGCCTCCAGGAGGAGTTCTTTCACTTGCTGAGCCGTCATGTTCTCCGAAATCTTCTGCGAGAAATCGGCATACTGTTGTTCTGCATCTGCCTTCACCTTAATGCCGAGCAACTTGCGCCTTTCACCGCGCTCCACCAGTTCGACAACGCCGCTGACAGGCGAAGAGAACTTCATCTGAGGCTGTTGTTTGCTGACAAACAGAGCGTCACCGGCTTTCACCACGTCTCCTTCCTTCACTACCACCTTTGGAGCGAGCCCCACAAACGGCGGCAAAGCGAGGGTATAGGAAGCGGAAAGCGGCAGTTTTGTCCTCACGGACTTTGCTGCGCCGGCAAGACGAATGTCGAGACCTTTCTTCAGCCTAATTACCTTTGCCATAAATGAATTGTTGTATTTATAATCGTATTCTTCACAACCAAGCCAACAAACGCCGGAAATCCCAGCGTAAAACAGGTGTTGGAATCCGACTGCAAATTTATTAAAAATAGCAGAGAACAGGAAGAAAAACCGCCAAAACATTGGCAAAAACGCACAAATGCAAAGGTTTTTTCGACTATTTCCCTTAACTTTGCAAAGAGCAGATTACAATTGAGAACCTACAGCACCGCATTGCAGACATTTCAGAAAAGGCAATTCTTTCATGCGCTCAATGAGAAATAAACTTGCAGGAACATGAAACCCATGATAAAATACAGGGGAGGAAAGTCAAAAGAAATCCCCAACATAATGTGGCATATCCCTCGTTTTCGGGGGAGATATGTAGAACCGTTCCTTGGAGGTGGAGCGTTGTTCTTTTATCTTGAGCCCCGACAGGCTGTCATAAACGACATAAATGACAAACTCATAGGTTTTTACAATGGTGTCCGAAACAATTTCCTTGCACTTAGAGGCGAACTGGACGAACTGGAAAAGACTTACGAACAAAACCGCAAGGAGTTTGACATTCTGAAAAAAACGCACCCGAATGACCGTGTACAAGACAAGAACGAAGAGTTGTACTACAAACTTCGCGCGATGTACAACGGCACGGCAGACAAAGAGTATTCTGACGCTGCATTATACTATTACATAAACAAGACAGCATATTCGGGAATGATAAGGTACAATGCAAGAGGCGAGTTCAATGTCCCGTTCGGCAGATATACGCACCTCAACACCCAAGTCGTCTCCTTGTCACACAGCCAACTCCTTAAACGTGCTGACATCCATAACTGTGACTATTCGGACATTTTCAATATGTGCAACAAGGACGACTTCGTTTTTTTAGACCCTCCTTACGACTGTATTTTTTCCGATTACGGCAATGAGGAGTACAAAAACGGTTTTAATGAAGACAATCACAGGAAACTGGCACAGGACTTTGCGAACCTGCCATGTAAGGCTCTCATGGTAATAGGGCGCACTCCTTTGACAGAGGAACTTTACAAAAACAACATAGTAAGCGAGTACTCAAAGAGTTATGCGGTAAATATCCGCAATCGGTTCAAGTCTTTCGCCACCCACATTATAGTGACCAACTACAGAAAAAGTCGGGATGATGCAAAAGACATCGTCACCATAGGCGGACAATATCCTGCCATTCCCGAAACCACGCAATTACGTTTATTTGAAGACAGTCCACGATATGGCAACGATAAATAGCCAAGTGCTTTTCATGACAACATCCCCTCGCACGCCGGAAAAGATGATTCCGGAGATAGGAGTGCTGGCTCAACATTTCACAGGATGCAAGTGGACGCACGATATACAGTGCTCTTTCATGAAAGTATTGCGCGATGAAGACTTCTTCAATGGCAAGGGCGAAAACGACGAAGCATTCAGTGCAAGGGACAGAATCAACAGAGCGCCCAAGTCTCTTGGCTTTGTCCGGCTCAGCCCGACAATATCTCTCACTCCTGCAGGAGAGACATTAATAAAATCAAAACGCAAGGAAGAAGTATTCCTGCGCCAGATGCTCAAATTTCAAATCCCCTCTCCTTATCACAGGCCAACGGAGAAAGCAAGGACATTCTGTATCAAACCTTACCTGAAAATGTTGCGGTTAGTCAGAACGATGGGGACGTTACGTTTTGACGAGTTGCGCCTGTTCGGTTTGCAACTCACGGATTGACATGACTTCGACAGCATTGTCGCAAAAATAGAAAAATTCCGTAAGGACAAACCTGAGCATAGAGGCAGTTACCGGACTTTCTTCAGCGAATACTCCAGAAGAGAACTTATGGATATCTATGCGGGGCAGATTGCCAAAGGCAAGACAAAGACCCGTGAAAGCAAGGACCGCTCTGTCGAGAAATTCATCAAGACACAAACGAGCAACTTACGTGACTATGCGGATGCCTGTTTCCGCTATCTTCGCGCGACAGGTCTTGTCAATGTTTCACACACAGGCAAGTCCTTGAGCATCGTCCCAGATAAGTTGGAGGACGTAGATTTCATCTTGAACAATACAGAACGAGAACCTGCGCAGTTTGACAATGAAAGTGCTTACGCCGAATATTTGGGGAATGCCAACACTCCCACACTGTACACCGACAACAAGGAATTACTTCTGAAACGCATACGCGACACTTTCCCGGACTGCGAAACTGATGACTGCCAAGACGTGGAGACACTAAAGGATTTGCTTTTTAGAATGTTGAAAAACAGAAAAGCGGAGAAACTCAGACATCAGATAGAAGACATCAAAAACTACAAGATGTATGACGACATTCAGGAAACGTTCCGCCAGATAAGCGACAACAGCCTGTATGACACTCCGCTTATACTGGAATGGAACACTTGGAGAGCCATGACAATGCTTGACGGTGGAGACATCAAGGCAAATATGAAGTTCGATGATTTCGGCAATCCTTTGTCTACGGCACAAGGAAACGTGGCTGACATAGTGTGTGACTACGGAAACTTCATGCTCACAGTAGAGGTTACCATGGCAAGCGGACAGAAACAATACGAGATGGAGAGTGAACCTGTAAGCCGTCATCTCGGCAAGATGAAGAGGAACTGCGCCAAACCGTGCTACTGCCTGTTTGTTGCGCCGACCATAAACGAAGCGTGCATAGCCCACTTTTTCGCATTGCACCACCTCGACATCGCATTTTACGGAGGCAAATCCGCCATTGTTCCACTGCCATTGGACATATTCAGGAAAATGCTTGAAGACAGTTACAAAGCCAACTACATCCCAAATCCCGAACATATCAGGCGATTCTTTGAGAGGTCTATGGAGATTGCGGACAGCGGTTGCAACGAAAAGCAATGGTTTGAGGAAGTCAAGAAAGAGGCTGTTGACTGGCTCGTGTAATTCCGCAGCACCATAGGGCAACTACACAGTGGTGGCATCCTCCGGCAAAATGCTTGTCTCTGTCGTCCGATTGCCTTTGTTCCGTGACGGTTGCGACATTCTTCCCAACAAAAAAGCCAGGGGAGCAACTCGTGATAAAAATCACTAATTATTCCGGGCAAGTCTCCGTTTTACACGGAAAATAGTGTAATTTTGTGACTCGGTTCAACCCAAAAACATTTCGTTCTGAGAAGAATTCGGCGCTTCATAAACATATCCGTATGGGTCTTGGCAGGCACATACATGGCACTGACACTGCTGCTGAACATCCCGGCAGTGAAGAGTGCCGTTGCCGGAAAGGCCGGAGAGATGCTCTCGGAAAAACTCGGTACAGAAGTGAAAATCGGGAAAGTGGACATCTCAATCTTCAACCGCATCGTGCTTGACGGCATCAGCGTCAATGACAAAAAGGGCAAAGAGTTGCTCACTGCCCCCCGAATCTCGGCGAGTTGGTCGTTCCTGGAACTGATGAAAGGGCGGATTTCCGTCACCTCTGCCCAGATTTTCGGCATGAGAGCCAAACTCTACAAGGAAACGGCATCGTCGAAAATGAATTTCCAGTTCATCATAGACTCACTCTCGTCGAAACCGAAAGACGACAACGGAACACTCAACCTGCAGATCAGTTCGTTGATAATCAGGCGCAGCCAGATTGACTACGACCAACTCGACAGTCCTCTTTCCGAGACGTTTTCACCAAAACATCTGCATCTGAAGGACATCAGCGCACACTTCATACTCAACAAACTCACCAACGACTCCCTCGACCTGAATGTCAAGAAGTTGGCTTTTAACGAGGGGAGCGGTCTCACGGTGAAGAAGATGACGGCGAAATTCGCCGGAGGAAAGAGCGGTGCGAGACTGTCAGACTTCCGCATCACCCTACCCCATTCCGTCATTGCGATTCCCCATGCGACAGTTCATTACGCCACGGAGAACGGAAAACTCAAACCCAACAGTCTGGATTTCCGCACTTCTATCAGCGATTCACACGTTTCATTGTCCGATTTCAACTGTTTCTACAGACCGCTTGGCAACGACATGCGCCCCCTTTATCTGTCCGCAGACATACAGGGCAGCGACACGGAAATATCCTTTCACGACATCAGTCTGACACAACTCCCCGGTCTGTTGTTGGCCGGCGATGCCCATATCCACAAGGTGAACGGCACTTGGAAGTGGGAAGGCACAGTAGAGAAACTCCACACCGATGCCGCAGGACTGCGGTCTATAGCCGCCAACATCGGCAAACAGGACATCATCCCGCCTGTCATTGACCGCCTGGGAGAAATATCCCTGACCGGCAAAGCGTCGGGAACTGGCGGTGACATCAGCCTCGACGGCAAGGTCAACACGGCTGCAGGCAACGCCACGATGAGGGTTTCCAAGACGCAAAACGGCTACACTGCGGAAATCACAGGCAAGGACATCGACATCGCAACACTCGCCGGAAACAGCGATTTCGGGCATCTCGACTGCACCGTCACGGCCAACGGACAGGTCGCCAACGGCAAGATTGCCACCCTCAACGCCACAACAGACATCGGAAAAATCACATTCCGCAACCACAACTACCATAACATAGGCATCAGAGCGAACTATACCGACGGAGGGACAACAGTCTTTTCGGCAAACCTCAACGACGATTTCGCCACGGTGAATCTGGACGGCAGTTACGACAGGGCAGCCTCCGTTCCCGGTGCAAAGTTCCGCATAAGCGCAAGAAACGTCAGTCCCTCGGGATTGGGAATTACCGACAAGTGGCATGACAGCACGTTTGACTTTTCCGTGAACGGCAACTTCCGCGGCACCGACATCAACAACTCTGAGGGCGACATCACCATAAGCGACTTTGCGATGCGCTCCGCCGAAGACGTCTACCGCATCAATTCACTCGAGTTGCACAAGTCTGCGGAGGGCAATGGCACACAAAGCATCACACTGAAGAGCGACTTTTGCAAGGTATCAGCCGACGGCCAGTTCGACTACAACACCGTCATCAACAGCCTGACTGCCGCCATTCACAAGAAACTTCCCACCATGCCGTGGCTTCCACGAGCAAAGGAAACCGCCAACAAGATAAACCTCTACGCCACCGTTCACAAGACCGACTGGGCGGAAAAACTGCTTGGCGTGCCGCTGCAACTGGGAGAAGACGCCCACATAATAGCCAACATCGACGACAAGGCCGACCGCACGGACATCAACATCGACATCCCCGACTTCACCTACGGCGAGAAGCAATACCGTGACGGCTACCTCATCGTGACCTCGCCCGACGGCACTCTGAAAGCGAAACTCAACGTCACGGCAATCGGCAAGCGCGGTGACACGGCTCACTATCTGCTGAACGCCAAGGCCACAGCAAACCATCTCGTATCACAAGCCTCGTTTGACATCAACGGACGCAACAGCATCAACGGCCAGATAAACACCGACACGCATTTCTACAACAACTCTGATGGACTGCCGACCACACACGTCAACGTCATGAAATCCGACATCCTCATCGGCGACACGGTGTGGACAGTCAAGCCGTCGAGCATAGAATACGTCAAGGACAGGCTCACCGTCAATGACCTGACGGTATGTCACGGGGACCAGGAGGTGCGCATCAGCGGCATGACGGCAAAGGACTCCGACGAGGAAATCAAGGTCCACATGAAAGATGTCAACGTGGCCTACATCCTCGACATGGTGAACTTCCACTCCGTAGAGTTCTCCGGCTACGCCACAGGCTATGCTTCCATCCGCTCGTTGTTCTCGAAACCCTCGGCGGAAGCGGAACTTGACGTGAAGAACTTCATGTTTGAAGGCGGTTCGTTGGGGTGTCTTCACGCAAAGGCATACTGGAACAATGACGACGGAGCGATAAACATCGATGCCGTGGCAGAGGAGGAAGGAGACAACAAAACCAACATTTCGGGATACATATCCCCCAAAAACAAGAATATCGCACTCGACATCACTGCCGCCGGATCGAGCCTTGCCTTCATCCAGTCCTACTGCGACAGTTTCGCCTCCGACATCAATCTGCGCGGCTGGGGCAGTCTTCACGTCGTCGGGCCTCTGTCCTCCATCCAACTGATTGGCGACGCCCGGGTGAGCGGAAGCACCCATATAAAGAGCCTCAACACCACCTACAGCCTCAACGGGGCAAGGGTAAAACTCAATCCCGATGACATCATCTTTTATAACGACACCATTTATGACCGCAACGGAAACACCGGCATCGTCAACGGTCACCTGCGGCACAGGCATTTAGGAAAGTTCACCTACGACATCGGCATCACGGCAAACAGTCTGTTGGCATACGACACCCACGACTTCGGAGACGATGTCTTCTACGGCACAGCCTATGCCACCGGCAAGTGTGACATCAAGGGAAAGTCGGGCGAAGTGGTCATCAACATCGAGGCGACACCCGAAAAGAACTCGCAGATAGTCTACGACGCCACCTCGCAGAACTCCGTTTCCAACAACGAGTTCATAGTCTGGAACGACCGCAACAGGCAAGAGGAAGAACCCATACAGGGCGACAATGCGGAGAAACAGGCACACAAGACCCGCGTAGGCACAAATCTCTATCTCAACATGCTCATCCACTGCAATCCCGACGCCACCCTCAAGGTGCTGATGGACAGTCAGACCGGCGACTGCATAGCACTCAACGGCAGTGGGGCAATCAGGACTTCGTACTACAACAAGGGCAGTTTCGACATGTTTGGCAACTACACCGTCGACAACGGAACGTACAACCTGACGATACAGAACGTCATAAAGCGCGACTTCAACTTCCTCTCCGGCGGTACGATAACATTCGGAGGAAACGCCTACAACGCCCTGCTCGACCTCAAGGCACAGTACACTCTCAACAGCGTCCCACTCTCTGACATCAACCTCGGACGGTCTTTCCTCAACAACAACATACGCGTTGACTGCATCATGAACATCTCAGGCACGCCTTCTCAGCCCCATGTCGACTTCTCTCTTGACATGCCTACGGTCAGCAGCGACGCCAAACAGATGGTCATGAGCGTAATGAACAGCAACGAGGAAATCAACCAGCAGGTGCTCTATCTGCTCGCCATCGGACGGTTCATGAACCAGAGCAACAACAGTTCCACAGCCCAGTCGCAGCGACAGAGCCAGACTTCGCTCGCCATGCAGAGCATCCTCAGCGGCACTGTCTCGCAACAGTTGAGCAACGTGCTGGAGGCAATCATCGACAACAAGCAGTGGAATCTCGGGGCAAACATATCCACCGGCGACGAGGGATTCAACAATGCGGAGTACGAAGGGCTCGTTTCCGGACGCCTGCTCAACAACCGTCTGCTCATCAACGGACAGTTCGGCTACCGTGACAACCAGAACGCCACGTCGACATTCATAGGCGATTTCGACATACAGTACCTGCTCGTGCCGAGCGGAAACATCGCCGTGAAGGTCTACAACCAGACCAACGACAAGTATTTCACCAAGAACTCGCTCAACACACAGGGGGTCGGACTTATCTTCAAAAAGGATTTCAACGGCTGGCGCGACTTCTTCCGCCGGAGCAAAAGGCGCAAATGACCGTCCACGACACGTAATACGACCGCACATTATATATCTTACATCTAAGCGAACCGATGCACATTGGTTCGCTTTTTACTTTTTTATCCCCGATATTTACACCCCTCCAGTCCTTTTGCGCATAACTTTGCACCCGTACCATTATATACTAACTTAAAAACCAGACTTATGAAAAGAAACTGTACTACGCTTGTCAACCTCGCCGCAGGCTTGACAATCATCTTGTCACTGGCTTCTTGCTACAAGTTCGGGCGCATCGCCGTACCGTCGGAAATAGCCGGAAACGAGGCGTTTGAATCAAGGATAACAGCCGTGACAGTAGACAACAACGGTGCCCAGACAGGTCTGTCGTTCTTCGCAGTACGCGTCCCCGAGAACTGGAATGTCACCGTAGGCGACAACAGTTATGTGCAATACGCAGCGGAAGGGACTTTGAATGACGAGGGCGAAGAGGTCAACATGAGCGGTGCGATGCGCTACAGTGCCGTACTTGCCGATGTCCTCAACACATCCAATCCAAAGGACGGATACACATGGTTCGCTTTCCAGACAAAGGAATGTTACAGGAGAAGCATACAGGGTTCTGCGAACAACGGCTGCGACTCGGTCTGTTTCGACTACACGGTCATCAATGACGGTGTGGCAGGAGAATACGAACTGGACTACATGATGGGTACTTACGAGACGACAAACCCCAACGTGCTGGAAGAAGAACTCTACACCACGCCCGACAAGATAGTAGGTTCTGACATCTGCCGCGTGAGCACGGAGAAGACGCAAGTTGGCAACAACGACTTCAACGACACCTATCCTGAGTTCAAGACGACCGTCACCGTGCTCGAAGGAGGTACTCCCGTGGACAACTCGCCAAGGCTTTCCGCCACGCAGGAAGCCGACGGAATCCATGTGAACTACGTCAACATGAGCGGCAGCATCGGCATCTACAAGAATGCGTCCATAACCCCTACATACAGGACAACAGTCTCTGGCGACCAGAAATTCAACAGCGGCAGTTTCACCGCCGACATCAACGCCAAACTTGAACCGGGCACTTATCATGTGCGCCACAGCGCCTCCACGGCGGAAGCATCATTCAACGTAGCGCCACGGAATTTCTCCCCCATAGGCACATCCGTGTTCGTCATGGGCTCAACAGGTATGCTCTGCCCCGACAATCTGGTAGCAGACGGAAAGGCTTTTGAAGCAGACCGCGCCGGAGACGCCAACCTCTACGACATGGCGCCGACGATTGTCAAGGCCATGGTGGACAGCATCCTCACGGTGAAACCAGCGGTTGTACTTATACCGGGCAACCTTACCATGAACGGAGACGCGGCAAGCCACAGGATGATGGCAGACCTGCTGAAGCCCGTAAAGGATGCGGGCATACGCATTTATGTCGTTCCCGGAACGAAAGACATCAACAATCCGGGAGCATGTATATATGACGGCGACACAAAAACAGCCACTGAGAACATCACCTCCGACGACTTCGCCAACGTCTACTACAAGGACTACGGCTATGGCGATGCCGTTTCGCGCGACGCCACCACCCTCTCCTATATGGCTTATCCCACCGACAAACTCGCCCTGTTGGGCATTGACGCATGCCAGTACAACGACAACAAGGTGACGGAAACGCCCGGAGAAGACGGCGCAACCACCGTCGAGACCGAGATAAACACGGCCGGTCTGCTCACGGAGGCCACGCTCCGATGGATGACAGATGCCATTGCCGAAGCCCACAAGACAGGACGGCAGGTCATCGCACTGTCGCACCATCTCGTCGCAGCGCCGTTTGACGGTTTCGCATCGACAGGTGACCTCATCAACAACAGCCAGCAACTGGACATAGAGTCGCTCTTCGGAGGTTCCGCCGAAGGTGATTCGGAAAGCGGAACAGGCGGCGAGACGGAGAACGGACTGACTGAAACCGACATACAGGACTTCCTCGCATCCAACGGCATCGACGTGATATTCACCGGAGACGGCACCGCCACCGACATTGCAAGGGTGCAGACGACCGTCGGAAACGACCTCTATCAGGTGCTGACCGGCTCGTCCATAGCCTACGGATGTCCGTTCCGCCTCATCGACATCACCGATGCAGGACTTGACATACAGACACACTTCATCAAGAACATACCCATGGGCGAAACCTTTGACGGCACTTTCGAGGACTACGCATACTACCGCACCAAAGAGAAACTGACCGATCTGGTGTCGGAATTCACCGCTGCCAACTGGGAGACCATTGACGCCGTGCTGAAAGGATACTTCACTTTCGATTACGACCCGGAGGTCGATCCGTTCAACAAGAACGACTTCATGAACCTGCCTGCCACCGCCGAGGATGCGGCAGCCATTGTCAACACCAACATAATCCCGCCGTTGGTGGAGACAATCGTGGCATTTGCCGACGGCAACGAGCACCTCAAACTGTCACAGGAGATAGTAGACGGAATGCAGAGAGGCCTTGACGGTTCGATAGATGCCATCAACAACAACTCTGCAATTGTCAGTCCGCTCATCAAGGAAGGTTTCAAGAGCGCCGGACTTGACCTCGACGTCCTCGTGCAGTCAGTGACATCAAGCATAGCCTACAACTATGTGGGCGACCCGACCAACGTCACCGACGACCTGTTCCTCAACATCCCGTTCACCAACTACGACCCGACGGCTGTGATAAATATCAGTTCCGAAAACGGCGAGGGGACTGTGGAATACTACAACATCAGCGGTGTCAAAGTGAACAATCCGCACACAAACGGCATCTACATAAAGAAGTCGTCCAACGGTACGGCAAGAAAAGTTGCCGTGAAATAATGCCGCACCGTCGGCTTTCAGCATAAGCCGGTGATGCGCAGTTCCGTTATGGCATTGTCATAACGGAACTTTTTTAATGTCCAGACGGCACTTCGTCCATGCCATAGCGGTGCTTTGGCGGGTTGTTCACGGTCGTGGGCCGATCGGATAACGGTCGTGAGCCGGCCGAATATCGACCGTGGTTCGAGCGAACCACGGTCGTGAACAACTTGCAAAAACGGTGTCTAAAGAATACCTGAACGGTGCTTGCGGAAGAGCCGGACAGCGTTGCCACACAACAGAAAAGCCGGTCACCACCCACCGAAAGGGTGATGACCGGCTGCATGTCGGCTCGACAGAGCGTTTATTTCCAGTCGGACAAGTCCTGCGGATTCTCTATCACGGAAGGAATCTTGCCGATTATCGACTTGATCTTTGCGCAGTCAAACTTCGGAGTACGGTCGTAGTAGTACATTCCGTTCTTCTCCTGCTCCACATCGGTCAACTGCGTGTAGCAGAAGCCTACGACATGCTTGCAGGCCGCAAAGGCGTCAATCTCCTTTTCGAGGATGCTGTAGAAGTCGTCGAGGGTTTCTATCTGCGCTCCGTAACCCCACGAATTGGCGCGCTGCTCCTTGGGAATCCAAGGCAGACCGCCCATTTCGTCAACCATGTAAGGCTGGCCTGCGTAGTGCGCCATCCACTCCTGGTCGCGTGCGTTGCGGTAGGGTTCCACGCCGGCTTTTATGGTCTGGTTGCTTATGATCTTCTCCGGCTCGCGTGTGTAGTCGTGTACGCTCCAGATGTCAGTCTTTATATGGGTGTCGCCGCTGGCGTCGTTTACCGGGCGAGTGGGGTCCATTGCCTTGGTGACATCATAGATGTCGCTGATCAGACGCGGATAAGTGCCGTCCTGAGCGCCCCATGTCTCGTTGAACGGAGTCCATGTCACGATAGACGGATGGTTTCTGTCACGGATCACCTCTTCTGTCCATTCGGAGATGAAATTGCGTGCCGCGAGTTCATCGTTGACGTCAAGACACCATGAAGCCTGCTCTGCCCAGGTGATGTAACCGAGTTTGTCCGCCCAGTAGAAGAAGCGCTCCTCGAACACCTTCTGGTGCAGACGCGCGCCGTTGAAACCGCAGTTCTTTGACAGGATGATGTCGTTCTTCAGGTCTTCATCGCTCGGAGCAGTCCACACGCCGGTGGGATAATAGCCCTGATCAAGCACAAGACGCTGGTAGTAAGGCTTGTTGTTGAGATAGAAATAGCCGTTTGCACAGTGCACCTTACGCATTCCTGCATAGGAAGACACCTCGTCGATGACCTTGCCATCCTTGCTCTTGACGGTGTATTTCACGTCGTAGAGGTTAGGAGTCTCGGGAGACCACAGTTTAGGATTCTTTATCGGAAGCACCACAACGGCCTGGTTTGTAGCCTTGACGGTCTTGGTTGCCACAGTCTTTTTGCCGTCTGTAACCTGTACGGTGAGAGTGTTGTCATTGGACTCGGTGTAGAACTCCGGGCGAACAACAAGCACCTGCTCATCGATGTCGGGCGTTGCGAAGACGCTCTTCAGTCCCTCCGGCGCTACCGGTTCCATCCACACGGTCTGCCAGATGCCGGTAACACGAGTGTAGGAGCAGCCGCCAGAATAGAAGTTTGTACACTGTTTGCCACCCGGCTGCTTGCCGCCTCGCAGGTCATCGACAACCCTCACGACGAGGTTGGCAGTCTCTCCCGGCTTCACCAACTTGGTGATGTCGACGGTGAAAGAAGTGCCTGCACCGTGGTGCTGCGCCACTTTCTTGCCGTTGATATAGACCGTTGCCTCATAGTCTACAGCCCCGAAGTGCAGCAGGACGTTCTTTCCCGTCCACGAAGAAGGCACCGTTATCTGGCGCTGATACCACATGGAGTTGATGAAATCCACATATTCCACTCCCGACAATTTGCTCTCCGGGCAGAAAGGAACGGTGATTTTGCCGTCGAAACTCTTTGAGTTCTGAAGTCCGCGGTCAAGTCCTGTCTTGCCGAAATCGAACGTATAGGTCCACGTTCCGTTAAGGTTCTGCCAGTCATTGCGCTCAAACTGCGGCCGTGGATACTCCGCCCTTGGAGTCTGGGCCTTGCTTGCCTGCATGCCGCACAACAGCATCAGGAATGAAAGGCAAACTGCTTTTCTGATTGTTTTGTTCATAAATGTTAAGGTTGATTGGTTATATTAGTCACTCGAAGATTTCGTCTATGCTCGTCTCACCTGTGCCTTCGCCCTCCGCCTCGTCAGTTTCGCCGCTGTAATTGCCGCACGGACTGAAGTCGGCAGGCATGTCAAACGGCACTGAAGTGGAGTATCCCAGCGTCTTGTCACGATAGATTTTCTGCATATAATAAGCCCATACCGGCAGTGCCATGGACGCACCCTGACCGTATGTCATGGTGTCGAAGTGGATGTCACGGTCTTCTCCGCCCACCCAACAGCCGGAAACGAGTTGGGGAGTGAAGCCTATGAACCATGCGTCAGCGTGGCGGTTGGTCGTTCCTGTCTTTCCTCCAACCTCGCCACCTATGTTGTATTTGTGACGGATTCTACCGCCAGTACCCTCGTCGATGACCGCACGGAGCATCGTCAACATCCTGTCTGCCGCAGCGGCGGAGATGACTTCGTTCATCCTGGGGTGGAATTCCTCGATGACATTGCCGTTGTTGTCCTCTATGCGAGAGATGAACAGGGGCGACGTGCGGATGCCATGGTTGACGAAAGTGGTGTATGCGCTCACCATCTCGGCGACGCTTACCTCGCACGGACCGAGAGCAAGCGCAAGCGAGGGATGTATGTCAGGGTTGTTGATACCGAAAGAATGGAGCAGTCCGACAAACTGGTCAGGCGACAGACGGCTCATGAGGTAGGCGGAAATCCAGTTGTTTGACTGCGACAGACCCCACTTCAGGGTGACCATTTCACCGTATCTGCTGCGCGAAGCATTGCGCGGTGTCCATGGTTTACCTGCGACTATGTAGGTCTGCTGGACGTTTGGCGCAAGGTCACACGGTGTCATTCCGTTCTCCATTGCAAGCGAATAGAGGAACGGTTTGATTGTCGAACCGACCTGACGGCAGCCAACCGACACCATGTCATACATGAAATGGGTGTAATTGAGCCCTCCGACATAAGCCTTGACGTGGCCTGTCGCCGGGTCCATTGACATGAAACCGGCACGGAGGAACGACTTGTAGTATCGGATAGAGTCAAGCGGTGTCATCACGGTATCCACCTCCCCCTGGTATGTGAACACCGTCATCGGGGTCTTTTTGCGGAACGAGGCTCGTATCTCTTCGTCGGAATGACCTGCCGTATGCATCACTGCGTAACGCTCGCTCTGGCGGATTGAGCGTTCCATAATGGCGTCGACCTGTTTCTTGGTCAGCGCACTGGAGAAAGGAGCGTTAGGCTTCCGCTTGTTCTCTTTGTCGAATGCAGGCTGCAGATACTTGCCTACATGACCCATAACCGACTCTTCCGCATAGCGCTGCATACGCGAATCGATTGTTGTATGCACCTTCAGACCGTCCTCATACACATTATAGTGAGAGCCGTCTTTCTTCGTATGCTTGTTGCACCAACCGTATTGGGGGTCTGTCTCCCACGCTATGGAGTCGACGACGAACTGTCTGTAGTTCCAGTCAGGGTAGTTGGCACGCCGCGGTTTCTCCGCCATGAGATACTGGCGCAGGTATTCACGCAGATAAGGAGCAAGCCCTTCCTTGTGGTCAATGCGGTGAAAGTTGAGTTTCAGAGGCTGCGCCGACAGCGAGTCGTAAGCCTCCTGCGTTATGTAATCGGCTTTCAGCATCTGCCCGAGCACCACGTTGCGCCGCTGCAAAGCCTTTTCCGGGTAGCGCACCGGGTTGAAAAGGGACGGGTTCTTGCACAGTCCGACAAGCAGAGCGGACTCGTTTATGTCCAGGTCACCCAACTGTTTGCCGAAATAAGTGTCCGCTGCGGTCTTTATTCCCACGGCGTTGTGGAGGAAATCAAAGTAGTTGAGGTAGAGAGCGACAATCTCTTCCTTGGTGTAGGTGCGCTCCAGTTTCACTGCAATTACCCACTCTATGGGTTTCTGCATAAGCCTGACAAACGTGCTGGAAGCCGTTCCCGAGTAAAGTTGTTTGGCGAGTTGCTGGGTTATGGTCGAGCCTCCTCCGGCGCTGGACTGCCCGAACATTCCTCTCTTTACTATGGCTCTGCCGAGCGCAATGAAGTCTATGCCCGAGTGTTCGCGGAATCTCACGTCCTCCGTCGCTATCAGAGCGTCAACCAAATGCGGAGGAATGTCCTTGTAATTGACAAGCACACGGTTCTCCTTATTGTAACTCCAGGTGCCGAGAAGTTTGCCGTCGGACGACAGCACCTGTGTTGCGCTGCGGCTTATGGGGTTCTGTAGGTCATCGATATCCGGCATATAGCCGATCCAACCGTTCCATATAGCGACAAAAGAGACAACGGCAAACAACACCGCCGCACCCAAAAGCCCCCACAAAGAGTATATGAATTTTCTGCGCATGTCCTTAGTGCGTTCTGCAAAAGCGTTCTACAAATCTCATGCAAAAATACAATAAACTTTTCGATTGGGGCTCTCTTTCAGAAAAATATTGCTAACTTCGCAGTCAAAATCAGCCTTTATAACGAACCGAAATGGACAAACTGGATTTCGTAACCATTGCCGATATGTCGAAAGACGACATCATGTATCTTATCAGCATGGCTGAAGAGTTTGAAAAGCACCCCAACCGTGAACTGCTGAAAGGACGCATTGTCGCCACCCTGTTCTTTGAACCTTCCACTCGGACGCGCCTCTCTTTCGAGACCGCAGCCAACCGTCTCGGGGCGAAAGTGATAAGCATCACCGACGCGAAAGTGTCGAGCGTGTCAAAGGGGGAGACCCTGAAGGACACGCTTCTCATGGTGTCCAACTACGCCGATGTCATTGTCATGCGCCACTTTATCGAGGGTGCTGCGGTATATGCAAGCGAAGTTGTACCTGTGCCTATTGTCAATGCAGGCGACGGAGCGCACATGCATCCGTCACAATGTCTGCTCGATCTCTACTCGATATACAAGACCCAAGGCACTCTGGAGAACCTGAACATCTACCTTGTCGGCGACTTGAAATACGGCAGGACGGTGCATTCGCTCATAACAGCCATGCGTCACTTCAATCCCACGTTCCACTTCATCGCACCGAAAGAGTTGGCCATGCCCAACGAATACAAGATATACTGCAAAGAGAACGGCATAAACTTCCAGGAACACACGGCATTCAACGAGAAGATAATAGCCGATGCGGACATTCTCTACATGACGCGCGTGCAGAAAGAACGGTTCTCTGACCCGATGGAATACGAGCGTGTGAAGAACGTGTACATACTCCGCAACTCCATGCTCGACCTCGCACGCGACAACATGAAGATACTCCACCCTCTCCCGCGCGTCAATGAGATAGCCTATGACGTGGACTCCAACCCACACGCTTACTACATCCAGCAGGCGAAGAACGGCCTTTACGCCCGGGAAGCAATCTACTGTCATGTGCTCGGAATAGACCTTGAGACCGTCAGAAACGACACTTCCATAATCCTGTAAACGAGAAACGACGAAGGGAGACTGTCCCTCCAACCAACCGGAATAAAAAGATGAACAAGAACGAACGACTGGTCGCAGCAATCAAAAACGGCACTGTCATCGACCACATACCCGCTTCCAAGACCTATCAAGTGGTAAGTCTGCTCGGGCTTGACAAGGAATCAGCCCCCGTAACGATAGGCTACAACTATCCGTCATCGAAACTCGGACGCAAGGGCATCATAAAAGTGAGCGACCGTTTCTTCACCTCCGAGGAGATAAACAAACTGTCTGTGATCACTCCCAACATCGTCATCAACATCATAAAAGACTACGAAGTGGTGGAGAAAATCACCGTCAACACGCCCGATATCCTCGTAGGCATCGTGAAATGCAACAATCCGCGGTGCGTGACCAACAACGAACCGATGCCAACAGTCTTCCATGTCAGTGACAAGAAGTTAGGCATCCTACACTGCCACTACTGCGACAAGGAACAGGAAATCAGCAAAGTGACACTCCTGTAACTCCGCTTCAGCCAGCGCAAATCTCCACAACATGAACGCAGCCATAGACATTATCACACGCAACTTTTTCCGCATGATGCGCTCAGGCGCACTCAACGAGTATGTGGAAATGGAGCCTATGTCTGCTTTCAAGTGGCAACGGCTCGTGGAAACAGTCGTTGCGGAGAACGTGGCAAGCGTGGCCTCGCGTGCAGTAAAGAACCATCAGTTCGAACCGAAGTTCAATATGCCGCAGGCGTTACGCGACGAAATCCACCAGGAGGCAGCCTCCAACACGGGGCAGAGCATACGTCCCGAACTGGACAACTCCATGCTCAACAAGAAACTGAAGGAAATCTACACACTGGAGAAACACTCCGAGAACTACTCCAAGGAGTCGCTTGACCTCTTCAATATAATAATAGTCAACTGTCACGCCATTCTCAACCGCGGCACGTCAACGAAACTCATCATCCGCTTGGGCAACTATGCCAGAATCAACAACGACCGCATTGACTACGCCAAAGTGGAACGTTGGCTCAAGGAACTGCAGATGCAGAAAGTGGCGCAACTTGCCGGAAGCATCCTCATTAACAACTTTGCTTTCAAGAAGGAGGAACTCCCTTTCGTCAAGAAGATAGATTCCAAGGCAGCCACAGTGATGGTGCAGAGCATCATGCAGCGCCGCAAGGCGAAACACAACAAGGGCATCACCTATTTTGAATATGCCCCACTGGAGAACGCAAGCATAATTCTCCGCCGGCTGAAAAGCCGCCTCGACACCATCGAAGAGTAGTCTGCGCCCCACTCAACGCTCTTTGCGGAGAGCCGGATACGACGCAAAAACAATCCGCAGAACACCCTTTAATAATTTTGCAATTACGCCCTATTGTTGTAACTTTGCAGTATGGATAGACTTTATGCGGTTCTGTTGTTCATTTGTTTTGCTGTTCCATCGTTCTCGCAGGAAGACTGGCTCTATGTGCAATGTGAGGACACATGCAGCCATGTCCACGGAATTGACTTGAGCCACTACCAAGGCGATGTCTTCTGGGAGGCCGTCGGAGACAACAGGAAGACCGCTTATGTCTACCTGAAAGCCACAGAAGGCGGCGACCGCATAGACGACAGATATGAGGAAAACATACGTTTGGCCAAGAAGCACGGCCTGAAAGTCGGTTCGTATCATTTCTTCCGCCCCAAGACGCCGCTCCATTTACAACTGGACAACTTCACGACCCAGTGCCGTCCGGCAGACCAGGACCTCATCCCGATGATTGATATCGAGACTCGTGGGGGACTGTCCGTCGAGGCATTTACCGACTCTTTGACCACATTCCTGCAACTTATCGAGGAGTATTACCACCAGAAACCGTTGATTTATACCGGTGCCAACTTCTACGACAAATATCTTGCCGGATCGTTGCCGGAGGAATACAAGACAATGATAGCGCAGTATACCGACTATGAACCCACCCTTATCGACGACCGCGACATCACCATGTGGCAGTACACCGGCAAGGGCAGAATCGGAGGTGTCAAGGGAAACGTTGACAAAAGCAGATTCCTGGGACGGCACGGACTGCGTGAAATAAGGTTTGAAAAATAAGTATACACACGACTGATATGCTAATAAAATGCCCTGAATGCGGACACGAGGTAAGCGACAAAGCCCCTGTCTGTCCCAACTGCGGTGTCAGGCTCAACACCAAGAAAGGAAAAAGCAACACACCGGTTTATATCGCCATTGCGCTATTGGTTGCCGTCATCATCGGCGCAATCTTCTATTTCTACACGTCAGCAGGAAATGACAAGGAGACGGCAGCCTACGAAAGTGCAATGTCAAGTGACGACATTACGCTCATGCAACAGTTCCTCGACACCTACAACGACGCGCCCCAGGCACACCGGGACTCCGTTCAGGCACGCATAACCATGTTCAACACCGAACTCCGTGAGTGGAACGACGTTGTCATAAGCAACTCACGCGCCGCCCTGCAACAGTTCCTCGACGAGCATCCCGCATCGTCTCATGCAAAGGAAGCCGTCCGCATGATAGACTCCATAGACTGGGCTTCGGCGGTAAGTGCAGCCACCCCGGAAGCACTGAAGTCGTATGTTGAGGGGCATCCCAACGGGAACTATGTTGACGAAGCCAACGACAGGATACGCGACATCAACGCCACCGTGGTGCAGCCGGAGGAGAAACAGATGCTCGGGTCACTGTTCCGCAACTTCTTCCAGAGCATAAACTCCAAAGACGAAGACCGCCTGACGAGTACGGTCAACTCCCTCTTGACAACCTTTCTCGGCAAACAGAACGCCACGAAGAGCGACGTCATCACGTTCATGCACAAACTTTGGAAGGACGATGTGCACAATCTCAACTGGCGCATTATCGACGACTACAAGATAGAAAAGAAAGAAGTAGGCGACGGAGAGTACGAATTTACCGTCACGTTCCCGGCCACCGAGCAGGTGGAAAAGCAGGACGGAAACACTGAATACAACTACACCATCCGTGCAAAGGTCAATCCCGAGGGGAAGATTTGCGACCTCAGCATGAACAAGATGTTGGAATAAGGAAAGAATATGCGCAAGAAGAAGCCACTGCCAATACTTGAAAACGTCACCATAACGGATGTTGCCGCCGAGGGAAAAGCCCTCGCACGCGTCAACGACATGGTGGTATTCGTACCGTGGGCTGTACCCGGTGACGTGGTAAACCTGCAGGTCACGAGGAAGAAGCACTCGTTCTGCGAGGCGAGGATAACGGAGTTTGTGAAGGAAAGCCCCCTCCGCATCAAGCCGAGATGTGAACATTTCGGCATCTGCGGCGGCTGCAAGTGGCAGAACCTGCCTTACTTCGACCAACTCAAAGCCAAGCAGAAACAAGTCCACGACCAACTTTCAAGGATAGGAAAGGTGGAACTTCCCGAGTTCCATCCCATTCTCGGGTCGGTGAAGACCTTTGAGTACAGGAACAAACTGGAGTTCGGCTTTTCCAACAAACGGTGGCTTACGCCCGACGAAGTGAGCGCAGGCGGCGAGATAAAGGACAAGAACGCCGTGGGCTTTCACATCACCGGGGCTTTCGACAAGATATATCCCATTGAGACGTGCCACCTCATGGAACCGCTGCACAACGACATCCGCAACGCCATAAGGGACTACGCCCTCGAACACGACCTCACCTTCTACGACCTGCGCAACCAGCACGGACTGCTCCGCGACATGGTTTTGCGCAACTCCAATACCGGCGAGTGGATGCTCATAATGCAGTTCCGCTTCGACGAGGAGGGTGACGAGCAGCGTGCGGAGAGCCTCATGCAGTATATCGGAGACAAGTTTCCGCAGATCACTTCCCTGCTCTACGTCAACAACCAGAAATGCAACGACACGTTCAATGACCTTGAGGTGAAGACCTTCAAGGGCAATGACCACATATACGAGACTATGGAAGGGCTGCGCTTCAAGGTCGGTCCGAAGAGTTTCTACCAGACAAACACCGAGCAGGCGTATCACCTTTACTCCGTGGCAAGGGAGTTTGCCGGACTTACAGGCAGCGAACTCGTCTACGATTTGTACACCGGCACGGGCACGATAGCCAATTTCGTGGCGAAGAGAGCACGTCAGGTCGTGGGCATTGAGTATGTGCCCGAAGCCATAAGCGACGCCAAAGTGAACAGCGAAATCAACGGCATTGACAACACGTTGTTCTATGCCGGCGACATGAAAGACCTGCTCACGGAGGATTTTGTCGCCGAGCACGGCAGGCCGGATGTCATCATCACCGATCCACCCCGGGCCGGCATGCATCCCGATGTCATCGGTATCATACTGCAGACAAAGCCAGAGCGCATCGTCTATGTCAGCTGCAACCCTGCCACACAGGCCCGTGACCTGCAGTTGATGGACGCGGAATACAAAGTGACGGCGGTGCAGCCGGTTGACATGTTCCCTCATACGCCACACGTGGAAAACGTCGTTTTACTCACGAAAAGACAGGACAATGGTTAACAAAGTATTGCTCATCTACACCGGCGGCACCATCGGCATGGGGCGCAACCACACGACAGGCACGCTCGAACCGCTTGACTTCAACCATCTGTTGAGGCAGTTGCCGGAGTTCAAACTCATCAAGACCGAGGTCGACACATACCAGTTCTCCCCTGCAATAGACTCGAGTGACATGACACCGGGCTTGTGGGCGCAACTGGTCTGCATCATTTCGGCCCATTATGACGACTATGACGGTTTCGTGATACTCCACGGCACCGACACAATGGCATACACTGCGTCCGCCCTGTCATTCATGCTCGAGAACCTCACCAAGCCTGTCATCCTCACCGGATCACAGTTGCCGCTCGGCCAGTTGCGCACTGACGGCAAGGAAAACCTCATCACCAGCATCGAACTTGCCTCCGCCACGAACGACGAGGGGCGTGCCATGGTGCCGGAGGTGTGCGTCTATTTCTCGGGCAGACTGCTGCGCGGAAACAGGAGCACCAAGCGCAATGTCGACGGATTCCGCGCCTTCGACTCGGAAAACTATCCGCACCTGTGCGATGCAGGCGTCAATTTCACCTACCACACCCACCACATACTCACGCCCGACTATGACCGTCCGATGATTCCCCACACGGCTCTTGACACCGGCATTGTGGTGTTCAGCCTCTTCCCCGGCATCCAGGAAAGGTTCATAAAGAACGTTCTCAACATGGAAGACCTGCACGGCATTGTCATGAGAAGTTTCGGCAGCGGCAACGCGCCACAGGCTAAGTGGCTCACGGAACTGCTGAAAAACGCCACCGAACGCGGTGTCTCGGTGGTTAACGTGACCCAATGCGCCAAGGGAGGAGTGGCAATGGACAGGTACAGCACCGGCTATCACCTTGAACAGGCGGGAGTTATCAGCGGCTACGACAGCACCGTAGAGGCTGCGGTAGCGAAACTCATGTTTCTCCACGCAAGGTATTCTGACGTGCAGATTATCAGGGAGAAGATGCAGCAATCACTCGTCGGGGAGATTACACTATAGGTTTTACACCACCCTTTTGGCAGTGTAAAACCCACAGGTCGGATGCAAAAATATTTTCAAACAATAATGTCTGTTTTGCTTGTGGCATCCGCAAAAATGGCTTAACTTTGCAAATCATGTTCAGTCTCGACCGACATATTGAAATATTACTGTTGAACAACGACTGCGTTGTAGTCCCCGGGTTCGGCGGATTCGTGACACATCACGTCTGCGCACGCCTCGACGAGGATGACCGAACGCTGCTTCCGCCCAAGACGATGGTCGGTTTCAACCAGCAACTCACCATGAACGACTCGCTCCTGGTGCAGTCCTACATCGAGACATACGACTACAGTTATCCCGAAGCACTGCGTGTCGTCAACGAGGAAGTGGAGCAATTACGCGACATGATCCGCGATTACGGACACTTCGACATCCACTCTGTCGGCAGGCTTTCGGTCAACAAAAACGGCAACTACGAATTTGAGCCGACATCAACAGGCATCCTTTCACCGAGACTTTACGGACTTTCAGGCGTGGCGACCACCGATTCCGAGGCTTTCATCACGAAGAAAGAGGCTGACGAAGACAAGCGCATAGCACGCTACAACGGCTATTCCGAAGTAAACAACGACGGCGATTTCATCCGCATATCCACCGCCGCGCTACGCCGCGGCATGGTTGCCTGCATCGTGATACTGCTCCTCATGGCAGTGCCATTCATGAACAGGACGGTCAACACCGGCCGACTGATCAGCGGCATTGACACAAGTCTCATCACTGACTTGATGTCTCAAGGCGGCAAGAAGACAGAAACAGCCGCACCCAAGGTCATAAGCAGCACTCCTGCGCCCGAGGTTGCACCTGTCAAGACTGTGCAGGAAACGCCACAGGAGCAGACGCTGCCGGAAACGAAAACGGAGTTCACCGTTGTCCTTGCAGCCCGAATATCACAGAAAAACGCCGAGATATATGTTGCCGAACTGCACAAAAGAGGAATGACACAGGCACGTGTCGTAGGCGAAGGCAACGGCAGAAAGGTCGTGTACGGAGCATTTGACAACCGGGAAGAAGCTCAAACCGCAAAAAAAGAACTGTCAGTTGACAGCGAGTTTGAGTATGCCTGGGTAACAGAATTGTAGATGAAGAGAGTCCGTTGTCCCAAGTGTGACAGTTTCATAATCTTTGACGAAAGCAAATACAAGAAAGGTCAGTCGCTGATTTTTCAGTGTACCGAGTGCGGCAAACAGTTCGGCATAAGGTTCACTCCGCAAGAACCAGCCGGAGGAACAGAGGGCAATGACGGCGACAGACAGGAGGAATCGGCCAAGAACGTCGGTCACCTTTTAGTGATAGAAAACGTCTTCGGTTTCCGTCAGGAACTGCCGCTTGTCATGGGAGACAACGTAATCGGACGCTACCAGAAAGGCCGCGACATCCAGTGTCCCATTGAAAGCAGTGACCCGAGCATCGATATGCACCACTGCGTACTCTCCGTACAGTACGGCAAAAACGGCAAACTGAAGTACATACTGCGTGACGGTCCATCGTTCACCGGCACTTTCGTGGGCGGCGAGATTCTTGGTGACAAGGAGAAAAGGGTCATTGAGAACGGCACATTATTTACCATCGGAGCCACGTCAATCATCCTCCACACCAGCGAAGACGACGATAACGTTTGACAAAAGCGCAACATCGGGACTGCAAAAACGGTGAGTTTCTGACACGGAAAAGCAGTCTCAAAATGTCAAACAGGAACTGTAG
>CAVDQB010000002.1:38486-150088 GCA_963611255.1 Faecalibacterium prausnitzii
ACTGTAGCCTGAAAAAAACTTAAAAAAAAGAAGCGCATTCCTTGGATTTATGTCAAGAAATACATAATTTTGCGCATCTAAAACAAAAAACCTTACAAACCGAAAGCCAGAACGAATACAATCCAAACATATTTTCACCTAACCATTTATTAAAAAACTATTTCTATGAAGAAAACATTACTAACTCTATTGGCATTCTTGGGCATGGCGACAGCCGGCTATGCGGATGTCACAGATGTCACATTTGAGGCTGTCAAAGGCTCAAAATGGGGAGCCAGCAACAACGAAGGTGCCGACAAAGTCTGCGACAACAATACGGAGACAAAGTGGTGTCAAAACGGCTCATCAACTGAAAGTGACAGTTATGTCATCATCAGAGCATCCAAATCTATATACATTCAAGGCTTCGTGATGACCACTGCCAACGACAATGAGTCTAACCCTGGCCGCACTCCGAAAGAATATAAGATTTACGGAAGCGACGCTGAGGACGGCACTTACGAACTGATTTATCATCAGAGTGACGACAACTATATCGGCGACAAGAACTACACTGACTACACGATATACTGCAACAGCACAAAGAAATACCAGTTTTTCAAACTCCACATCTTGAGTTCCAACCTCAATGGAAGCACATTGTTCCAAATCAGCGAGTTCAAACTGCTGCCCGCAACAACAGGTTTCACATACAAGGAAGGCAATAAAAATGCATTCGACGGAACTACCGGAGCGAAATGGGAAGGCAATCCCACCACCTCTGTCACACTGGAGGCTTCGGAGGCAACATACCTTACAGGATACCAGTTCACCACTGCAAACGACAACAAGACGTTCCCCGGCAGAAATCCGAGCGACTGGAAGATTGAGGGAAGCGACGACAACGAGACGTGGACAGAGATTGTTGCCGAGACAAGCAACACTGTCATGCAGAACGTGAACTACACTCCCTTCACCTTTACATTGAATACCCCCCCTACCCAAGCATACAAATACTTTAAGATTACCGTCACAAAGGCTCAGGGCGGAAACGGTTTTTTCCAGATGGGAGAGGTGGCTCTCATCGGCACAAGCACCGCACACACTTGGGTTAAAGGCGAAACAGTAGAGCCGACTTGCTCCGCCAAGGGATACACGACATACACTTGTTCCGACTGCGGAGCGACAAAGCAGGGCGACGAAACGGCCATGACAGACCACAAGAACTACACCAACGGTCTGTGCGACAAGTGCGGTTATCCCGAGAAAGGCTGGATGACGGCCAACGACGGTTGGTATGAGCCTACCGACGTCAGCCATTTCAACTGGCTGGCTGCCACTGTAAAACAGGTTGACGCAACCGTAAAGATACGCCTTACGCAGGACGTCGACCTCACAGGATTTGCCGGTTTCGGCAACGGAAGCAATGCTGTGGCATACAAGGGCGAATTGAACGGCAACGGTCATTGGCTCAAGAATCTCACAATAGACACCGATGCCGAAAACGTCGGACTGTTCGGCAGAACCGAAGGAGCGACTATTCACGACCTCGGATTGACAGGGTGCAGCGTGAAAACATCGTCTCCCAACAGCGGCGTTCTTGCCGGAAACATGAAAAACTCAAGCGTCAACAGAGTGGCAGTGACGAGTTCTTTCGCCGAGTCAAAAGACCATGTGGGTGCCATAGCAGGCAATACGGAGGGCACAACCACAATAAGCAACTGCCTTTCAGACGCCGACATACACTCCACCACCTATCAGGCAGGAGGTCTTGTGGGCACTACCAGCGGACTGACACTGACGAAATGTCTGTTCACAGGAACTGTAAAGAACGACAATTACGCCGTCAGCGGTTTGGTATCTCTCATAGACAGCGACACCAAAGGAGACACCAAGATATCCTACAACATCTCCGCTGCCAGCCGTCTTGAGAACAACAGCAAAAACGGCCAGTACCCCATCATCAACGTAGACAACAAAAAAGTCACGTTCGAGCACAACTATATCGCCGCAAGCATGGTGCTGCAAGGCAAGGACGGTGACAATACCGTAACCGTGACCAACAACTTTGACGACATCAACGGCTCTAACGGAAAGACCATTGCCGACGCAGAGATGCAGGTGAAGAGTTTCTTTACCAAGGATATGAGTTGGGACATGGAGAACGACTGGAAGTTCATCGCCACCGGAAAGTACCCGGTATTGGCTTGGATGACAGCCGACACGCAGCAGAAGATCAACATTACCGACGCAGGATATGCCACGGCAGTGTCAACAGAACCTCTCGACTTCAGTGAAGTTACGGAAATAAAGGCGTATGCGGCACAGGCCAACGGAAGTTACGTTCACCTCGAGCAACTCACAGAAGTGCCTGCAGGCACAGCCTTTGTAGTGGCTGGCAGCAAGGGTGACTACGAGATTCCGTTTGCAGTAGAGGCTCTCGGCGACATGCCGGACAACGATCTGAAGGTATCCGACGGTAATGTACAGGGAGGAAGTACGGTGTATGTGCTTGCCAACAAGGCCAGTGGCGTAGGTTTCTACATCACTTCCGAAAGTATCAAAATCCCCGAAAACAAAGGTTACCTGCTGGTTGACAAGTCGTCAGAGGCACACCCGTTCATAGGATTCGAGGGTGACCAGGAGACAGCAATCAGCGGTGTGGATGCAGAAGAGCAGACAGAAGGCACTATATACAACGTTGCCGGACAGCGCATAAACAGACTGCAGAAAGGCATAAACATCGTGAACGGAAAGAAGATAATGTACTAAACGTAACAAAGGACAACAAATTATGAAAAGATACATCAAGCCAGAGACCATACTGATAGACATCTGCGGTGACAACATCTGCGGCGGTGGGATGACCGAAACAAGCGTTCCTTTCATCCCAAACGAGGAAACGGTTGTTAAAGATCCCGAGGAAGTACTCAGCAAGAAGGACGTTTGGGATATGGAATGGTAATGCCGCAAAGCATAACAAGGGGCGGCAACACCCCTTGACACATAGGGATGCGCCGGACAAAACCGGCGCATCCCCTTTTTATTTTGCTGCCGTGCAGACTGCATCAAGGCTGCGGTCTGCCGCCGTGAACTTGACTCCATTAAAGTTTTGCGCCGTGCCCGGCGATTTGAAACCAATCCCGTAGACGTGTTTCCACGAAATTGAGTACCTTTGCAACCGATTGTTTACATCAAGGAAAACAAACAGGAAAATGAGTAAAAACAAACCTCTCATAGCCCACTTGTGCCTGTTTTGCGCCGGCGCATTTTGGGGGCTGATGGCCCCTGTGGGCAAAGAAGCCATGCTCCACGGCATTGACGGCTTCGACCTCGTGTCGTTCCGGGTGCTCGGCGGTGCGGTTCTGTTCTGGATAACGTCACTTTTCACAAGGAAAGAGCACGTTCCCGTAAAGGACATATTCAAGTTTGCCGGTGCAGGCATCTTCGCTCTCGTGTTCAACCAGTGCTCCTATACGATAGGACTAAACATGACCTCACCGAGCAACTCAAGCATAATGACCACCTCGATGCCTATATTCGCCATGGTGCTGTCGTTCTTCATACTGAAAGAGCCCATAACATGGAAGAAGGTCATCGGCGTGCTTCTCGGATGCAGTGGAGCGGTATTGATCATCATGACCAGTGCCAACGCCGGCAACGACAAGGTGGGAAATATCTGGGGAGACCTGCTCTGCATGTCGGCACAGTTGTCGTTCGCACTGTATCTGGCACTCTTCAAGCCGCTGGTACAGAAGTATTCGCTCTTCACAATCAACAAATGGATGTTCACATGGGCATCAGTCATGATATGGCCGTTCACTTTCGGCCACGTCTGCGAAATCGACTTCGCCGCCGTTCCGGCATCCACATGGTGGGAAACGGGTTATGTCGTGTTCTTCGGCACTTACTTGGGCTACATCTTCATGATGATGGGACAAAAGGTGCTCCGCCCTACGGTGGTGTCGGTCTACAACTATGTGCAGCCGTTGGTATCGGTTACGGTGAGCGTGATAGCCGGTCTGGCGGTGTTCAAGGGCACGCAGGCCATTGCCGCAGTACTCGTCTTCTCCGGCGTATGGCTCGTCATCAAGTCGAAATCGAAGCGTGACATAAAGGCAGAAACGGCTTCAGTGGAGTGAAAAGCGTCATTTTCCTGACCTGACAGGAGAACTCTTTCAACATTATTTCATAACTTTGCGCCATTGACAACAATCAGACACAAAATGTTACACCTTATTAATATAGGAAAGGGACGAGTCTTTGCACTCGCCATTCTCAT
This sequence comes from Faecalibacterium prausnitzii, assembly GCA_963611255.1. Lineage (GTDB taxonomy): Bacteria > Bacteroidota > Bacteroidia > Bacteroidales > Bacteroidaceae > Prevotella. Next base: position 42,748 of record CAVDQB010000002.1, read on the forward strand.
GCTCTTGGCGGTCATGCCAGCCTCAGCGGTGCTCAAAGAGAAGAACCTCGAGAGTACGCTCAGCGTGCTGCGCGGCGAGTTGACGACACACCAGAACGAACTCGAGCAGCAGTCGGACATGATGCAGAAGCAACAGATGACTATCGTGCAGAACCTGATGGACATATTCAACCAGTCTGCACAGAACTCACTGATGCTCTATTCACAAAAGCAGGACTACATTTTCAACCTCACATACGCTTGTCACGAGACAACGCAAATGTATGAGAAGTTCCACAGCCACGCCCTTCCTTTCAGGACATACATAGACAACAATGCGCGCGACATAGCCCGTTACGACTCCCTGATATCCAATCTCAACCAGCTGCCGGCAATGAGACTGAGCGAGACAGCGAAGATTGACCGCAGCGTGTGCCTGGCCCTTGCCATCAACATACGCCGCACGCTGAAGGAGAACAGCGAACAGATGGCGGACTATATAACTTATTACCAGCGCACAGAAGAACATCTCAGGCAGTTGAACGACTATGCGCAGAAACGCTATAGTGACATTCAGTCCAACATATTCATAAACGGCGGAGAGAATTACTTCACCATACTAAAGACGCTCGGGAAGTCGTTCAACACGATGAAGACGGCTGTTCAGGACAAATACCGCTCGCCTCACAGCCACATAAGTTCGCAGTGGACGGTCAGCATCATATTCTTCCTGTTCTGTCTGATTCTGCTCTACGGTTGCGTAGCCATTGCACTGAACGTGCTGTTCATACGCTTTGTCCTGCCGAAAAGGTTCAAGACGAAGGAGTTTATGGACAAACGCATCTGCGTCATCCTTGCCACAAGCGCCGTCACCCTTGCCATCATACTCGGCCTGATACGTCTGACCATCTCCGACCAGTACTTCATCATCATGGCGTCAGGACTGTTGGTGGAATACGCATGGATGCTGGGCGTGCTGCTGATATCGCTCTTGCTGCGCCTTGACGGAGCGCAGATAAAGAGCGCGTTCCGCATTTATTCGCCGTTGATATTCATTGGCTTCATCGTCATAACGTTCCGTATAATCCTCATACCGAACGATTTGGTAAACCTGATATTCCCCCCTATCCTGCTGGTTTGCACGATATGGCAGTGGAATGTCATCAAACGCCATGGCGAGAACATCCCACGCAGCGACAAGTACTACACCTATATGTCACTCCTGATGTTTGTCACCGCAGTGGCGTTGTCATGGTCAGGCTACACGTTACTGAGCGTCCAGTCGCTCATCTGGTGGATAATGCAGTTGACATGTATATTGACTATAACATGTATATCGGGCTGGATGAAGAACTGGGCGGAGCATCGTGACTTTTACAAAAAGCCGATTACTGAGACGTGGCTGTATGATTTCTGCCGCACCGTACTCATGCCTTCGCTCGGAGCAGGGTCGATTGTGCTGGCCATATACTGGGCTGCCGACGTATTTAACCTCAGCAGTACGACATGGACAATATTCAGTACGAAATTCATAGACACCGCAAACTTCTCCGCAAGCATATACGGTCTGTGTTTGGTAGTGGTCCTTTACTTCCTCTTTGCCTACATCAACCGCTCCGCAAAGGCTCTTCTCTCGCTGCATCTGGACAAGAACAACTACTCGAATGCAGCGTCGAGGAACGTTTTGGGGCATAATGTCATACAGATATTGGTGTGGGGTTCATGGGCATTGATAGTCCTCAGCATACTCCATGTCGGCAACTCTTGGTTGCTGGTAGTCTCGGGCGGACTTTCCACCGGTGTCGGTTTCGCGTCCAAAGACATCATCGAAAACATCTACTACGGTATCTCCCTGATGACAGGAAGAGTGAAAATCGGTGACCTGATAGAGTGCGACGGATACAGGGGAACGGTGAGTTCGATAAGTTACACGTCAACGTTGGTCAACATATCCGACGGTTCCGTGATAGCGTTTCAGAACTCGCAACTGTTCACAAAGAACTATAAGAACCTCACGAGAAACCACGGTTACGAGCTCGACAAGATTGAAGTGGGAGTTGCTTACGGCACAGACATCGACAAGGTGAGGTCTTTGCTCACAGAGAACATATCCAAACTGCCGTTCCTGAAGAAGAACAAGCCCGTGTCAGTCATACTCGACAGTTTCGCAGACTCCGCCGTCAACCTCAAAATATTGGTATGGGTTCCTGTGGCAACGCAGTATATCAACGACGGAGAAATACGCGAATGCATATACAAGACCCTCAATGACAACAACATTGAGATACCGTTCCCACAGTTGGATGTAAATTCAAAACAAGCACAATGAACGACTTCATATTCTACATACTCGTCATCTTGGTCATCATGATCGGTTTCCTGATTGTCAGAAAGGTGGCAACCTGCCTGATAAAGACAATCGTGGCACTGGCAATCATCGCCGCTATCCTGTTCCTGTACTACAGCCACACGGCATAGCGACAGGGAAAATCACAACGGAAAACGGTCGTAAGAACTGCTTTTGATGTTAAAAACGGACTTTTCAATATCAAAAGCGGTTCAACGTTTGTTATTGGTAGATATTTGTTTCCGGCATTTTCGGAAATGGCATATCTTTGCATAAGACTCATCTGCACTCGGGCAATTGGAAACAAGTTTCCTTGCCACTCGCTTGCAAAGTCTTTGCATAAGACATTACTAACTTAGTAAACAGCGTTTGAAAAAGATATGTACAAAACGACCAATCTTAAAGTTTACGGAAGAAAGGCGGCCATAATGTTGGCGGCCGCACTCACATTGTCACTCGCTTCATGCAGCGAAAAAGAGGCGGAGACAGCCGCATACGACCCCAACTCCCCTATCGTGTGCGAATCGTTCAGCCCTGCCGGCGGTCCGATGTCCACACAAGTCATACTGAAAGGAAAGAATTTCGGCAACGACGCTTCTGCCATAAAGGTGTATTTCAACGAGAAAGAGGCACCGGTTGTCGGTGCCAGCGGCGACCACATACTGGTGCTTGCCCCGCGTCTGCCGGGCGACAATGTCGTGATAAAAGTGGCTATCGGCGAACAGGAAAGTTCCTTTGACGGACATTTCGACTACGAAATAAGGACCAACATCTCCACCATCTGCGGCGGCGACGCATCTGCCACGACAACTTCTGCATCCACAACCGGCGACCAATGCGCACTCTCCGAGGCACAGTTCTCATACAGTATGGAGAACACGATAGAGGTTGACAAGAACAAGAACATATTCTTCACCATGGACAAAATGGTGTTCTGTGCCAATGAAGACGCCAACCGCATGAAGAACATTGACGAGAACTCGGTGTTCCTGACAGTCGGACAGGTCTACTATGACAAGTACAACGACAAGGTGTACCACAACTACTCCAACGGCGGAATGAACGAATACTACTATTATGACGTCAACAATGACTTCACGAAAATGGGCAAGGCGGACATCCAGTGGGACAATACGGACTTCGTGCTCAACGGCTTGGGTGTTGTAGGCGCAAAACGCACATTTGCAATGAACCCCGAAGACGGAAAATTCTACAGCCGGTTGCTGGGAGGTTATCTCGTGCGTTGGGATCCCGAATCAGGTACTGGCGAAAACCTGACTACAATGTATGGCGGTGTGGGAATAGGCACCACGAACGGCAGTTCCTATGGTGTGGTGTTCAGAGAACAAGAACCTAATGTAATGTATTTCAGCAATGACGAACTGAGTTGTATTTTCCGCCTTGACCTCAATACAGGAAACTGCACGGTATTTGCCGGAAGAAGCGGCAGTTCCGGATATCTCGACGGAGATGTAAAGGCGGCACAATTCTACTCACCGCACCAGATGTGCGTGGACAGTGAGGGCAACATATACGTCGCAGACTCAGGAAACCACTGCATCAGGAAGATAAACATGACTACAGGATATGTCAGTACGGTGGCAGGAATACCGCAATCGGCAGGCTATGTGAACGGCACCAACGAGTCGGCAAAGTTCAACTATCCCATCGGATTGGCCATTGACACGGACGACATACTGTATGTCGGCGACCGTGACAATCACGCCATACGACGTGTAGCCATAGAGTAACCGGGACTAAGCCTCGGTTCTCTTACTTGAAAAGTTGCCTGAAAGAAGTGGGAATCGGGGTCTCGAACTCCATTTTCTGGTGCGTCACGGGATGGTAGAAGCACAGGCAAATGGCGTGGAGACACAGACGGTGCAGAGGGTCATTGCCGTTTCCGTACTTCACATCGCCACAGACGGGATGACCTATGTCGGCCGAGTGGACACGAATCTGGTTCTTGCGCCCCGTCTCAAGTTTGAACTCGACAAGCGAATGGTCGGTTGTGCGGTTCAGAGTGAAGTAGTGCGTGACGGCGTACTTCCCCCCATTGTCAACCGGACTGGAGTAAGTGACATACGCCTTATTGTCCTTCAGCCAACTGGCGACAGTCCCCTGGTCATCCTCCATCTCGCCGCTGACAACAGCCACATAACGTCTGTCATAGACGATATCGTGCCAGTTGTGCTCCAATATCTGCTCCGTCTCTATGTCCTTGGCGTAAATCATCAGCCCGGAAGTGTCCCTGTCGAGACGATGAACGACATGGGCGCGGCATCCCTGACGAGTCTTTTGGAAGTAGTCATCAAGCACACTCTTAACGTTAAGGGACGAATGTCCGGCAGCCATCGACAGTATTCCGATGTTCTTTTCTATCACTACAATCCACTGATCCTCATAGACAATCTTCACATAACGGCTCTTGAAACTGTCGTTCACCTTTGACTTGCTGACCGAAATCTCGTCTCCGGCGTGCAGAAGGTGGTCGAATTGCGTCACGACTTTACCGTTCACCTTCACGCCACGCCCCGAAAGAGTGCCCTTGACCTTAGTGCGGCTCTGACCGATATTGTTCAACAACCAATTGAGAAGGGTATCATCACCCTTCACAGTATAGTGTGCGTATTCTCTGAGTCTGGGATTGTATCGCATAATTGATGTCAATTTTTCGGTTGCAAAGTTAGCGAAATTAGCCGAAACGGACGTTTTTATAGCATTTTTTCAGTACTTTTGCACCCAAATATCTTACATATCACATGATTACAGTAACCAATCTCGCCATACAGTTTGGCAAGCGTGTTCTTTACAAAGACGTCAACATCAAATTCACCAACGGTAATATCTACGGCATCATAGGTGCCAACGGCGCAGGAAAATCCACGCTGCTGAGAGCCATAAGCGGCGAACTCGAACCGAACAAAGGTACAGTGGAAATGGGTCCTGGCGAGCGTATGTCAATCCTTGAGCAGGATCACTTCAAATATGACGAGTTCACTGTCATGGACACAGTGCTGATGGGACACCGTCCATTGTGGGAAAACATGAAACAGAGGGAGGCTCTCTACGCCAAGACCGAGATGACCGAGGAAGACGGAACACTGGCTGCCGACCTCGAACTGAAGTTCGCAGAAATGGACGGTTGGATGGCTGAGAGCGACGCAGCACAACTGTTGCAGAATCTCGGAATACCCGAAAGTGCGCATTACAAGACGATGAGCGAACTCTCAAACAACGAAAAAGTGCGCGTAATGCTGGCAAAAGCCCTGTTCGGGCATCCCGATAACCTGCTTCTGGACGAGCCTACCAACGACCTTGACCTTGACACTGTGCAGTGGCTTGAGGAGTATCTGAGCAATCTGGAGCAGACTGTGCTCGTCGTAAGTCACGACCGTCACTTCCTCGATGCAGTCTCCACACAGACTGTCGACATCGATTTCGGCAAGGTGACAGTGTTCGCCGGCAACTACTCATTCTGGTATGAGTCGAGCCAGTTGGCACTTCGTCAGGCACAGAACCAAAAAGCCAAGGCTGAGGAAAAGCGCAAGGAACTGGAAGAATTCATACGCCGTTTCTCTGCCAACGTGGCAAAATCCAAGCAGACAACATCCCGCAAGAAGATGCTTGAGAAACTTACCGTCGAGGAAATACAGCCTTCCACAAGAAAGTATCCCGGCATCATCTTCTCCATGGAGCGCGAACCCGGCAACCAGATACTGGAAGTAGAGGGACTTAAAGCGGTTGACGCTGACGGCACGGTGCTCTTTGACGACGTGTCGTTCACAATAGAGAAAGGTCAGAAGACGGTTTTCCTCTCCCACAACCCGAAAGCAATGACCGCCCTCTTCGAGATAATCAACGGCAACAGAGAGCCTGACGCGGGAACCTACAAGTGGGGTATCACAATCACGACAGCCTATCTTCCGCTCGACAATACGGACTTCTTCAACTCCGACCTGAACCTTGTGGACTGGCTGAGCCAGTGGGGAGCAGGCAACGAAGTGACGATGAAAGGCTACTTAGGACGTATGCTCTTCAAGCAGGAAGAAGTGGAAAAGAAGGTCAATGTGCTGTCAGGAGGCGAGAAGATGCGACTGATGATTGCGCGTATGCAACTCCAGAACGCCAACTGTCTTATTCTCGACACCCCCACAAACCACCTCGACCTTGAGTCAATTCAGGCTTTCAACAACAATCTTGTACAGTTCCGTGGCAACATCCTGTTCGCTTCCCACGACCATGAGTTCATACAGACGGTGGCGAACCGCATCATCGAACTCACTCCAAGCGGCACTATCGACAAACTCATGGATTACGATGACTATATCTACGACGAGCAGATAAAGGAGCAAAAGGCAAAAATGTATGTCCAATAAGGCATTTGGCATATTATTTGCTCATTCCAAATCGTAAAACAAAGACCACATGAATAAAGAAAAAACAAATAAGAACGAAGAGGCGGAAAGCAAAGTTGACGCTCAGGAAACTCCCGTAAAGGAACAGGCAACTGAAGAAACTGTCGAGCCTAAAGAGGAGAAAGATCCTCTGGAAGCGGCTCTTGCGGAAGTCGAAGACCTCAAGAAGCAACTGCTCTACAAGGCTGCGGAATTTGAAAACTTCCGCAAGCGCACCATCGCAGAGAAGACTGACCTCATATTAAACGGCGGAAAGACCGTCATCAAAGCCATTCTCCCCGTGCTCGACGATATGGAGAGGGCTATCGAGAACGCCGCAAAGGCGGAAGATGTCAAGTCTCTGGAAGAGGGTTGGGAACTGATAGCGAAGAAACTCAACAAGAGCCTGGAAGGTGTAGGAGTGAAGAAAATCGACACCGAAAACGCAGATTTCAACACCGATTATCACGAGGCTGTGGCTATGGTTCCCGGTATGGGAGATGACAAAAAAGGCAAAGTCATCGACTGTTTGCAGAACGGCTACACTCTGAACGACACGGTTATCCGTCATGCCAAAGTGGCAGTAGGACAATAAAAACAGGTGTTCTTGACACCTTACATTATTATAAGAGGATAACAGAATGGCAAAACGCGATTATTATGAAGTGCTCGGCGTTGACAAGAAAGCCAGCGCTGCAGATATAAAAAAGGCTTACCGGAAGATTGCGATAAAGTATCATCCCGACCGCCAAGGCAACAAATCGGAAACCGAAAAGAAAGAGGCTGAAGAGAAGTTCAAAGAGGCTGCCGAGGCTTACGCTGTTCTCTCCGACGAGCAGAAACGTCAGCAGTACGACCAGTTCGGATTCGACGGTCCAAGTGCAGGAGGCGGTTTCGGAGGCTTCGGCGGTGCCGGTGGCTTCTCCATGGACGACATCTTCTCCGCATTCGGCGACATCTTCGGCGGTCACAGCGGCTTCGGAAGTTCTTTCGGAGGCGGCTATGGCAGGTCAAGAGGACAGCGTGTGTACAAGGGAGCAGACCTGCGTCTGAAGGTGAAACTCACCCTTGAGGAGATAAACTCGGGTGTCACCAAGAAGTTCAAGGTCAGAAAGGATGTGAAGTGCAGCCGTTGCAACGGTACGGGAAGTGCCAGCGGCTCAGGCACGACAACCTGTTCCAACTGTTCGGGAAGCGGTGTCGTCTACCGCACACAGCATACTATGCTCGGCATGATGCAGACTCAGACGGAGTGCCCGGTATGTCACGGCGAGGGACAAGTCATCAAAGACAAGTGTCCGTCTTGCGGTGGCACAGGCGTAGTAAAGGGCGAAGAGGTCGTTGAAATTAAGATTCCGGCAGGCGTGCAGGACGGTATGGTCGTGAACGTACAGGGACAAGGCAACGCCGGACCACGCAACGGAGTGGCAGGAAACATACAGGTTTATATCGAGGAAGAGCCGCACAAGACATTTGTCCGCGACGGTCAGGACTTGATATACAACCTCTTGCTCGATTTCCCTACTGCCGCTTTGGGTGGCTATGTGGAAATCCCCACGATTGAGAACACCAAGTTGAAGATAAAGATTGAACCGGGTACACAACCGGGAAAGACCCTTCGCCTACGGAGCAAAGGACTGCCTTCCGTACAAGGATACGGTACAGGACGCGGCGATTTGCTCGTAAACATAAGCGTATATGTACCGAAGGAGTTGTCAAGAGACGAGCGCAAAGCCCTGGAGACATTCCGTGACAGCGACAACTTCAAGGGTGACAGCGACACGAAAAAATCCATCTTCGACCGCTTCAGAAACTATTTCTGACAATGAACTACGAACAGACGATAGACTATCTCTATAATGCTGCGCCAGCCTTTGAGAAGGTTGGCGCAGGTGCATATAAGGAGGGGCTTTACAACACCCACGCTCTTGACGACCACTTCGGTCATCCCCACAAATCGTACAAGACAATCCACATCGCCGGAACCAACGGCAAGGGCAGTTGTTCCCACACTTTGGCGGCGATTCTCCAGTCCGCAGGTTACAAGGTCGGGCTGTACACGTCGCCCCATTTGGTTGATTTCCGTGAACGGATAAGGGTTAACGGCGAGTGCATATCAAAGGAAAGAGTGGTCAAGTTCGTCGAAGAAGAACGCTCATTCTTTGAGCCTTTACATCCAAGTTTCTTTGAACTGACCACCGCTTTGGCATTCAAGTATTTTGAGGAACAGTCTGTTGACATTGCCGTCATCGAGGTAGGATTGGGCGGAAGACTTGATTGTACAAACATTATAACTCCCCTACTCTCAGTCATTACCAACATCAGTTTCGACCACACCCAGTTTCTCGGCAACACGCTTGCTCTCATTGCAGGAGAAAAAGCAGGCATAATAAAGCCCGGAGTGCCTTGTGTCGTCGGCGAATACACAAGCGAGACACGTCCCGTTTTCGAGCGCAAGGCGAACGAATGCGGCTCTCCCATTGTATTCGCTGAAGACAACAGGATGACAAATGATGCCGATTTTGAACTCAAGGGCTATTATCAGGGAAAAAACAAGAACACCATCCTCAATGCGATATCCGTGCTCCGCAACATTCTCTGCATTGATGACAATGCAGTGAAGCACGGAATGGAGAATGTGTGCGAACTCACCGGGCTGGCCGGAAGGTGGCAGACTCTCGCCACGAAACCGCTTGTCATCTGCGACACCGGGCACAATCTCGCCGGGTGGGAATATCTTTCCTCTCAGATAACGGACACCGCCGACAGACTGAAAAGCAGTGCAGAAGCGGAAAGGAAACAGTCTGTGACGCGTATTGTCTTCGGAATGGTCGACGACAAGGACATAAAAGCCGTAATGGAACTGCTGCCCAAAGACGCCGTGTACTATTTCTGCCAGGCGACGACACACCGTGCAATAAAGGCGAAAGACGTGTTTGGAATGGCGCAAGAGGTTGGACTTCACGGCACTTACCACAGTTCCGTCAGTCAAGCATACAGGAAAGCACTGTCGGAATCAGCTCCTACCGACTTCCTTTTTGTCGGCGGAAGCAGTTATGTAGTCGCCGACTTGCTTTCTTCATTGGCAGGCGCAGAAGCCCAATCCGTTTAATTGTTTTTAACGCAAAAACCGCTTTTATTTTTTCCGTTTTCTGTTGTTAGGTTGTGTTTTTTTCCGTTACTTTGCAGTAAAGAAGTAACTAAAAACTCACGGTTATGTCGAACACAAACGAAACGGAGTATCTCTGCGGCCTGAAGAAGAAAGATTTTCAGACCACGATAGACGGAAAAAGCGTTGACCTTTTTATCCTCAAGAATAATTCAGGCAGCGAAGTAGCAATAACAAACTACGGAGGCGCACTCGTCGCAATAATGGTTCCCGACCGGAAAGGCAACTTTGCCAACGTGATACAGGGACACGACAACATCGCGGATGTGATGAACAGCCCCGAGCCATACCTCTCTACTCTCATTGGGAGATACGGCAACAGAATAGCGAAAGGTAAGTTCCGACTCAACGGAAAGGGCTATGACCTTTTTGTAAACAACGGTCCCAACTCTCTCCACGGCGGCAAAACAGGTTGGAACGCCAAGGTCTGGGATGCCATACAAATGAATGATCACGAGCTGTCACTCACCTATGTGTCACCCTACGGAGAGGAAGGCTACACCGGGGAAGTGAAGATTCATGTCACCTATACATGGACTGAAGACAACGAACTCGTTATCAATTACCTTGCCGAAACCAACAAAAAGACCATCATAAACGTCACCAACCACGGTTTCTTCTCGCTCGCAGGCATCGCCAATCCCACTCCCACGATTGATGATCTCGAGTGCGAGATCAATGCAGACTTCTATATCCCCATTGACGAAACGTCGATTCCGACCGGCGAAATCCTCAAGGTTGCAGGCACACCGTTTGATTTCCGCACACCGAAACCTGTCGGCAGGGACATCGATGCAGACCATGAGCAGATAAAGAACGGCGCCGGCTATGACCACTGCTATGTGCTCAACAAGCGCGAAGAGGGCGAACTCTCGTTTGCCGCACGCATCAAAGAGCCGAAGAGCGGACGTACCATGGAGGTATACACCACAGAACCAGGAGTGCAGCTCTACACTGACAACTGGGCAGACGGCTACAAAGGACAGCATGGAGCAACGTTCGGCCGTCGCTCGGCAATATGTTTCGAGTGCCAGCACTTCCCCGACACGCCCAACCATCCGTATTTCCCGAGCGTGCAACTCTGTCCGGACAGGAAATACAAGCAGAAGACAATCTACAAGTTTGGAGTGGATGAATAACACAGGAGGTCTTTGGAGCCGCCACAGGTTCTAAGGACCTTTTGCCGTAGACTACAGAACAAAACAAACAAAAAACTATAAAAACCAAAATTATGACACAACAAAAGAACAACAGCAAACTAATTGCCATCATTGCAATGATGTTCCTTTTTGCAATGATTTCATTCGTCACAAACATGGCAGCGCCATTCGGCACAATATGGAAGTTCCAGTATGAGTGGGCCGGAATGATGGGTAACATGATGAACTTCGCCGCTTACCTGTTCATGGGCATACCCGCCGGCATGATGATTTCCAAAATCGGATACAAGAAAACAGCCCTTGTGGCTCTTGCTCTCGGCTTCGTAGGCATCTGCGTACAGTTCCTTTCAAGCACCCAGGCACCCGATGCCATCAGCACATACGTCATCTATCTTGTCGGCGCTTTTATCTGCGGATTCTGTGTCTGCATCCTCAATACGGTGGTAAACCCGATGCTCAACCTTCTCGGAGGTGGCGGTAACAAGGGAAACCAGTTGGTTCAGACCGGCGGTTCTCTCAACTCTCTCGCAGCAACACTCACCCCTATGCTCGCCGGAATGTTGATCGGTGAAGTCACAAAAGACACGACCATGGGCAACGTTGCTCCGCTTCTGCTCATCGCAATGGGCATCTTCGCCGCTTCGTTCATCATCATCTACTTCACCAAGATCATGGAACCCGAGCAGGCAGAAGGCAACATGGGCGAGATGATTTCCGGTGCTTTGAAATTCCGTCACCTCGTTCTTGGCATCATAGCAATATTCTTCTATGTAGGCGTAGAGGTAGGTATCCCCGGTGAGCTTATATTCTACATATCCGACATGGATATTCCCAGCGCGACAGCAGTAGCCGGCTCTATCGCCGCAATCTACTGGTTGCTGATGCTTGTAGGCCGTTTCACGAGTTCATTTATCAGCAGCGTGGTATCTACACGCACCCAAATCATCGTCGTGTCAACTGTGGCTCTTGTGCTGCTTCTCGTCGCTATCTTCCTGCCGGAGAGCATCACCATTGACCTGCACTACGGTGTCGTACCTGCCAAGTGCCTCTTTGTCATTCTCTGCGGTCTCTGCACTTCAGTGATGTGGGGCGGCATCTTCAACCTCGCAACCGAGGGTCTCGGCAAGTATACAGCCGCCGCATCAGGTCTCTTTATGACCATGGTAGTGGGCGGAGGCATCATGCCTCTCATCCAGGACAGCCTCGCCAACGCCGTAGGTTACATCCAGAGTTACTGGCTGATCGTCGCAATGGTGGCTTACATCCTGTTCTATGGCCTTGTAGGCTGCAAGCCGGCGAAAAAGTAAAACTATTTCCGACTATAAACAAAACTGTTAAAGGCGGGCGCGCCAACGTGCGCCCGCCATTTCGTTACACCTAATAAAATTATCCTAACATTATGGACATCGAATTTGTAAGAAGCCGTTTCACCAAGCATTTCGACGGCAAGACAGGCAACATCTACTTTTCTCCGGGCCGCATAAACCTTATTGGAGAACATACAGACTACAATGGCGGTTTCGTGTTTCCCGGCGCTGTGACCTGCGGAATCATGGCTGAGGTGCGTCCAAACGGCACTGACACAATCATGGCATACTCTATCGACCTCAAAGACCGCGTGGAATGGGCTGTCAATGACCCCGAAGGACCGCGTGCGACATGGGCTCGCTACATCTACGGTATGGTGCGTGAGTTCCAGGATCTGGGCGTTAAGGTCGGCGGATTCAACGTCGCTTTTGCCGGAGACGTGCCCCTCGGAGCAGGTATGTCATCCTCTGCCGCACTTGAAGTCTGCTTCGGCGTCGCCCTGAACGACCTCTTCGCCGACAACAAGATTACCACTTGGCAGATAGCACTCGCCGGTCAGGCCACAGAGCACAAGTATGTCGGCGTCAACTGCGGTATTATGGACCAGTTCGCTTCCGCTTTCGGCAAGAAAGGCAAACTTATGCGTCTCGACTGCAACTCGTCTGAATTCGAATATTATCCGTTCGATCCGAAAGGCTACAAACTCGTTCTTGTCAACTCTTGCGTAAAGCACGAACTCGTCGGCTCGCCATATAACGACCGCCGCAACTCTTGCGAGAACGTTGCAAAGGCAGTCGCTGCAAAGCACCCGGAGCGTGAAATCAAGACCCTGCGCGACTGCACATGGGAGGACATCGAGGAGGTCAAGGCTGAGTGCAGCGCCGAAGACATACAGCGCGCGACATTCGTTCTCGGCGAGAAAGACCGTGTCCTCGCAGTCTGCGACGCCCTCGAGAAAGGCGACTACGAAGAAGTCGGCAAGCAGATGTACCTCACTCACCGCGGACTTTCCAAGGACTATGAGGTTTCGTGCGAGGAACTCGACTTCCTCAACGACATCGCCAAAGAGTGCGGCGTGACCGGTTCGCGCATCATGGGCGGCGGTTTCGGCGGTTGCACTATCAACCTCGTAAAGGATGAAGTATACGACAACTTCGTAAAGACAGCCGTAGAGAAATTCAAGGAGAAATACGACAAGGAACCGAAGATCATCCCTGTGGTCATCGGCGACGGCGGTCACAAGATTTGTTAACAACATTTTTATTTGAAACAAGATGAAAACAAAAAACATTCTTACAGCGTTCGCATTCGGCACGGCGGCTGTTCTCGCCGCCTGCTCCGGCGGCAACGGCAACCTGACCGAATCCGGTCTCGACCCGGCAAAGTTTGATACCATCGTTGACAACAAGCCCGTGAAACTCTACACTCTGAAGAACAAGGACGGCATGGAGGTATGTGTCACCAACTTCGGAGCGCGCGTCGTGTCGGTAATGGCAAAGGACAAGAACGGTGCATTCCGTGATGTCGTCCTCGCCTACGACAACATAGCACAGTTCATGGACGTGGAGAAGAACGGTTCTGACTTCGGTGCGGCTATCGGAAGATACGCCAACCGCATCAACAAAGGTGTCATCACCGTGGGCGGAAAGAAGATTCAGTTGCCGCAGAACAACTACGGACACTGTCTGCACGGCGGCCCTACAGGCTGGCAATACCAGATTTACGAGGTCAACGACCAGGCTTCCAACGACTCCACACTGGTGCTTGTGATGCACTCACCCGACGGTGACAACAACTTCCCGGGCAATGTCGAGGCTACGGTAACCTATACCCTCACCTCCGACAACACCCTTGACATGAAGTTCGAGGCCACGACCGACGCAGAGACTGTCATCAACATGACCAACCACTCGTACTTCAACCTCAGCGGCGACCCCTCTGTGGCAGGCACGAACATGGTGCTCTACATCAACGCAGACAACTACACGCCGACGGACTCCACATTCATGACTACCGGCGAGGTGCGTTCCGTCTACGGCAACCAGTTTGACTTCCGCCAGCCGAAGGCTCTCTACACCTGCATAGCCGACACTACCGGCTACAACGGAATACAGATCAAGAACGCCATGGGCTTCGACCACAACTGGTGCCTGAACACCTACAAGGACGGCAAAGGCGACGACACGAAAGTGGCAGCGTCCCTCTATTCTCCCGAGTCAGGCATCTTCATGCAGGTCTACACCAACGAACCGGGAATCCAGTGCTACACCGGCAACTTCCTTGACGGCACCAAGGTCGGCAAGAAAGGCATCGCTTATCCGAAGCAGGCATCCGTTTGTCTGGAGACACAGAAGTATCCCGACTCACCAAACAAGAAAGACTGGGTACAGCCTTACCTTAAACCGGGTGAGAAGTACTACAGCCATGTGGCTTACAAGTTCTCCACCAAGTAACCGTAAACGTTGCGCAATATTGGTAACCGGGGTGACGGCACAGACTGTCATCCCGGTTTTTCGTTTGCCCATTCCCCAAGACCGGTTGATGTGTGGATGCGTCAACTACTGCAATCTGTCCGCATGACGCATTTGTCACAGCAGGTGCAGCGTCTCCGCAGCACCCTTTTGGCACTGCGCGGAGGGCGTTCTTGCGGCGAACCACGACCGTGGGCCGACTGAATACCGACCGTGGGCAGACCGGATAACGACCGTGAACCGGTCGGCCCACGGTCGTGAACAACCCGCGAAAGCACCGTTCCCGGAGTGCCGCAACAAGGCTATGAAACAAAAAAATGGATAGTATGCGGTAAGTCTTTCAGGTTTTCTTCGTAACTTTGTAGTAAGTATAAGACACACACTTTTTTTGATATGGCAAACTCCATTAAACTAATGAACCGTGCCGCAGACAACATCCGCATTCTCGCAGTGGCTGCTGTGGAGAAAGCAAAGTCAGGACATCCCGGCGGCGCAATGGGCGGTGCGGACTTCATAAACGTGCTTTACTCGGAATTTCTTCTGCGTGACCCTGCCAATCCCCTATGGGTCGGACGCGACCGTTTCTTCCTTGACCCCGGGCACATGGCGCCTATGCTCTATGCGCAACTGTGCCTCACAGGCAACTATACACTCGAGGAACTGAAGCAACTGCGCCAGTGGGGTTCGCCGACAACAGGCCACCCGGAGGTGGATGTGGCGCGTGGGATTGAGAACACCTCCGGTCCGCTCGGACAGGGGCATGTCTTTGCCGTAGGTGCCGCCATTGCCGCCAAGTTCCTTGCCACCCGAACCGGCAATCCGACATTTGCCAAAGAGACGATATACGCCTACATTTCCGACGGCGGAATACAAGAGGAGATAAGCCAGGGAGGCGCACGCATCGCCGGCGTACTGGGGCTTGACAACCTCATAATGTTCTATGACGCCAACGACATCCAGCTCTCCACTCCCACCGACGAGGTGATGAACGAGGACACAGCCGCAAAATACAAGGCTCTCGGATGGGAGGTTTTCGAAATCGACGGCAACGATGTGGAACAGATACGCAACGCCCTGACAAAGGCGAAAGCGGTGAAAGGCAAGCCTACACTCATCATCGGCAAGTGCGTGATGGGCAAAGGCGCACTGAAAGCCGACGGCTCTTCCTATGAAAACACATGCAAGACACACGGTGCGCCCCTCGGAGGCGATGCCTATATCAATACGGTGAAACATCTCGGAGGTGACGTGGAGAATCCGTTTGTCATCTTCCCCGAAGTACAGGAGATGTACGACAAGAGGGCGAAAGAACTCTCCACGCTCTGCGCAGAGCGTCATGCCGAAGAGAAAGCGTGGGCAGAAGCCAACGCCGAAATGGCGAAGAAACAGGATGATTGGTTCAGTGGCAAAGCCCCGAAGATAGACTGGAGCAAGTGCGAACAGAAGAACGACCAGCCGACAAGAAGTGCTTCCGCCAACTGCCTGGCTCTTCTTGCAGAGCAGGTTCCCAACATGATTTGCTCATCTGCCGACCTTTCCAACTCCGACAAGACCGACGGTTTCCTCAACAAGACACACGCCTTCACCCGAGGAGACTTCTCCGGGGCGTTCCTGCAGGCAGGAGTGGCAGAGTTGACAATGGCGTGCTGCTGCATGGGCATGGTGCTCCACGGAGGCGTAATCGCTGCCTGTGCCACATTCTTCGTTTTTTCCGACTACATGAAACCTGCCATACGCATGGCTGCACTGATGCAGTTGCCGGTGAAGTTCCTGTGGTCGCACGACGCTTTCCGTGTGGGCGAGGACGGTCCTACCCACCAACCGGTAGAACAGGAAGCGCAGATACGCCTTATGGAAAAACTCAAGAACCACGCCGGAAAACCGTCTGTCCTTGTGCTGCGTCCTGCCGACACGAAAGAGACAACAGAGGCCTGGAAACTGGCAATGGAGAACACCTCCACCCCAACAGCACTCATACTGTCGCGCCAGAACATCGTCAGTCTGCCTGAGGACAATGATTACACAATGGTGGAGAAAGGCGCTTACATCGTGAAAGGTTCCGACAACAATCCCGATGTCATTCTTGTGGCCACCGGTTCTGAGGTATCCACCCTCTGTGCCGGCGCAGAACTGATAAGGAAAGAAGGCAAGAAGGTGCGTGTGGTCAGTGTTCCGTCGGAGGGACTGTTCCGTCTGCAACCCAAGGAATACCAGCAGGAAGTTCTGCCGACAGGCGTAAAGAAGTTCGGTCTGACTGCCGGTCTGCCCGTCAATCTGCTCGGCCTCGTGCCAGAGGCGGAGGGAACGATATGGGGACTTGAGTCTTTCGGCTTCTCTGCACCCTACAAGGTGCTCGACGAAAAGTTGGGATTTACGGCGGAAAATGTCTGCCGTCAGGTAATGAAACTATTTTAACGGCTTATGAATACGGAGACTATCGGACTGGCGTGCGACCACGCCGGCTATGAACTGAAACAGTTTGTGAAGCAGTATCTCACAGAGAAAGGCATACCGTTCAAGGACTACGGCACTGACTCCACAGAGAGTTGCGACTACCCGGACTACGCCCATGCCCTCGCAAAGGGTATGGAAGACGGCACGGTAAAATCGGGCATAGCGATCTGCGGCTCCGGTGAGGGCATCTCCATGACACTCAACAAGCACCAGACAGTGCGCGCTGCACTCTGCTGGATGCCAGAGATTGCACATCTGGCACGGCAGCACAACAACGCCAACGTGCTCGTCATGCCCGGCAGATTCATAGACAACAGCATGGCAAAGGACATTCTCGACGAGTTCCTGTCAACTCCTTTTGAGGGCGGACGCCATCAGCGCAGGATTGACAAAATCCCGGTAAAATAGCGCACAGGACGACATTACGACAGCATGAAAGCCCGAGAAATCCTGTCAAGGATATACCGCAAGGCAACCCCTATTGTCGGGTTGCCGCTCCTCTACGCCGGTGTCGCAATGTTGGTTCTCCTCTTTTTCACCCGGTCGACATCCAACTTGCTGATGACAGTTGCCATTCTATTGGAGATAATCGGCGCAACTGCACACTATTGGAAGATAAAACACCAATAAGAAAAGCCCCACTCTCAGCATGAGAATGGGGCTTTTTAGTGAGCCTCTTGTCGGATTCGAACCAACGACCCCGAGATTACAAATCACGTGCTCTGGCCAACTGAGCTAAAGAGGCAGGTGGGTAAGCTTACTGCATCGCGCCGCTACAACCGCGTACCTTTGCTACGTTCCCGTCCTGGAGGATTCCCCGGGAGCTGACCGTACAGGACTTACCCATATAAAAACACCGAAAACACGTCGCACAGACGGCAAACCTGTCTCCAAATGCGGGTGCAAAGGTAGTTCATTTTGACCGAACCGCCAAATTTCAAATTCATTATTTGTCAAAAAAAAGATAAAAACGCAGAGCGCAGGAGCATTATTTTCTGCAAATTAAGTAACTTTGTGGAATGAAACAAACAACAGAAAACGCATGATAACACCACAAGCTCTGATACAGTTGAAAGCCTTTGCGCGGATTGACGGATTTGTCCTTTCCGTAGTATGGCTGATGAGTATGTGGCTCTACATAAAAGTTCCAGGCAACGCATTCGGGCCGTTGCTCATGCTCTCCACACCATTTTTCCTGACTTGGAGACTATGTTCGTTCCGTGACAAGGCACTCGACGGTCACATATCGGCACGCAGGTCGATAGCCTATTCGTGCTATACGGTGTTCTACGCGTCACTGATTTTCGCTGTCGGACAGTATGTCTACTTCCGCTATCTCGACAATGGCGATTTCTTGAAACTGCTCAACACCGGGAAAGAAATCATAAACAGCAACAGCCAGACATTCGGAATGGCGACAGGAGACGTTGATCTGGCAGTGGAAACTGTCAGTCTGATGACACCGATAGAACTGGTATTCTCCTTCATGATGAACAATCTTGTCATCGGAGCAGTGCTCAGCCCGGTAGTCACAATATTCAGCAAAATGACAGAAAAACGCAACCGCTAATGGATATATCTGTGATTGTACCCCTCTACAACGAGGAAGAGTCTATAAGGGAACTGTACGACTGGATAAAGAAAGTGATGGACTGCAACCGGTTCACCTACGAAGTCATATTCGTCAACGACGGTTCTACCGACAGGTCTTGGGATGTGATAGAGGCTCTGTCGGATGAATATCCGCAGGTGAAAGGCATAAAGTTCCGTCGCAACTACGGCAAGAGCCCGGCTCTCTACTGCGGTTTCAGACAGGCGGAAGGGGATGTCGTGATTACCATGGACGCCGATCTGCAGGACTCTCCCGACGAGATTCCTGAACTGAGAAGGATGATTGTGGAAGACGGTTACGACCTCGTGAGCGGCTATAAGCAGAACAGACGCAAGGGAGACCCCCTCTCCAAGACAATACCCACAAAACTTTTCAATGCCACAACGCGCAAAGTCAGCGGAATACACAACCTCCATGACTTCAACTGCGGACTGAAAGCGTACAGGAAAGAGGTGGTGAAAAACATAGAGGTGTACGGTGAAATGCACCGTTTCATACCCTATCTGGCAAAAAACGCCGGTTTTGACAAAATAGGTGAAAAACCCGTACATCACCAGAAACGACAGCACGGAGTAAGCAAATTCATGGGTTGGAACCGCTTTGTCAACGGTTATCTTGACCTCATAACGCTTTGGTTTCTGTCGAGTTTCGGCAAGAAGCCCATGCATGTGTTCGGCTTTCTCGGCACACTGATGTTCTTCATCGGTTTCATAGCGGCGTTCATAATCGGCGCAGGCAAGATTTACTGTCTGTCGACTGGCACTCCTGCACGGCTGATAACCGACTCCCCCTACTTCTACATCGCCCTTACGATGATGATCATAGGCACACAGTTCTTCCTCGCAGGATTTGTCGGCGACCTAATAAGCCGCTCTTCACAACAGCGCAACGACTACCAGATAGAGAAGACCATAAGATGCTGAAACGCCTGACACTCACATTCTGCCTTGTCTTTTCCGCCATTTCCGTCCTGCACCTGCAGGCTCAGGAGAAGAAAGAAGCCGACATTGACACGGTGAAGGTACATTTCCTCAACGGCATAGCGGTGCACGCAGACCTCATCGGGGCTGTACAGATGGTGTCATCCGACCACGGACAGTGGGAGGCTGGACTGCGCATAAACATCAGGGACAAGTATTTCCCGGCTTTCGAAATCGGTATCGGAGACGCTGACGAGAGCGATGAATACGACCAGGACTTGTGGTGCAAGACGCGTGCGCCGTATTTCCGCATCGGCTGCGACTACAACATACTGCGCAACAAGCACGACATCTACAAGGCATTCGTGGGATTGCGCTACGGTTTCAGCAAGTTCAACTACGACACACAGGTGAAAACTGTGACCGAAACGGACAGCGACGACACTACGGAAACGGGCGAGAGCACGTCCACAACCGTCTATACTGAATACGACAAACTGGATGCCACTTGTCACTGGCTGGAGGTCGTTTTCGGCGTGGATGCCAAAATCTGGGGACCGCTTCATTTAGGTTGGGATGTCAGATACCGCCGTATGCTGTCCAACAAGCACAGCGATATCGCCGAGCCATGGTACATTCCGGGATTCGGCAACAAGAAAACGGCAGGATTTGCAGCCCTGTTCAACTTCACATTAGCCCTCTGAACGCAGAATGAAACGTATCCAATGGCTACTCTTGGTCCTGCTTGTCGCCGGAACGGTTCTGGTGATACACCTACAGAATACAGCACCCTACCGGCATGACAACGGTCAAGTATTCGGCACATACTACCGCATCACCTACCAAAATGACCGTGACCTGCACACGGAAATAATGTATGCCTTCAATGAAGTGGATTCTTCACTGTCGATGTTCAATCCTAACAGCACCGTGTCAAGAGTCAACCGCAATGAGGACACGGAGGTTGACAGACTGTTCGAGTACCTTTTCCCCCGTGCGCAGAAGATTTCCGAGCGCACGGATGGGGCGTTCGACATCACGGTAGCACCGCTTGTCAACGCTTGGGGCTTCGGTTTCAAGAAGGACAAATGGCCTTCCAAGCAGACCGTTGACAGCATCATGGCTTTCGTGGGCCATGGGAAGGTGCGTCTGGAAGACAAAAAGATAAGGAAAGAAGACCCTCGGACGATGATCGACCTCTCCGCCATTGCGAAAGGCTATGGGGCTGACCGGGTGGCACAAGCACTTGACAGGGCGAAAGTTCGCAACTATCTGATAGAAATAGGAGGCGAGATTGTGGCCAAGGGAACGAACGAAAAGGGCGACGATTGGAGGATTGGCGTTGCCAAACCGACAGATGAGACCGGGCAAGAGGGCTACCAGTGCATTCTGCAACTGTCAGGACAAGCCGTTGCGACAAGTGGCAACTACAGGAATTTCCACTATAAGGACGGCGTGAAATACGCCCACACAATCAACCCGAAGACAGGCTATCCCGTGCAACAGGACATCATATCCGCAACAGTAGTGGCATCCGAATGTTATGAAGCGGACGCTTTCGCCACGTCATTCATGGTCATGGGACTGGAGAAAGCCAAGAAAGTGCTCGCCGCAAACAGGCAACTGGAGGCATACCTTGTGTATATCAGGAATGGCAAGCAACAAGTCTGGATGTCCGAAGGATTCGGGAAATATCTTGTAGAATAATATGTTCGCAAGACCGAGAAACTACTTGTATACGATTCCAATGCTTAACGCGACTGCCGTATGCCGGACTTTCAATTCACCGAAAAACTGCTCAGCACCCCACTCTTTCAGGGTATCAGCAAATCCGACCTGCACACCATTGTGGGTTACACCAAGTTCGGGTTCGGCAAACATCGTCCGGGTGAAGTGATAATCAAAGCCGGCGAGCCTTGCACAAGTATGGTTTTCCTGCTTGACGGCACTGTCAAGGCTGTCACAAATGCGGCGGACAACAGTTATGAAGTCACGGAATACCTCAGTGCGCCAATGCAAATACAGCCGGAACGGCTGTTCGGCCTGCACCAGACATACACCTCCACATTCCGTGCACAAACAGGCTGCAACACGCTGAACCTCATGAAAAGCGAAGTGACACACCTCTGCGAGAGGTACGAAGTGTTCCGCATAAACATCATAAACCAACTTGCCACAGAAACCCAAAAGACAAAAGAGCGCAACTGGTTGTCGGGACGTATTACACTGAGAAGGAGGATTATACGTTTTTTCGCACTTCATTGTCTGCGTCCGGCAGGCGAGAAAACCATCATGATAAGGATGACAGACCTTGCAGGAGAGGTCAATGACTCGCGCTTCAATGTGTCACGCGAACTCAACAAACTCCAGGACGATAACCTGATAAGACTGTCAAGAGGCAAGATACACATACCTGCCCTCGAACGGCTCTATATGTAAGTCGGAAACACTTGACGTGTGAGATGAAGCGATTACATATCAGGTTTCCTTTGCAACATAGCCGCTTCAACCTGTTCTGATGACAGTTGGGGGTAAACGAAAAGTGGACTGTGCCGCAACAGGCACAGTCCACATATTGTCTGAACAGAGCGACAGGTTACTCTTCGTCGTCCTGTTCCTCTTCGTGAGCCTTTATCAGGGCGTTCTGAACATCCGTAGGCACGAGTTCATAACTTGCGAACTTGCTCGAGAAAGAAGCGCGTCCGCCAGTCAGAGAACTGAGAGCCACTGAGTAATTGGACAGTTCCTTAAGCGGAATCTTTGCCGACAATTTCTGGTAACCGGCCTCTGCGTCCATACCCATTATCATCGCGCGGCGTCCCTGTAGGTCAGACATGACGTCTCCCATATAGTCTGACGGAACGTAAACCTCGAGGTCATAGATAGGTTCAAGTATCTTCGGGCCTGCATTGCGGAACGCTTCGGCAAAGGCTTGTCGAGCGGCAAGCATGAACGAAAGTTCGTTTGAGTCTACCGGGTGCATCTTTCCGTCGTACACAACGACCCTCACGTCACGCGCATAAGAGCCTGTAAGCGGTCCGCGCTCCATTCTTTCCATTATACCCTTGAGTATCGCCGGCATGAAGCGGGCATCGATTGCGCCGCCCACAACGGAGTTGATGAACACGAGTTTTCCGCCCCATTCGAGGTCTACTTCCTCCTTGCTCTTGATGTTCATCTTGAATTCCTGTCCGTTGAAAGTATAGGACGTTGGATCCGGCATTCCCTCTGCGTAAGGCTCTACTATCAGGTGTACCTCACCGAACTGACCTGCTCCACCCGACTGTTTCTTATGTCTGTAGTCGGCACGGGCAGACTTTGTGATTGTCTCACGGTAGGGAATCTTCGGTTCGTCATACTTTATCTGCACCTTTTCGTTGTTCTCTATACGCCACTTGAGGGTGCGCAGGTGGAACTCACCCTGTCCGTGCACGATGACTTGACGCAGTTCTTTGCTCTGCTCTACAACCCATGTGGGGTCTTCCTGGCGCATTCTCAACAGTATGGACATGAGTTTCTCCATATCAGAAGAGTTCACTGCCTTTATCGCACGGGAGTATTTCGGACCGGGATACTTTATGAAGTCGAAACGCTGCTCCACCTCTTTTGCGTTCAGGGTGTTGCCGGTTTTGACATCCTTCAGTTTGACCGTACAGCCGATGTCACCTGCTTTCATCTCAGGAACTTCTATTCTATTCTGTCCGGCACAGCAGTAGAGGGTGCTTATTCTCTCCTTTGAACCTCTGTCGGAGTTGGTGAAATCATCGCCGGAATGTACCGTTCCGCTCATCACTTTGAAATATTGCACCTCACCGATATGCGGCTCCACGGCAGTCTTGAAGAAATAAAGCGATGTCGGTTTTGAGGCGTCTGCCGGCACTTCTTCACCTCTTGTGTTATGCGGAGACGGCATATCACTGACGAAAGGAACGACATTTCCGAGGAACTCCATCAGTCGTCTCACACCCATATCCTTGCCTGCGCAAACGCAGAAAACGGGGAACATGGAGCGTGCGGCAAGTCCTTTCCTTATGCCTTCGCGCATCTCGTCTTCGGTCAGTTCTTCCGTTTCAAAGAACTTTTCCATGAGAGTTTCATCGTTTTCCGCGGCTGCTTCCACGAGTGCTTTGTGCAGTTCGAGAGCCTTAGGTTTCTCCTCTTCAGGGATGTCTTCTATTGTCGGAACTCCTCCATCAGGTCCCCACGAGTACTTTTTCATGAGAAGCACGTCGATGAGAGCATTGAATCCGGGACCCTCATTCAGCGGATACTGCACCTGAACGACTTTTGAACCATAGGCATCACGCAGTTTTTCCACCACCATGTGGTAGTCGCACTTTTCGGAGTCGAGTTGATTGACAAGGAAAATAACAGGTTTTTTGAGTTTCTCTGTATAACGGAAATGGTTCTGGGTGCCCACTTCCGGACCGCTCTGACCGTTGAGCAGGAGTATGGCTGTATCGGTTACGTTGAGCGCAGTGATGACTTGTCCGATGAAATCATCCGCTCCCGGGCAGTCGATTATGTTGAGTTTCTTGTTGTTAAACTCACAATGGAAAACAGTAGAGAACACAGAATAGCCGTATTCATGTTCTACCGGGAAATAGTCACTGACCGTATTCTGCTGGGTAATTCTGCCTCTGCGCTTGATGATTCCACACTCATAAAGCAATGATTCGGTGAGGGTGGTCTTGCCTGCACCGTCACTTCCAAGTAACGCAATGTTCTTGATCTCCTCAGTCTGATAAACTTTCATGTTGTAATCTATTTGTTTTTTTAGTAATTTAGGTTCTCTGTGGCTAAGGTAGATATTTTTTGTTGAAACGCAAAAGAAAATCGCAGAAATAGGAAAAAATTAGAAGATATTAGTATTTTTGCAGCCGCTTGATATTTGGCATGGCAGGTTTATACATACATATCCCTTTCTGCAAGTCGCGGTGCATCTACTGCGGCTTCTACTCTACCACCCTTGCCGACCGGCAGGACAGGTATGTAGATGCGCTGATCAGGGAACTGCAACTGCGCAAAGACTATCTCGACGGCGAGCCGATAAATACCGTCTATTTGGGTGGTGGCACTCCAAGCCAACTCTCAACCGACAATATCGTCAGGCTGTTCCGTCACCTGCCGACACAGGAAGCGGATGGGCGCAATGAGATTACCGTAGAATGTAATCCCGACGATGTGGACGACCGTCTGGCGAAAACGCTGCGCTCGGTCGGCGTGAACCGAGTTTCCATGGGCGCGCAGACATTCTCCGACGACAGGTTGAGATTTCTCCACCGTCGTCACAAAGCCGCCCAAGTGCATGAAGCGGTGGAAATTTTCAGGCGAAACGGCATCTCCAACATCAGCATAGACCTGATGTTCGGCTTTCCGGGCGAAACTTTGGAAGAGTGGACGGCAGACATCGACAAGGCCGTAGAGTTGAACGCAGAGCACATATCCGCCTATGGACTGATGTATGAGGAAGGCACTCCGCTCTACGGAATGTTGGAGAAAGGTATGGTGAAGGACATCGACGAGGAACTGTCAAGGCGTATGTACTACACGCTCATTGACAAACTGGAGGCGGCAGGCTATCATCACTATGAGATAAGCAACTTCTCCCGACCCGGCCATGAATCGGTTCACAACGGCAACTACTGGAATGGTACGCCCTATATGGGTATCGGTGCAGGAGCACACTCCTACGACCGGCTGTCCCGGCAGTGGAATATCGCAGACCTTTCCTTATATATAGATAAGGTGGAAAAGGGCGAGATTCCTTTCACGAAGGAAATTCTTGACGAACCGACACGTTATAATGACATGGTGACAACTGCCCTCCGCACACGGAAAGGGTTGGAATTGGACAAATGCGGAGACTACAAGGATTACCTCTTAAAGAATGCGCTCAATGCCGTGGAACACGGTCTGCTGACTGTGGAAGACGGCTTTGTGAAACTTACGCGCGAGGGACTTTACGTCAGCGACGACGTGATGTCCGACTTGATTTTTACAGTTTGACGCTGGAGATATCTACCAGATTGTTGACTATTGCGTAGATAGTAAGTCCTGCAGGGGTGTGTATCTGGAGTTTTCTGGCAATGTTCCGTCTGTGTGTAATGACGGTATTGAGGGCGATGCACAGGTGATCGGCAATCTCCTTGTTGGACATTCCCTGCACCACAGCCACCACAACGTCGCGTTCACGGTCGGAAAGCAGTTCGAGACTGTCGTTGTTCACGCCTATCATCTTGGAGATGCGGCTCGACACACCCGACTTTTTGCATTTCTGTTCGAGTTGGTTTATTGTCGGCACAAACAGCTCCTCTTCCACCTCAACGTGCAATGCGAGAAGGTGTTCGGTGTTGAATATGTCGTAGAGAGTGGCCGTCAGGCGGTTGTTGCGCAGCCTGTCATCGGGAAGATACTTGATGATGATATTCTTCAGTTCGGTCAGTTGGTGGTCGCTTTTGCCGTGATGCTTAGAGTAAGTCTCTACCGGAGAGTGGTGCGAAACCTTGCCTTCGAGCAGTTTTTCCACAAAAGGGAAGACCGTCTTCTCCTCATACTGCATATGCGATTTGAGAGTGTCGGCATAGTTGTCAAAGAGTTTCAGTATGAGCAGAGCGAGGTTGTCGTTGGGGTCAAGGGCTTCTGTCAACTCACGACGGATATACGGCAGTTCGAAATCAAGGAAGTAATGGTGTGCGGCACGGAGGTAGTGGAGTAGCGTTTCGACCGAAAGTTTTCCGATGACACTGTTGTCCTTATAGCCGTTGATGCAGAAATTGACCACCGCAAGGAAAGTAAACGTGTCTACGCCCTGCTCTTCGCATACTTCGCGTACGGTCTTGTCGCCGAATCCCATCTTTATACCGAAAGACCCCATGACCTGCAATATGCTGTAGTCATCGCGGATTATGCTTATCATTTTGTCGTCCGCTTCATACATCTTCATGCTCTTCATCACACCAATACATTAGTTTACAGTGCAAAAGTACACTATTTCCGACACAACCCAATGGATATTTTACTTTTTGTCACATTTTTGTTGCCGACGGCAAAAGGGCATTTTCATGCGAAACAGACACTCCTGTCATTTTTTCCTTGGCAATGTCACGGCTATTGCCTAACTTTGTTCCGGGAATGCGCTGCCGCACAACGGTACGGTTCAAGAAAGCGTTTTCTGTTTGCGACTGGTGCAAGACTGAAAGTCCCTGCACCGTTTTCGCGGCACAGGGACTTGCCTGTCATTTCAGGAATGAAACATTATCTATCAGTTGTTCTTCTTGCAAAAGAGTTTGAAAGGTACGGCTTTTGACAACATGGTCGTCTGATATGTGCCGTCAACATATATGCCAGCCTCGATCAACTGCATCTCCAAGAGGCTCGTAGACGAGCGGTAGACGCCGTAGGAATAGGAACTGTTCACATAGAAAACAACCTGAACCTTGTGCGAAGAGCCGCCGTATGTCAGATTATATGTCACAGATGTGGGGTTGATAAGGAAAATCACAGGCGTCAGGCTGTAGTATCCCGTGTAGCACTTTATGTCCACCGGGGCGCAGGAAGCCATGGCTGTCTTGATGTCTTCATTGGAAATGTTGGCAGCCAACAGCGTGGACGGGAACTGTTTGACGAGGAGAGTGGAGTCCGTACTGATAGACCACGATATGTCGAGGGTGTCATTGACGTATGCCGACTTGTCCTCATTCTGCTTCGAGTAGACGATTTTTCCGTTATAGTCGCCTTTCACTTGCTGATAGGCAGCCTGTTGTTCTTCGGCTGTAATGCCACTGTCCTCGTTGTTGAGACAGGACGTGAACACTCCGCAGGCGACGATACAAACGATTGCAAAACCAATAGTCTTGAGTTTTTTCATATTCTTCATTTTATGTTATACAGTGTTTTCTCTATTCACTTACATACATTAAACGCAGGAACAACCAAAAACTTGCATCCGAAAAAAAATATTTTTTTCGTGCAAGGAAAAACGTTTTGCGGCATTTAAGGAGTAGCGTACAGACAAGCAATGGATATTCTGGCGACAGACAAAGAACAGCAAATACTGCGGCAATTCAAGCGGGATTACAATTCCGCAATGGACGTGCTGTATGCCGAATATGCCGGTTATCTCGCCGCCGTGTGCGCCAGATACATCGCCAATGACGATGACTTGAAGGACGTGCTCCAGGAATCGCTGATAAAGATATACACTCAAATCAGCACATTCCAATACCGCGGAAAAGGTTCACTCAAGGCGTGGATGAGCCGTATCGTGGTGAACGAGAGTCTGCAGACGTTGCGGCGCAACAGGAAAAACGCAGTCTTCGTCGACAAGGAACCGCCGGATATGCCGGAGGAAGAACCCGACACCGACGGAATGAACGCCGACGAGATGACGGAAATCATAAGGTCATTGCCAGACGGTTACAGAATGGTGTTCAACCTGTATGTAGTGGAGGGCAAAAGCCACAAGGAGATTGCCGAGATACTCGGCATCAAACCAGACACCTCGGCATCACAGTTACACAGGGCGAAGAACATCCTCGCGCGACTGATAACACAATATAAACGAAGCAAGCTATGAACGACAACTGGACTAAAGACATCAAACGGCTTGCGGAAAACCACGTCCGCAATGTTCCGGAAGGGCTGCTTGACGACGTCAAGAGTGAGATGCTGCGCCGTGGACTGATGCCAACGGCACAGCCGACAAAGGTCGTGGCACTGCGCAGATGGCGGTATGCAGCCGCAGCGGCAGTGGTGGCAATCGTTGCAGGAATCGGTCTGACCACATTCCGGCACACCGACAGCGGCAACATTGCCGCCGTCATCAAAACGCAAAAGAACGTTCCCGACACAGAAATCCCCATAACCGACGTGCAGGTAAGCGGCATCACAGAGAAACTCATCGCCCAAGTGGCAAGGCGTGCAGCGGCAGCCGACAAGGAGCGTTCCGCACTTCATGACATCACAGCACCACAACCTGCTGACACTACCGTTCTCGTTGCGCAGAACGAAACGCCACAGCCGACCAACAAGCCGCAGCCACACCACACGGTGGGGAGCACAAGTCGTGACAACACACCACACACACCGACACGCCGCAGGGATTCCTCATGGAGCGTAGGAGCATACTGCGGAGGTGCCGCAAATGCGAACCCGGCAGAAATGAACCCTGTATTCATGACACAATGTGACGGATATGGAGTTTCATCACCTGTCTATTTCGACAGCAAGAGTCAGGCTCAGATGAAAGAAATAGGAAACAAAAAGGAATCACATCACCAGACAGTGAAAGTAGGAGTATCACTTCGCTACAACCTCGACAGCAGGTGGAGCCTACAGACAGGTGTCACATATACTCGTCTGACATCCGACTTCACGGAGGAAACGGGTGCAACAACAGTTGACACGAAACAGAAACTCGACTATATAGGCATACCTCTCAACGTCAGTTACAACATCTGGCAGAACAGCCACCTTATTATATATGCTACCGCAGGCGGCGCTGTGGAGAAACTGGTCAGCGGTGCAGCCACAACGGAAACGGCGGCTTCACCAACTCAAAAGACACTTTCCAGTAACAGTGTAACGGAGAACCGTCCTGTCTTCAGCGCCAGTCTTGCCGCCGGAATAGAATACAAGGCGAACCAATACCTCAGTGTCTATGCCCAGCCCGGTGTCACCCGACACTTTGACAACGGCAGCGGCATAAAGTCAATCTACACCGACAAGCCTCTCAATATGGAACTCAATCTCGGCGTAAGGATAAACATCAACAAATAAAACTAAACACAAAGACAAATGAAAAGACATTTGACCGTCATCTGCGCAGCCGTCGCGCTACTCGTCACATCATGTGCCACGATACAGAAGAACGAGGGCAAAAGCGTAAAATTCAAGGAAGCAAACCACTATTTCTTCCGTAATGACGCTACCGTACCCACCAATCCCTTAGTCACCACGCAGGAGGAGTTTGACAAACTCTATGGTATGGCAGCCGTAATGGGTAAGGACGGGCTGCCGACAACAATTGATTTCAGCAAACAGTTCGCCATTGGCATCGTCCTGCCTGTAACCAATGATGACACTGAAATCACCCCGGAAAAACTTCTGTCAAACGGAGACACACTGACACTCCACTACTCCACGAAAGTCAATGCACACAACATGAGTTGGCAGATGCGCCCGATGAGCCTCATCATTGTGGACAAAAAATATCTCAAGCCACACTGCCGGCTGCAGCAGAGCAAATAACAACCGAAGCCAGTCCCCTTCTCCGACAAATGGAGAAGGGGATTTTTGTTTGCGAAAAATTGACAATCCCATGCGCCAGATATACCACCTGACAGCATAAACATACACAAACAGGCAAAATATTGCACATTTTTCTTGGCGGTGAGCAGAGTAATGGTTAACTTTGCACACCCATTTAGTTATTGTGCAAACAGGAAAACAGAACAAACAAAGACACATTACGACCGAAACGATGAATATACCGAGTTTCAACGAGATAATAGAAGAGAGCATCAAAAAGAATTGGGATCTTGACGCACTCACCGATTTCCACGGACAGACACTACAGTATCACGACGTAGCAAGGAAGATTGAAAAACTCCATATCCTCTTTGAGAACTGCGGAGTGCAGAAAGGTGACAAGATAGCACTGTGCGGAAGGAACTCCGCAAACTGGGGAGCGGCGTTCCTCGCAACGCTGACCTACGGTGCGGTGGCAGTGCCTATACTCAACGAGTTTCTGCCTGAGCAGATTCACAACATCGTGAACCACAGTGAGGCAAAACTGCTCTTCGTAGGCGACGTGGTGGCAACGCAGATTGACGCGACACAGATGAGTGCCCTCGAAGGCATCATCAACATACCCGATTACTCCCTTGCCGTGAGCCGGACAGACAAACTCACCTATGCAAGAGAGCACCTCAATGAAATCTTCGGCAAGAAATATCCCAAGTATTTCCGCAAGGAACACGTTCACTACTACCGTGAATCGTCGCCCGACGAAATGGCAATCCTCAACTACACCAGCGGCACTACCGGCTTCTCCAAGGCGGTAATGATTCCCTACAGAGCCATTTGGGGCAACTACGACTTCGCCAAAACCGTGTTCGGAGACCATATCAAGACTGGCGACAAGTCCGTCAGCATCCTGCCGATGGCACATATGTACGGCATGGCTTTTGAGTTTCTGTTCGAATTTGGCTCTGGTGTCCATGTCTATTTCCTCACCCGCACGCCTTCACCCGCTATCATTGCGCAAGCCTTTGCCGAAATACGCCCACGCGTAATCATCGCCGTTCCGCTTGTCATAGAGAAAGTCATAAAGAAGAAAGTCTTCCCAAAAGTGCAGGGCTCTCTCGTCAAAATGCTCCGTTCTACACCTATTCTTAAAGACAAGATCAACGCAAAGATATGCGATCAGGTGTACCAGGCATTTGGAGGAAACTTCTATGAAGTCATCGTGGGCGGTGCTGCGTTCAACCAGGACGTGGACTCTTTCCTCCACGAAATAGGTTTCCCCTACACCGTGGGCTACGGTGCCACGGAGTGTGCGCCTATCATCGGCTACGAAGACTGGCACGACTTCAAGCCCGGTTCGTGCGGTAAGGCGGCGAAACACCAGGAAGTCATCATCGACAGTCCCGACCCACTGAACATCCCGGGAGAGATTCTCACACGCGGAATCAACGTGATGCTCGGCTACTACAAGGACAAGGAGAGTACCGACAAGGTGCTTGACAAGGAGGGTTGGTACCACACCGGCGACCTCGGACTTATCGACCGCGAAGGCAATATCTTCATCAAGGGACGTTCAAAGAACATGCTTCTCGGCGCCAACGGACAGAACATATACCCCGAAGAGATAGAGGACAAACTCAACTCCATGCCTTACGTCATAGAAAGTGTCGTGGTCCAGAGAGGCGAAAAACTCGTCGGACTGGTCTATCCAGACCGTGACGAGGCTAAGAATGCAGGCATGAGCCTCAATGAACTGGAGAAACTCATGGAGGAAAACCGTGCTCAACTCAACCAGATTATACCCGCCTACAGCAAGGTAAGTGCAATTGAACTCGTTGAAGAGGAGTTTGAAAAGACCCCGAAAAAGAGTATCAAGCGTTATCTTTACAAATGATAACAACTTGACAAGCAGCCTGTCACAGGACAAAACAAGTTGACCGGCGCACTAAAACACAGCATTCTGAAACAACTGACAGACTGAATTGTCCCCTTTTACGGCTTCATGCCACATAAGCATGAAGCCGTAAAAAATACAGGGGGGGGTAATTCGTTTTTATTAAAAAATGTTTTTTGCATTTACAAAAAAGTTCGTACATTTGCAATTGTGAACAAAAATACACATCTTTATACCCTGCACAACACACATTTATGCGGCAATACTCCAGGACAAGTACCCTGATACACAATATGGTGACCGTTGGAGATTTCATCATTCTCAACGTCCTGTATTATATTTATATTCACCTTGATTGCATCGCAGGTAATCTTGTCGGAGGCATCAGTTCTCTCAAACTGATGATACTCGCCAATCTTGCGATGGTTGTGGCTCAGTATTTTTTTTCCAATGTGGTGCATAGCCGCCACGCCAACGCCGCACAGATATTGCGGCAGGTGTCGTTACTCACGTTCCTGCAATGGGCTGCAATGTGGCTCTTGACCGAAATCACCATGAACTCCGAGGGACTTTACGCCCCGGACATACGCCTTTCGTTGTTCTTCTTCCCCATTCTTCTGGTCAGCCTGTTGTTGGCACGTTTCGTCGAACGCCGTATCATAAAAGCCTACCGCAGCAAAGGGCACAACCAAAGACACGCCGTCTTCGTCGGGGCAAGTCCGGCAACGGTGTCCATATACAAGTATCTCACCGGTGACCCGACATTCGGTTACAATGTCAACGGCTACTTTTCTGACACCCAGATAGACGATTGTCCCGAAGGATTGCAGTACCGCGGCAGTCTGGAAGCACTCGACAAGATACTGGAAAAACATCTCCCTTACGGTACGGCAGACGAAGTCTACTGTTGCCTGCCACTCGATGACAGCGACTATATAACCAAGTTGATGCGCTATTGCAGCAACAATGCGATACACTTCTACTATGTTCCGACCTATCCACTCATGTCAGACCATACTCTGAAACTGGAACGTGTGGGCAGCACAATAGCGTTTACCATCTACAACGAGCCGCTTCAGAAGATATCAAACCGCATCATCAAGCGCACGTTTGATGTCATTGTGTCGTCCATAATCCTCGTCTGCCTGTTGCCGTTCCTGCCCTTCATAGCCTTGGCAATCAAGTGCAGCAGCCGCGGACCGGTGTTCTTCCGCCAGTCACGGACAGGCATTAACGGCAGGGAATTCAACTGTTACAAATTCCGCTCCATGGCTGTCAACGACGATGCCGACAGCAAACAGGCTACAAAGGATGACCCCCGAAAGTTTGCTTTCGGCAATTTCATGCGCAAGACAAACATTGATGAGTTGCCTCAATTCTTCAACGTGCTCATCGGGGACATGAGCATTGTCGGCCCGAGACCGCACATGCTGCGCCACACAGAGATATACCGCGACCGCATAGACGCCTATATGGTGCGCCATTTCATAAAGCCCGGCATCACGGGTTGGGCGCAAGTCACCGGCTATCGCGGCGAAACCCCTGAACTGTGGCAAATGGAAGGGCGCGTGCAACGCGACATCTGGTATATGGAACACTGGAATCTGTGGCTTGACTTGGTTATCATCTGGAAGACAGCCATGATGTGCATAAAGCCCGACAAACACGCTTATTGACGTGTTGCCGGGCTTTATGGCATACCGAAAGCGGAGTTCAAGAAAACTCCGCTTTTTCTTTTTTCCCTACCGTTTGTCTATCGGAACATACTCTTTCTGCTCCGGCAGCGCCTTGTAGGCAGGGCGTATGATTCGCCGTCCCTCACAAGTAATCTCCTCTATGCGGTGCGCCATCCAACCGACAATGCGCGCCATTGCGAAGATAGGAGTGTATATCTCATGGGGGATGCCTATGAGTTCATAGATGAAACCGCTGTAGAAGTCAAGATTCGCACACATAGGCTTGGTAGTGTTGAGGTGCTTTTTCACGCATTTTATACCCTCTTCCTCAAGCAGGCACAGGAAATCATACTCCTTCTTCTTGCCTTTCTCCGCTGCCAGATCGCCCGCCAGTTTCTTCAACTGCACCGCTCTCGGGTCGCTCACCGTGTAGATGGCGTGCCCGATACCGTAGATCAGCCCCGACTTGTCATACGCTTCCTTATTGAGCATACGCATCAGATAGGTGTCAATCTCATCCTTGTTTGTCCAGTCAGAGATTGCAGTCTTCAGGTGATGGTACATATTTACCACCTGGATATTGGCTCCTCCGTGGAGCGGTCCCTTTAGAGAACCGATGCCGGCGGCTATGCTTGAGTAGGTGTCAGTACGTGTCGAGGAGGTCACGCGGACTGTAAACGTAGAGTTGTTACCTCCGCCGTGCTCCGCCTGGATAATCAACAGGAGATCAAGGGTACGCGCGTCGAGTTGCGTAAAGTTGTCGCCCTTCATCATGTAGAGGAAGTTCTCCGCCAGCGTAAGTTTCTCTTTCGGGTGGCGGATATTGAGCGAACGGCCGTGCACACTGTGCCTGTAGATGTTGTACGCATAGGCTATGACCGTCGGGAACTTCGCTATCAGGTTTATGGCCTGGCGCACGAGGTTGTCGCGCGAGATGTCGTCGGGATTCTTGTCGAACGTGTACATCTCAAGGACGCACCGTGCAAGGATATTCATAATGTTCGTTCCCTCCAGTTCGACGATATGCACGATAGTGCTGTGGTCAAGAGGCATGTT
Source organism: Faecalibacterium prausnitzii (assembly GCA_963611255.1). Classification (GTDB taxonomy): domain Bacteria; phylum Bacteroidota; class Bacteroidia; order Bacteroidales; family Bacteroidaceae; genus Prevotella. The sequence goes on from CAVDQB010000002.1 coordinate 77,439, forward strand.
GTCGTAGAGCAGTTCCTTGAACGCCGACAGTTCCTCTCTGTCGGGCAGACGCCCCGATAACAGCAGGTAAGCCACCTCCTCAAAACCGAAGCGTTTCTCCGTCAGGACAGGCTCAACGAGGTCGGCCAGTTCGTAGCCACGGTAGTAGAGTTGTCCGTGACAGGGTATTACCGTGTTGTCAGCGTCGCGTTTATAACCCACCACATTACCTATATTGGTCAGTCCGACAAGTACTCCCGTTCCGTCCTCGTTGCGCAGTCCGCGCTTCACACCGTACTTCTGGAACGCCTCGCGCGGTATCTTGCACGACGTCTTCACCTCGTCACTCAGTTTGTAAATCAGATAGTCCTTGTTCATAACGCATCAATAAGTTGTGTGGCAAATTCTTTCGTGCCGACCGGCTTGCCGTTTTCCATGAAACGTGCGAGGTCGTTGGTGGCTGTCCCTTGGCGGAACAATTTCTCCAAAGCCGCCGTTATCAGTTCTCCGGCCTGCCCCCATCCCATGTAGTCCAGCATCATAACGGCAGACAGGATGATGCTTGATGGATTGACGATATTCTGCCCCGCTATGTCGGGAGCGATGCCGTGGGTGGCCTCAAAGATTGCGTGCCCGGTGCTGTAGTTGATGTTTGCCCCAGGTGCAATGCCTATTCCTCCCACTTGGGCGGCAAGCATGTCCGACACATAGTCGCCGTTGAGGTTCATCGTCGCTATGACACTGTAGTCCTGAGGCTTCAGTAACGCATTCTGCAAAAAGGCATCGCAGATGCAGTCCTTTATCGTCAGGCGACCCGACTTCAGTTCTTCCGCATACTCGCGTTCAGCCAGTTCGTAGCCCCATTTCTTGAAACCGCCCTCCGTAAACTTCATTATGTTGCCCTTGTGGACGAGCGTTACCGAAGGAAGACCGTGCGCCAGAGCATACTCAATGGCGGAACGGATGAGGCGTTCAGAACCTTCCTTGCTCACAGGTTTCACGCCGAAACCCGACGTTTCGGGAAATCTCACCTTGCTGACGTGCATCTCGTCGTGCAGGAAACGGTAGAATTTCTTAGCCTCGTCAGACCCTGCCTCCCACTCTATTCCGGCATATATGTCTTCTGTATTCTCCCGGAAGATGCACATGTCTACCAGTTCCGGGTGCTTCACCGGGCTTTCTATGCCGGAGTAATAGCGCACCGGGCGTTGGCAAACATAGAGGTCAAGCGTCTGACGCAATGCCACGTTGAGGCTACGGATGCCCCCTCCGACAGGTGTCATCAGCGGACCCTTGATGCCGACAAGGTACTCCTGAAACGCATCAATGGTGGCTTGCGGCAGCCATTCACCCGTCTTTTCAAAGGCTTTGCCCCCTGCCAGCACTTCCATCCATTCTATCTTCCTGCCGTCAGAATAGGCTTTCTCCACGGCAGCATCCACCACTTGGCGCATCACTGAGGTTATCTCCGCTCCCACGCCGTCGCCTTCGATGAAGGGAATAGTGGGATTTGAGGGAACTTCCAACCTGTTGTCTTTCTTCGTTATCTTCATGTCTCTCTTTACAATAGTCCTTTTGTGTATGTCATTTGCCTTTGTCGGCAGAGTAGTTCAGTGCGCTTCCTGCCTTGAACCAGTTTATCTGTGCATCGTTGTAGGTGTGCTCAGCGAGGAAACTTTCCGTTGTTCCGTCGGTATGCTTCAGCGTTACTGTAAACTGCGATGACGGTGCAAATGCTGCGAAACCGGTTATGCTGATGCGGTCATCCTCGCGCACCTTGTCATAGTCAGCCTTGTCGGCAAAGGTCAGAGCAAGCATTCCCTGCTTCTTGAGGTTCGTTTCGTGTATGCGTGCGAAACTCTTTGCCAGTATCACACGCACGTTTAGGAAGCGCGGTTCCATGGCGGCATGCTCACGCGACGACCCTTCGCCGTAGTTGTCTTCTGCCACCACGATGCTCGGTATGCCGTGTTGTTTGTAGTCTTTCGCCACTGCCGACACGGCGGAATATTCTCCTGTCAACTGGTTCTTCACCTTGTTGCTCTCGCCGTTGAACGCATTTACCGCTCCCATGAGAAGGTTGTCGGAGATGTTCTGCAGGTGTCCACGGAACTTCAACCACGGTCCCGCCATCGATATATGGTCTGTCGTGCACTTGCCAGAAGTCTTTATCAGCAGCGGCATATCCACGAGTTCGCTGCCGTCCCAAGGCTTGAACGGCTCCAGTTTCTGGAGTCTGCTGGAGTCAGGACGGATAATAACCTCCACATCTCCCGGGGTCTCGTCGGGTGCAACAAAACCTCTGTCCTCCACGGCAAACCCCTTCGGCGGGAACACATCACCCGACGGCTCGTCGAGCATCACCTCTGCGCCGTCCTTTGCGGTCAATTTGTCAGTCGCCGGATTGAAGTCGAGTCGGCCTGATACAGCAAGTGCCACCGTAATCTCGGGACTTGCTATGAAAGCGAAAGTATTGGGATTGCCGTCTGCACGACGGCGGAAATTGCGGTTAAACGATGTCACTATGGCGTTCTTGCGTGTGTTGTCGTCGGTGTGACGCTTCCATTGTCCGATGCAGGGACCGCACGCATTGGTCATGACTATAGCCCCCAGTCGTCTGAAGTCGTCCATTATACCGTCGCGCTCGGCGGTGTAGCGTATCTGTTCCGAACCCGGATTGATTATCAGACTACCATTTGGCACAACGCCTTTCTCCACTGCCTGGCGCGCCACAGAGGCGGCCTTCGCCAGGTCTTCGTAACTTGAGTTGGTGCAACTGCCCACAAGTCCTACTTCCACTGCCGTCGGAAAGTCTTCGGCAACAGCCTTTTCCTTCATCTCGGCGAGCGGTGTCGCTGCATCGGGAGTGAACGGACCGTTGAGATGAGGCTTCACTTCCGAGAGGTCTATGTCTATGATGCGGTCGTAGTATTTTTCCGGATTGGCGTACACGTCGGCGTCTGCCTTGAGGTGGACGGCGTTCTTGTTAGCCATGTCTGCCACCTCTTGGCGTCCTGTGTGCACGAGGTACGCCTCCGAGTTGCCGTCATAGGGAAATATGGAACAGGTCGCCCCGAGTTCCGCACCCATATTGCATATCGTCGCCCTGCCTGTGGCGGAGATTGTGGCTACGCCCTCTCCGAAATATTCGAGTATGGCGTTGGTGCCGCCTTTCACGGTCAGTATGCCGAGTATTTTGAGTATCACGTCCTTCGGAGACGCCCAACCGCTCAACCTCCCAGTAAGCCTTACTCCGATGAGTCGCGGCATCTTAAGTTCCCAAGGCTGGGCTGTGAGCACATCGACGGCATCGGCGCCCCCCACTCCAACGGCCACCATGCCAAGTCCACCGGCATTAGGCGTGTGTGAATCCGTACCTATCATCATGCCACCTGGGAAGGCATAGTTCTCCAGAACCACCTGATGGATTATTCCTGCGCCTGCGCCCCAAAAACCGATATGATATTTTTGCGACACCGAACGCAGGAAATCGTACACCTCCTTGTTGGTCTCGCGTGCGGCAGGGAGGTCTGTTTCCGCTCCCATATCGGCACAGATGAGGTGGTCGCAGTGCACGCTTGCCGGTACGGCGACACGGCTCTTGCCGGCGTTCATGAACTGCAACAGTGCCATTTGTGCCGTCGCGTCCTGCATGGCCACACGGTCCGGACGGAAGTCCACATAGTCTTCACCACGCACAAACGACCGCATCCGGCTCGCATCAAACAGGTGTGCATAGAGCACTTTCTCCGCATATGTAAGTTCACGACAGAGCACACGTTTTGCCCTTTCTACCTTTTCGGAATATGAAAGGTAGAATTCACGCAGCATATCCGCATCAAGCATATTCATAGAAAATATATTCAAATAAATTACACATTGTTACCTTGCACTTTGCAAAGTTAACAATTTGACACGAAAACACAAAGTTCTTTGTCGCAATAAGTACATTTTGGGGCTACAAAAGCGGTGTTCCCGGACAAAGTGAACAGTGGTCTGAAAAACGGAAAACCACCCTCAACGAATGGCGTGTGAACCATTGTCAAAGGTGGTTTAATGAAAAAAAATTTTTGTAGATCGCGGAAGATGAGGGATTCAAACCCCCGATACGGTTACCCGTATACCGGATTTCGAGTCCAGCGCATTCGGTCACTCTGCCAATCTTCCTTCGCTTTTGCAAAATTACCTCTATTTTTCCATTCTTCAAAATAATTTGTCCGAAAAAACCGTACCTGTTCATTTTCTCCGCACCGGCTGCCGGCTGCACATGTGATATGCGCCTTGACGCAATGCATCAGAACGGATAACCCACCGCCAGATGCAGGCTCTGGCAGTCGCGGAACCGTTGAATATTGAAGAAACCTGACTTCCCGGTATCATAGGGAATGTGCAGTCCGATGCCCCAATCAACCCTTATGACAAAGAAATCCATGTCATAACGGATGCCTATGCCGGTGCCTACAGCCATGTCACGCACAAGGCTTTTCCACTTGAATACAGACTCTGCACCTCTGTAACCGTTGTCCTGCAATGCCCAGACATTGCCGGCATCGAGAAACACGGCACCGTAGAGGCTGCCGAAAAAGTGCGGTCTGTACTCCAGATTGGCAACAAACTTCACGTCACCGGTCTGGTCGAGATAGGACAGTCCGGCCTCATCGGCGTGGTAGCGTCCTGGTCCTATGGCACGGACGGTGAACGCACGGACACTGTTTGCGCCTCCCACATAAAACTGTTCGGAATAAGGCGCACCGCTGGAGTTGCCGTAACTCCATATCACTCCGGCGTTGATGTGACCCACGAGGTCGGTGTGCTCGCCGACATGCCACTTCTTTGTAAAGTCCGTTTCCGCCTTGAGGAATTGTGCGTATGGGTTTTTCACGAGTTTCTTGTCCTTCTTCGTCCAGCCCTCACCGCCGATCATGTATCCCAGAGAGAGCAGGTTCGCCGACTCGGAAAAGGTGCTTTCCCACGTTATAGGGTTCTTGTATCTTGAGGGAGAGGAGTATATGTAGGTGTAACGGAGTTTGGGAATGAACTGGTCTGCCATGGATACTTTCAGGTAAGGATTGGCGTTCATGATGGATTCAAACTCCTTTGTCATGCGGTTCATGTAGTCGTATTCCAGGACGAGAGGCGAGAAAATGTGCTTCTCGTAGGCCCGAGGCTGGATTGTGTAGGTCAGTTCCCCGGCCATGATATGGCGGTTGAAGTAGTTTCCACGGTTCATGACGCGGTTGGAAGCCTTTATTACTGTCGTCGGCGCAGCATACCAACGGTTGTGCTTGAACGGCGGACAGAGCAGTCGGGGAAGTTCGAGAGTGAGGTCAGTTCCGTACTCATAGGAGTTGACACCCACCGCTGATGACGAGCCGCTGCCGCCGGTCTGCCATTCGATGGAGCCCGAAAGGTTGAGCGAAATTTTCTCACCGTAGCGGAAAGCGTTGCGTCTTGAGAATGTCAACTCCGCTCCCGGACCTATGCGGCTGGAAGTCTTGCCTGTGAATTTGCCCTCAAGTGAGATATCGTAAGGTTTGTTAAACACGCAGTCAATAGTCATGTCAAGCGTATCACACGACGCCGTCGTGTCACGCGGAGCAAAGCGGAAGTCCACCGAAGAGAAGTTCTCATTGGCGGTCAAACGCGACAACGACTCGGTGTAGGCTGCCTCACTGAAAGCCCTGTGGGGCCTGAGGCGTACGTCAGCCAGTATGATGCGCGGGCGGACAGGTGTCTTCTTGCCCTTGAAATGCACCGTCAGTCCATGGCGGTGCATAGAGTCCGGCGTAGCACGGTCATACTGTTTGCGGAAGTAAATGTCCGTTTTGCCAAGATACCACTTCTTTGTCACCTTTGTGTCAAGGGAGTCTGACAACTGCAGGCGCAGTCTGACCTGCCCCGGACTTGCCAGCGTGTCAGCGAGATAAGAGGAGTATCCCGACTGGTAATAGTAGTATCCGTGGTTGCGGAAGAGCGTGCTCAACCGTTGGCGTTCCAAGTCGAGGTTGGCGACACTGAACCCGTCGCCGTCGTGTAAATACGCCTCCTGCCGCGTGACACATATCAGAGAATCCATCTCTTGAGGATATCCCATGTACCTTATACTGTCGAGCGTGAACAGGTGCCCCATGTCCACGGTGTAGGCAATCTTCCCTTTCTTTGGGTTCTTCATGGTCAGTTCCTCGTAATCAACACTCCCCCGGAAGTATCCGTTGTTGGCAAGGGCAGTCTGAGCCACCTTGGCACGCGTCGCCGGATTGACATTTGACATGAGCACAGGCTGTACAGCAAATGTCTTGTTCAGCCAACGTGCCATCCACGAAGTCTTGCCTTCGGTGGCATTCCATACCCAAAGTCGCCACGGAAAGGGTGTCCTGTAATAGGAACTGCCGAAGAGTGCGCCGTTCGGAGCGGTAGCCAACGCAGCCTCGATTTCCTCCTGGGTATCGATGAAATGACGGTTGTTGTCGGCATTGACGTATTTAGTCGGCTTCAGTCCGATGTAGAGTTGTTCTTCATCATCCAAGGCTGAGGTGGATGAACATCCTGCAACCACGATGGCAAGACACAACAGTGCGATATGTTTAATGGCTCTTATCATTCTGTTTTCACTTTTTTCCGTCCTTCGTGTCAGAGCCTGCCACGATGCTGTCTGACGATGCCGGTCGTGCGGAAGTCTTGCGCCGGAACAGTTCGGAAAGGCTCTGCAGCCTGCGTTTCCACACCACACCGACACCATACTGTCCCACATAGCCCTCGAGGAAGTCGTATGTGGCACGGTCATAGAACAGCCTCAGATTGGTGTTCGCATTCTTGTCGAGGCGGTATTCGAGTGCAACATTGTCGAAAATGTTTTCCGCACTCGTCTGCGTAGAGGACACCTTGCCGCCGACGACAACACGGATGCGGTTACCCCAGAAACGTTTCGCAAACTTGAACGTGTAGTCCGTGTGCAGTGTGCCGGTGGCATCCGTTGAGTTGTCGAGGCCTATCGAGAGGTCGAGAGTGCGCAGCGCAGCGGACGAAATGTTGTTTATCTCGTTCTGCAAGAACGAACTCAATGCGTCGTTCATGGAGAAAGCGGACAGGTTGTTGTCGGAAAGATACATCCCGGTGGTAAGCATCGTGACGGCAATCTTGCCTCTCTCCTCTTTCGACATGGTCTGCAACTCGTTGTTGACGGTCATGTCTTCCGGCGCATTAACAATGAACTCAAGTCCCATGTCATTTAGAGTCTGGGTAATGACAACGCCGCAGTTGAACACCACGCTGCGTGTTGTGCCGTCGGCATTGACACCTGTCTTCGTGGTCTCAGTGGCGGTAATGTTGAGTTTGGGGTTCATTACATCGCCGGTAAACTCCACATACGACCCGTTCTGAATGGTGAATGTCTTCAGCGGAATGACAGGAAGCGAATACTTCATCTCACCGCTGTTCACAGTGTAACGGCCTGTGAGGCGCAGTTCGTCCTGGCTGTAGATCATGCGGAGGTCTCCCCCACCCATCATGTCAAGGTAGTTGGACTTGGTGGCATTGAGTGCGCAGAACACCCTCGCGCCGTCGTTAACCGACACGGCAAGATCCATATAGAGTCCCTCAATGGGCGGACGCGCCACGCTTGCCTCCTCTTTACCGTTGAAATCGGTGAACTTCACCAGTTCGCCAAGCCTGTTGTCGGTAGTCAAAGGAGTGTCACGCATTATATAGGTCATGTCCGTCGAACCGAGGACATCGAGTTTTCCGTTTATACGGAGAGCCGCTACCGGTCCCGTCATGTTGGCGTTGAAGTTGACGTAGGTCTTGCCGAACACCTCACTTCTGCGGTTCTCCTTGGAGTCGACAAGCAGGAAGTTGCGTGCGTTCATGCGCACGTTCATCGCGACATTGTCCATGTCGGAAAAGTCGATATTGCCGTTCATGACAAGCGGTTGCGAGTTGTTGGCGTACATATTGAAGTTGTCAAGCAACAGTTTGCTGTCCTTTATGTAGACCGCACGGTCGTCAAACCTCAGTTCAACGCCGTAGGGGACGCTCTCGATATACGCCGAGTCAAGATCCACTTCGCCGTCAATCTTCATCGCTGTCAACGGGCCTCGTATCTTCAGAGTACCGTCGCCGTAACCTTCAAGCCCTATCAGTTGATCCGGCATGAAACCGTTGACAAGGTTAAGAGGCAGTTTTTCGAGGTCTATGTCGGCATCAAGCGTTTCCTCGCCAGCCACAGTCTTGTAAGTTCCCTTGACCGTTCCGATGTCGTTGCCGTTATGGGTCAATATACCGTCAACATAGTGTCCGTCATCCTCAAGAGGTATATACACGAACTCCGTGGACAGATCTCCCATGGGGCAACCCTCGTAGTAGAGGTCATCAATGCCGAGAGATGTTGACACGGAGAGTTCCGCAGGAGTCTGTATAACGTGGAAATCACCGTTCATGATTCCCTGAAGATGTGGGAAATAAGGTATGATGCCTGTAATGGAAGACAGGTCAAGGTGATGCACTCCCAGCGTCAAATCCTGCAAAGCATCAAGGTTTTCATCGTTGCTGAACAGTTGAATACCCGTACCGTCACTCGCCTTCAGTTCCATGCTTGCGGACACCCGGCTGTCGTCACCGACAAGGACATAACTGCCTTTAGACGCCTTGAAATCACGGTAACCCAATATCATGTCGTCTTCAGTGAACCCGATGCGGATGCCGTTAGGTTCAAACGAGGCCTTGAGACCAGTCTGTATGCCTACCTTGTCCTTGTCATCACGGAGAACCAAGTTGATATTGCTGCCAGCCTCTATTATACTTCCGTCGAGCAAAGCATTGAAACAATACTGGGGATTGTCCTTCTCGTTCTTCACCTGACAATGGTATCTGAAGCCCAGACTGTCGGTAACGAGTTCCAACCTGGACTTGTCCAACTGCATACCGCTGGCTACAAGGGAGTCAATCTGCACATATCCGTTGAGACCTGACACCGGCGAACTCGATATGTTCGCATCTATTCCGCGGAAAGGGAAACCCATTCTCCGGGCGTAATCATACACAAAATTGTCTTTGCCGGAGTGCAAGACGATATGTCCGACAGGCAATACCTGCCTCAGGGAGTCCTGCGATATGTACTTGCGCGCTATCTGCCGGTTGAGTTCATCGGCAAGTTTGTCGGCGAGACTGATGATATCACGGTAACCGCCACTTGTCGCCATATCGAGCCCGAAGTCGCCACTTGCCACCTTGACCCATGTGGTATCACGGTCGGTAAGGGCGTCCATGTTGAGTTCTTCGGTACGGAACACAGAGGAAGAGTCCCTGACCGTGACATCGCTTACGAAGCCGTTGACCTTGTAGTAGTCCTCCATATCGCCGGCAACATCCATGTGAGCGCAGAGCGAAGCGGCGAGCGGGGCTTCGGAAAGTCCCATTCCGTAGAAATCGGCATTGACGAGTTCGCAGGCAAGAGTGGCTTTCAGGTCTTTCCTGCCGAGGAGTGCATCCAACGAAATATTGCCTCTAAGCAAACTGTTGGCGCTGTTGATGGCGGAGTGTACGACACCGTTGCGGAGATCCAGCGTCGCCGTTGTTCCGGACAAATCAATGTTTTCATATCCGAACTTGGAAATCTCCGCATCGGCAGACAGGTGTGTCGACTTGGAAAGGATGTCCGTTCCCGACCCTTTCACCTTTACTCTGGCACTGAGAGGGGTGACATTCATGCCAGGCAAGAACTTCCGCAGAGGCATATTGTTAGCAACAACTGCAGCATTGTATGTCATGTTGTCCACATTGCAAACGCCGTTGAGAGACATCCAACCGCCACCGTGCGCCAGGCGGAGGTTGGCTTTGTATGAAGAGCCATCAGCGCCAACCGCACCTTTCATCTTGATTCCAGACGGTATTCTGACCGTCTTTGCCGTGGCAGGATCAAGGAAAGAAGAGGTGACAAAGCCAAGATTGTAAGTGGAAACATCAATGTCAAGGTTGGCAAGGAGGTCGTCTGTCTCCAGCACGTTGAGTACATAACCGCTGGCAGTGGCATTGAACGCCGTGGGCAACTCGGCTTTCAGGCTGTTGACGTCCATGCGTTTCGCATTGCCGTTGACATCCATTTCAACGGACAAAGGATAGTGCGGCCATGACGCCTTCAACCTTTCCGGCAAAGCGGAGGCAAACGTCATGATGTCGTTTTTCCCGATTTGGGCTTCCGCTTTCAGCGAGAACTGGCCGGGATTGGTGTTGTCAAAGGCGTTCATGTCCATTGACAAAGAGGTATGCAGGTTGGAATAAGGGGTCGACGCCGACAGTGCCGGTATATGTAAAGACGTGGAATCCATTTTCACGACACCCGAAAGACCGTTCAACTGAAGACCGCTTTTTTCCTTCATTTTTGCCGAGTGGATTTTCAAATAGAGGTCGGGGGCACGGTAACTCAAAGTGTCAAGGCGCACGGCAACGTCACTCAGGGCGATGTGGTTGTAGTCGACACCTTTGGCAAAAGGTTCGAAACGGTTGTCATAGGTTATGTCACCAAATGCCAAGTCGACCGCACCCAACTGGTACAAACCCTCAAACAGGTCAAAATTTCCGTTTCTTGCGGTTGCCGAGGCAATGTCAACTCCGACAGCGAGGGTGTCACCGGGCATGGAGACTGCCACCTTCGTACGCTTCACTTGAAGGGTGTTGAGCCTTATTTTCCAACGGTTTTCAGTTTTGGAAGTGTCCGTTTTCGCCGTGTCACTCAACTGTACATCAACGTCGGCACCGTTGAGCGAAACACGGTCGAGCACCACATTCTGCGCTCCAAGGTCTATGTCGGCAACAAGACGCAGGGCGTCCACGCTACCTTTTACATGAGTATCGGAAATGAAATCGACGGTGTTAATCTTCGCGGAACGTATGTCAAGTTCCCCGACCTCAACATTTCCACTCAGCAAGGGAAGAAAACGGACATCAACAACGGTCTTCCCGATGTCAGCAATGGTGTCTTTCTGTTGCGGCAAACTGTCGTTCGGAGCGATGACTTTAACATCGCTGACAAGCAAATCGAGAGGAAAGGAGAGGTCAACACGCCCGACACTGATTTCCATTCCCGTCTTTTCCGAAGCGTAAGAGACCACTTGCCCGGTAATCCACCTCTGGAACGGCGGAAAATAGAACAGCATTGCAAGAATCAAAAACAATGCAACGGGAACGAGCAATATCCCTACGGCTATCTTCAGAACTCTCATGTGACAGGGGCAAATACTGTTATGTCTTTTCCGCCGAGGCGGTTATGTCTCTCCACAAGTTGTCGTCGATGACAGGAGCAACTATGTCTATGTTTTCTTTGGAAACAGGATGCACGAATTGGATGCGCCGTGCCAGCAGCGATATGCTGCCGTCGGGATTGCTCCGTTGCGCCCCATATTTAAGGTCGCCCTTTATGGGACAGCCTATGGAAGCCAACTGGCAACGGATCTGGTGGTGCCGTCCCGTAAGGAGATTTATCTCCAACAGCGAGTAGTTGTCGGTATTCCCGATGAGCCGATAGGTCAAAACCGCTTTCTTTGAGCCGGGAACTTCGTGGTCGTAACTGTAACTCTTGTTCTGCTTCTCGTTCCTGACGAGCCATGAAGTTATGGTGTCTTCCGCCGCAGGGGGACGGTTCTTGGTTATCGCCCAATAGGTTTTGTGCACGTCACCACGACGGAACATCTCGGAAAGACGCGACAAAGCCTTGGATGTTTTGGCAAAAAGGACAAGCCCCGACACAGGCCTGTCAAGACGGTGCACCACGCCGAGGAAAACATTCCCCGGCTTATGGTACACCTCTTTTATGTATCTCTTCACGGTTTCAGACAACGGTTCGTCACCCGTCTTGTCCCCTTGGACAATCTCACCGCTACTTTTTGAGACTATTATAATATGGTTGTCTTCGTAAACGACTTTCATTTGTCACTTCTACCAACAGCCTGATACGTTACATAAAATACAGATTGTGCAGACGCTATGCCTACATGTTCATGCCGCCGTCAATCTGTATAACCTGACCGCTCACATAACTTGACATGTCGGAAGCGAGGAACAGGCACACATTGGCGATATCTTCCACCTGACCTCCGCGACGGAGCGGTATCTTGGACATCCAGCCTTTTCTCACGTCTTCAGGCAGTTGTGCGGTCATGGCAGTCTCTATGAAGCCCGGAGCGACAGCGTTGGCACGCACCCCCTTGGGACCGAGTTCCTGGGCAATGGACTTCGCCAGACCTATCATACCGGCTTTTGAAGCCGAGTAGTTGCACTGTCCGGCGTTGCCGTGCACGCCAACCACCGACGACATGTTGATGATTGAACCGCTGCGCTGACGCAACATGACAGGCGCACAGGCATGGATGAAATTGAAAGCGGACTTCAGGTTAACTGACAAAACGGCGTCCCACTGGGCCTCGCTCATCCTCAGCATCAAACCGTCCTTGGTAATTCCGGCGTTGTTTACAAGGATATCTATCGAACCGAAGTCCTCATGTATCTTCTTTACAACTGCATCCGTCTCTGCGAAATCAGCGGCGTTGCCCGCGTAAGCACGGCATGTCACGCCGAGAGACTCTATCTCCTTGCGTGTCGCTTCCATGCCCGCAGCCATGTCATCATTCAATACGAGATCGGTAAAGGCTATATTCGCACCCTCCGACGCAAATTTCATTGCCACGGCTTTTCCTATGCCGCGCGCCGCACCAGTTATAAGTGCGGTCTTACCTGACAGTAATCCCATCGTAAATATTTATTTGGTTCTATTTGATTCGGTTCTTTTCAGCAGCCTTGCCCAATGCGCCATACACAACTTTCGCCACAAGCGGTTTGCTGGCTTCCTCGCTCAGACCGGGAGCAATGCGTCCGTAGATGAAGGGGACTTCAAGGCCCTTGATGCAGTAATGGGTGATGTCAGCGACCAACTCGATGTTGTCTATATCGAAATCGCCGCTCGCATTGCCCTCCGCATAAGCCTTTCTGAAAATACGGAGTTCCTCGTCGTCAAAGTTCTTGCGCACCTTTTCCACCATCCAGATGTTCCTGAAGAACTCCGCACGCAGGTTTCCGTTTCTCACAACGGTCTCCCTTATCATTGTCAAATGGGTGTAGATGAGTTCTATGACCTTGTCCAACGGACTGATGTTCCTTGACGCCACCTCGTCCAACTTGTCAGACAGACGTTCCAGTTCCGACTCTATCACCGTGGAGAAAATCTCCTCCTTACTATTAAAATAGGTGTAGAGAGTCCGCCTGCCCTTGCCTGACGCCACGGCAATGTCATTCATCGTTGTGTTGGCAAAACCCTGTTTGGCAAACAACAGCCTTGCCACATCAATCAGTTTTTGGCGCGTCTTGGATATAGACATAGTCGTTACATTCAATCAAATTGCACATCCCATTTAACTTGTGCAAAGATACTGTTTTTATAATGCGCAGCAAAAGGATAGCGACAAAAAGTAAGACAGAACGCCTGTTTTTCGAAAAAACACGGCGGATAATTTGTTTATATGACAAAAAAGGCGTACCTTTGCACCGCAATTAGGAAATCAATCCTTGTTCATTGCAATGTAATATCGCGGAGTGGAGCAGTTGGTAGCTCGCCAGGCTCATAACCTGGAGGTCGCATGTTCGAGTCCTGCCTCCGCAACACAGAAAGTCGTAGCCGTTTGAGAAGACAACGCGTTACGGCTTTTTTCGTTGAATAAGCGCCGGTTTTCCTTTGTTTGAATAGCGGCCGATGCATCCTCGCATCAAACACCAAGCATGCAATTCTTCCCTTCTAACACAGCAACGGCTATGCAGCACCTGCCGTTTCGCACCGCAGAACCACCGTTTCGGCGGCGAACCACGGTCGTGAACCGGCCGAATAACGGTCGACAGCAGGTCGGATAACGGTCGTTATCCGACCGGACCACGGTCGTGAACAACCTGCGCCAACACCGCTCTGACCCGGCAACAGATGCGCTTCGGCACCACCGGAGCGCATCTGCCGACCGCAACAAGGGACTGAAGCACGCCACTTTTGTTTTTTTTCCGCAATAGGGTCTTAATCCAATTATTTTGTCTAAATTTGCAAAATAAATAAGAACAAGAATGGAATTTACAGCGAAAACCATATCTGATTTTCTGGGTGGACGCATAGAAGGAGACGAGAATGCGACTGTCAGCACTTTCTCAAAGATAGAAGAGGGCAAGCCGTCATCCATCTCTTTCCTTTCCAACAGGAAATACACTAATTACCTGTACACCACAGAGGCCACGATAGTATTGGTCGACGACGACCTCGAACTGGAAAAGCCAGTGCCCGCCAACACCACTCTGATCAGGGTGAAGAACGCTTACGAGAGCGTGGCGAAACTGCTGCAACTCTATGAGTCCACAAAAATGCAGAAGTCGGGAGTGAGCAGCCTGGCGTCCATCGCCGGCAGTGCGGCCTACGGCAACAACTGTTACGTCGGAGCATTCGCGTATATCGGCGAGAATGTGACAATAGGCAACAACTGCAAAATCTATCCCCACGCTTACATCGGAGACAACGTCACCATAGGCGATGACTGCATCGTCTACCCAAATGTGACCGTTTATCACGAGTGCAAACTCGGCAACCGGGTAACTATACACGCCGGCAGCGTGATTGGAGGCGACGGTTTCGGCTTCGCACCTACCGCCGACGGTTATTCCAAAATACCGCAGATTGGCATCGTCACCATTGAAGACGACGTGGAAATCGGCGCCAACACCTGCGTTGACCGCTCCACCATGGGTTCCACATATATAAGAAGAGGTGTGAAGATGGACAACCTTGTGCAGGTGGCACACAACTGCGACATAGGCGAAAACACCGTCATGTCGGCACAGGTGGGCATCGCCGGCAGCACCAAAGTGGGACAATGGTGCATGTTCGGAGGTCAGGTCGGTCTGGCAGGACACCTCACCGTGGGCGACAAAGTGATGCTCGGAGCGCAGTCGGGCGTGCCCAACAACCTCGAAGGCAACCAGACACTCATCGGCACTCCGCCCATGCCGCAGACCCAGTTCTTCCGTTCGCAGGCTATCTTCCGCAGATTGCCCGACATGTACAAGCAGATGTCCGCAATGCAGAAGAAGATTTCCGAACTCGAAGAGAAACTCAACAACGAATCAAAATAACACCCTTATATGGACTTTTCCAAGCAAACAACTCTCGCAGGAAGCTTTTCCCTGTGCGGAAAAGGACTTCACACGGGACTGTATCTGACAGTCACTTTCAATCCCGCCCCAGAGAACTACGGATACAAATTCCAGCGTATAGACGTGGAAGGCGAGCCTGTCATTGACGCCATAGCGGAACGTGTGGCGGAGACGACACGCGGAACCGTACTGGCAAAAGACGACGTAAAGGTATCCACCGTCGAGCACGCCCTTTCAGCGCTCTACGCTCTCGGCATCGACAACTGTCTTATCCAGGTCAACGGTCCGGAACTTCCGATTCTCGACGGCTCCGCCATCCTGTATGTAGAGAAAATCAAACAGGTCGGCATCCAGGAGCAGAACGTGCCCAAGGACTATTATGTCATCCGCAAGAAGATAGAGTACAAAGACGAGAAAACAGGCAGTTGCATCACCATACTCCCCGACGAGCAGTTCAGCGTCACGGCGATGTGCTCTTTCGAGTCCAAGTTTATCAGTTCCCAGTTCGCCACTCTCGACGACATCAGGAACTATTCCAAGGAGATAGCATCAGCGCGCACGTTTGTCTTTGTACGCGACATCATCCCCCTACTCGAGCAAAACCTCATCAAGGGAGGCGACCTTGACAACGCCATAGTAATCTATGAGCGCAAGGTAGACCAGGAAAGTCTCGACCGCCTGGCAGACCTGATCAAGGCTCCGCATATCGATGCGGAAAAGATAGGATATATACAGAACCGTCCGCTGACATGGGACAACGAGTGCACAAGGCACAAACTGCTTGATGTCATCGGCGACATGGCCCTTATAGGCAAGCCCATCAAGGGACGAATAATAGCCACCCGGCCGGGACACACCGTAAACAACAAGTTCGCAAGGCTCGTCCGCAAGGAGATAAAGAAGCATGAAGTGCAGGCTCCGATCTACGATCCCAACGAAGAGCCGGTAATGAACATCAAGCGCATACATGAGCTGCTGCCCCACCGTTATCCCATGTCACTGGTGGACAAGGTGACAACCATCGGCGCCGACTACATTGTCGGCCTCAAGAACCTGACCTTTAACGAGGACTTCTTCCAGGGACATTTCCCCGGCGAACCTGTCATGCCGGGAGTCCTGCAGATAGAAGCGATGGCACAATGCGGCGGTTTGCTGGTACTCAACACAATGGAAGAGCCGCAGCGGTGCTCCACTTATTTCCTTGCGATAACTGACGTCAAGTTCCGCCAAAAGGTTGTTCCCGGCGACACGCTCATGTTCAGAGTGGAACTCGCAAGTGCCATCCGACACGGCATAGCCACCATGAAAGGCTACTGCTTTGTGGGCGACCGTGTGGTGTCAGAGGCGACATTCACCGCACAAATCACTGTCAACAAATAACCGTACCGACCAAAAGATTCACTCCACATGAATAACATCAGTCCTTTAGCCTATATACATCCCAACGCCAAGATAGGCGACGGCAATGTCATCGGACCGTTCTGCGTCATCGATGCCGACGTAGAGATTGGCGACAACAACAATCTCGTGAGCCATGTAATACTGCATGAGGGTTGCAGAATGGGCTCAAACAACGAAGTATATCCCGGCGCAAGCCTTTCCACTAAGCCGCAGGATCTGAAATACCACGGTGAAAAGACATTCTGCATCATCGGCGACAACAACTCCATACGCGAGAACGTGACCCTCTCAAGGGGTACTGCTTCCAAGGAAAAGACCGTCATCGGAAACGGCAACCTGCTGATGGAGGATGTCCATATAGCCCATGACTGTGTGGTAGGCAACGGCTGCATCATCGGCAACAGCACCAAGATTGCGGGCGAAATCACCATTGACGACTTCGCCATCCTCTCCGCCTGCGTACTCGCACACCAGTTCATCCACATCGGTTCGTATGTAATGATACAGGGCGGCGCGAAACTTCCGATGGACGTTCCGCCGTTTATCATTGTCGGGAAAGACCCTACACGCTACTGCGGACTTAACCTCGTCGGACTGAGAAGGCACAATTTCTCCAACGAACGCATTGACCGCATCCATGAGGCATACCGTTTCCTGTATTCAAAAGGTCTGCGCTCGGAAGCCATAGAGCAGATACGGAAGATGGGCGAAGACAAGGATCTCGACTACATAGTCAAGTTCGTGGAAGACTCGCAGAGGGGAATTATCAGGGGATAACACCGCTTTTCCGTTAACCGTCCTTTGCACACAAGCACCGTAGAGCATGAAAACGTTGGTTGTCATATTGGGACCGACGGGCGTCGGCAAGACCGACAAGACCATCGAAGTGGCGGAGCAGTTGGGTGTGCCGGTGATTAACGCCGACTCGCGGCAGATTTTCAAGGAGATACCAATAGGCTCTGCAGCCCCCACAAAGACACAACTCGAAAGGGTAAGGCACTACTTTGTTGGCAGCCATTCCATCCATGACTATTACTCAGCAGCCCAATACGAAGCCGATGTCATGGCTTTGCTCGAGGAACAGTTCCGCAACAGCGACTTCGCACTGCTCAGTGGAGGTTCCATGATGTATATTGATGCCGTATGCAAGGGGTTGGATGACATTCCCACAGTCGACGACGCAACGCGGGAACTCTACAAACGCAGGTTTGCCGAAGAAGGTCTCGACCCGCTGCTCGACGAGTTGAAAACGCTCGATCCGGAACATTATGCCATCGTAGACCACAACAATCCGCGCCGCATAATACACGCTTTGGAAATCTGCCACATGACGGGCAAGACCTTTACGAGTTTCAGAAAAGGCACGAAAAAGGTGCGTCCCTTTAATATAATAAAGGTGGGGCTCGACCGTCCGCGCAGTGAGATGTACGAGAGAATAAATCTCCGTGTCAGGCAAATGGTCGATGACGGACTGGAAGAAGAGGCAAGAAGCGTCTACCGATACCGTCATCTCAACTCTCTGAACACAGTCGGTTTCAAGGAGATGTTCCAGTATTTTGACGGAGAAACCGACTTTGAGGAAGCCGTACGGCGCATTCAGTCCAACACGCGCCGCTATATGCGCAAGCAAGTGACATGGTTCAGGCATGACCCGGACATCGTCTGGCATCATCCTGACGACAATATTAAAATAACATAAGCAAATGGAAAAGACTAACAAAGCCATGCGTTTCCTCGCCGGATGCTGGCGAAAGGTCATTCAGTTCATGCGTTGGTACAGGAATCTGTACGTCGGAGCACCACGTTGGAAAAAGTCTCTCGTGGCTATATGCACGCTTATCGTGTGCTTTTTCCTTTACTTGGGGGCTGTCGACATCAATCTCTTCTGGCTCTTCGGCAAGTCTCCGGGCTTCAGCAGGATAAAAGATCCCATCACCTCACAGGCGAGCGAAATCTACAGTTCCGACAGTGTCATGATAGGAAAGTTCTTCAATGAGAACCGCACGCCTGTCGGTTACGACGAGGTGAACCCTGTCTTCTGGAAGTGTCTGATTGACACCGAGGACGAGAGATTCTACAGTCACCACGGCATAGACGTAATGGGGCTCTTCGCAGCAGCCAAAGATGCCGTGACAGGAAGGGGCGGACGAGGCGCCTCTACCATAACACAGCAGTTGGCGAAGAACATGTTCCGTGTGAGGACACACTACAGCACGGGTGTTCTGGGCAAGATTCCGGGCATCAGCATCCTCATCATGAAGACCAAGGAATGGATTATCGCCTCCAAGTTGGAGATGATATACGACAAGCAGGACATCCTCGAGATGTATGCCAATACTGTCGACTTCGGCAGCAATGCCTACGGAATCAAGACCGCTTGCCGCACTTATTTCAAGACCACACCGCGCAACCTGACCACCGATCAGGCCGCTATACTCGTGGGAATGCTCAAGGCTACCACGTTCTACAATCCCAAGACACATCCTGAAAACAGCAAAAAGCGCCGCAATCAGGTGTTGGAAAACATGCTGACACACGGCGACCTTAGCCGTGAAGCGTGCGACTCACTGAAACAGAAGGAAATTGCGCTGACCTACACAGTGGAGGACAACTACGACGGACAGGCACAGTATTTCCGTGAAGCGGTGGCCGATGAACTGAAGAACTGGTGCGAAGACAACGGCTACGACCTCTATTCCAGCGGTCTGAAGATATACACCACCATCGACTCAAAGATGCAGCAGTATGCCGAAGAGGCTGCTGCCAAGCAGATGAAGCAGATACAACGCAACTTCAAAAACCACTGGGGCAACAACGACCCGTGGGTTGACGAGCACGGAAAGGTCATCCCCGGCTTTATTGAAGGCATCGTCAAGCGCCAGCCTGTCTACAAGTATCTCACATCAAAATATCCCAATGACCCTGACTCCGTCACCTACTGGCTCAACCAGCCGCACCCGGTAAAAGTGTTCACATGGGACAACGACTCGCTGGAAACCACAAAATACCTGTCCGTAGTCGACTCAGTGAAGTATATGGTAAAGTTCATGCACTGTTCGTTTGTGGCGATGGAACCGCAGACAGGCTATGTAAAGGCATACGTCGGCGACATCAATTTCAAGTCGTGGAAATATGACAAGGCGAGAGCAATGCGCCAACCAGGCTCCACATTCAAGTTGTTTGTCTACACGGAAGCCATGAACCAGGGTCTCACTCCCTGCGACAAACGCCGCGACGAGTTCTTCACAATGAAGGTGTGGGACAGCAAACAGAAGAAGGAAGTCAACTGGTCGCCGTCAAATGCGGACGGTTATTTCACCGGCGACTCCATTCCTTTGAAGAGTGCATTCGCCCGAAGCATCAACTCTGTCGCCGTACGTCTGGGACAGGAAGTTGGCATCAGCCGTATTGCGCACACGGCAAACAACATGGGCATCAAGAGCCCTCTCGACGAGACACCGTCGCTTGCGCTCGGCAGTTCCGACGTAAACCTGCTGGAGATGGTCAATGCCTACTGCACCGTGGCAGACAACGGACGGCATCACTCGCCTGTTCTCGTGACGCGCGTCGTCGACAACAAGGGGCGTGAAGTGTATGTCTCGCCGTCCACGGCAGAACAGGTCATCCCCTACAAGAGCGCATTCCTCATGCAGCAGATGCTCATGGGAGGCATGAGAGAGCCGGGAGGCACGTCGATGAGCCTGTGGGGCTATGTGGGCAAAGCGTCCGACACGGATTTCGGAGGCAAGACAGGCACATCCAACAACCACTCCGATGCATGGTTCATGGGTGTCAGCCCGAATCTGGTATGCGGTGCTTGGGTAGGCGGAGAATACCGCTGCATACACTTCCGCACAGGTGCGTTAGGACAGGGAAGCCGCACTGCACTGCCTATCTGCGGCTACTTCCTGCAGTCCGTAATGGGCGATGAGAGATACCGCAAGTACCACGGACACTTCCAAAGTCCTACCGATGACAACATCAAGGCATCCATGTACAACTGCGCAAGTTATTATACGCACGAGAAAGACAGCCTTGACAGCGACTCGCTGACATTCAATTATGAAGACGTGCCATTGGGTGAGGACGAACTGAAAACGCCCAAAGAGCCGGGCGAAAGCGGCGAGCAGCACAAGCCGACAGAGGAAGCGGTCATACTGGACGAGTTGTAACAGATTGCCGGATTGGACAACAAGCAGGACAAGAAAACGAGTGTCGTTGACAAGGACAACCCGGAGTTGCAGAACGCACTGCAGGTTATCCAATACACCCGACGGTCTCTGTTCCTCACGGGAAAGGCCGGCACGGGCAAGTCAACGTTTCTCCGATACATCGCAAACAACACGAAGAAGAAGTGCGTGGTGCTCGCTCCAACCGGCATAGCCGCCATCAACGCCGGAGGATGCACCCTGCACAGTTTCTTCAAACTGCCGTTTCATCCGCTGCTTCCCACTGATTCGCAGTTCAGCATCAAGAATCTGCGCAACACACTCAAGTATAACTCCGAGAAGAGGAAGATTATCCTGGAACTCGAACTGATTATCATCGATGAGATAAGCATGGTTCGGGCTGACATCATCGACTTCATTGACAAGGTGCTCAGGGTCTACTGCCGCAATATGCGCGAGCCGTTCGGAGGCAAGCAACTGCTGCTTGTCGGCGACGCTTACCAACTTGAGCCGGTCATAAAGGAGGACGAGAGGAAGATTCTGCAACCCTTTTACCCCAGCCTTTTCTTCTTCAACGCCCATGTGTTCCGTGAAATGGGACTTGTCAGCATCGAGTTGAAGAAGGTCTACCGGCAGAACGACCCACAGTTCATCGGCATTCTCGACAACATAAGGACATCCAACGTCAGCGAGAGCGACCTCCGTATGGTCAACGAGCGCGTGGGAACTGACGTGGCGCAGGAAGGCCTTGCCATCACTCTGTCAACCCGGCGCGATACAGTTGACCACATAAATGAAGAGAAACTCAAGGCCTTGCCTGATGCCCCGGTGGTCTACAGGGGTGTCGTGAGCGGTGAGTTTCCCGAGAACAGCCTCCCCACTCCACTCGAACTTGAACTGAAAATGGGCGCCCAGATTATGTTCATCAAGAACGACAAGAGCCACCGCTGGGTCAACGGAACGCTGGGCGTGGTCGTCGGTTTCTCGGATGACGAGACGCAGACCATATATGTACACACCGACAACGAACAGGACGTGGAAGTGGAACGGGAGGTGTGGAGCAACGTGAAATATACCTTCAACGAGACGGAGAAGAAAATCGAAGAACAGGAAATAGGCACTTACACCCAATATCCGCTGCGCCTGGCGTGGGCGATAACTATCCACAAAAGTCAGGGATTGACGTTCAAGAACGTCAACATCGACTTCACAGGCGGCGTGTTTGCTGCCGGACAGACCTATGTGGCACTCTCGCGCTGTACCTCGCTCGAGGGCATCAGCCTCCAGAAACCTGTCCGCAGAAGCGACGTGTTCGTGCGTCCTGAGGTGTCAAACTTCGCCCGGAGTTACAATGACGAAACCCGGATAAACACCGTATTGAAGCAGAGCAAGGCGGACAAACTCTACCACGACGCTTCGGAAGCATTCGCCCAAGGCGA
Organism: Faecalibacterium prausnitzii; assembly: GCA_963611255.1. GTDB lineage: Bacteria > Bacteroidota > Bacteroidia > Bacteroidales > Bacteroidaceae > Prevotella. The sequence continues at coordinate 99,595 of CAVDQB010000002.1, forward strand.
TATGCAGGAGGCTCTCGATGCCTTTTTTCTTGCCATACACTCACGCTACGACATCGAACAACCTGCCGCAAAACGTCTTCTGCGCCGCAAACTCAACACCGTAAACCTGCTCAAAGAGGAGAACAGGCGCCTTTCACAACAACTGAAGGCGAGGGAGAAGATGATTCACACCCTTGCCGTGGAATACAACATGATGGGGCGTGAGTGTGAAGAAGAGGGCATGACTGATGCCGCAATACGCAATTACGAGAAGTCTCTGGCTCTCTGCCCCGACTATCCCGAACCGGCAAGGCGGTTGAAAAAACTCCAAAAAACGAAGCGTTAAAACCGCATTCCCATTGATACACGTCAACAAGAATACGGAATTTCGGCAAAAAAGGCAAAATTGTTTGCGCACACAACAGGATGTCACTACCTTTGCATCGGCTTTAGGGAAGAAAGGACTTCAAGGAGTTGGAGATTCGGAAACACTTCGCCTATCGAGCCAAAAAGGAAAGGTTAATAGATTGTTTAGGTTAGTAGTAATAGATTTAGGTTTTTAGTTATTAGTTTAAGGTAATTAGACAGATTGTTTAACGGAGACAATGGAGACCGCGAGGTTACCATTTGTTCGAAAAGGATTTTTAGGTTAAACATAGGTAAACGCCGGTGCTCGTGACGAGTATCGGCGCTTATCTTTTTATGCAAGCGGTGCTTCGGGAGAATCGGAACGAACCATACGGAGAACGAGAGCCTGCCGTGTGGTTTCCGTAATGCGGAAACGGTTGTCCGGGCGGATACCAGCAACCCAGAGAATGCGGTCGTCAGAATCCGCTACAACCAACTGACGGCGTTTCTCCACGAGTGAGACTTTGCGGTCGGTGAGGAAATCGCTGAGCAGTTTCCGACCTCTCATGCCAAACGGAACAAAACTGTCGCCATTGCGGACAGGGCGCACCGTGAGGGGGAAACGGATATCGGCGGCATCCAAACACACGCAGTCGGCATCACGGCTGACAACGAAGCCGGCATCGATGGGTGTCAACGTGAAACTGAACTTGACAGTTTCATCGTAGATATAAGTTCCTGTTTCTGGTACACGAAGGCTCTTTTGCGGTTTCTGCGAGAGCGGCGCCACGAGTATTAAGCCTCTGTCCACGGTCAGCGTATGGGTGGCAGATGTCCACTCACTGCCTGTCCTCGCATCACGCATTGAGGCAATCCGTTCCACTTGCGACGGCGAAAAGCCTTTGTCTTTCAATATGTTCCACAGTATGATTTCGGGCGACATTTCCGACTGGAGTCTGGCAATGTCTATCACGGTCATCCCATCAGCCTCGCCGCACACCCTGCCCTTCGCCTCCGACATCGCCGCATCAATGACAGGAAGCGTGTCGGAAATCCGTTCGGCAGCCTTCGCTATATTGCGGCAAGCGGCAGGATTTATCTGCCTCAACAACGGTATAACGTTCAGCCTAATCTTGTTGCGCTGCACGTCATCCTCCAGATTTGTGGAGTCAACGACAAAGTTTTGACCAATGGAACTGAGGTAAGCGAGTATTTCTTCACGGTCTGCGCAGAGCAGAGGACGCACAATGTCGGCGTTCTTTGGGGCGATGCCCTTCAGTCCTTCAATGCCCGTGCCGCGGAGCAAGTTGAGCAGAAAAGTCTCGACAGAATCGTCTTTGTGATGGGCAACACACACTGCCCCGAGAGACAAGTCCCCGAGGAGTTGGGAAAAATAGTTGTAGCGGAGGTCGCGGGCGGCCATTTCGATGCTCACCTTGTGCAGTTCCGCATAGGCATGAGTGTCGAAATGGGCAATGTGAAGAGGCACGTTCCTCTTTCGGCAGAGGTCTTTGCAAAATGTCTCATCCCTGTCAGCCTCGCCGCCACGCAGATGAAAATTGCAGTGTGCGGCCTCTACCTTATAACCAAGTTCGAGCAATACGCACAGCAGAGCCACACTGTCGGCACCGCCGGAAAGTGCCACGAGCACAGCGGAAGTGTCGTCCAGCAAATGCTTTTCGGCAATGTATTGCCCGACCTTTCTACTCAACATAGAGCAACAAGCCCTTGAGATATTCCCCTTCGGGGTGGTAGATGTTTATCGGATGGTCTGCCGGCTGATGCAGTTGGTGCAGTATCCGCACCTTGCGACCGGCCTGTGCTGCGGCGGTAAACACAGCATTACGGAAGTTGTCTTTGGTGACTACCTGTGAGCAACTGAATGTCAGGAGCAGTCCACCCTCCTTTATGCTGCGCATAGCTTTGGCATTCAGACGGGTGTAACCTTTCAGCGCATTGTGCAAAGCCATACGGTGCTTGGCGAAAGCAGGGGGATCAAGTACGATGAGATCATACTTATTCTCGTTGCAGTCGAGGAATTTGAAGGCGTCTTCGCAGAAAGAAGCGTGCCTATTATCGCCCGGAAAGTTGAGCGCAATGTTCCTGTCGGTCAGTTCAATCGCTTTTGCCGATGAGTCCACGGAGTGTACCAACTCGGCGCCGCCACGCATTGCGTAGACCGAAAAACCTCCAGTGTAGCAGAACATGTTAAGTACTTTCTTTCCCTTAGAGTACTTTTCGAGGAGCGAACGGTTGTCGCGTTGGTCAACGAAGAAGCCTGTCTTCTGGCCTTTAAGCCAGTCTACATGGAACTGCAGACCGTTTTCCAACGCCATGTTGTCATCAGTGCCTCCCTGAAGGAAGCCGTTCTCCTGGCTGAGATCTGCCTTGTACGGAAGTGTTGTCTCGCTTTTGTAGTACACATTCCTGATGCGCGGACTCATCACTTCCACAAGCACGTCGCTTATAATGTCCCTACTCAGGTGCATACCCACACTGTGAGCCTGCACGACTGCGGTCTCGTTGTAGCAGTCGATGACAAGTCCGGGCAGGTTGTCGCCCTCTCCATGCACAAGACGATAGGTGGTGTTCTGCGGATTGTCAACAAGTCCGAGGTCACGCCTGAGGTTCAGAGCAGATGTAAGACGGCTGCGCCAGAAATCCCTGTCGATTGTTATGTCACGGAAAGAGAGCACCCTCACCGCTATCGAACCTATCTGATAGTGCCCCACGGCGATAAATTCACCGGAGCAGGTGAGCACCCTTACAACTTCGCCCTCCTCTATGCCGTTGTCCATATAGGCGACAGCACCAGAGAATATCCACGGATGAAAGCGTCTGAGACTTTCCTCCTTGCCTCTCTTCAAACGTATTATCCTGTAACTTTCCATGTCGTTTCTTTTTCTTTCTCCCCCTCTGACTTTGCCTCAGGCACGTCTACAAACGTGTAGTCATGCGTGGAATTAAGTCTATTTATCTCATCATATATCTGTATGCAAGCCCATGCATCCAATGCGGCATACTTCTTCTGGGCGTCGCTAAGCACTTGGCTTTCCCAGTTGGTCAGCCGCTGACGCTTCGAAATTTTTTCGGAAAAGAGATTCGCCCACACTTTTTGCAACGACAAATCCTTTATTCCTATCAGCCCGACCATGTCCTGCAGTTCGATGAAACGCCCCGGTGTGAACTGTCCGCACTTGTGCAGTCCGTGCAAATCGTCGTGCCATGACAGCCCGACCATGGGGACATCGACATTCTCGAGCAACCTCTTTACCGGCGCACACAGACCAATCATGTTAAGCCGGAAAAGGAAACAGGTGTCCCGGTTGCTCACCTGCAGCAGGGCGACACGGCACGTCTGCCCCTTACGAAACGTCGGTCGGGTCTCCGTATCAACTCCTAAGATGTCGGAAGCGAGAAGATAGTCGACAGCCTTTTCCGCCGCCTGTTCCGTCAAGACGACAATAATGCGCCCCTTGAAACTTGCGACCGGGAGGTTGTTTAGTTCGTTTTTGTCGAACTTACTGTATATTATTTTGTCCATTTACACATGTCAAAATCAAGTGCAAAATTAGAAAAAAAGCACGAAAAAGCACCCCTCTATACGATATTTTCAGTATTTTTGCAGACGATTATATGACAGCTTAAACGCAGAATGGCAAAAAGAAAGAAAAAGACTGAACGCAACGCGAAGAACATAGGCGAGGCAGTCGGTTTCAACAATATATTCCATCACGAAAAGATAGACATTATTCTCGGTTGCATACTGTTTGGTTTTGCAGTTTATGTCGCCATAGCCATGATTTCGTTTCTTGGTACCGGACAAGCCGACCAAAGCATTTTGGAGGAGACAAGACCGGGCGACTGGACCAACGGAAACCATCAATACACCAACAGTTGCGGCAGTTTCGGAGCGATAATAGCATGGTGGCTGATGGCAGAGAATTTCGGTCTGCCGGCATTCATCATTCCCTTGTTCATGGTCATAGCGGCGTTGACAATCATGAACGCCTACAAGTTCAATGTGCTGAAGTGGTTCTTTGCCCTTGCCGTACTGATGGTGTGGACATCCGTAACATTTGCAAAGGTGCTCACTCCTGTCATGGATTTCATGTTCTTTAATCCCGGCGGAAATCACGGTCTTTTCGTTGTAGAGAAGACAGAGAACCTCATCGGTGCGCCGGGACTATCCGTCCTACTCGTCCTTATCGCCGTTGTCTTCCTCACGTTTGTCAGTGCCAACACCGTCATATACATAAGGAAAGCATTCCGTTTCGGCGTTGACAGCGGCGCAAAGATACGCTGGACGGTGAAGACCGGCGGCGACACGCAGGAGCAAAGCGAAGAAGAACCGAAAACGGAAGAAGTGGTCACGACACCCCTCAAGGTTGTCGGCAACGACGAGGAAACGCCTCTTGAACCTATCATCATTGACGACATTGCATACACTTCGCCCACAAAGACAGAGGAAGTGACACCTGAAACGCCGGCAAACGAGAACGACAAGGAGACAGAACTGAGCGTTGAAGTGGCGGCTGCGGAAGACAAAGCGCAAGGAAAAACCGTGGAAGACAAGGCTGATTTGTCCACTCCCATAAATCCGCTTGAACCGTTCACACGATACAAATACCCCACACTCGACCTGCTGAAGAAGTACGACAGCGACACCAATCCGCAGATTGACATGGAGGAAGTGAAGGCAAACAACGCCCGAATTATCGAGGTACTGAACTCCTTCGGAGTGAGGATACGCGAGATAAAGGCGACTGTCGGCCCTGCAATCACGCTCTATGAGGTGACACCCGCAGAGGGAGTGAAGATAGCAAAGATACGTTCGCTTGAGGACGACATCGCCTTGTGCCTGTCAGCACTGGGCGTGCGCATCATCGCCCCTATCCCCGGAAAAGGCACAGTCGGCATTGAGGTGCCGAACAAGAAGCCGAAGATCGTCTCAATGGAAAGTATTCTCAACTCGAAGAAGTTCCAGCAGACGACAATGGATCTGCCTATCGCCATAGGAAAAACAATTACCAACGAGGTGTTCATGGTCGATTTGGCGAAGATTCCACACTTGCTTGTAGCCGGAGCAACGGGCCAAGGAAAGTCCGTAGGCCTCAATGCCATCATCACATCCCTGCTCTACAAGAAGCACCCCAACGAGCTTAAGATTGTCCTTGTCGACCCGAAGAAGGTGGAATTTTCCCTCTACAGCCCCATAGCAGACCACTTCATGGCGGCTACGGACGAGAATGTCGACGAGCCAATCATCACCGATGTCACCAAGGTCGTGAGGACTTTGAACTCTCTCTGCGCCCTTATGGACACCCGATATGACCTGTTGAAGCAGGCCGGAGCGAAGAACATCAAGGAATACAACAACAAGTTCGTCAACCGAAAACTCAACCTTACGCTCGGTCATCACTATATGCCGTACATCGTAGTGGTTATAGACGAGTTCGGCGACCTGATAATGACCGCAGGAAAAGAAGTGGAATTGCCTATCGCACGAATAGCACAGTTGGCGCGTGCAGTGGGTATCCACATGATTATTGCGACGCAACGACCCACCACAACAATCATCACGGGTAACATAAAGGCGAATTTCCCGGGACGAATGGCGTTCCGTGTGGGCGCGATGATTGATTCCCGAACCATCCTCGACCGTCCAGGAGCCAACCAACTTGTGGGAAAAGGTGACCTGTTGTTCCTCAACGGAGGCGAGCCTGTGCGTGTTCAGTGCGCATTCGTGGACACCCCCGAGATAGAGAGAATTACCGAATACATAGCCAATCAGCCCGGTCCAGTGGAGCCGGCGGAACTTCCCGAACCGGCATCTCCCGACGGTGGAGGGCATTCAGGAGACGGCAGCGCACTCTCTGACCTCGACCCTTACTTTGAGGAAGCGGCCCATGCGATAGTCATTTCCCAACAAGGTTCGACCAGTATGATACAGCGTCGGTTCTCAATAGGCTACAACCGTGCCGGCAGATTAATGGATCAGATGGAAGCGGCTGGCATCGTCGGCACTGCGAGCGGCAGCAAACCGCGGGAAGTGTTGATAGCCGACGAAAACTCATTGAACAATTTATTGAAACAACTAAGAGGACAATAACGAAATGAAAAAGGTTCTTTTACTGACAATCCTGTCGGTTTTCGCACTCTGCGCAAGTGCGGACAACGCAAGCGAAGCAAGGAAAATACTGGACAAGACAGCCGCCGTGGTGAGCAAGAAGAGCGGTGTGCAGGCCAATTTCCAGATAGGCAGCGGAAAGATAGGACACACCTCGGGCACCATTGCGGTGAAAGGAAGCAAGTTCAACGCACGGACGCCACAGGCCACCGTGTGGTTCGACGGCAAGACGCAATGGACTTACATGAAGAAGACCGACGAAGTGAATGTCACGACCCCGACAAAAGCGCAGCAGACACAGATGAACCCGCTGACTTTCATCAACCTTTACAAAAAGGGATACAACCTCTCTCTCAAGACCGTTGACGGCAAATATGAGGTCAGGATGCAGGCACAGGGCAAGGGAAGTGCCATTCAGGAGATGTACATAGTAATCGACAAAAAGACATACATACCTTCTCAGGTGCGTATGCGCCAGAAGGATGCGTGGACAACTGTCAACATCTCCAACTTCAAAGCGAAGTCACAGAGCGACGCGACATTCACTTTCAACAAGAAAGACTTCCCTACCGCTGAAATTGTAGACCTCAGATGAACCGTCTGGAATTGTTCCGCACGCTGCGGAAACATCGTTCACTGGCTGAAGAAAGGGCTGTTGACCTTGAGCGGAACAAGGCCGCAAAGTGGATAATACGCATAGGCGAGGCTTTCATTGTTATCTATATGCTGATGGCAGCCCTCGGGTTTGCGCTGGCAGCAAACGACTGCCGCACACTGTCAACGATAGAGTTCCTGTTCTGCCTGTCCCCTTTCATCGTGTTACTGGACTTCTTCATCCGCTTCATAGGACAGCAGACGCCGTCGCAGATAATAAAACCCTACATACTGCTTCCTATCCCCAAGTACACCTGTATAGATTTTTTCATCACAGGACAGATGCTCAACCTGTCGAATCTTGCATGGTTTGTGATGATTGTGCCCTATTGCATCATGTCGGTGCTGTTCGGTTACGGTTTCTTGCCTTGTGTCGGCATACTGTTCGCTTTCTGGGTTATGGAGTTGTGTGTGAGCCAGTTCTATCTCATAGTAAGGACACTCATCAACGACACACTGCTGTGGTGGGCACTGCCTATAGGTGTCATCCTCGTGGTCTTGTTGCCCGGTTGTCATTTTGAAAACTTCGGTTGCATTGTCAGCGATTTCGGCAGTTTCTATGACATTGGAGACCTTTGTCTCTTCTACGGCGGCATAGGCACGGGCATAGAAAGCGGCGACGCGTGGCCGTATATTGTTCTAATAGCATTGACAACTGTGCTGTTCTTCATCAACCGAAAGGTGCAGTTCGGACATATCAAGGCCGAGTTGTCGCACACGGAAAAGACCATTACCGTCAGCAAAACGGACAGACTGAATTTCCTCAACCGCCTTGGTGAAATCGGCATCTACCTCGGTCTGGAGATAAAGACCAACTTGCGCAACAAGAATCCGAGGAAATCGCTCATTATGGGCATCGCTATCATCTTCCTTTTCTCGTTGATCATCATCTTCACTGATGTCTACGACGCTTACTACATGGCCAATTTCTGGTGTCTCTACGACTTCACCATCTTCGGGGCAATGACACTTGTGGGCATCATGTGTTATGAGGGTAACTTCATCGACGGTCTTATGGTGCGCCGCGAGAACATTTTGCAGATACTGAAAGCCAAGTATCTGTTCAACTGCCTCATGCTGTTGCTTCCGTTCATACTGCTGTTGCCGACGGTCATCTCCGGCAAATGGAGTCTCCTAATGGTCATTTCCTACGGTGTATTCACCGCCGGTTTCCAGTTCTTTCTGTTCTTCCAACTTGCCGTAACCAACCGTACGACACGTCCGTTGAACACAAAGTTCATATCAAAAAGCGGCATGGAGAACTCGTCTTGGCAATTTATAGTGGAGATGTTCTGCCTTTTCGTACCCGTAATCTTCGTTTCCGTCATACAGGCACTGTTCAATGAAACCATAGCATATATAATAATGTTGGTCATAGGCGTGGCGTTCATCGCCACTCACCGCCTGTGGTTGCGCAACATATACAACCGTTTTATGAAGCGCCGCTATGGAAATATGGCAGGATTCAGGGCTTCCAGATAAGCGGGAAGCCCCGAATCCACAGAATCATTCTTTGTTTTTCAACTGTTTGTAGCAATATCCCACACGCCAAAAAGCGGTGATATTGGCAAGCACTGCTATCAATGCGACAGCCACGCACACCGCTATCGCACTGTCGGTCAACCCTGTGATGATTGCGCCGACAGACAATGCCACGACCCTCTCGGGGCGTTGCATGAAGCCGACCTTACACTCCAACCCAAGACCTTCCGCCCTTGCACGCACATAACTGACCATAATGCTGCCCGAGAGGGCGAGGAGTGTCACCACGCCCCATAGGTTTTCATCGGTCACAAACCAAAATGCCGCCAAGCCGCTGAGTGATATCAACTCGCTGTAACGGTCGAGAGTGGAATCCCAGAATGCCCCGAATGTCGACGACATGTTACCCAACCGTGCCAGACGACCGTCCATCATGTCAAACAGACCCGACAGGATGAGAACAAGTCCGCCCCACCCTATCCATGCCATTGCAGCGGTTTCCGTGGATGCAGCGTACACAAAGAGTGCGGCAGCGAGGCAGTTTCCAACGAAACCTGTGAATGTCACGATGTTGGGAGTGACCCCTATCTTTATCATTCCCCTTATCATCGGGTTTATGAAACGGTAGATCAGTTTTTGCAGAAAATCTCTATAATTCATCTTCTTTGGTATATTTGTATATGTTCTTTTTGCTTCTGAACACGAACATTCGCTGCATCATGTAGTTCCAGCACACTGCAACGATTGCGGAAGTGATAAGCATTGCGAAATAAGCCTTTACCCCCAAGACCTCCTTGAAGAACGCCGTGCCGGAGGTATTAAGAAGAATACTCCCCGTCCAAATGGCAAGATAGCGCCATGCAACGTCCCTTTTCCGGGTGTCGTTGCCACTGAACACGAACCTGTAGTTTATGCAGCAGTTGACTATTCCGCCTGTCAACGCACCGAAAAAGGTGGCGTTTATATAGGAAAGACCGATTATCTTGTTGAGGACAATGCGCATGAAATAGTCGGCAACAGTGGCGACAAGTGCTGAACCTTGTGCCTTTGTGAAAGTAAAAAACTCCCTCCTCAGATTCCCAGCCATCTCAAAACGAGTATTATAACAAGGCTATAGACACCGGCAAGGATGTCGTCAGCCATAACCCAAAAGCCACCGTGCCTCCTGTCTAACGAGCGGATACCGAGGGGTTTCAGTATGTCGAAGAAGCGGAAAAGGACGAATGCCAACAATGCATGCCACGAAAGCCAAGTGCAAGCGAGCAGAGGTATCCACACACCGATCATCTCGTCGATGACCACTTTCTTTGGATCTTCGCCCCATAGCGGCTCCAGTTTGTCGGTGGCCACAGTCCCTATGACTGTGGCAATAATTATGGCGGCGAGCGTGACGCACTGCAGGCTCTGCGCTGTCATGAAGTTTCCGCACAACGCCCACATAACGACAGCAACGGCAGCCCCGGCAGTCCCCGGGCCCCAAGGCCAGTAGCCAGCCCCGAAACCGGTAGCGAAAAAAGCCCAAAAACGTTGTTTCCACGTCATAATAGATGCAAAATTAGCAAAAAAAAGAGTATCTCCAAACACAAGCATCCTTTTTTGCCGATTTCCAGAACAGCAATGGTCAAAAATTCCGCTACTATATTCCATTGTCCCGACACTCGTCAATTTATGCTCAAAAAACATTAAATAGACGTGCCATTTCCGGCAAAAGAGGGAGAATATGAGTACCTTTGCAACGAACAAAAAAGGACAACAACGTGAACAAACGGCTGTTTTTACTCTATTTATTCATCGTATTGGCTTTCTCCGCCAAAGCCCAACTCAACATAGAAATCGTCGACGAACAAGGTATAGCCATTCCATTTGCGAATGCCACATACCGCGGACACCACATCTCCGCATCGAGTGACATAGAAGGAAAACTCTCTATTGAGCGCCATGAGGGGTGGCAACTCACCATCAGTTCGGTGGGTTTCAAGGAGCAGACCCTAAAAGTCAACGCAAAGACTCCGTCGTATGTAAAGTTCACCATGCGCGAGGACTCCAAGGTTCTCAACGAACTGGTGGTCACAGACAGGAAAGGGAAGTACTCGAGAAAGAACAATCCGGCTGTCGAACTGATGAAACGCGTCATTGCAGCGAAAAAGAAAACCGACCTTGCAAACAAGGATTTCTACCAATACAACAAGTATCAGAAACTGACACTTGCCCTCAATGACCTCACGAAAGAGAGGATTGACTCCGGCGCAATCTTCCGTCAGCAGTTCGTAAAAGACCAGGTGGAACTGTGCAAATACAACGACAAGCTCATCTTACCTGTCATTACAAACGAGACTGTAACCCAAAACGTCTACCGCAAGAACCCCAAGAGCGAAAAGAGCATTATCCTCGGAGAAAACAAGGGAGGCGTAAACCAACTCATAGAGACAGGTGACATACTCGATGTGGTGATGAAAGACGTGTTCACCGATGTCGACATCTACGACGATCAGGTACGTCTGCTGCAATATCCGTTTACTTCCCCCATTGGCAAAGACGCCGTCGATTTCTACCGTTTTTACATAGAGGACACGGTATATGTGGACAAGGACTACTGCTATCACCTCCAGTTCATCCCCAACAACCAGCAGGACTTCGGCTTCAGGGGCGAGTTGTATGTGCTCGCTGACTCCACTCTGCACGTCAAGAAGTGTTCCATGACGATACCGAAACGCTCCGACGTGAACTTCGTGGAGAACCTCCGCATAGACCAGGCCTACGAACAGATGCCGACAGGCGACTGGGTGCTCACCCAGGACGACATGATTGTAGAATTGAAAGTCGCCTCTTGGATACAGAAAATGATAGCCATCCGCACGACGAAGAACTCCGACTACTCGTTTGAACCTATTGCCAACAAACTGTTCAAGGGCAAGGCAGCGACAAGGAAAGAAGCGAATGCGCAGATGCGCGACGACGATTTCTGGGGACAGTACCGCACTGTCGAACTGACGAAATCGGAAAGTCAGATGGGCTCTTTCATCGAACAGTTGCAGCACATAAAGGGCTTCGGACTATTCATGTTCGCTTTCAAGGCGGTAGTAGAGAACTTTGTGGAGACCACACCGGGCAAGTCGAAAGTAGACATAGGTCCGGTCAACACCATTATATCACACAACTTCGTCGACGGCCTCCGCACACGCGTCAGCGCACAGACCACCGCCAACCTCAATCCGCACTGGTTTCTTGCCGGCTATTACGCCCGAGGATGGAAGTCAAGACAGAACTATTACAGCGGCACACTCACCTACTCGTTCAACAAGAAGGACTATCTGCCGCGTGAGTTCCCCAAACGCACACTCACATTCACTGCCGCACGCGATGTCACACTGCCGTCAGACAAGTGGATACGCACCGACAAGGACAACGTGTTCACGTCGTTCAAGTGGGCAGACATAGACAAAATGCAGTTCTTCGAAAAACAAGAACTGAAGTTTGAACGTGAGGAAGAATGGGGCTTCAAGACCACAGTCGGACTGAAACACGAGTACAACACCGGCTACGGAGAGATGCATTTCACCCCCGTAAGCCAGTATAAAGATCCGCAGGAGTACCCCGATTACACAAATCCTGAGGTCGGCATACACACCACAGAGGTGAGTGCAGAGATCCGCATCGCCCCCGGCGAGACGTTTATCAACACGAAACAGCGACGGTTGCCTATCAACCTCGACGCACCAGTATTCACCCTGCGCCACACAATGGGCGTTGACGGTTTCCTCGGAGGCAAGTATGACTACAACCTTTCGGAATTTGAACTCTACAAACGCTTCTGGATGAACTCGTGGGGCAAGATTGACTGTTACCTGAAATCGGGCATCCAGTGGAACAAGGTGCCATATCCTCTGCTCATAATGCCGCGCACCAACCTCGGCTATATCATGGAGGACGAGACTTTCCGCCTCATAAACAACATGGAGTTCCTCAACGACCGCTTCGCCTCTCTTGAGGTTTCGTGGGACTTCAACGGAAAAATCTTCAATCGTATTCCGCTCATCCGCAAACTCAAATGGCGCGAATACCTCGGTGTAAACGTGATGTGGGGAATGCTTTCCGACAAGAACAACCCATACTTGAACCCTACGGATGACGTGCTGTATCAGTTCCCCAAGGGCTGCTACATCATGGACAAGGACAAGCCTTACGTTGAAGCCGTCGTCGGAATACACAACATCTTCAAGATTCTTCATGTGGAATATGTACGCCGTCTCACCTATACCGAACTGCCGACATCGCAGCGATGGGGCATACGGTTCATGTTCCGTGCAACATTCTAATACGCAACGATGCCTTTTTACAGCATATATCTGATACTCATCTGGGCGGTTATGGCAGCCATAAAGCCCACGCGCAAGTTTGCATTGGCTCTTGCCCCATGGCTGTTGTTCGCCTGTTGTTACGACTGGATGCGCCTTCTGCCCAACTGGAAAGTCAATCCCATTGACATAGAGGGAATATACAACACCGAAAAACGTCTCTTCGGCATCATGACACAAGAAGGACTGATGATACCGGGAGAGTATTTCAACACCCACAACTCCGTCTGGCAGGATCTGCTGGCGGGCTTTTTCTACCTCTGCTGGGTGCCGGTTCCGCTGGGCTACGCCATATTCCTGTATGCGAGAAACCGCCGTCGGGAATACCTGAAGTTCTCCATAGCGTTCCTGTGGATAAACCTTTTCGGGTTCTTTTTCTACTATGTGCATCCGGCAGCACCGCCATGGTATGTGCTGCAACACGGATTTGAGGTCAACATCAACACCCCGGGCAGCGTGGCAGGACTGGCAAGGTTCGACGCACTTATGCCGTTCCCCATATTCGCCAACATCTATTCCGGCAACTCCAACGTGTTCGCCGCCGTGCCGTCACTACACTCCGCATACGTCCTGACGGCAGCAATCTACGCTTGGTTCAACCGCAGCAGCAAGTGGACGGCATTCTGCTTCTTCGTCATATCGGCTGGCATCTGGTGGACGGCGGTGTACTCTTGCCACCACTATGTCATCGACGTGCTCCTCGGAATCGCCGAAGCCATAGTCGGAGTTTTCATACTCGAGCGCATATTGTTGCGCATTCCAATACTGAAACGCGGTTTGGAAAAATACATTTCCATGCTTTAGTCAGACCTATACAAGCGGTGCAGGCAACTTCCTGCACCGCTTCTTTACTATGAAAGACGCCGTAGCGCAAGGCGGAAGTGCAATATTTCCAACTGTTTATTGGCTGTTCGGAATTTTCTAAGTACCTTTGCGTAGTTTTAAGCGAACCCTAAAATTATATGAAATTTGAACTTATTGCCAAGACCTTCATGGGATTGGAGAACATCCTTGCTCAGGAACTGATTGAGTTAGGAGCGGAAGATGTGCAGGCAGGTCGCCGCATGGTGTCTTTCAAAGGCGACAAAGAGATGATGTACAGAGCCAATTTCCAGTTGCGCACGGCAATACGCATCCTCAAGCCAATACTGCATTTCAAAGCCAAGTCAGCAGATGATGTCTACGAAGAGATAAAGAAACTGGAGTGGCAAGACATCATCGGACCGGGCAAGACATTCTCAGTTGACTCGGTAGTGTACTCCGAAGAGTTCAACAACTCACGCTTTGTAACCTACAAGGTAAAGGATGCCATCGTGGACTACTTCCGTGAAAAGACCGGCAAACGTCCCAACATATCGGTGACAAACCCCGACATACTGCTGCATATACACATCTCCGACACCGACGCAACACTGTCGCTTGACTCTTCCGGCGCATCTCTACACCGTAGAGGCTACCGCCAAGAGAGCGTGGAAGCACCCCTCAACGAGGTGCTGGCGGCAGGAATGATACTGATGACAGGTTGGAAAGGCGACACCGACTTCATCGACCCGATGTGCGGTTCGGGCACTCTGCCAATCGAGGCGGCACTCATCGCCTGCAACATGGCACCCGGACTGTTCCGCAAAGGATACGCTTTTGAGAAATGGCCGGACTTCGATGCCGACCTGTTTGAGAGTATCTACAACGACGACTCGAGGGAAAAGGAGTTCGAACACCACATCTACGGCTACGACGTAGACATAAAGGCGGTGAACACTGCCAACCTCAACGTGAAGGCTGCGGGACTGACCAAATACATCACGATAAAGCAACAGGACTTCAAAGACTTCACTCAACCTGCGGAAAAGGCCATCATCGTGACCAACCCTCCATACGGCGAGCGCATCTCAACACCCGATTTGCTCGGCACATACAAGATGATCGGCGAACGTCTGAAGCACGCCTTCACCGGCAATGAGGCTTGGGTTCTCTCCTACAAAGAGGAGTGTTTCCGCCAAATAGGACTTAAACCGTCACTGAAAATCCCCCTCTACAACGGTTCGCTGGAGTGCGAATACCGCAAATACCAGATGTTTGACGGTCGCATTAACGACTTCGTAAGCGAAGGAGGACACGTCAAGACAGAAGAGGAAAAGAAGATAATGGCGGAGAAAGCCCGGGGAAGGAAGAACCGCGAATACCAGAAAATGCTTGACGAGCAGGAGGAGAACGAGGAAGCAGACATCCGTTCTTTCACTTTCCACTCTTTGGAACGGCGTAGCGAAAGAAACCGTGACGACAGGAAAAAACGCACCAATGACAGGCGTGAACGCCGTGATGACGACAGACATGAGCGTCGTGACGACAGGTACGAACGCCACGACAGAGGCGACAGACGACAGGGCGACTTCCGCAAAGGCAAGGATTTCAAAGGAGGAAAAGACCGTAAAGGTCCATGGAAACCGAACGGTTCGAAACCTTTCAGAAAAGGCGGCGACCAGAGAGACCGCAGAGAAAACTTTGAAAGACGCAAGAAAATATTCGACAATGAGGATTAAATCGTGTTTGATTGCATTGCTTGCAATGGTTGCAACAGGTAATTCCGCTTTGGCACAGAAGTTGTTCACCCTCGAAGAACTTAACTTCGGAGGAAAGAACGCCTATAATTTCTATCCGCAGAGATTTTACTATGAATGGTGGGGAAACCGCCTCGTCGACGCCAATCAGGTGGAAAATCTCATCCTCAATCCCGCAACCGGCAAACCGACAAAGGATGAGCCGATTAACGGTTACAACTTTCATTCCGTCTACGGATATGATGCGGAGAATGCACCACGCATCAAAGGGGCAGGCTTCCCCTATAAGGAGTATCCGTATGAACTTCAGTATGTAGACGGCAAACGCTACCTTGTGGACTTTGACGACTGGCAAGTGGTGTGGAGCCAAAGCGCCGAAGGTTCGCTGGAATGGAACAAGGTGTCAAGAGCGGACGCCTTTTCCCGTGACAACAACCTGTGGGTGCGCTATGCTGACGGCAAGGAAGTGCAGGTCTCAAACGACGGTTCTCGAGAGATAGTCTACGGCAAGAGCGTCCACAGAGACGAGTTCGGCATAACGAAAGGAACGTTCTGGAACGGTGACGGCACTAAACTGGCGTTCTACAGAATGGATCAGAGTATGGTGGCAGACTACCCTCAGGTCAACACGTTCAAGCGAGAGGCTGAACTGGAACCCGACAAATATCCCATGGCAGGCATGACTTCGCACAAGGTGACGGTCGGCGTGTTTGACCTGAGCACCCAAAAGACCGTATATCTCGACTTCGGCGATGTCACCGACAGATACTTCACGAACATCACTTGGTCGCCTGACGGAAAGACCATCTACCTCTATGAACTCAACAGAGACCAGAACCACTGCACCCTTGACACCTATGACGCGGCGAGCGGACAAAAGATAAAGACTCTGTATGCTGAGGATTCCGACAAGTATGTAGAGCCTCTCCATCCCATAACATTCCTGCCTTGGGACGCAAGCAAGTTCGTCTACTGGAGTTGGAAAGACGGCTATACCCACCTTTACCTCATGGACGTGAACGGCAAAGAACTGGGACAAATAACCAAAGGCAATTGGGTCGTACTGCAACTTGTGGGTTTCTGCCCCGAGAAAAAGAGCATGATAATAAGGTCAAAGGAAACTGACGATTTGCAGGAGAACATCTTTGCCGTGAACATGAAGACGCTCAAGCGCACTCCACTCGACAACGGCAAGGGCGTACACAGGGCAAGCCTGTCGCAAGACGGCAATTATCTGGTGGACACATGGCAAGAACCTACAGTGCCAAGAAAGTGTGCAGTCACTAATACAACCAATGGGAAGAGCGTCCTGTTGGCGTCAGCCGAAGACCCATGGGACGGATGGTACAAGCCGATATTCGAGTGCGGGAAGATAAAAGCGGCCGACAAGACGACCGACCTGTACTGGCGCATGGTGAAGCCTGCCGACTTTGACCCGACGAAAAAGTATCCCACGGTAGTCTATGTGTACGGTGGACCGCACGCACACAATGTTGACGCGTCGTGGCACTGGTCTTCCCGGTCTTGGGAAACATACATGGCTCAGAAAGGATACATCGTTTTCATACTTGACAACCGTGGAAGCGAGAACCGCGGAAGGGATTTCGAACAGGTCACTTTCCGTCATTTGGGTCAGGAAGAGATGAAAGACCAGATGTGCGGAGTGGATTTTCTGAAATCACTGCCCTATGTTGATGCCGACCGGCTCGGCGTACACGGCTGGAGTTTCGGAGGTTTCATGACCGTCTCACTGATGACCAATTATCCCGATGTATTCAAGGTTGGCGTGGCAGGAGGACCTGTCATAGACTGGAAATACTATGAAGTGATGTACGGTGAGAGGTATATGGACACACCGGAAACGAACCCCGAAGGCTACGAACAGACAAGCCTCATCAACAAGGCAAAGGATTTGAAAGGCAAACTACAGATAATAATCGGCATGAATGACCCAACTGTGGTGCCCCAACACGCCCTTCAGTTCCTCAATGCGTGTACCGAAGCCGGCACGCAACCCGACTTCTTCGTGTATCCGGGAGAGGGTCACAACATGATGGGACACAAGAGCGTGCACCTGCATGAACGCATTACGCAATATTTTGAAGACTATCTGAAATAATGAAAATTCTTTTGTTAGGCAGCGGAGGGCGTGAACACGCACTCGCATGGAAGATTTCCCAGAGCACGAAATGTGACAAACTGTTCATCGCACCGGGCAATGCCGGTACAGCAAATGTGGGCGAGAACGTGGCTATCAAGGCTGATGATTTCGAGGCACTGAAGGCTTTTGCCGTAGAGAACGCCATAGACATGGTGGTCGTAGGACCGGAAGATCCGCTCGTAAAAGGCATTTACGATGATTTCAAACAGGACAGCCGCACAAAGGATATTGTTGTCATAGGTCCGTCAAAGGCCGGAGCGGTACTTGAAGGCTCAAAGGATTTCGCCAAGAAATTCATGCAACGCCACAACATACCGACAGCACGCTACCAGACATTCAACGGCACTCAGGTGGAGGAAGGACTGAAATTCCTCGAGACATTGAGTGCCCCCTATGTGCTGAAAGCCGACGGACTGTGCGCAGGAAAGGGTGTCCTGATACTCCCGACTCTCGAAGAGGCAAAGAAAGAGTTTCGTGCCATGCTTGGCGGAATGTTCGGCAATGCCTCCGCAAGTGTTGTCATCGAGGAGTTCCTCTCGGGCATCGAGTGCTCGGTATTTGTCCTGACAGACGGCAAGCACTATAAAATCCTGCCCGAAGCGAAGGACTACAAGCGCATCGGTGAGGGCGACACCGGGCTCAACACCGGCGGAATGGGAAGCGTCACGCCAGTGCCTTTCGCCACGAAAGAGTGGATGCAAAAGGTGGAAGACCGCATTATCCGCCCCACTGTCGAAGGTTTGGCGGAAGATAACATCTGCTACAAGGGATTCATTTTCTTCGGACTTATCAATGTGGATGGCAATCCCATGGTGATAGAATACAACTGCCGAATGGGCGATCCTGAGACAGAGAGTGTTATGCTGCGCCTGAAAAGCGACATTGTAGACCTGTTTGAGGGCGTTGCCGACGGTCATCTTGACAAACGTGAAGTGGAGTTTGACGAGCGTGCTGCCGTCTGCGTCATGCTGGTAAGCGGCGGTTACCCGGAAACTTACACGAAAGGCTACACGATAGAAGGTATTGATGACGTGGACGGGAGCATCGTTTTCCATTCGGGTACGGCAATGAAAGACGGCAATGTTGTTACCAACGGAGGCCGTGTTATCGCCGTTTCCTCCTACGGCAAAGACAAGGACGAGGCATTAGTCAAGAGTTTCCATGAAGCGGAAAAAATCAGATACACAGGCAAATACCTGCGCAGCGACATAGGCAAGGACTTGTAAAGGAAAAGTCAGAGACGTGTTCCAGGAAGTAGCGGCAAAAGGAAAGAATACGTTACCCGTTACTGTCGTGTATGCGGCAGCAATGGTTTTGTTGGCAGGACTGTCTGTTGACGGTTGGTTGGGACATCTCGTTTGTGTTGCCGTTGCCACTTTCATGATGGTCATCATCAACAACAACAATGTCCTGATAAGGGTCTACAGCCGCCTGCCGTCATCCATATTCCTTGTACTTACCGTCATGCTGATGTTCCGCTACTGGTCTCTGGAAGCGGACATCGCACAGGTCCTGTTTGCAGCACATCTGCTTGCCCTGTTCAGAACATATCAGGAAAAACAGAGTATGGGCACTGTCTGCACTGCATTTATCCTGATTGGAATCATAAGCACGGTGTTCATACAGGTTCTTTTCTTCGTACCAATCATCTGGATTCTGCTCGGAACCTATATGCAAGCAGGGTCTGTGAAGAACTATGCAGCTTCGCTCATTGGACTGATTGTCCCCTATTGGCTTTGGGGCGCTTACGGTTTCTGCACCGGGAACTATGCTTACATTCTGGAACACATCGCCTCTATCGCCGTGTTACAGCCGGTTGCCGTGAGCATTCTTGAGCCTCATCTCCTGCTGAACCTTACTTTCATCTCGGTTCTCGGCATCTGCGGAACGCTACATTTCATACGTTACAGTTACTATGACAACATAAAGGCGCGGATGATGTTCTACTCTCTGATTACACTGTTTCTGCTGACTGTCGTGTTTATTGTGCTCCAACCGCAGCACAGCAACTACCTTCTCAGGATTCTGACCGTTATTGCCGCCCCGATAATAGCACACTATTTCACATTCACCAAGTCACGTTTTCACAACGGTTTCTTCATCATTTCCGTTGCGATAGCGGTACTATTGACAGTCTACAACACATGGATGGTCTGACGGAATTTCTGTTGCAGTACAGTTACTGGGGAATGCTTATCGCGGCATTCATAGCCGGAAGCGTGTTCCCTTTCAGCAGCGAGACGGTCATGCTGGCACTTTGGGCGGCAGGACTTGACCCGTTGAAACTTACCATTTACGGCAGTATAGGAAACATATTGGGATCAATGTTCAACTACGGACTGGGGAGAATGGGCAAATTAGACTGGCTTGAACGTTGGTTTCATGTCAAAAAAGAAAGCCTTGACAAAGCCCAACGCTTCATGGGAGGACGCGGTGCATGGATGGGATTCTTCTGTTTTCTTCCGATATTGGGCAGTGCCATCGCCGTCATACTGGGATTTACGAGAGCCAACATCGTCATCTCCGCAATATCCATCACATTGGGCAAGGTGCTGAGATATGTCATCCTTGTCTACGGAGCAGACCTCCTCTTTTGACAGACCCGGAAAAATTCCCGGGTCTGTCAAAAGAGAACGGCATCACTCCCACTCTATTGTCGAAGGCGGTTTCGACGAAATGTCATAGCAAACGCGGTTGACTCCTTTCACCTTATTTATTATATCGGTGCTCACCTGAGCCATAAAATCATAGGGAAGATGCGCCCAGTCAGCTGTCATCGCATCTGTTGATGTGACCGCACGCAGTGCTACCGGGTGCTCGTAGGTGCGTTCGTCACCCATCACTCCCACGCTGCGGACAGTAGAAAGCAGCACTGTTCCGGCCTGCCATATCTGGTCATAGAGGCTCACTTCTATCTCGCCATCTTTCATATCGGCAGGAACACCGGCTGCAAGCACTCTTCTTGCGTCCTCGCCACTCAGTTTTGTCTTGTAGTTACGCAGTCCTCGGATATATATATCGTCCGCATCCTGGAGTATGCGCACCTTTTCCCGGGTGATGTCTCCAAGTATCCGCACCGCAAGACCGGGACCCGGGAACGGATGACGGGTAATAAGATGTTCGGGCATGCCCAGAGAACGACCTACTCGGCGCACCTCGTCCTTGAACAACCACTTCAGAGGTTCACACAGTTGGAGGTTCATTTCCTTGGGAAGACCGCCCACATTGTGGTGGCTCTTGATTACCTTTCCCGTGATGTTCAGACTTTCTATGCGGTCAGGATAGATTGTTCCCTGCGCCAGCCACTTTGCATCGGTAATCTTCTTCGCCTCCGCATTGAACACCTCTACGAAGTCCCGTCCTATTATCTTGCGCTTTTGTTCCGGGTCGGTCACGCCTGCAAGGTCACCGAGAAATTTCTCCGAAGCGTCCACGCCGATGACATTCAGTCCCAGACACTTGTAGTCTTCCATTACGTCACGGAACTCATTCTTGCGCAACATTCCGTGATCAACAAAGATACAGGTGAGGTTCTTGCCTATGGCTTTGTTCAAAAGAACGGCAGCGACACTCGAATCCACGCCGCCGGACAGTCCGAGAATCACCCTGTCACTGCCCACTTGCTGGCGGATTTCAGCCACTGTGGTGTCAACAAACGATGCCGCTGACCAGTCCTGATGACTTCCGCAGATGTCTACAACAAAGTTTTTCAGCAGCAGTGAACCCTGTACCGAGTGGAACACTTCGGGGTGGAACTGCACAGCCCAGACGCTCTCCGCTCCGTCTTTCCCCTGCATATAGTAGGCGGCATTCTGCACCGACTGCGTGGAAGCGATGACTTCCGCACCGTCTGGAATGGCAGTTATGGTGTCACCATGCGACATCCACACCTGCGAATTGTCGTCAAAGCCACGGAAAAGAGGGTTCTCCTTGTTCACCGTGGTAAGGTTCTGCCGTCCGTACTCGCGCGATCCGGCCGGCTCAACGTTGCCTCCGTTGGTGTAGGCTATGTACTGTGCGCCGTAGCAAATGCCCAAAACAGGCAGTCGGCCGACAAATTTGCCGAGGTCAACCTTGAACGCCTCTGGGTCGTAAACGGAGTAAGGACTGCCCGAAAGGATGACTCCTATGACCGAGGGGTCGTCTTCCGGAAACTTGTTGTAGGGCAGAATCTCGCAGAAGGTGTCAAGTTCGCGGACGCGACGGCCTATGAGTTGGGTCGTCTGACTGCCGAAATCAAGAATGATAATCTTTTGCATTATATTGTGAGGATAAAGTTTTCAGCGTCACTAAGTGTATCTATCTTGCCCACGTCCATAAGCCGCAGGTCATTCTTCACCACACCTTTTATATGTATGTCCTTGCAGTTAGCCAGATAAAAATCCATGATGGGAAATCTGTCAGGCCATGTTTTCATCAGCGAAGACAGCCTTTGCGACACACAGTGGATGCCGGAAAAAGCGTACAGATGGAGGTTTCCCGGCACAGAAGCAGGGTTTGAAAAGTCCGTTTCCCTTATTTCCTCATAGGGAGACTTCACCTCTCCTGTTCCGATATTGGTCCAACCGACCAGTCTCATGCTGTCATCAAAGATGAGATAACGCTTGGTATCCCTCCACGAAACAAGCAACGTGGCATCGTTGTCCTGTGCTTCTTCGTAGAATTCGCGCAGGTTTACATTGCTGAGAATGTCTACATTGTGTATCAGTACCTGCCCATCATTGCCGAAAAGTGATAGGGCTTTCTTCAGTCCGCCGCCCGTTTCGAGCAGTTCCGCCGTCTCGTCGCTGATTTTGATGTCCGTGTCTTTCAGGTAGGAAACTATCTGTTCGGCGAAATGATGCACGTTTACGACAATGTTGTCAAACCCTTCCGCAGTAAGTTTGTCAAGCACATACTGCAACAGAGGCTTACCTGCGACAGGCACAAGAGCCTTCGGCATACGGTCGGTGAGCGGCTTCAGACGTGTGCCAAGACCGGCTGCGAATATCATGGCGTTCATTTCAGCACCTCCTTTATTCCCTGTTCACGGTGGCAGACCCTCACCTCTATGCCGTATTTACTGTGCAAATGCTCTGCCAAATGCTGCGCCGAGTAGACAGAACGGTGCTGTCCGCCTGTGCATCCGAACGAGAACATCAGGTCAGTAAAACCTCTTTTCATATATCTTTCGACGTGTGCATCAGCCAGTTTGTAGACACTTTCGAGGAAAGTCAGTATTTCTCCGTCATCCTCAAGGAAGTGTATGACAGGCTCGTCAAGTCCAGTCAACTTCTTATAGGGTTCATAGCGTCCGGGGTTATGTGTCGAACGGCAGTCGAATACATAGCCTCCGCCATTGCCGCTTTCATCTTCGGGGATACCTTTTTTGTAAGAGAAAGAGAACACCCTGACCACGAGCGCACCCTTGCCGTCATGTTCCGACACCGTGGGACGGAGATTTTCACGGTTCGGCTGATATTGTTCGAGTGCTGTCAAGCGCCCCAGCACATCCACGAGATAGGGGTAAGGGAAGCCGCCGTCGGCAAGAATTGTGCGCAGATTGTCCACTGCCGGAATTATGCTGTCTATGAAGTGGCGTTTCCGTTCGAAATATCCACGAAAACCGTAAGCCCCCAACACCTGAATGATGCGGAACAAAACGAACAGGCGCAACCGTTCGTTAAAAACCGCTTTCGGCGGCGCTGCCGTATACATCTGCATCGACTTGTAGTATTCCTCGGCAAGTTCTGTGCGCAGACTACAGCCGTATCGGGCTGACGCTTGCCACAAGAAGGAAGCCAAGTCATAATAGAACGGCCCGCGCCTGCCCCCTTGGAAGTCGATGAACCAAGGGGTTCCGTCATCGCCGAGCATTACGTTCCTTGCCTGGAAGTCACGGTACATGAAACTGTCAAAATCCTCTTTCAGAAGGTCATCCGCCAACTGGCGGAACGCCTCTTCGAGCCTCACCTCGTTGAAGTCAAGCCCTGTCGCCTTCAGAAAACAGTATTTGAAGTAGTTGAGGTCAAAGAATATGCTCTCTCTGTCGAATGACGGTACAGGATAGCACTTGTCGAAATCCAGTCCCTTTGCACCCTCAAACTGCATCCGGGGCAGTTCACGGACAGTGCGGACAAGCAGTTGCTGTTCTGCCTCATCATAGTTTCCGCCCGACTCCCGACCTTTCTTTATCGCATCAAAAAGCGACACCGAACCGAGATCCTGCTGCAGATAGCACATCCCGTCATCGCTCACGGCATACACTTCCGGCACTTGCAGACCATGGGAACGGAAGTGCCGTGCGAGATAAACGAACGCCTCGTTCTCTTCACGAGATGTTCCGATGACACCTATCACCGTCGCACCGTCCCCTACAGTAAGCCGCCAGTACTCACGGTTGCTGCCTGCACCAGCCAACCTTTCCTGTTTCTGCGGTGCAAGTCCCTTGTATTGGCGATATAAACAAGCAAGTCTGTCCATTCTATTTGTAGTAGTTCAGGGCTGCGCCTATGGCTGTTGAGAACTCGCTATGTGCCGGAATATGGAATCTGACGCCATATATCTTTTCGAGTATGGGAAACAGTATCCGGCACTGAGGGATGAGTGAGAGTTTCCCGATCATCACATAGTCCTTGATGCCCGACCCTATCGACGACAGTATTGTTGCCGAACCGATTGTCTGGAGCACCGTCCAGATGATGCCCAAGGCAACGTCTTCCGGTTTCGCATCCGACTTCGCATTGCCGAAGAGCGATGCTGTGGCTGTCAACGGCAGGTCTGTCACCTGATGCGGCGAGATGTCGCCGATGCTCACGTCAATTGCAGAGAGGTCTCCGCGGCGTGCCAGTTCCAGCACCTGTTCGATGTTTCCTGTCTTGAGCATCACCCTTGCCAGTCCGGCGAGAGTGCCTCCGCCGAGAGCGAGACCGCCCAAGCGGTGTATCTCATCACCGTCGCAGAGCACGAGCGAGGTGCCCGTTCCCATGGAGACGACTATCATGCGGTCGAGGTCAACCTCATATTTCGCACCCAGACCGTCGGCAATGAACTCATCGGTCAGGGCTGTCGGAAGTCCGTAGATATTGCCTGTCACATAGCCCGCACCCACTCCTGTCATCATCACTTGTTCCACGTCGGCAAGGCTGATACCGTTGTCGTGCAGGTATTTGCCGAATGCTCCGTAGAGCGAAGTCACCGGGTCATTCGCCTTTATCCTTATTGGCGACACTATATTCCTGTTCTTGTCAATGCCGACAATCTTGGTCGTAGATATTCCTACGTCTATTCCTATTATCATTTTCCTGTATTCTTCTGTTCCCAAAATGTGCAAATCGTTACAGCAGTCCGTCAAACAGGTCTGCCTGTCTGGGCACCTGTCTCCTGTCGGTTGCAGGTTCGGGCAGTTCCGCCGGGGTGTTTCCGTCTGACACTGCGGTCTGTTTCGCACCGACGATGGCAAGGAACTCATCCTCACCAATTATCTGTACGCCCAGTTTCTGCGCCTTTTCGAGTTTCGCCGGTCCCATGTTGTCGCCGGCAAGGACGAAAGACGTGTTCTTTGAAATGCTGCCAACGTTCTTGCCGCCGTTGGCTTCTATAATCTTCTTGTATTCGTCGCGGCTGTGTCGGACGAACACTCCGCTTATCACGATTGACTTTCCTTCGAGAGCCGTTCCGCGGTTCTGCAACTCCTGTTCCGACAGTTCAAACTGCAGGCCGTAGCCTCTCAGCCGCTCCACAATGGTGCGGTTGCCCTCCTCTTTGAAATATCCCGTGATGCTGGCTGCCATGACGTCGCCGATGCCGTCAACCTGACAGAGGTCGTCAACAGACGCATTCATCAGTGCATCCATGGACTTGAAGTACCTCGCAAGGGTCTTTGCCGATGTCTCACCCACAAACCTGATGCCGAGGGCGAACACCACACGTTCGAAAGGAACAGCCTTAGAGTCGTCAATAGACTTTATTATGTTTCGTGCAGAGTCCAGTTTGTTGCGCCTCACATCGTCGCCCCAGAGTTGTTCGACCTTGAGTTCGTAGAGGTCTGCGATGTTCTTCACCAGCCCCTCACGGTAGTATTCGTCGATTATCTCCTTGCCAAGTCCCATGATGCTCATCGCCTTGCGCGACACGAAATGCTCAATTTTCCCCTTTATCTGTGGCGGACATCCTGCATCGTTGGGGCAGTAGTGACCTGCCTCTCCGGGGTAGCGCACAAGCGGGGTGCCACATTCCGGGCACACGGTGGCAAACTCTATCGGGGCGGCACCGGACTGGCGGCGTTCCTCTGCCACTCCCACTATCTTGGGAATTATCTCCCCACCCTTTTCCACATATACCCAGTCGCCGGCGTGGAGGTTGAAACTCTTGATGAAATCTTCGTTGTTGAGCGTGGCGCGACGCACCGTCGTGCCCGCCAGGTGCACCGGTTCCATGTTCGCCACTGGTGTTATCGCCCCGGTACGTCCCACCTGATAGGTCACCTCAAGCAGGCGTGTGCAGGCGCGTTCCGCCTTGTATTTGTAGGCGATAGCCCACCTTGGCGACTTCGCCGTCATGCCAAGCGAACGCTGTTGGCGCAGGGAATTGACCTTGAGAACGACGCCGTCGGTAGCCACCGGGAGGTTTTTGCGCTCCTTGTCCCAGTAACCGATGAAGTCCATGATGCCCTCCAGCGTTTTCACTTTCCTCATTCCCTCCGACATCTTGAACCCCCAGCGGCGGCAAGCCATGAGGTTTTCGTAGTGTCCTTCTGCCGGCAGTGTCTCCCCGAGCAGGTAATAGAGGTAGGCATCAAGCCCTCTTGACGCCACAACACGCGAGTTCTGCAACTTCAGAGTGCCCGAAGCCGCATTGCGGGGATTGGCAAACGGCTGTTCGCCTTCCTCTTCCCTTTCCTCATTAATACGTCTGAAATTGTCCCAAGGGAGCAGCACCTCGCCCCTGATTTCAAAGTTCCGGGGCCAGTCGCCGGGTGCAAGTTGGAGTGGAACGGACTTTATGGTACGCACGTTGGGGGTGACATCATCACCCTTTACGCCGTCACCGCGCGTGACGGCACGCACCAACCGGCCGTCCTCATAGGTGAGCGAGATCGACAGTCCGTCGTATTTCATCTCGCAACACACCTCGAAATCCTCGCCACCAAGACCGTCCTTCACCTGCCGGAACCACTCCGCCACGTCCTGTTCGTTGTAGGTATTGGCGAGGGAAAGCATCGGCCAACGGTGCGCAACCTGACGGAACTCCGTCTGCAAGTCGCTTCCCACGCGCTGCGTGGGAGAATTCGGGTCAGCCATTTCGGGGTGTTTCCGCTCCAGAGCCTCCAACTCATGCATCATAAAATCGAAGTCCTGATCGCTCAGCACAGGCTGGTTAAGGACATAATAGCGGTGATTGGCCTCATGCAGCGACTGCCGCAACTCGAGGATACGTTCGGTCTCGGTCATCCGACATTGCTTGTTTTACGTCTGCGAAATTACTAAAAAAAGGAGAGAACACAAAGCATCGGCTCTCTTTTTGTAGCCTCGTCAATAGGCGCAAAGGGCGTTCCCGCAAGGTCAAAGCACCGCTATGGCGCCCCGAAAGCGGTGCTTCCGCAGCGGTACACCGAACGGAGTACGCTTGTACCCCGAACGTGGTACACATGGCACATCGAACGAGATACACTCGTACCACGTCCGAGGTACTGCCGCGAAAACGGCGCTTACGCACTGCAAAAGCGCGCTACACGCACTGAGAAAACGGTGTTCTCACAACGTCAAAGGAGTGTAATGGCAACCAAAGTCACTTTTCCGCGCCTGTCACAAGCGGCATATAAAAAAGATGTGCTAACTTTGCAGCGAATATGAGAATAGACATTATAACCGTCTTGCCGGAGATGATCGAGGGCTTCGTGAACGAGTCCATTCTGGCAAGAGCACAGAAGAAAGGACTGGCGGAAATACATCTGCACAACCTGAGAGACTACACCAACGACAAGTGGAGACATGTCGATGACTATCCGTACGGAGGTTTCGCCGGTATGGTTATGCAGGTTGAGCCTATCGACAGGTGCATCTCGGCTCTCAAGTCGGAGCGTGACTATGACGAGGTGATATTCACCACGC
This sequence comes from Faecalibacterium prausnitzii, assembly GCA_963611255.1. Classification (GTDB taxonomy): domain Bacteria; phylum Bacteroidota; class Bacteroidia; order Bacteroidales; family Bacteroidaceae; genus Prevotella. The sequence goes on from CAVDQB010000002.1 coordinate 127,353, forward strand.
CCGACGGAGAGCAGTTCAACCAACCCATGGCGAACGACCTGTCACTGCTCAACAACATCATCATACTCTGCGGACACTACAAAGGCATCGACCACAGGGTGCGCGAACACCTGATAACCAAGGAAATCAGCGTGGGTGACTATGTGCTTACGGGAGGCGAACTCGCCGCTGCCATCATCACCGACGCCGTGGTAAGAATCATCCCCGGGGTGGTCGGCGACGAACAGAGTGCCCTGTCCGACAGTTTCCAGGACAACCTGCTCTCCGCCCCTATCTACTCCCGGCCTGCCGACTACAAGGGTTGGAAAGTGCCCGACATTCTCCTTTCGGGCAACGAAGCGAAGATCAAGGACTGGGAGATGGAGCAGGCTATGGAGCGTACACGCCGCCTGCGTCCGGACCTTCTTGACAAATAGTCCGCTAAAAACCTGTTTTCATCACCTTGCGAACTCTGCCGTCGGCGTCACGGACGATGTTAACTCCATTGTGAAGACCGTCTGTCTGTAGGCCAGATGGGGTGTAATAGCGAACCTTGCCGCTGGTGGCGGTCACGCCGTTAATATCAGTCGACTCGCCAGGTATATAGTTACTGTCGTCACCATATATGTAAACCGACTGCGAAGAGATGAAATTGGCAGCCCCGACAGTAGGCTTTGCCATATCGTAGACACGCTTGCCTCCGTCGGGATAACGCCCCACACTGCGTGTCCCTTCATGGGAATTGTAACGGAACACGTCACGCCACAAACCGTCAGAGGCAGTCAGACAGACACAGCAACGGTCGTCGTTGGCGAGTTTGAACGGAGCATGAACGGCAGTCAGGGGGCTTAGTTTGTCACACCACACCACCAGATAACCGTTGGCAGGAACGGTCGTATTGATGCCTGCGCCACCCTCTATGCGGTATTTATACAGATTGTCAGAGTCGTCGGAGAGGTACATGTCCTGCACGTCGATGTCCTCAGACGTGTTGTTATACAATTCAATCCAACCGTTACGCTTGTGGTATTCGTTGGCGAAGATGTCGTTTGACGCACTTATTTCATTGATTACGACAGGCGCAGCACCGGCATCAAGAATATGTCCGTCGGCCAACGGTTCAAACTCCGCCACCAATGTGGCGTCAGAAGCACGGTCATAGACGAACCGGCGGTCGGCAGACAGCACCTTATTGTCAGTCGTCCTGCGCCACCCGGAAAAATTATATCCGGCAGGAGCGGACACCTCCAGCACCGGGGAAGCATAGATTGTGCCGTCAAACTTGCCTGTCGGCACAGGCTCGCCGTTTATCATGAACTGCGCCTGCTGTATGTTTGCGCTGAACGCAAGCCTGCGCCCTGACTTCAGATTCAGGAAATTTGACAAGGCGGACATGCGCTTCGCGCGCCGCGAAGTGTCGGATATGGCGTCGATGATTTCCTTGCCTCGCGAGTCGGGACTGCATTTTTCCAGAGCCAAGGCAGGACGTGTGATGTCCATCATGGCGTTCACAATCTCAGTGCAACGCCCCGGTTCAAACACACTGCCGGCAACGATGCAGTAGGCAGTGACGAACTTTTGCCAGAACGTTTCGTTGTCGAGCATATTCACAAGAATCTGTGCCAGACTGAATTTCTGGCTCATGCCACTGGCCGAAGCCTTTGACTTGATGCCAGGGAAAAGATTGTCCGTGGCAAAAGCGGCATCCATGTCATACATCACAAAATGGAACTTGCCACGGTCAGACATATCTTCGGTACGTTCACGGAACGCCTTTATGTTATTGGAATTTACCAACCAGTCGTTACTGCCAAGCCAACACTCGGCAGCCATGTAGTTGGCATACTCGTCAATATCCACTATTTCACATATCCTGCGGTACGCCCCATCGTCCGCACAGACCTTTGACAGTTCGTACCAGAGCAGGTATGCCTGTTGGTCACCGCTGTTCTGCACATATCCGCAGGTCGGATCTATCTCGAACGCATCAAGGTTGTCCTCGTCAAGACCATAGTTTGAATAGGCGAAAAACTTGTTTGACGGCTCGCGCATATTGAGCATCCCATGGTAAGAACCGTTGATAAAGACATGGGCAGGTTGCCATAACTGACCGTCAAGATACATTCTGCTGGTCTGTATGATCTGCTGTACGGCCGCATCCTTGAGGCGCGCACTGACATCGTTACCGCCGTTGCGGAACTTTATGGAGCGCAGTTTCATGTACTTTTTCCGCTCAAACACGGGATAATCAAACGTATTCCGTCCCTCATATTGCTTTGCCGACTTGAGGCGAAACGGGCGCGGAGAGGCGCTGCGACTGTACGCCCCGGAAATCGCCATGTCACATTCCTGGTTGAGACAGACCTCATTACGGTCGATGTCAAACAGTTCGAAATTGACCGGGCGGTCCCAATCCTTATTGTAGTTGTTGTGCTTTCCGCTTATCAGTATGCCTGTCGTGTCGTTGTAGAAATTGTCGGGGGCTGACACGATTGATGCCACAGGCAGAGTATAACCCTTGTCCTTGTATATGAAAGAGCGAGTTACAACTGCACTCGGAATACAACCTTCGGCGAACGCGCGGAAGCGATATACCGCAGACGAGCCGGGCTTTATGCGGAACGAACCTGTCAGGCTTGTAGTGCCATTGTCAAGTGTAGGAGTGCTGCCGTCGGTGGTATAGCACAGCGTGGAGCCTGTAGGAAAAGTCACTTTCAAGGTAAACGCCTCGGCAAACAGTCCTCCGTCACGGCTGGGAACAGGTGCTTCCACCCTACTGTCGCAGAATATGCTGCCGGCGTTGCTCGCCTCCGGGGATGGCGTGGAAGTGTATCCCCACTCCTCGCCGCCGTCAGTCTTGCGTGCATACGATGCCCTCGGGATGCCGGCAGGATAAGTCTGCGAGGCAATAATATTGCCGCCTTTGTCGCTGAAAAAGATTGTTCCGCCATCACAATCGAGTTTCCACGGCACTTGAGCCATGGCTTCCGGCATATAGTCACCGTTGTCGCCGTTATGTCCGAACCACAAGTTGACAAAGCCGTGGGCAGGTATGACACCGCACGCAGCCCTCAGACGGTATTTGAGCAGGTCGGACGAATCGTCGCTGACATACATATTCAGTAACCTTACAGGCTTGTCGGTGGGATTGTAGAGTTCCACATAGCCGCCGTAATCATAACTTTTGTCAAGAAACATATCCACATTGGCGACCATAATCTCATTGATTACCACCGCCGCTGCAGTCTGTTCGCCGTATGTCACCTTGCGTTGCCCATCATCAGCGGACGCATCAAGACCGGGCAAAAGGCAAAAGACGGAGACGACAACTGTCCGGCACAGCAATCGGAACGCCATTTTACGTTCAATCATAATTTGGATTATTTTCTTATTTTTGCTTGCAAATGTACCGCTTTTACACAGTTTTTGTTTACCTTTGCACATATTCTGATACATTTTAGTTCGTTTTTTGTATGTTTAGCAAAGAGACCTACAGTTCAAGAAGAAAGGAACTTAAGAAACTCGTAAACGGCGGTGTCATTGTCCTGTTCGGCAACAACGAGTCGCCGGCAAACTTCCCTGCCAACGGCTATGCACCATTCCGGCAGGATTCCTCATTCATATACTATTTCGGGCAGCACCGCGACGGTCTGGTCGGAGTGATAGACACAGATGAGGACAAGGAATATCTCATTGGCGACGACATCGACATCGAGGACATAGTATGGTTTGGCAGCGTGGACAGCGTGGCTGACATGGCAGCGCAGGTAGGCGTGGAAAACTCTGCCCCAATGGCGTTTCTGAAGACCATAGTTGACAAGGCGACGACACAGAAGAGGAAGATTCACTTCCTGCCGCCCTACCGCTTCGACACGAAAATACAAATTATGGACTTGCTGGGCATACATCCGTCGAAGCAAAAGGATGCCGCCTCGCTGGAACTCATCATGGCTGTGGTGAAGATGCGCTCCACTAAGACGGCAGAAGAGATAGCCGTCATTGACCGTGCCTGCGACATCGGATATCTCATGCACACAACAACGATGAAACTGTGCCGCCCCGGACGGACGGAGAAATATATCGGAGGACAGGTTGACGGCGTAGCTTTGTCGCACTCGATGATGAACTCTTTCCCCACAATTTGTTCTCAACACGGCGAGATAATGCACGGCGGACCGCAGAACGTAGCCCTCGAAGACGGGCGGTTGCTGCTCTGCGATGCCGGATGTGAACTCGACGACTACTGTTCGGACAACACACGCACGATGCCCGTCAACGGAAAGTTCACCCAGAAGCAGCGCGACATATATCAGATAGTGGTGGATTGCCACGACCGTGCGCTGTCGGTTGCAAAACCGGGAGTGAAATGGATGGACGTGCATTTCGACATCTGCAGGCTGATGACAGACCGCCTGAAAGACCTCGGACTCATGAAAGGCGACACCGAGGCTGCCGTAAAGGCGGGTGCGCACGCCTTGTTCCTGCCCCACGGACTGGGCCACATGATGGGCATGGACGTGCATGACATGGAAGGATTGGGGCAGACCTATGTCGGCTTTGACGAGGAGACACGTCCCAATCTGGAGCAGTTCGGCACTAACTGCCTGCGTATGGGACGCCGCCTTGAGGAAGGTTTCGTGGTGACAGACGAACCTGGAATATACTTCATCCCTGCCCTTATGGACGACTGGCGCAAGCAAGGTCTGCACACTGAGTACATCAATTACGACCTGCTTGACACCTACCGCGACTTCGGAGGCATACGCATCGAGGACGATCTGCTGATAACCAAGGATGGATGCAGATTCCTCGGAACGAAGCGCGTGCCATATCAGCCGGACGAAGTGGAGGCATACATGGCTGCGAATGCAGAGTAATGAAACAACAAAACAACTATACACAATACACTTAAATGAAAAAATTATCAGTTCTGTTGCTGATGGCGACGGTCGTCATCAGTGCAAATGCGCAGGAAGAGAAGAAGGATTCAATAGATCCCAACAAGCCTGTGTTCACAGTAATCAAGGAAAACCCGATCACTTCTATCAAGAATCAGTATCGCTCAGGTACTTGCTGGGACTACTCCACACTGTCATACTTCGAGGCGGAAATACTGAAGAAGACCGGCAAAACATACGATCTCTGCGAGATGTTCGTGTGCAACAAGAACTACATGGACCGTGCCGTGACCAAGGTGCGCATGCATGGCGACGCACAGTTCAGCCAAGGCGGTTCAGCATATGACGTGCTCTATGTGCTCAAGAACTACGGTATCTGCCCGGAAACGGCAATGCCCCTGCCCGGAACACTCTACGGTGACACGCTCGCAAACTTCAGTGAGTTTTTCTCTGTACTTGAGCCTTACGTTGACGCAGTAGCCAAGACGAAAGCCAATACACTGACAGACACCTGGAAGAAAGGCTTCCAAGGCATACTCGACGCTTACCTCGGCGAGTGCCCGGAGACCTTCACATACGAAGGAAAGAGTTACACTCCGCAGACATTTGCGGCAAGCCTCGGTCTCGACTGGAACGACTATGTATCGATAACATCCTACACTCATCATCCGTTCTACACACAGTTCCCTGTGGAAGTGCAGGACAACTGGCGTCAGCCGGGTTCTTGGAACCTGCCGATGGAGGACATGGCACGCATCATAGAGAATGCCGTGATGAACGGCTACACTGTAGCATGGGGCGGTGACGTGTCGGGTGACGGTTTCACACGCAACGGTCTGGCTATCCTCTTCGACGTAGAGGCCACACAGAGTGCCGCCGGAACAGACATGGATCACTGGCTCGGACTCTCCAAAATGGAAAAGCAGAGAAAGACAGAAGCTCTTGGAGTGAACGCAAAAGAGAAGACCCCTTCACAGGAGACACGCCAGAAGGAGTATGACAACTGGACACTCACCGACGACCACGGTATGCTCATCTACGGTATTGCAAAAGACCAGACAGGCCGCAAGTACTATATGGTGAAGAACTCATGGGGCGATGCCGGCGACTACAAGGGCATCTGGTATATGTCAGAGAACTTCATCGTGGCAAAGACCATGGACTATATGGTCAACAAGAACGCCATTCCGAAGGACATCCTGAAGAAGATACAGAAAGCGCAGGACAACGCCAGACTGTAAGGGAACAGTGTGCGTGAAGCGCACTCTCAATGCAAAGGGACTGCAACAGCAATGTTGGCAGTCCCTTTTTAGTGTCAGATTGTTTCTTCTATTCGTAGTTTTTTAGTAATTTTGTGGAAATTTCCGTCATATGCATTTCAAGTGGAACTATAAGCAGCCGACCCCTTCTGCCGTGCAAACGGCAAAAGACCTTAGCGAGAAAATAGGTATCAGCCCAATCCTGACAGGACTTCTCGTTGACCGCGGCATCACCACCGAGAGTGCAGCAAAGCGTTTTTTCCGTCCGCAACTCGCCGACCTCATCAACCCTTTCCTCATGAAAGACATGGACGTGGCGGTGGACAGGCTCAACGATGCCATAGGGCGGAAGGAGCGCATCATGGTCTACGGCGACTATGACGTGGACGGTTGCACCGCCGTGGCACTGGTGTACAAATTCCTGCAGCAGTTCTATTCCAACATCGAATACTACATCCCCGACCGCTACGAGGAGGGATACGGCGTGAGCAGGAAAGGCGTGGACTATGCCGCAGAGAACAATGTCAAACTCATAATCATCCTCGACTGCGGAATAAAGGCTATAGACGAGATAGCATACGCCAAGGAGCGTGGCATCGACTTCATAATCTGTGACCACCATGTGCCTGACGAGACGATGCCTGATGCGGTAGCCATACTCAATCCGAAACGTCCTGACGATGCCTATCCGTTCAAGAATCTGTGCGGCTGCGGCGTAGGGTTCAAACTTATGCAGGCTTTTGCGAAGAGCAACAACATACCTTTCTCGCGTCTCATTCCGCTGCTCGACTTCTGCGCAGTGAGCATTGCCGCAGACATCGTGCCTGTGACTGACGAGAACAGGATACTTGCTTTCCACGGTCTTAAGCAACTCAACCAGAACCCGAACATCGGTCTGAAGGCGATTATCGACGTGTGCGGACTACAGGGAAGGGACATCTCCATGTCGGACATCATATTCAAAATCGGTCCGAGAATAAACGCTTCGGGAAGAATGGAGAACGGAAAGATGAGCGTCGAACTGCTCGTAGAGAAAGACTATGTAACCGCCCTACAGGAAGCACGCCGCATTGACGAATACAACGAGCAGCGCAAAGACATAGACAAGCAGATGACAGAGGAGGCAAACCAGATTGTAGCGAGACTGGAAAGCCAGAACCACCACTCGTCGATAGTGCTGTATGACGAGAACTGGAAAAAGGGTGTCATCGGTATTGTAGCGTCGCGTCTGACAGAGATATACTTCCGTCCGACGGTGGTGATATGCCGTGACGGCGATTTCGCGACCGGTTCTGCACGGAGCGTGACCGGCTTTGACGTCTATGCAGCGGTAAAGTCCTGCCGTGACTTGCTCATCAACTTCGGCGGCCATACCTACGCTTCCGGTCTGACACTGTTGTGGAAAGACGTGCCGGAATTCAGGCGCAGATTTCAGGAATACGTTGATGCCCACATACTGCCGGAGCAGACCGAACCGATACTTGACATTGACGCGGAGATAGATTTCAAGGATATCACAAAACGGTTGCACAGTGACCTGAAGCGTTTCGCACCGTTCGGTCCTTGCAATCCGAAACCTGTTTTCAGTACAAAAGGCGTGTACGACTACGGAACAAGCAAGGTCGTGGGACGCGAACAGGAACACATCAAACTGGAACTCGTGGACTCCAAGTCAAGCAATGTCATCAACGGCATAGCCTTCGGACAGAGTTCCGTGGCACGGTATATAAAGTCCAGACGGAGTTTCAGCATCGCCTATACCATCGAGGAGAATATCTACAAACGAGGCAATATGCAGCTCCAGATTGAAGATATACGCCTCGAGGAGAATGTATAGGGACATCCTTAGGGAATACTGGGGGTATGATGACTTCCGAGGAATACAAGAAGACATCATAGAAAGCATCGGCAACAACAGGGACACACTTGGATTGATGCCGACAGGAGGCGGCAAGTCGATAACCTTTCAGGTGCCGGCACTTGCCAAGGAGGGTATCTGCATAGTCATCACTCCGCTTATTGCACTGATGAAAGACCAGGTATGCAACCTGCGGAAGAGGGGTATCCTGGCGGCGGCAATCTACTCGGGAATGTCGCATAAGGACATTGTCAAAACCCTCGACAATTGCCTCTACGGCGACTACAAACTGCTTTATGTATCCCCGGAGAGACTGACCACCCCACTGTTTCAGAGCAAACTGTACTACATGAACGTGAGTTTCATCACCGTGGATGAGGCCCACTGCGTCAGCCAATGGGGCTACGACTTCCGCCCGTCGTACCTGTCGATTGCGGACATAAGGAAAATAAAGCCCGGCGTTGCCATTCTTGCACTGACGGCAACAGCCACGGAAGAGGTCGTGGACGACATTCAGGACAAACTCGGATTCAGGGAGAAGAACGTGTTCCGCATGAGTTTCGAGCGGAAGAACCTCACATACGTTGTGCGCGAAACAGCCGACAGGGATGCCGAGACGATACATATCCTCAACTCCGTGCCCGGCACTGCCATTGTGTACACACGCAGCAGGAAAGGCACGAAGGACATGAGCAAACTGCTCAATGACAACAACATCAACGCCACATACTATCATGCAGGACTTGAGAGTGCCGTCCGTGACCAACGGCAGCAACAGTGGCAGAACGGCGAGGTGAGGGTAATGGTTGCCACGAACGCTTTCGGCATGGGCATAGACAAGCCTGACGTGAGAATGGTAATACACCGTGAATGTCCCGACTCACTGGAAGCCTATTTCCAAGAAGCAGGAAGAGCCGGACGCGATGGGAAACGTTCATGGTCGGTGTTGCTGCACAACGGACACGACGACCACAAGATGCGCCGCCGCATTGCCGACAATTATCCCGACAAGGACTTCATCCGCAATGTCTACGAGCACCTCGCTTACTACTTCCAAGTGGCGTTAGGATTCGGAATATACAAGACTTTTGAGTTTGACTTGGAAAAGTTCTGCCTCACATACAGGATGTTTCCTGTCACGGTGAACTCAGCCCTTCATATACTCGACAATGCCGGATACATAGAATATGATATGGATCCGGAAAACAATGCACGTCTGAAATTCTTGCTCGACAGATCAGAACTGGACAGGCTCAATTATCTTTCGCCCGAAGAGGAGAAAGTAATCACTATGATGTTGCGCCTTTACGGAGGACTCTTTGTCGACTATGTGTATATCGACGAGGCTATCATAGCCTATCACGCCGGACTGGAACAGAACACCGTTTACCTCATACTGAAGTCTCTGAGCAAGCAGCACATAGTGCACTTCATCCCACAGCGCAAGATGCCACGCATCACCTACCTGCGCGACAGGGTGGAAATGGAAAATGTCATCATCCCGAAAGAGATCTACGAATACCGGCGTACGGCAATGGAAAAGAAGATTGACGCCGTGGTGGAATATGTGAACAACGACAGGGAATGCCGCAGTCAGCAACTGCTGCGCTACTTCGGCGAGAAGACAAAACACGACTGCGGGCGTTGCGATGTCTGCGTGGCGCAAGCCGGAAAGCCACAAAAAAGCGACATGGAAAAGGCAACGGAGGCATTGAGAGAGTTTCTCAGCGACGGCAAATTCCACGAATTTCAGGAGCTGAACACACTACGAATACCTGAGAAACTATTGGATGCCGCCATCGACAGGATGATTGAGGAAGAAGAATTAACCGTAAAGGCAAACAAAATAAGAAAGCCCTGACCAGCAAGTCAGGGCTTTCTTATTTTCATATTATATATGTACGCATACATTATTCATGTATGCACCATTACTTAGAAGAACAGGTAACGGTTGTCAACAACCTTTGCATTGACATAAAGTTCATTCATGAAGTTGCCTGCAGCCTGCATAGCCTTCTGACGAAGTTTTGCCTGCTGTGCCTTAGCGTCATATTTTCCGGGGCGCATTGTCCTGTCGAGCACCTGATATACATACACTCCGGCATTGCCGACAACCGGTTTTGCACAGAATGCACCCTTGGCTGTAGCGGAGACAGCACCTGCAAGAGGAGCTTCGCTCGTACCAGTCGTCAGGATGAATACAGGCGACGAGAATGTAATCTGGCTTACGGGAGAAACTTTCGCACCCTTTGCCTTAGCCTGAGCAACGCTCTTCACACCGTTGACCTTTGCCAAAAGCATCTCGCCTTTCTTGTCTTTCAACAATTCGGACTTCACGAGTTCGCGTACCTGAGTATCGGAAAGATCACGGTAACCGACCTTGTTTACCTTGTCAAGAACGACTACAAGCAGATGGTCATTGTCGCCACACTCATACATAGGAGACACTTGGCCTGCCTTTGCATCGAAGACCCACTTCAGAGCATCGCGTGTTGCGCGGATTCCGGCAAGGTTGTGTGCTGAGGTAGTAATATCCTTACGTTCCAGAACAGAATAGCCACTCTTCTGTGCATTCTTAACGATGTCATCACCAGTCTGGTTTGCGCTGACAAAAGAAGCGAACTTGTTGTATGCCGCAGAATATGTATTGCGTGAGAAATCTATTGTCTTCTTGATGACAGCAACCTGATACTTGTCAACATTAGCTTTCTTGTCTACAACCTGCACAATGATGTTACCCTGATCCAATGTCACGTTCTTCAGTTCGCCAACAGACATTGTATTCAGGTTCTGAATATAGCTCTTGGTGGTTGCATCCATAGAAGAAGCGTTCTGATACTGCGCCGTTGTCATCCAAGACTTCTCGCCTGTCTGACCATATTTCTTTGCTATGACCTCGAAATCAGCACCACCCTTGATTGCCGTATAGATGGAGTCTGCGGTCTTATGGGCTGCTTCCGGTGTTTCGGCAGCGACCTGTATCTGACGGAACTGTACCGAATCAGGAAGTGACTGCTTGGAAACAAGTTTTACTACATTAAGCGTATTGTCACCCTTTGTCTCGAAAACAGTTGAAGTCTGACCCACTGCCATGGAATCAATCTTTGCTGCGATGTCGTAGGGGAATGCATTCTTGGTAACAGGAACGCCAAGATAAGTCACGAGAGAAGTGCTCTTGCGTACCACATCTGTAGGATCTGATGCCATTGCGAGGTCTGAAGCGTAGGCAGCGAACTGTTTCTGCAGTTCCGCACGATCGGTGGCAGAAGCCTCAACCTTCACGTCAACATATTTGATGTCACGGCTTTCCACATACTGGCGGAAACGCTCCTTCATCTCATTGTACTTGGCTTTCAACTCAGAATCCTCTATCTTTACCTTTGCGTCATCAATGTCTGCAAACGGGAAAGAAGCAAGTTCTATTTTGCTTTCTTCATTCTCCTCCTTGAATGAAGCCTTTGATTCTACTTGGTTAGTAAGAAGACTGTGAGCAAAAAGACTTTGGTATTTCTGAGCCAAAATCTGCTGACGCAGAGTCTTCTCAAGGAATGTCCAGTAGCGGTAAATTGTCTGATACTGCTGGGCGAGTTGCGGATTGGCAGTCTGTTGAGCCTTGTATTCCGCAAGGAATTTTTTCAGTTGGTTGACATCAAAACGTCCTGTCTGCTGGTTGATGAACGGACTTTGTGCGAGGATAGGATTCGTTCCCTGATTAAGAACATTCTGCATTTCCTCATCCGTTACTACCAGTCCGAGTTTCTTTGCTTCGCCCTCAATAATCGTAGACTGCACAAAGGTGTTCCAGACCATGTCCTTAACCTGATTCAGCTGATCTTCGGTGAGGTTCTCCTGTCCCTGTTGCACCTTGATTACTTCCTGATACTCATCGATGAGTTTCTGAAATTCCTGGACGTCAATCTTCTCTCCGAGCACTTTACCTACCTGCTGACGCTGGTCGTTACGAGTCGCCTCGCAAGAACGGAACAGTTCTTCTGCGATGAAGGCAAAAAGAGCCAAGCCAATGATAATGGCTAACGCCTTACCCTTACTTCTAATTTTTCCTAATGCTGCCATTTGGTTTTTATATTTATTATTTTTATTTGTTTCTTTCGAGACACCATGCTTCAGACGATATTTCCGCAACTTAGCCGTATGCCGAAGTACGTCAAAAAAGCATACAAAGATACTAAAAATTAATAGAACAAGGTGTTTCTGCAAGAAAAAAGTGGCTTTATGCAGTCACTTTTAGTCTGACCAATTCTATTTTGGTATTAGTTCTCTTCAAAATCTTGAACTCAAACTGTTTTATCTTCACAACTTCGTTGACCTGAGGGAAACTCTGATTGTAATGCAGGATAAGTCCTCCTATGGTCATGTAGTCGCCTTCCGGCAAATCAAGATCAAAGGTCTCGTTCACATTGTCTATCTCCAGACGTGCTGAAAGCAGATATTCATTGTCGGCAACTTTTCTGGAAATGAGATTGGAAGAGTCGTGTTCATCCTCTATCTCTCCAAAAATCTCCTCCACAATATCCTCAAGTGCCACGATGCCGCCAGTGCCGCCGAACTCGTCAACGACCACTCCAAGGCTCTTCTTCTGTTGCATGAACAGTTGCATAAGTTTCTGTGCGGCCATCGATTCCGGCACAAACGGCATGGTGATGATGCGGTCACGCCAGTTCTCCGCATCTCTAAACATCTCTGAACTGTGAATGTATCCGACGACATGGTCTATGTCATCCTTATAGACTATCAATTTCGAATGTCCCGATTCGATAAATTTCTGCTTGAGTTCATCAAGGGTACAGTCGGCAATGTCGACAGCCTGGACTTCCGTGCGCGGTATCATGCAGTCGCGGACTTTCGTTTCCGAAAAATCGAGGACATTCTGGAAGAGTTCCATTTCCGGCTCTATATCCTTGTCGTCGGTATTGTCAATGCTCGTCTGAACGAGGTAATCAAGATCCACTTTGGAAAATTCCTCCTCATTGTCGTCTTTCTTTACCTTTACCCCAACCATTCTCAACAGACACCGGGAGAGAAATGTGGAGAACCTGCTTATCGGCCACAGGATGATGTAAACGAGGAATGTGGGGACTGCGAAGAACGCGAGCCATTTGTTGGGAGCGCTCTTAAACAGCGTCTTCGGCAGGAACTCACCTGTAAAAAGAACTATTACAGTCGACAGAATAGTATCCGCCGGCACGGTGAAACTCGGTTCGAAAGCACTGAAAATCGTCTTGTCAAACAGTTGGGCGATGAGTATTCCGTAAATGACAAGCACGATATTGTTGCCGACAAGCATAGTGGCAACGAAGTCATTGGAATGAGCGTAGAAAAAATTTATTATACGCTTGACCGGCCCGCCCTGATCTTTCTCTACCTCCGCAAGCATTCTGTTGCTTGACACGAAGGCTATCTCCATGCCCGAAAAGTAGGCGGAGAACATCAGCGTGACGCATATTCCGATGATAAGACTTGTGTACATACTTACCTCCTTGGTCTTGGTTTCTCCGGCTGACGCAGAGGCATTGCCACCGAGTCGGGTGTCTGACGTTGCACAGTATCCTCCTCGTTGCCGACTATATCACCCATTTCAAACGAGCCCTTGCTATTTGAGACATAGTATTTCCTCATGTTCTCATCACTGCGGAAATACCTGCCTTCGAGCGTGCGCTCTGGTGTCTCAAGGTAAGAATACTTGTTGGAATAGTACTCATGTTTGCTCTGATCCCAAAAGAGTTCCTCGCCACGGAATTTCAGACCGTCTTTCGTGTTAATCCTCACATGCCCACGGAGTTCAAAGAGCCGCAGTTCATCATAGCGGTAGGCTGTATCGCACTGGATGTAGGACTGCACATGAAATTTCTCATCAAACTGCGTCATAAACACGCCACGGTCGAAGATGGTGCGCTTCGGATTGACGTTCTGGTTCATAATGCTCCGTTCCGTAACAATCCGATACTTGATCACGCCCGAGTCACTTATGAGCATATTGATTCCGTAGGTCTCCATCATGGCGGCAGAATCACGGTCATTGACCGCCGGAGCCGTGTGTCCATTCTGCTTTTCGCAGGCAGACAGCACGACAGAGAGCACGACACATATATATAAATAGAATGTTTTCAACAATTACTCCACTTGCCACTTGGCAAACCAACGTTCGTTGAATGTAAAGCCGATATTGATTCTGAAGGTATTCTCCTTGATAAGGTTCGCCGCATCAAGACGAGTCCATGATGCAGAAATGTTCAACATGGAACGGTTGTTATATCCGTTCATCACAGGCAAGCCTACTCCAAGGCTTACGCCATACTCCTTTGGACCGTCGAGACCATTGATTTTCAAATAGGGAGAAGTGTAAGTCACACCTGCACGATAGCGCACATGGTCTCTCCTCTTCAGTCCTTTCTCATTAGGACAGAACTCCGCACCGAGGACATAACGCTGGCGATCGGAGAACAATCCGCTTGTATTCACATAGGAAGGTTCGCCACCCGACACCTCATACTGTGGATATTTCAGGCTTCCCCATTTTTCCATTTCCCAATCAAAACCAACTCTCCACTTGCCAGCATGATTCCACACAAAACCCGCACCGAAAGCTGTAGGCATGGACAAACCGGCATTTGACTTCAATGTTGTGGTATCGGCAACGCTTGTCTGCGAGTTTGTGGATATAATCAGGCATTTGGGGTCGGAACTCATTTCATGCCCTATGGTATATGTAGCGCCAAGTGTCACCATGTCAGACTTTGAAAATCTGTACTGGAGTTGTGCGGCTATGTCCACCTTATAGGTCTTTGCCGACGCCACATAGTATTTTGACAGGGTGTTCACATAAGCGTCAGTGTAGGCGTTGACGACAGATCTGCTGTAGTTGCCCCAGAAATATGAGCCGTTAGCACCCAACGACACACTGACCTTGCCTGTATGAACCGGCTCCACACCTACACCGAGAAACAGTTGGTGAAAGCCTCCCGAACCAGCATAAGTGTTGGATGAAACGGTCTTGGAGTCGCCTGTTGCCGACGACTGTCCTATAGTGGACTGGTTATAATAGTTGTAACCGACATTGGAATAGGGCATCACGCCGAAACCCACACCAACATGACGGAACAAGCGGAAGCCTCCGACAATGTAATCAAAACTTGTGTTTTTGGCGTTCAGTTTCTGCGTTCCCTCTTTGAAACTGGTTATCTGCGCCGACACTCCTGCGTCAAAAATGAAAGTGACAGAGTCCAATGCGGAATATGAGGCGGGGTTGCCGAAATTGACTGCATTGCCCTCGCGCCAGCCCAAAGACAAACCGCTCATTGCCACCGACGCTCCGTTGGCCTGGTCTGCGAGCGTGCCGTATCCATACTGACTGTACGGTGAGTTTGTTGCATTCTGTGCCTGGGCGAACAATGAACTCAAGACAAGAACTGCAGAAAACAGTATTTTCTTCATTGATAGATTGGATTCCAATTTTCGTGCAAATTTAGCACATTCTTACCAAACAGGCAACCGACCACTGTATTTATAAGTTTTTTTAATACGGTATCCATTATTAATCGCACAAGGAAGCCGGACACGACTACGTCATGCCCGGCTTGTCCTTATAAATCATGCTACAAGACAAATGTCCGGCGCACGTTTATTCCGCATCCGGAGAAATCAGTTTGTAGCCTTTTCCGTGAATATTGATAATCTCTATCTGCGGATCATCCTTCAGATGCTTACGCAACTTGGTAATATAAACATCCATAGAGCGCGCATTGAAATAGTTGTCGTCAATCCAGATTGTCTTCAATGCAAAATCGCGCTGCAGAATTTCATTTGCATGAGAACAGAGCAATGACAGGAGTTCATTCTCCTTTGTAGTAAGTTTCGTCTGCTTTTCACCAATGGTCAGGAGTTGCTTCTGCGTGTCAAAAGTAAACTTGCCGATTTTGTAGAGTGTGCTTTCCTTCACCTTCTTACCCCTGACACGGCGGAGTATAGCCTCCATGCGGAGCACGAGCTCCTCCATTGAGAACGGTTTGGTGATATAGTCGTCAGCTCCCATCTTGAAGCCTTCGAGGATATCATCCTTCAATGTCTTTGCCGTTAGGAATATTATCGGTATCTCGCTATTAGCCTGCCTGATTTCCTGAGACAACGTAAAGCCGTCCTTCTTTGGCATCATCACATCAAGGATACAAATGTCAAACTTGGTCTTGAGGAACTCCCTGAAACCCGCCTCGCCGTCCGGGCACAACACTGTGTAATAGCCTTTGGCCTGAAGATACTCGCGAAGCAACATGCCCAAATTCTCGTCGTCTTCACAAAGAAGCACTTTCAACGTTTCTTCCATAATAATGTCAACTTTAAGTTTATTAATTTCCTTATTTTCCGTACTGTATCAATTGCACAATTCTTGTCCGTGTCATTCATCGGCAACTATCGGTATCGTTATCGTAAACGATGTTCCCTTGCCGTATTCGCTCTCCGTTTTGATTGTCCCGCCATGCACGTCCACGATTTTCTTTACATAGGCAAGACCGAGACCGAAACCTTTCACATTGTGCACATTGCCCGTATGCACACGGTAGAACTTGTCAAATATTTTGTTGAGATTTTCCTTCTTTATTCCCAAACCGTTGTCCTTTACCATCACAGACACATGTTTTTCGTCAGGATTCCAAGTCTGGACAAACAGTTCCAGAGGTCTGTCCGGCTTACTGTATTTCACCGCATTGTCCATAAGATTGAATATCACGTTCTGGAAATGCATCTCATCCACATTTACAGTAGAGTCCACAGCCTCTATACAAGTTATTATATGACCGTCGGTATGCTCCACGCGGAGTTGGAACGTTTTGGCAATTGTCTCCAGCATCTCGTTGATATCAATATCCTTTCGGTTGTATATAGCCTTTTGTTTGTCGAACATTGACATCTGGAGAACTTTCTCCACAAGAAACCGAAGCCGTTTCGACTCTGAACTGATGACACCTCCCAGATGTGCAAGCATGGTTTCACTCTTCGCCAGATTCGGATCATTGAGCATCTGCGAGGCAAGCGATATACTGCTTATCGGGGTTTTCAGTTCATGCGTCATGTTATTGATGAAGTCGTTCTTTATCTCCGACAACTTCTTCTGACGGAACACCACAAATAGCGTGAACAGGAATGTGACGAACAGAACTATAGTGAATGCAAACGACGGAATCATAAACCTGATACTGTCAAAGATGTATCCTCCCATGTTGGGGAAATGCACTTTGACCGCTCCGACCTTAGTTTGCGGATCATTGCGGAATAGCGGCTGCGTATACGCAACATCACTTCCTTCATCCTCATAGTCCGGGCAACGGTACACTTCCCGGCCGTCACTGGTCGACACCGTGAAGTGATAGGGTATGCTTATGCCGTTGTTCATCAGTTCCGCTTTCAGGTCCTGATCCAGCATCTTGAAGTTTATGCGCTCTTTCAACGGTTTGTTCGCCGCCGTATAGAGTATGCTGTAGACCACCTCATCGAGCAATGCCTTCTTGTAGACATAGCGGTTGTGGATAATCTCCTGCATTGACTTCGACGCCTCGCTAATGGCTTTCTTGTCATTATTGAGAATGATTCCTTTCGGCATACCGGCCGGTTTGACGGCAAGAGTCTTCAGTTCGAACGAAGAATAGACGTTTCCATTCTTGTCTATTGCCGAAAACTGATGAGTATGTTGTCCGAGAGAATCGTTCTCTGAGACATTTCCGTTTACGGCACTATGGTTCTTTTCACGCCTCTCAACGGCATTCACGTCTTTTTCAAGATACCTCAAAGTCTCGTTCAATTCAAGGTTGCGCGATGCCTGATACAGCGCACGCTTCACGGACTCATCGAATTGCTCGCGCTTCATCCGTGTCATCGAGCGGATATATATAAACTGCAAATACAGCAGACCTGCGAACGACAGACCCATTATAATTGCAATTGTCCAAATAGTTTTCTTCTTCATGACGGCAAAGATATAACGTTTTATATACCGAGAAGAAATTTTCAGTTAATTAATTCTGTTAATTTTAACATCATTAACTATATTTCCCTGTTTTAGTTTAATATTATACATTATCTCTACCAACATCCTGTATATAGCAATCGTCTTTTTCATCCGATATACAGCAAGTTGTTTTCGGCTATCCCTACTCGGGACTTGCACCCATTAGACAAAGCGTATGCCAGTCAAACAAAAAAGACCGCAGTACAAATACCACGGTCTTATATCAATTAGGTGTACGTTCCGCTTATCTCAAACGGTCTGCCGAACGCACCAGATTGTCGTCTTTCTTTATCGCTATATGCGCCATGACAGTCAGAATCATGGCAATTACCGGGAAAGAAGCCGCCAGACTCACCCTCGGAGTGAAGCCGTCACCCATAGAAAAGAACTCTCCTGCATATCCGGCGAGCCACAACAGTTCGAGAATTACCGCCAAACGGCAAAGCCTCATCTGACGGCGACGATTCTTATAACCCATTATGGCAAACACGGAAACCAATTCCGCAAGTACCAAAACAGCAAAAAGTGCAGCTGGCAAGAAACTCTTTATTTCTCCCGTACCGCTGATTATGACGAGGCTGTACATCACTGACGGCTTGCCCATACCGGCAGGTTCAAAAGTCGCAAGGGGCATACAACAGCAAAGCACCAGCAGTATTACTGCCAGTGCAAGGTATACGGTCTGTATCCGCTGTATCATTATGCCTCCTCGGTATCTGCGGATGCATCGCGGTAATACACATTTCCCTCGATGTATTCCTGTGTTGCGAGCAGCGTAGGCTTCGGCAATTTCTCGTAATAGCGTGAGATTTCTATCTGCTCACGATTCTCAAACACCTCTTCAAGAGAGTCATTATAAGACGCAAATTCCGACAACTTGTTGTTCAGATCCTGCTTCATCTCTGCGGAAATCTGGTTTGCGCGTTTGCCGATAATAGCCACCGTCTCATAAATATTGCCTGTATCCTCACACAAATCCATAAGGTTGCGAGTTACAGTGTTTACCGGTGCTTTTGACTTTTTGTAATCCATAAATATTATAAAAACTCTATTTTGTTTCGTCTATTGTCATTTTTCCTCTTTCTGATGCCCGGTCATCTTCTTGCAGACATCTATGTATTTCTGTGCCGTAGCCACGTCTTTCGAGTCAGGATACTCGTTGATGAATCCGTAGCACTCGTCCTCGGCGTCCTGAAAACGCTCCATTTTCTTCTCCTCCACACTCATCGAGGCACGTTCAAATTTGCTTTTCATCACAAGCAAAGCGAACTCTTCACGCATCGAAGTGTAAGGATAGTCTTTCAAGGCATTCTGTGCCGTTATGATGCAAGCGTCGTAGTTGTTCTCTCCTTGGTTGCAATTGCCGAAGTATGTACCGAGATTATAGTATAGACGGGCTGAGTAAAGTTCTTTCTTCACCAGTTTGTCCTGCAACTCAAACAACCGTGCCTGCGCCTCGTCTTTCATACTTGCATCCGGGTAAATGTCCAGATAATCCTGAAAAGCGCGTATCGCCGCCACCGTCTCAGTCTGATCCAGACGAGGCTCAGGAGTACTCATATAAAGGCTCTGACCTTTGAAATAGCAGGCTTTTTCGGCGTATTTGCCTTTTCTGTACGTTGAAAAATACTTGTCAAAAGTCATGGCCGAACTCTCGTAATCCTTGGAGTTGTACTGCGCCATGGCAAGCATATAGAGACATTCTTCCGCATTTTCCGTTCCCTTGTTGTATGAAACGACTTCATTGAGAAGCGTTGTTGCACGGACATATTTCCCTGTTGCAAATGCCTCTTTTGCGTACTCGTATCTGTATTCGGAGTCTGCCGACTTGTAAACCTGGTTAAATTCGTTGGCGCAACCGGTCAACAAAAATGCCAAAAACACAACGGCGAAATACCCATTCTTCATTCCCTGATGCACATTTTGCCGCAAAATTACTGCTTTTTCGCTAATTACCAAAGTGAATTAACCTATTTTTCAGTATCAAAACATTTCGTAATCAGACTTCAGTTCCCTTATTTTCCTGGCGTCAGACACAAGCCCCGTACGCATGGAACCGTGTATTTCCGTTGCTCCCGTTACCCTCAATATGTATGGGGCATTTCGTGGCGTCACTCCACCACCACACAACACGGTGACACACTGTCCTGTTTTGGCGGCAAGTTCATGTGACTTTTCCACAAGTGCCCTGAGCATTTCAACGCCCAACTCGGCTGTAGGTTGCTGCCCGGAAGTAAGGATTCGGTTACATCCGAGTTGCGCTATACGTTCCATAGCCGCCAACGGTTCACGGCAAACATCAAATGCACGGTGAAAAGTCACGTTGCAAATGAATTTACCATGGGCATCACGCATCTTGTCCATCCAGTGTTTACACACACCGGCATCAATGTCCCCTTCTGGGGTGAGGGCACCGATAACCAATCCATCGGCACCTTCTTCAAGAGCCATTTGTATGTCTTCGTCCATCTTTGACACTTCCGCTTCATTATAGACGAAATCCCCTTCACGCGACCGGATTAGCACATGCACGAGCACACCTGCCGAATGGCAGAGTCTCACTGCCTCACGGATCATCTCCCGGGTTGGCGTAAGTCCGTCAAGTTCCAAGTTGCGACACAGTTCTATACGGTCAGCCCCACCGTCTATGGCGGCTTTTACGCTTTCCAAATTTCCACAGCATACCTCCAGTATCATACATCTATAAATTTACATTCCGCTATTGTGCACTTTGTATCGAGGTTGCACTTGCATTTTTCTCGCTGTCATCAAGTTGCAAATCACCCTTTACGCTGCGTGAACTTGTACGGAAACGCACAGGCACTTCCGTCGTTTCGCCTGCCCTCAGAGTAAACATCACACTGCGAGCAAGCACATCACCACCCCTAAGACGGGTGCCGGTGGTGAGCAGATAGTCTCCTGCTGGAAGGCTCAGACCATTGCGGAACTTTTCCGTCACCGTGGCATCATCGTCAGCATAGTCAAGTGATACCGGGCGTCCGCCTTCCATTCTTGATATCGTATAGCCGTGGTAATACATGACATCCGCAGGAACATCCAGTTTCAATACCCCTTGCGCTTTCTGGGATTCGCCCAAGTTACTGTCCGAAAGTTGAAGCCATCCTGTACCATCCGCTACCATGGCTTTACCCAAAGGATCAAGTTTTGCCTTCATGCCGAGAGCGCGTGCCCCCGCAACGGTGAAAAGTTCCCTACTACGATCATTGCATTTACGCGCGTTGTAGACTCCGACGACAGACACATACATGTCTTTGGGATTATCGGAATTATCCGTTCTGATATTTTCCTCCACCCATTTGACCCATTCCTTCGCCGTCATCCTGGGCAAACGCCGCTGTAGATAAGCCACGAATGGGCGCAGATGTTCCGTTGAAACACGCATTCCCCCACTCCGCAATGCATCTTCGCTCATCAGACACGCATCACGCAACACTTCTATCGTGACATCACGGAAGTCCTTTTCGCTCAATCCCTGCAACACGAGTTCTGCCTTCGGATTCTTCTCCTTAATAAATTTCTCTATCACTTTCCAGTTGCTGCGCGCTTTCTTCAAGGTCTCATCATTTCCCTGATAGAATGTCTTCCGCTGATAATCTGTGCGTATCCTATCCTCATCAGCAAGCCTACGGCCATTTTCACTGACAGAATCCACTACACTACGGTCAGGTTCTGACAGAGTGGATGTCGGCACATGCAAGTCATACTCCTCCGTCCAAGAACTGCCTGCCTTATGACACGGAGTGATTGTCAACTCCGTAGCGAAAGCATCCGCCTTTTTCACACCATATTTGTCTTTGGCACTCACCCACACCTGCAAGTCCCCATAACCTGTAGTAAAGGTCGCATACCCCTCCGCATCACTTCTTACTGTGTGCAAGGGATAGAATTCCGAGTAGTTGTAAAGGCGGAAATCAACCGTTGCATCCTTTACGGGAGCACCACTTTCATCTACCACTCTTACTCTAAGCGTCTTTGTCGGAGCATAGTTGTCGGTAGTAGAAATCTCGTTGTTGCTGTAGTCATAGCCACGAATAAGCATCGCACGGCTTGCCGCCCACTTGAACCAGCCTTGGTCAAGTTCCGCTTCCGGTTCACAAGCGCCCATAAAACGCCAACGGCCATCCACCCACACTTCCACCCAAGCATGATTGTCGTCGGTGTGAGCCCACCTCGGACAATACACCTGCCTTGCAGGAATGCCGACTGCACGGAGGGCGGAAACGGCAAAGGTGCTTTCTTCTCCGCAACGCCCTATGCTGTTACGCATTGTCGCAAGCGGTGACGACGTGCGACCGTCACTCGGCCTGTAACTCACTTTCTCATGACACCAGTGGTTCACTTCCAGTGCAGCCTGTTCCATACTAAGTCCTTTTACACGCGGAGCAAGCTCCTTGTATATCACGTCACGCGCATTGTCCAATTCCTCATTGTTCACACGCACAGGCAGAACAAAGTTCTCAAATTCCCACAGAGGAACGTTCCGCCCCCACGGCATATCAGTGCGTGCACGTAACGCCCCACGCACTTGTTTCTGCCAATAAGACTTGGGGTAATCCACGCTGTCCGGCATAGACATATTGTTATACAGGAAATCCAGGCATTCTTCTTCCGTCTGTGCCGTCACAGGCACAGACATTACCACAGAGAAAAGCGCAACAAGCAATACCTTTTTCATAATCCGATTTTCTTATTCTTTCCAAAGT
>CAVDQB010000003.1:0-149583 GCA_963611255.1 Faecalibacterium prausnitzii
TCAAGCCTTGTTTGAGGTTTGACGATTCGTCATGCACCTACCGCTGAATAGTTACCATGTGAAACAATTCCGCACAGTACATTTTTATACCGTCTATTCACAGGACACATTGTTTGCCGGACAAAACTTTTTCTTTACTGCTTGGGGATAAAAATATTTATTTATAAATTTGCCAACAGCAAAGCACGAAAGATTTCTCTACAAGACCCGACCAATCCCCAAAAGCAAAAATCACAAAATGAGAACAAATGTAAAAAACATAGCCTCAATAATTATCACATCGGTAATATGTTCATGCCAAATAGCAGAAACTGACAACCAGTTGGAGTATGCATTAGAATTGGCAAAAGACAACAGGCAAGAAATGGAAAAAGTCTTGGATCACTTTTCCGATGATTCCGTTAAGTACGAAGCCGCAGCTTTCCTGATTCGCAATATGCCCGGACACTATTCTTATGCGGACACAACTGTCATAACGAAATATTCACACGAAGTAGATTCTATTGTCACTGCCATGCGTGACTCGTCTGACTACGCATTAAGGGATTCCATCAATAGTTGTGCCACGAAGAGTGACATCCGCAATCAGAAAAAAGCATCTGACATAGAGACCATGAAAGCCGATTACCTTATCGCTAATATCGAGGAGGCATTTCACGTATGGAAGGAAGGTTATTGGGCAAAACATGTTAATTTTGATGCTTTTTGCGAATACATCCTGCCATATAAAGTCTATGAATTGCAAATTCTTGACGATTGGCGTACACGTCTGAAGCACTGCTTTGACTCTGGAATAGAGGAACTTCAATATTGTGACCTATTCAAGAACTCCGCATATAGCGCTGCCAGAAAAATGAACCAAGAACTGCACGACAGCCTGAAGCCCAACCATGCAATAACGCTCGAAAATGCCAATATGCAGTTGGAAACAAAACTCAGAATCCCATTTGGAACCTGCGACCACTATGCCGACATCGCATCAATACTGATGCGGTGTCAAGGAATACCTGTCATGCAGGATTTCACTCCTCAGTGGGCATATCGGGATTCGGGACACAAATGGAATGTCATACTGGCAAATAACGGCAAGAACATTCCGTTCAGCGGTGTATGCACAATGCCTGGCGACCCACACAAAATGGACGAAAAAATGGCGAAAGTATACCGCTATACCTATTCCCAAAACAAGGAGATGATTGATATCCGCAAACAATGTATCAATCTGCCTAAGATTTTCTCAAACATCTTCATCAAAGACGTAACACGGGAATACATATCATGCAAAGATGTTGAAATAAAACTTTGGAAAAACAATGGCACCTATGCATTCCTTGGCGTATTCAACAACAAGGAATGGATACCTGTAGCCTATTCCAAAACAAACCACGGAAAAGCCACGTTCAGGGATATGGGGCTTAACATCATGTATATTCCTATGGGATATGACGACGACAACAATATCACCATCTTGGGATATCCTTTCATTCTGAACTATGACGGAGGCATTTCCATAATAAACGCTGACGAAAGTAAAAAGGTTGATTTTCATTTAAGTCGCAAGTATCCGACATTTGAATATGTCTATGAAGTATTGCCAAGACTTTTGGGCGGAGAATTTCAGGCTTCCAACGATGCCGATTTCTCAAACTATTACACAGTCCACAAAATAACCGAATGTAACGCACAGGGATACCAAATAGATGTTCCTGACACTATTCCTCCATGCAGATATTGGAGATATTACACTGAAAGGAAAGCGGCATTCAACACCATGGCAGAAATAATGTTCTTTAAGGAAAATTGCGATAAACCCATTTACGGAAAGGTTATCGGTACTGAGGGCTCATGGGGAGATAACCCGGAAAGGTATCGTGACGCTGCATTCGACGGTGACATTCTGACATTCTTCGACGCTCCTGATCCCGACAAATCATGGGTTGGCATGGATTACGGAGAGCCTGTCAAAATGAGCAAATTCATTTATTACGGACGTGGAGACGGCAACAGCATTGAATTGGGAGACAATTACGAATTGTTCCTTTGGGATAAAAACAAATGGCAAAGTATGGGCATACAAAAAGCATCAAGTCCGACACTCGTCTTCAAGGGGATGCCTTCCGGCGGCCTGTATCTTCTCAAAGACCTGACAAAAGGTAACGACGAAAGAATTTTCCTGTATGAAAATGGCATACAACAATGGTGGTAACCTTCTGTATACAAAGCCAGAGGGGTGTAGCATTTTCACTACACCCCTCTGCTTCTTTGCTACAAAACCGGTCATTTAAGGTCGTAGACGTGAAACACATTGTGGCTGTCCGTCTCCGACACTGCCACCATTTGTCCCTTGCTGTCAACAGAGATAATCGTGGCATCACAATCAAGCCGATATTTCTTCAGCATATCTCCTTCAAGCGAAAATTCCATAACTTCACGACCAAAACTCTGTCCTTTGTCACCCCGCAGACAATAGAATCTGTCGCCTGAGTGGGCAATGGAAATAAAACGTGTCGGCAGCAGGTCGTAGTCACTCGGCATATTTTCGAACTTCGACTCTCCAATAAGACAAACGGGAACTATATTGTTGTCTTCAGTAATCTTCAGCAGTTCGACCCTGTCAAGATAACTGTAGGCAAGACAGACCGCATTTCCGCATACGGAAATTTCAAAATCATATGGGGTATACGGTTGACCGTCAGCCTTACGCAAATCTATATGATAGTTCGAAAGACATTTCCCGCTCGCAAGATTCATCAACCGCAGATTTGTCTCATCGCCATCTTCCTTCACGATGAACAGCGAATCGTTATACTGGCATATCTTCGTATAAGGTGGAGCCATGCCGTCTTCATCCTCCGGCAAATTAAATTCTCCTGCTTGGCGGATATTTCCTTCGGAAACATCATAGACGAAGAGTTTCTTCTTCATCATATCATATAGTCCGAAACCATGATTTGTCGTAGCACACCAGTTTGCACTGATAAATTCATCTCCCGAATGTCCCAAAGTTCCGAACGCATTCTTCAATGACAATTCCGGGAAATCAAACACCCGCACAATAGAGTCTTGGGATGAAGCGTTAAGAACGAGCATATCATTGTCAAGTTTTGCATTCCAGGCATAGAAAGTTCCAGTTGCAACGACGCTGTCAACACTCGTCAAAGAAGCGGAATCCTCAAATGCAAATTCATCAACGACTTTAGTTCCATTACCTCCATTCTTACAAGCCACAACGTGAATCAAAAGGAACACGAGTGAGAAACGAATTAAACTTTTGGACATATTTTAATTTTTATTTGTTAATTAGTTCGTAACAGATATACCGATTGCAAAATTAGACAAATATCACCCCCCCCCAAGAAAAAGAACAATTATTTTACAGAAACAAACAGCATATTTGCCCCAAAACGTTTTTCTTCGTAACTTTGCACACGGAAAACAAACTGCTTTCCAAGGGGTGCTTGCGCGTTGCAGGCTGAGAACAGACCCTCTGACCTGACCCGGACAATGCCGGCGTAGGGATGAAGATCGCACACAATGGCTGTGCCCCCTTATTGTGTTATTATAATAATAAGGTATTATGAACAAATTTCTTTTGTCCGTCATCATGTTGTCCGCCATGAGCAGCGGTGCCGTTTTGGCTGACGGAAAGGACTCCCTGCGGATCGAAAACCTGCAGGAAGTGGTGGTGAAAGGCGTGAAAGCACAGAAAGACGCGCCGTTTGCCGTACACGACATCAACCAGAAACAACTCCAGAATTTCTCGTGGACAGGACGCGAACTGCCGTTCCTGTTCGCCCAGACACCCGGCGTAATAGCATGGAGTGAAAACGGCGTTGGCACTGGAACATCGCACCTGCGCATACGCGGTGCGGCAGACTCACGCATCAACGTCACGATCGACGGTGTGCAACTCAACTCTCCGGAAGACGAGTGCGTGTTCTGGGCTAACATGAACTCCTACGCCGCCCTGCTCAGCAATGTGCAGATACAGCGCGGAGTGGGCACATCGACCAACGGCGACGGTGCTTTCGGCGGCAACGTGGCACTGACAACGAAATCTCCGAGCACCGTTCCTGCATTGGAACTCAGCGGCAGTTACGGCAGTTACAACACGTTCAACGTGGGCGGCAACTTCTCCACCGGTCTGCTTTGGAAACACCTCGTACTCGACGGAGCGTACCACCACACTGCCACCGACGGATTTGTCGACGGCACGGCAGGCAAGTCAGGCTCTTACTACGGAGGACTTTCATGGATCGGAAAGAACTTTGTCATCCGCTACAAAAACATAGGCAACTACGAGAATACAGGTCAGGCGTGGAGCGGAGTGACTGCCGGCAACGGTGACTACAGCATGAATGTCTATGACAATATAGGCAGTTACAAGGACATGTGGGACGCCGGCATGGGCAAGTTCAACGAACTCTACGAGAGTTTCACGCCCAACTGGGACGGAACATGGGTGACAGCACGCCACAAACTCGCTGACGGCACTCTGTGGGACAAGACCACCGACAACTTCTGGCAGGACCACAACATACTTTCGACAGCCGTAAACATCAGCGAACACTGGTCTACCACGGCCTCGCTTCACTACACTTACGGCTACGGCTACTACGAGGAGTTCCGATACAACAACAAACTGAAGAAATTCGGACTGCCCAATTTCACCCTCGCCGACGGCTCTACGCTGAAGAAAACCGACTTCATACGCAAGAAAGGACTGGAGCAGAACACCTACGGACTGGTGTGGAACGCCAACTACAAGGACGACTTGTGGGATGTCATCGGCGGTCTGTCACTACAGCATTTCACCGCTTCACACTTCGGGCACCTCACCTATATGGCAAACGAAGAACTCCGCCAACACTACATGAAGAACGGGCGTTACACCTATTATGATTCCGATGCCGACAAGGGTGACGAGAACGTGTTCATCAAGACCACCTTTCACATTGACAGCAACTGGGATGTTTTCGCTGACTTACAGTACCGTCATGTGGAGTATTACACCGACGGCATCAACGACAAGTTCCTCTCCAACGGCGACGGAACTTACAGCAACCAGCGTCTGAACGTCAATGAGGTGTACGATTTCTTCAATCCCAAGGCCGGCGTAAACTTCCATTCCAACGGTCACCGCGCCTATGCTTCGGCTGCGTTGAGCCACAGGGAGCCGGAAAGGAACAACTTCACCGACAACGGTTCCTACCCTGCCCCGAAGCCTGAGGAACTCACCGACATTGAGGTTGGCTACAGTTACACGGGCAGCAACTGGAATGCAGGTGTCAACGGATACTACATGAAATACAAGAACCAGTTTGTGCAGACAGGCGAAGTGAGCGACATCGGCGAGGCATTGACCACAAACATCAAGGACTCCTACCGCATGGGAGTGGAACTGAGCGCCGCATGGCAACCGCTGAAGTGGCTCGGTCTCTACGGCAACGCCGCTCTCTCGCAGAACAAAATCAAGGATTTCGACGAGGTAGTGGAGACCTACGACGGCGACTGGAATGACCTTGACCCGACCGTAAACCACTATGACAACTCCACACTCGCCTTCTCTCCGTCGGCAATACTCAACGGTTTTGTCACGCTGAACTGGCAAGGTTTGCAGGCAACGTGGCACACCAACTTCGTGTCACGGCAGTATCTTGACAACTCGCAGTGCAAGCAGCGTTCGCTGCCGTCCTACTCACAGAGCGACATCTCGGCAAGTTACGCCTTCCACTTCAAGCACATCGGCATAAAGGAACTGCTCCTCGGCGTAAATGTCAACAATGTCTTCGACGCCCATTACGCTGCCGGCGGTTGGGTATACTCCGCTATCGTGGGTGAGACATACAACAATGACAACCGCTATTACCAGATAGGCTATATGCCGATGGCAGGCAGAAACATCATGGGGAATATCACCCTGAAATTCTGATAGAGGAAAATCATGGCGGAATATATGGCAAACAACTGGATGGACATACTCGGCACGGTGCTCGGGTTGCTGTATCTCTATCTGGAAATCAAGGAGAATGTGTGGATGTGGATTACCGGTTGCATCATGCCGATGATATATATCGTCGTGCTCTACGACCGCGGCATCTATGCGGACTGCGCTATGGAGGTGTACTATTTCCTCGCAGGCATCTACGGATTTGCCTACTGGCTGCGGGGAAAAACCCACAAGGGGAAAAGCGTGACGATAACTCACACGCCACGAAAAACCGCCCTTTGCCTTGCCGTCTGCGCCCTTGCGCTGTGGGCAGTGCTCGGTGTGACGCTCGACAAACTGACCGACAGCACCGTGCCTTATACCGACGGACTGTCAACAGCACTGTCGGTGGTGGCACTATGGATGCTCTCACGCAAATACATAGAGCAGTGGTGGGTATGGCTGATCGTGGATTTGATATCCACAGGACTGTATATATATAAAGGTATATACGGTCGCGCCCTACTCTACGGCATATATTCTGTCATGGCTATCTACGGATTCATGGCATGGAAAAGGAAGATGCGGCTGGCCTGACCGCCGCATCCTCCTTTCGGCAAACACCGTTACGGTCTACAGAACGCTATTTTTTAATTTATAACAAATGAAACAACAATTCTTCAACAGGCGCACTCCAATGCGGTTCACTCGGTTCTCGCACAAGGGCTATGCGCTCTTTGCCTGTCTGGGCAAGGAGGTGCTGGTGGGCGTGCTGACCGTTTCTACCTTGACGTATGCCAAGGCCGACGGCATCAGTACGGTTGTCCCATTGGCGGCAGACACTCTCAGCCGCGACGAACTGAAACTCGACGAGGTAGTGGTGACTGGTTCACGTGCGCCGCTGACTGACATCCAGTCGGCAAAGATCGTTTCTGTCGTGACGAGAGAGGACATCTCCCGGGCGGCGGCAACAAGTGTCAACGACATTCTAAAGACAGTCACAGGCGTAGATGTCCGTCAGCGCGGTGGCTTTGGTGTACAGACGGACATCTCGGTAAGAGGGGGAAACTTCGACCAGATAACCGTTCTTCTCAACGGAGTGAACATCTCCTCCCCCCACACAGGACACCTTTCGGCTGATTTCCCGGTGAGCATTGATGACATCGAGCGCATAGAAGTGCTCGAAGGGCCTGCCTCACGCATCTACGGGGCAAACGCTTTCAACGGCGTAGTGAACATCATCACACGGCAGAAAAAGGAAGGCACACTCGACGCAAACGTCAGCGGCGGTTCCTACGGATACTTCGACGGCAACGCCAGCCTGCACAATTACGATGACAAATACGCTTCCACTCTCAGTGGAGGATACAGCCGAAGCGACGGAGCAACGCCCAACAGCGCATTCCATTCATCACGTCTCTTCTGGCACGGAACGGCAAACCTCGGTTTCATAAAGTTGTCCGCACAGACCGGCTACAGTTACAAACCTTATGAAGCCAACACTTTCTACGGTGCTTCTTCTACCGACCAGTGGGAAAGCAACGAGCGTCGCATGGCGGCAATCACCGCCGACATCAAGGCCGGAGCAGTACACATCTCCCCTCAGATATACTGGAACCGCTGGTATGACCACTACCAGTGGCACCGCAACAATCCTGCCGGAGAAAACTACCACAAGGTGGACGCTCTCGGCGGAGGCGTGAGTGCGTGGACGGAAACGGTTCTCGGACGCACGTCGGCTGGCGTTGATGTGCGCAAGGAAAGCATCTGGAGCACGAAACTCGGACTGCTCCAGGACGAGAAAAAGTGGAAAAAGAGTGGCGGGCACGATGCCAGTGACGACATCTTTTACAAATATCACGACACGAGAACTGTCAGTTCCGCGTTTCTGGAACACAACATACTGTTGCGCAACTTGACGGTGTCGCTCGGCGCTACCGCCATACACACCGGGCTGAACGGTTGGGGCGTATATCCCGGAGTGGACATTGCATGGCGGCCGGCGGACGCATGGAAACTCTTTGCGTCGTGGAACATGGCGATGAGACTGCCCACTTTCACCGACCTGTACTACAGTGGCGCTAACATAGAGGGCAACTCCAACCTCAAGCCGGAAAAGACCCGTGACATACAAATCGGTGTGCGCAACACGGGGAAAGGCTTTATCGCCGAGGCACAACTGTTCTACTCCCACAAGAAAGACATGATAGACTGGGTGACATCACGCGAAACCGATGACGGAATATTCCGTTCCGTCAACTTCCGCATGGACAACTGGGGAGGCGAAATCAACCTGTCGTTGCTTCCTGAAGAGTTGTTCTCCAAGTCTTTCCCAGTGAGAAAGGTGTCGGTAAAGTACGCCTATATCAACGAGGACTCCGAATATGACGTTGACGTGATACAGAGCAAGTATGCCATGGAATATCTCCGGCACAAGATAAACGTTTCTGCCGACGGCAGGATATGGCGCAACCTCAACCTCTCCGTGGCGTGGCGGTGGCAGGAAAGGACCGGCAACAACGCCAGTTACGGTCTTCTCGATGCCCGGCTGTCGTGGAACGAGGCGAAATGGTCGGTGTTTGTCGACGGCACAAACATCCTCAACAAGGAATACTATGACTACATATCAATACGCCAACCGGGCGTTGTGGTCATCGGAGGAATAAAAATCGGAATATAAACGGCGGCAAAACGACCGTCATGACAGTGACAATGCTGGGGGCAAAACTATTTTTTTGCCTTCAGCATTTTTTCTATAGACTTCACCTCTTTGGCGAACGCCTTGTCCGACTGCATCTGTTCCGTCACCTTGGCGATGCTGTGCATGACTGTGGAATGGTCTCGGTTGCCTATCAGGCGGCCTATTCTGCCCACGCTGACCTTGGCAAGTGACTGCGAGAAATACATGGCTATCTGGCGCGCCTGCACAAATTCGCGCTTACGGGACTTGCCCAACACGTCCTCTACATCAACCTTCATGATGTCGCACACGGTGTCGATAATCTCGTTGACATCATATTTCCTGGGCGTGTCTTTCTTTATCCTGCCCACCACTTTCGCCGCCAACGCCATGTCAATGTCGCCGTCGATGAAGATGGAATGGGCGAGCAGGGAGTTGACGACACCCTCAAGGTCGCGCACCGAACCGTTGGCATTGGCTGCGATATAGTCCACCACATCTGCCGGAATGACAAGTCCGTCACGCTTAATCTTGGCGTTCAGTATGTCTACACACAACTTATGGTTGGGTTTTTCCAGTTCACACAGTATGCCGCAATTGAATCTCGTGAGCATCCTTTCATCCATATTCTTCAGTTCGGCCGGTGTCCTGTCGGCGGCAAGAATGATGCGTCTGCCATTCATGAACAGGTGATTGAAGATGTGAAAGAATGTCTCCGAGGTCTTGGGACTGGACTCCCATACTTGCACATCGTCGACTATCATCACGTCGAACTGCTGGTAGAAATGAATGAAATCGTTGGTTTCCTTCGTCCTCACACTGTCAGTATACTGACGTTGGAACTCCCTTGCCCCGACATATATCACCTTTTTGCGCGGATAAAGTTCGCACGTGCGGTTGCCGACGGCATTGATCAGGTGGGTCTTTCCACAGCCCGAAGGTCCGTAAACGAACATCGGGTTGAAACTGGTCTTGCGGGGATGCTCGGCGATAGTGACGCCCACGGAGCGCGCAAGTTTGTTGGAATCGCCCTCAATGAACGTCGCAAAAGTGTAGCGAGGATTGAGGTTGGTGGCTATGGTGGTGTGTACGTCCTCGTCGGTCTCGTCCTTGACAATGGGCTTCTGACGGTTTTCCGCCGATGCGACAGTGTGATAACGCAGTTGGATCTGTCCGAACCTGCTGCCGAGAACCTCACTCAAAAGTGGCAAAAAAGAGCCTTCCAGATACCCTACATGAGCCTTGCTGGGTGCCTGAAGAACCAATATGCGGGTTTTGTCGTCAAAACTCTCGAAGACAATAGGTTCAAAGAATGTAGTATACTGGGTTGTCGAAAGTCTCTGCCTGATATCAGTGAGGCAGTCGCTCCACAATTCTGACGCGTTTTTTGCCATGGGACGACAAAGATACAAAGAAAAATCGGAAGAACGGTTGTGCCGTTCTCATTTTTTGCTCCATTAATTTGCATAGCCCCAAGACCGGTGTCGGCTTGGGGCTATGCTATATCTGTGGTCTACAGACTATTTGTCTTTCTTGCCAAAGACAGAGAAATGCACATAGCGTTTGGGGTGTTCTTTCAAATCCACCACCAGCCTGTTGGCATTGTCAACCGTAGAGTTGAGGTTGTCGTAGAGTTGCGGATCGTTGATGAGTTTGCCCATCGTGCCGTCCGTAGAGTTGATTTTCTCTATCGTGGACTGCACGTCCGCCACGGTCTTGTCCACCTTCCGCATGGTCGCGTCCACATCTACCGCCGCCAGTTTCGATGTCAACACGTCGGCATTGCCGAGCACCTTGTCCGCTTTGTTCATCATCCCCGGCATCTTGGTGTTGAGATCCGCCATGAGAGAATTGAGTTGACGGGTGGATGTCTCGAGGTTCGCCGTCACGTTCTTGGTGTTGTGAAGTATCTCCACAATGGCCGGATCGGCGAGTATGACATTGAGACTTGTGAGGATGGAGTCCAGTTTCGGCACCATGGCTTCCACTGCCGGCAGCAATGACTTCATCTTGTCTATCGCTCCCTCATCGTTACGCCCGGTGATTGTTTCACCCGGTTTTATGTTATCGGAAGAAGCGTACGACAACAGGAGATTCACCTGAGTGTTGCCCATAAGGTCACTCTTCACCTCTGCGGTTGTACCTTTCGGTATGCGCATCATCTTGCTTATGCTTGCCGTGAGGCGTGTAGGGTTCTTGTGCGAATAGTCGTAGATAATGTCAGAAACGGCACCTACGACAACTCCGTCGGCATAGATGGGACAGTTTTTCTCCACTCCTGCCACATTGTGGAACGTTATCGTGTACTCGTTGTTGTCGGAAAACAGTTTCGTCCCCTTAAGGAAGTTCATTCCGAAAAATAATATCACAAGTGTTGCAATGGCAACAAGCGCAATCTTTACCTCTTTCTTCATAATAATCACCTATTGCTTTTCCATTCTCTTATAGCACTGTTCACATCCGTCTTCTCGCCGTTCTTGAAGGCTATGATAAACGCCTGCGGAAACTTGTCGAGTATCTGTTTGCGCAGCGAATATATCTCGTTGTAGTTCTCCGATGCTCCGTAGGTGTATTTGTACATACCCCCTTCACTGTAGGAACTGATGTTGTCAAGTCCCTTGAATGCTGCGTCCCCCTTGGCAAGACGGCGCGACGAAGCGACAATCTGCACCTTAAACACGGGCGCATCCCTCTTTTCCGCAGTCTGTACCACAGGCTTCCCTTCCGTCTTTTCCACCTGCTGCATCTTTTCCGTTTGCTCTTTCGCAGTCTCTGTCACTATAGGCTGCGCCGCAGGTTCCGCTGTCTTTTCTTCCGCAACGGCGGTTTCAACCGGTTTCGGGGCGACTTCCGGCACGGCAGCAACCGTCGCCGTCTTGCCGCGATAGTTCTGGAAACCCTGGAATATGCCGTATGCCAAGCGGTCCTGCACTACCGGGTCGTTCAGGTCACGTTCCTCCTCGGGTGTGGATATGAACCCGAGTTCTATGAGGCAAGATGGCATCGAGGTCTCACGGAGCACAAGGAAACCAGCCTGGTGCACGCCCTTGTCCTGACGTGAAGCGGTGGAACAGACGTTGCGCTGGATGTATTTCGCCAGCTTGACGGAGTTCTCCATGTTCTTGTCCTGCATATACTCAAACATGATATACGATTCCGACGAGTTGGGATCGAACCCCTGATAATGCGACCGGTAGTCGCTTTCGAGCGTGATAACGGAGTTCTCGCGCTTCGCAACATCCAGATT
The DNA here is from genome assembly GCA_963611255.1 of Faecalibacterium prausnitzii. Classification (GTDB taxonomy): domain Bacteria; phylum Bacteroidota; class Bacteroidia; order Bacteroidales; family Bacteroidaceae; genus Prevotella. Next base: position 11,857 of record CAVDQB010000003.1, read on the forward strand.
GTCAGCGGCACGGTGCATTCCGAGAGTGTAGACTTCGAAGCCTTTGACATATCCACGCTCCACTGCATTGGTGTGGACTGACACGAACAGGTCTGCCTTTGCCTTGTTGGCAATGTCCGCACGACCGTTTAACGTCACGAACACATCGGTTTTCCGTGTATAGACAACTTTCACGTCGGGGCAGTTCTGCTCCACATAGCGGCCGAAAGCCAACGCCACTTTCAGGTTGATATTCTTCTCTTTGGAAATTGCGCCGACAGCTCCGGCATCATGACCGCCGTGTCCGGCATCGATGACAAGGGTGAATTTCTTGTCAGCAGCCATCGCCATGACTGTGCACGACAGCAGCAAGACCAGTATGTAAATGAACTTCTTCAAGTGCGTCTAAAAATCTTTCCGTGTACAAAAATAATCATTTATCCAAACAAAAGGAGGGCTATCGGAAAGTTTTATCATTCTTCAAGCGCAATAGAACACCTGCCCCGGCAGTGTCACTGCCCATTGGCGGATTCTCCTTTATTATCCTTATCTCTGCCGAACTGACACCGGGAAACGAGCGGAACAGGCTCTTGCCTATCCTTCCGGCAACGTGTTCGACGAGGTTGGAAGGTGTGTTCATCTCGTTTTTCACCACCTCCAGCATCTTGCTGTAGTCGAGGGTGTCTGCCACGTCGTCCGTTTCCAGTGCGCGGCTGAAGTCGTAATCCACTGCGACACTCACCCTATACCACCCTCCGACTGTGCGTTCCTGCGGCATTACACCGTGATAGGCGTAGATGCGGACATCATTCAGAAATATTCGGTGCGTCTCCTGCAACATACTTTTTGAGTGCTCTCACCACTCCTTGGGTCCATGTATTGATGCTGTCATCTTTCAGTTGGAGCGACCCGACGAGTTTTATCACATACTCAATGGGCATTCCGTATCTGATAACGCCCGATATCAGTTTTGCGTAGTTCCAGTATTCGGGGTTGAATTTCTCGCTCAGTCCCTCGACAGTGGTCTTGTATCCGCGCTTGTTCTCAAACTGGAAGTCATACCTGTGCGTACCGTCGGGGTTGGTACAGCGGATAATTTTGCCTGTCATGACGTTTTTCGGGAGCACTATACCCTCGTCATCGTCCTGCAAGCCGGTGAATATCTCGTATGGACGGCCGTCGAGCAGTCCGACAAAAGCCACCCACTTGTCCTTGTTGTTCTGGAATCTCACCACGTCGCACTCCAGCACGTCGGGGCGTTCAGTCTGTCTTTTAGAGTTTTCCATATATCTGTCATTCTTCAAAATACACACGTTTCACTCTGCCCGAGATGCCCGTCAGCACTTCGTAGGGGATTGTCCCGAGCGTGTCACTGAGCGTTGTGACCGGCAGGTTGTCGCCAAAGATTTCCACGGAGTCGCCTTCGTGGCAGTCAATATCCGTGACATCAATCATGCAGACATCCATACAGATGTTGCCCACATAGTCCGCTTTCTTGCCGTTGACGAGGCAATAACAGTTGCGGTTGCCCAGTTTCCTGTTCAGTCCGTCGGCATATCCTATCGGTATAGCGGCTATCACGCTGTCCCTGTCGAGTATTGTGCGACGGCTGTAGCCTACGCTGTGCCCTGCCGGAACAGTTCTCATCTGCAGTATAGTGGTCTTCAGCGTCGACACATTATTCATAATGGAGTTGTCGATAGGGTTGATTCCGTACAGTCCCAGTCCCAGTCGGCACATGTCAAGGTGTCTTTCCGGGAAATGCTCTATGCCTGCCGAGTTGCAGATATGGCGTATTATCTTGTGCTTGAACGCCGCCTGCAGTTTCTTGCTTCCCTCGTCATAGAGGGCAAACTGCTGTGACGAGAAATCGTCGAAGTCGCTGCTGTCGGAACCCACGAAGTGGCTGAACACGCTGCGGGGTATCACCGCACGCTGTCCTTTCAGCCTGCTGATGAGTTCATCCATGTCCTTTTGCGGGTCAAAACCAAGACGGCACATACCTGTATCCAGTTTGACGTGTATCGGAAAGCCGCTCACTCCCTCTTTCTTCGCCGCCGCCACGAGGGCGTCAAGCAGCCGGAACGAGTAGACTTCCGGCTCCAAGTCGTAGTCGAAAAGGGTCTTGAAACTCGACATCTCGGGATTCATCACCATAATATTGGCGGTAATTCCGTTTCTGCGGAGTGTCACTCCCTCGTCGGCAACCGCCACTGCCAGATAGTCGACCCTGTGGTCCTGCAGCGTCTTCGCTATCTCCACCGCTCCCGCGCCGTATGCGTCAGCCTTTATCATGCACACCAGTTTTGTCTCGGGCTGCATGAACGAGCGGTAGTAGTTGAGATTTTTCACCACAGCACTGAGATTGACCTCCAATGTCGTCTCGTGCACCTTGTTGACCAGAAGTTCCTGTATGTGTTCGAATCCGAAGCGTCTTGCGCCTTTCAGAAGTATCACCTCGTCGTGCAGGTTACGGAAAGTGTCGCTGCTGACGAATGCCGCAACAGTGTGGAAGAATGTCTTGTCTGCAACATCAAACAACGGTTCGGCATTGCAGATGTCATCGCCTATGCCGATGAGTTTCTCCACTCCGTTGACCTTTATCAGTTCGTTGACATCGCCATAGAGCCGTTCTTTCTCAATGCCACTCTGGAGCAGGTCGCTCAGTATTAGCACTCTTTTCCTGCCGTTGTGGTCGGGACGGCGGTGCATAAAGTCGAGCGCTATAGCCAGGGAATTGATGTCGGAATTGTAGGAGTCGTTGATGAGCGTTATGCCATGCTGTCCTTCCTTTACCTCAAGGCGCATACCCACCGGTTCGAGCAGCGGCATACGTTCCGCCAGAGTCTCCGTTGTCAGTCCAAACTGCAGTGCTGTCAGGGCGCACGTCACCGAGTTGTTGACGGACGATTCGCTGATGAACGGAATGACATAACTTGCTTTCTTGCCACCGTATGTGTAGTTTACCGTTGTGGACTCACCGTTTTTCTCCGTCGAGTTGACATAAAGGGCGGCATCCTTGTCGGTCGTTGACCATGTGAGAACCTCACCTTTGAGTTTCGCGGCGGCTATGCTCCGTCTGACAACGAGGTCATCGGCGCAGACGACAACTTTTTCCGCATCACGGAAGAGGGACATCTTCTCGGTGCATTTCTGCTGCAATGAGGGGAAATTTTCCTGGTGTGCGTCACCCAAGAACGTAAAGACTCCTACGGTGGGCTGTATGATGTTGCGCAGTGCGTCCATCTCTCCCGGCATGGATATGCCTGCCTCAAAAAGTGCCATTTCACTCACTTTGTCGAGCAGCCACACCGAAAGCGGCACACCTATCTGCGAGTTGTAACTGCGCGGACTGCGCGTCACCACCTTGTCGGGCGACAGCAGTTGGTAGAGCCACTCCTTGACTATGGTCTTCCCGTTAGACCCCGTTATGCCTACAACAGGTATCTGAAACTCGTCACGGTGTCTTTCCGCAAGTCGCTGCAACGCCTTTTCCGCATCTGGGACGACGAGGAAGTTCACATTGTCTGAGGCGTAGTCGGACGGCAAAGCCTCCACCACAAAACTCTTGACACCCTTTTCCAACAGTGCCGGAATGTAGTCTGCGCCGTTGCCCTTGTTGGTCTTTATCGCAAAAAACAGCGTCTCTTCAGGGAAGCAGAGGGAGCGTGAGTCTGTGAGAAGGAAATGTATGTTCGCTTCAGCCCTGCCGTATCGGTGTGCGCCAATCATGGTCGCAATCTGTTCAATAGTATAGTTCATTTCTGCCTTTCGTTTCTTTATCGGTTCAGAATATCGTCTTCCAATCCGGGATATCTCCGTTTCAGTGCCGCCGCCTTTTCCCTTACGTTGCGGAGAAACGCCTTGTACTCCTCGCTGTCGGGATTAAACGGACGGTGACCGAGTGCCTCCTTGATGGGTTTCCACTCCGCAATGAAGCGGCGTGTGGCATCGGAGAAATATGTCTCGGCAAATCTTTCATATATGTATTCCACCGCCTGGGCACTCGGATGGAGCATGTCCGGCTGGTAGAAACGGTAGTCGCGCAACTCGTCGTTCATGATTTCGTATGCCGGAAAATAGTCCACCTGACCGGGACGTTCCCTTGTAAGGCGTTCCGCAGCCAGCATAAGTGTCGCCTTGGACACCATACTCTCATGGTAGCCGTACTTCCTGTAGCGTATCGGGCTGACCGTCACTATAACCTTGCCGCCAACCATATCCACCGCCCGGCCGAGGCTTTCGGCACATTCTTCCACAGTCAGTTCCTCCTCAACAAAGAGGTTTGCCGGACGTTTCTGACAGTTGTCGACAATCTCGCCGGTGGCTTTCTCACGGTACACATGGTTTGTACCGAGGGTAAAAACGCTTATTTCGGACTTCTGGCCCAAGCGTTCCACGGTGTGGAGTATGGATACCGGGTTGTACATCACCCCGAACGGATTGACCACAGTACGGAACTTCTCCTCCGAAAACCGCTTCCCCATGTTGTCAGCGAAGCAACTTCCCACGAAGAGAATCCCCGCAAAGGGTTCTATCTTCCATTCTGACGGTTCTATGACAACCTTTGTACGGAACTCCATACCGCCGTTTACTGTTTCTTTTTCCTCCGTGTGCAGTACACGCCTCCGGCGATGACGAGCAGCAGCAGGACATAACTTGCGTATGCCACGGTTTCCGTTGCCTTTATCGACTGTGGCTTGAATGTCAGCACCACATCATGTTTTCCGGCAGGCAGGTTGAGGGCACGGAGAATGTAATCCACACGTCCGAGTTCCGCATCCTTACCGTCGACCGTGGCAGTCCAGCCAGGATAGTATATCTCAGAGAAGACCACGATGCCGCCCTTGCCCGAATTTATCTCATAGGTGAGTTCGTTGGGCTTGTAGTCTTTCATCGTCACAATGCTCAGAGTGTCCTGACCGACAGCCTTGCCAAGCACCTTTTGGAACTTCTTGTCCGCCACTGCCTCATGCCGGAGGTCTATTTTTGCGATGGCATCCATCTCTCCGTTGGCGTTGTCGGCATATTTTATCCTGTCTACGAACCACGCATTGCCGTAGGCATACGGATTTTTCAGCGGCACAGTCTGACCGTTCTGCAGCGGCAGGATGAAGTAACGCGTGTTGAGGGCGTTGAGTACCGGAAACAGACTGTCGCCGTTTACCTTCATCATGTCGCCCCCTGCCGCCATGACGGCACTTGACAGTTTCTGCATCTCGGGACTGATGTGGTATTCTATCATGTCCTGATAACGGTGCAGTTTTGCGGCGTGATAGCCGCCGATACTCTTGTGATAGTAACTCGTCTCGTTCTCGTTGAACGTGTTGGAGGCAAGGTTGAGCACTCTGTAATCCAGTGTCTCGTCCTGCAGTATCGCCTTGTCCGTTTCCGTCATTTCCTGCGGTTGCTCGCGCTGGCTCTTCTCCACGAACATTCCGTCATTGAGGTATCGCTTGTTGACCTGCCACATGTCGATGAGGCAAAGAGCCGCCATGATGCCGACAGTCCAGCGCACCGAGAGTTTGCGAAGACTGTAGAGCAGAAGCACGAGGCAGCCTATGACAATCACAAAGAACGACCTCCAGCAGTCGGCAACGAATATTGACGAGCGCACACTGGCGAGGTCTGCCTTGAAACCGGCGATGTATGCGGCGGCATCAGGACTTTGCTGCGCTATGCGGTTCAACTGTTCCAGTTCGTTCTGCGAGAAGAAATCGGCGTTGACAAGACTGGGGATAACGGCGAAGAGTGCGCACAGACCGGCGGAGAGGACAAAGGACACGCCCACCCATTTCTTCTTTTCCTTGAGCAGGTTGGGCTCTTCGATGATTTTCTTCAAGCCCATCATGGCAAGCAGGGGAATTGTAAACTCTGCTATGACGAGTATGCTTGCCACCGTGCGGAACTTGGAATACATCGGCACATGGTCGATGAAGAAGTCGGTAAACGGCATGAAGTTGCGCCCCCAAGAGAGGAGAACCGACAACACTGTCGCCGCAAGGAGTGCCCACTTCATGGGTCCTTTCACGATGAAGAGCGACAGGATGAACAGCATGACCACAAAAGCGCCGACATAGACAGGGCCGCTTGTACCGGGCTGGTCGCCCCAGTACTGTCCCAACTGCTGGTAGAAACTGTAGTATTCAGGATTGGCTTTCGCCATCGCCTTTTCGTTTGCCGCCATCGGCACCGACGCTCCGCCCTTGGCATTCGGCACAAGCAGCGTCCACGTCTCGTCCAATCCATAACTCCATGCAGTGATATAGTCACGGTCAAGACCACCCGATGTCTGGTTGTCTACATTCTTCTTCACCAGTTCGCTGGCGCCGCGCATGCTCTCCTTGCCATACTGCCAAGTGTGGTAAAGGTTGCTCAGGTTCATGCAGATGCCTATTGCCGCTCCGGCGGCACACACCGCCGTGGCCTTGCAGAACTGCTTCATGCTCTTCTTTCTGACCGCTTCCACAAGGTAAGCGATGACCATGAAGAGGATGACAAACAGGTAATAGTAGGTCATCTGCACATGATTGGCTTTCACCTCAAAGGCGGAAAAGACCGCCGTGAGCAGAAATCCCGCCGTGTATTTCCCCCGGTAGGCATAGACCACACCTGCTATCATCGGCGGCAGATAGGCAAGCGCCATGACCTTCCAGATATGTCCTGCGGCTATGATAATGAAGAAATAACTGGAGAAAGCCCATATTACCGAACCCAGAGCGGCCAGTTCCTTGCGGAAGTCAAACGCCCTTAACAGGATGTAGAAACCGAGGAGATAGGCAAAGACATACCACACATTCTCAGGCAACCACAGGTGATAGGCATTCATGACTTTCCCCAACAGATCCGTACTGTCATAACTCGGGGCGGTCTGATAGGTAGGCATACCCGAGAAAGTGGAGTTCGTCCAGCGTGTGCGCTCACCCGTTTTTTCCAGAAATTCCTGCTGTTCCTGACCTGCGCCGCGCCCTGCCGAGGAGTCGTGACGATAGAGTATGCGCCCCTCAAGGTCGGCGGGCATGAAATAGGCGAACGAGACGGCGGCGAAAAGGACTACTACAAGGATGTCAAAGCCATACCGTCTGAAGAACGCACTCATTTTTTCCATATCTTCACAAATACTTGTATATATGGCGCAAAGGTAGTAAAAAAATCCCAATGGCAAAGCCATTACCGGGAATTTTGCAATAACTTTGCACGGTGCAAACCGGGCTTCCGGAGCACGATTGACATCAACAGGAATGGAAGCAAAAAACAAGACAGGACTCGTACTGGAGGGAGGCGGACTGAGAGCGCTGTTTTCCGAGGGAGTTTTTGACATCATGCAGGAAAACGGCATCACCTTTGACGGAATGATAGGGGTGTCGGCAGGAGCGTCGATAGGATGCAATTTCAAGAGCCGGCAGATTGGCCGCGGACTGCGCTACAACGCCGATTTCGCGCACGACCCGAAGTATATTGGCGTCAGGTCGTGGATAAAGACCGGCGACATAGTGAGCAAGGACTACGGCTATCATACCATTCCCACAAAACTGGATATCGTCGACACCGGCACATACAGCGGCAATCCCATGGAGTTTCATCTTGTCTGCACCGATGCCGACACAGGAAAGGCTGTCTACAAACAGGTTCCCGACCTCGACTACGAGGGACTTGAGTGGATGCGGGCATCTTCTTCCATGCCGATAGTGTCGCGCCCTGTCTGCATCGACGGCATGAGACTGCTCGACGGAGGCATCGCTGACTCCATTCCGCTGCGATACTTCCAAAGCCTCGGCTATGGCAAGAACATCGTAATACTGACGCAACCCAAAGGCTACAAGAAGAAACTGACCCGACTGATACCGTTGTTTTATGTCTTCTGCCGCCATTATCCCAAGATAACGGAAGCCATGAAGCACCGCCACGAAATGTACAACCGGGAACTCGACTACATTGCGGAAGAGGAGAAGAAGGGCAACACGCTCGTCATCTGCCCCGAAGACACGCTGCCCATAGGACGCCTGGAGATGAATCCGGAAAAGATGAAAAAGGTCTACGAAATGGGACTTTCGACAGGCAAGGACTGCCTGTGCAGGATAAAGGACTTCATGTCACACTCGTAGGCAACGCCGTTTCCGCCATACCGACACTGCGGCGACGTAAACGCTATTCGCCCGACAGGATGCGCCTGTACTCGGCACTCTCTATCACATTCACAGCTTCATGCACCGCCTGTTGTATGGGTATGTTCTTCGCTTTGCAAAAAGCCTCCTTGTCATCGGGATAAACCAGCCGGATAATCTCCGCCCTCACTTCCGACAAGAGTACATACATGCTGTAGAAAAAACCGTCCTTGTTGTAAGCGACACCATTGTCCTTGCCCACCTCAACAATCATGTCCGACAGATAACCGTTGTCGTCAAAGTTGAGGAAAACGTCGTTCGCATCCTTGTATTTTGCCTTCAAGTCCTTTTCGGCAACATATCTTTCGGCGGTCTTTTCCACGACTTTCATTTGGTGCAGACTGTCATACCACTGCGTGAGATAGTCCTCGTTGGAGTCCAGTTCCACATCAGGCGAAAGGCTGCCGGGGGTGTTCACTCCGAACAGGACAGCCTTTTTGGCGTTGCGCAGGAACATCGCTGTCTGTTCAGCAGCACCCTCCGTGTGAGGTCCGACAAGTATTGCGAAGCGGTAGGGACACTGCGACAGGCTGTCGGCAAGCACTACGGAAGCCATGCCGTAACCGCCCTTGGCATCAAGGAAGTCGAGGACGAAATCCGAAGAATGGTATCTCTTGTGTAGCGACCTCACTGTGTCGTTCAGCACGGCAAACGTGTTCAGTGTGACGGAGTCCACTTTCACATAACTGCTGAGCCGCGAGATGTTGTATGCCATCGTCACGTCCTGCGCCCAACATACGGATGACAAGGCGCAGAGAAAGAGCGGTATGAAAAACCTTTTCATTGCATTATTTCCTTAAGTGGAATCATCACGAAGTCGCGCTCATACATATGGGGGTGCGGAATCTTCAGGTTTTCGTCGTCAACAGTGATGTCGCCATAGAGCAGGATGTCTATGTCTATCGTGCGGTCACAGTACTTTCCGCCCTCGCTTTTCCGTGTTCTGCCGAGCGCTTTCTCTATCTCCTGCGTCGCCGCCAGCAGTTCCTGCGGAGCGAGGTCAGTGTCCACCTTGACACAGGCATTGTAGAAGATGTTGTCGGAAACGAATCCCCACGGTTTTGTTTCCATGAACAGCGACACACGCAGCACCTTTCCCACCCTCTCACTGAGCATGTCTATCGCCCGGCGAAGGTTCTTTTCCCTGTCGCCGAGGTTTGATCCCAGTGAAAGAAAACTTATCATTGATAGAAAAGACTAATCGTTGATGATGAGAAGACTGTCGCCGAAGCAACCGAACATATAGCCGTTCTTCACCGCGAGGTCATAGGCCTGCATCACGATGTCATAGCCACCGAAGGCGCAAGTCTCCATTAGCATCGGCGAATACGGGTGATAGAAGTTCACGAGCATATTGTCTGCGAGACCGAAATCATACGGCGGGAAGATGAACTTATTTGTCCATCCGTCGTACTCTTTGAGCAGTCCGTCAGTGCCGACAGAACTCTCCGTAGCCTTGACTACGCTTGCTCCGACGGCAAGGACATGGTGTCCGCCGTTCTTGGCGCGGTTCACCACCTCGCAAGCCTCAGCCCCTACAACCATCCTTTCGGAGTCTGTCTTGTGCTTGGTGAGGTCTTCCACCTCGATGTCGGCGAAGTTGCTCTGTCCGCAGTGCAGTGTTATGAATGCGGTGTCTATGCCCTTTATCTCCAGACGCTTCATCATCTCGCGACTGAAGTGCAGTCCTGTCGACGGTGCGGTGACCGCTCCTTCGTTGGCGGCAAAGACCGTCTGGAAATCGTCAAGGTCCTCTGCCGTGGCATGATGCTCGTCCCTTGCGTCGAGGATATAGTGCGGCAGGGGTGCTTCGCCCAGTGCGAAAAGGTCATGTTTGAACTCCTCATGCGTGCTCTCATAGAGGAAATGCAGCGTGCGGCCGCGCGATGTGGTGTTGTCAACCACCTCTGCCACCATGGTGCCTGCCTCGTCGAAGAACAGTTTGTTGCCTATTCTTATCTTCCTCGCAGGCTCTACATAGACGTCCCACAGGCGGTTCTCGGCATTCAACTCACGCAGGAGGAACACCTCAATCTGCGAATCCGTCTTCTCTTTCGTACCGTAGAGACGCGCCGGATACACTTTCGTGTCGTTCATGACGAACACGTCATGTTCGTCGAAATAGTTGACCAAGTCCTTGAACTGGATGTAGTCGCCCTCCACAGGGTTGCCGTCGGCATCCTTCCTGAGCATGTCTATAGTGCCCGATTTCTTGTGGATGACCATCATGCGCGCCTCGTCACTGCGAGTGAAACGACACCTGTCAACTGTTCCGTCCTCATTCTTGAACTCACGCACAATACTGTGAGGATACAAGGCTACCTGCTGCTTGGGCAGGTTAAACTTAAACTGTGATAACTTCATGCTTTATTCTGTTGGCTGAAAACCGTTTTTCCTTTCTTCGTAAGGTTCCAGTTCCTGACCCGAGAGCCATTCGTCGAAACCGTCAAATGTTATGCTGTCCTCTATGCGGAACTTTCCCACGCGTGTCCGGCACAGCCGTGTGAGGTAGGCTCCTGTCTGCAACGCCTCGCCGATATCACGCGCAAGGGAACGGATGTAGGTGCCTTTGCCGCACACCACGCGTATCTGCGCCTGCTTCTTTTCCGCGTCAAAGTCTGTCAGTTCAATCTCGCTTATCTTCACCGGCTTAGCCTTCAGTTCCACCTCACAGTTGTTGCGGGCGAGGTCATAGGCACGTTTGCCGTTGATGTTGCACGCCGAAAACGCCGGCGGGACCTGCATTATGTCGCCGACAAACTGCCCCAGTACGTCACGCACCGCCTCTTCGGTGATGTGTTCTGTGGGAAACCACTCGCTCTCGGGGTGCTCCATGTCAAACGAGGCGGTAGTTGCTCCGAACTGAAGTGTGGCAGTATACTCCTTGTCTTCGAGTTGCAACTGCTCTATTTTCTTCGTTGCCTTGCCGGTGCAGAGCACCAGCACGCCGGTGGCAAGGGGGTCAAGAGTACCTGCATGGCCTGTTTTCACCCTCTTCACTCCCAGTGCTTTCGATATGCGTGTCCTCACAAAGGCGAGCGCACCGAAACTCGACACCTTGTAGGGTTTGTTGACACAGATAATCTCTCCTTCCCTAAAATTCATCGAAATCAGTCCACCATGTTTAGTTGATAGCCCATCATGAGCATCAGGAGAATGACTGCGCCCACGACGATGCGATACCATCCGAACGCCTTAAAACCGTATTTCGTGAGAAAGCCGACAAACCACTTCATCGCCAACATGGCAACGACGAACGCCACAACGCAGCCCACGATGAGCAGTTCCACGTTTTGCGGCGTTGCCCATGCCGTGTCCTCCCCGAGCATTTCTATGAGATCGAGCAGCGTAGCGCCTGCCATTGTAGGCACGGCAAGGAAGAACGAGTACTCGGCAGCCCTCTTTCTGGTGAGGCACTGCTGCATTCCGCCGACGATGGTAGCCATACTGCGGCTCACGCCGGGAATGACAGCGAGACACTGGAAACATCCGATGAAGAATGCACGGCGCGGTGTCACCTTGTTCTCTTCACCGCTTTTGGCGAGCAGTTTGTCCCCTTTATTGAACAGTTTGTCGCAGAAGAGCATGAAGATACCGCCCGCCACAAGCATGATTGCCACCACATGAACGGAGTCAAGCAGCCAGTCGAGCAAGCCGCTCTTCTTCGCCAACAGTCCGACAACGACCGCCGGAATCACTCCGACAACGAGCAAACCGTAGAATTTCAGGCGTTCCGACAGTTCCTCACGCGTCCTCATCTGGAAGAAATGCTTCCAATAGAGACACACTACCGACAGTATTGCCCCGAACTGTATTATGAAAGTGAAAGCGTGGACAAAAGGATCGCCCTCGGCTACACCAAGTATCTTCTGAGCGATTATCATGTGCCCGGTGGATGAGACCGGAAGAAACTCCGTCAGTCCCTCCACTATCGCTATGATAATGGTCTGTATCAAGTCCATAAGTGGATGTTATTTTCGTTTCTCTATATTCTTCTCCGCCTTGTCATCGGCAGCCTTGCCGTCACCGCCGGAGGATTTCTTCGGACGGTAGACAATGGCGAATATCATGAATATATAGCCAAAAAAGCAGATGGCTGGAGCCACCCTGATGCGCATGGTACTGAATATTGAAGGGTCATACGCCTCTTCCGTTGACTGGCCTCCGCTCATAAGGACAAATCCGACCAGCACGATAGCGACACTGACCGCCATCATTATGAAATTGGTCTTGCCGAATGCGAAATTCTTGTTATTCATTTCAGAGTCTGTTTTGTTTGCTTTTACAAATGTCAAGAGTGCCTTTCCGCAGTGCGCAACTATATCTTGTAGAGTTGTCCCGCTTTCATCTTGAGGAACTTGTTGACCGAGATGAGGGTACACAACCAAGTGAGCAGAAGTCCCAGGACAAGCACTGTGCAGCCGGTGACGGCAAGCACTTCCCAAGTGACAACGCCTGTCATGCCCATCTGGTAACGGTAGATGGCGTAGACCGAACCTGCCAACACGGCGTCGGCGAGCAGTGCCGCCAGAAAGCCTATCCACATGCTCTGCCGGATGAAAGGACGGCGTATGAAACCCCACGACGCCCCGACGAGTTTCATGGTGTGTATGTTGAAGCGGCGCGAATAGATGCCCAGACGCACCGTGTTGTTGATAAGCGAGAACGAGACGCAGGTCAGCAGCAGTGCGAGAACTATCAGCACGGCGTTCATCTTCCTTATGTTGTCATTGACAGAGTCCATGAGATCCTTCTGGTAAGTTATCTCACTGACCTTCGGATACTTGTCAAGTTCCTTCTGTATCCAGCGCAGCGAGTCGCTGTTGGCGTAGTCGCCGTTGAGACAGAGTTCCATTGACGCCATGAAAGGGTTCGCCCCTATGAACTCCGTAGGGTCTGTCCCCATTGCCGCAGTCTGCTCTTTCAGTGCCTGTTCCTTGCTCACGAACGCAATGCGACTGACGTATGTCTTCTTCTGGAGCGAGGCTATCAGTTGCCGGGCCTCCTGTCTTGTCATGTCGTCTTCGAGCGTCATGGTGACCACGAAGTTCTCCCTGACATAGCGCGAGAGGTTGTGTGCCGTCATGACACTGAACACCACGATGCCCACAAGGACAAGAACCATGGCGGTACTGATACAGAGAGTGACGGACTGAAGTCCGCGGATATGTTTTGGAGATTTGCTTTTCTTTGCCATTATGAACAGTTTACACTACCGCAAATTCGGCTGCAAAAGTACTAAAAAACAAAGGCTTTTCCAACGCATTAACGGCAATTAACCTTTGCGCACGCCGTTTTCTTGACGGCGGACATTGGCGCAGGCTATGCACAATGTCACTTTTCAAAGTGCTGGTAGTCTTTTTTCGTCCTCCAACTGCCGCCCCAACGGAAACCGTGGGCGATGAAAAGGCGGTAGCACAGGTCGTCCTTGCCTATCGTGTGCGCCTCGGCAGCGTTGCGGCGAATGTGTTTCCGCGCCTCGGCAGTGTCGGGTTCGATGCGCCGCACCGCCCCTTTGGCGTTGTACGACACGCACGGATTCTGCACGGGATTGATGTCTACGGCAAGTCCCTGGGCGTGTTTCGAAAGACGTGTCGAACCGTTGACACGACGGAAACAGAACGCCGAACTGTTGTTGTCGCCCATGGAAGCCTCGTCGTCGGCACCGTATTCGTCGATGAGAACCATTCTGGCAATCTGGTATTTGTTGTCATAGAGTTCACGGAAAATTTCGAGCAGGTCGGCGGCGACAGCCTTGTTGCACACCATTTCGCCCGTCTGCACCTTGCCGTCATAGTTGTAGTGGAGCACCTTCAGGTAGCGCAGGTCGTCGCGTTTCACCGTACAGCCCTCGGGGAAAGAGCCCCCTCGCCTCATCCGTGCGAACGTGGCATCGTCTATCACACACGCCGCAAAACAGTCAGCCACATCCATAGCCTTCACCTTTGCGGCGGTCAGCACCGCTCCGGCACGCCATTGGGCGAAAGCCGACGAAGGCAAAAGCCACAGCAACAGCGACAACACGAACGACAGTCTGGCAGTTCTCATCATGCGGCAAAGATACTCCTATTTCCCGTTACGGCAAAACAAAACGCCTGATTTCAGAGTCTTTGCAGTGTGAAACGACCCTACAGGCAGTGTCAGGACACCGTTTTTGCGGGTTGTTCACGGTCGTGGTTCGAGCGGATAACGGACGTGGGCCGATCGGATAACGGTCGTGAACCGGTCGAACCACGACCGTGAACAAGTGCCGCCAGACCGTCCGCGAACCGCAAGAACGGCACTTCCGCATGACAGGTACACTGTCCGTGGATTTTCGGAAAATCGTCCGCGATTTATTTGGATTATTCAAACCAAACGCCTATCTTTGCCGCAAGAATCATCCATATTAACTAACCGCCTCGGCTTGGCGGCGCATCCGCACCGCAGAAAGCCAGGCACAAAAAAAGAACGGAGGTAAGTATGAACATCAAGATTCAGGCATTGCACTTTGACGCAAGTGAGAAACTCGAGGCTTACATCGAGAAAAAGGTATCCAAACTGGCACGCCATCTGGAGGGCGCAGACGCAGTTGAGGTGCAGTTGAAGGTAGTAAAGCCGCAGACAGCGATGAACAAAGAGGCCATAATATCCATGCCGGCACTCGGCGCAACGATACGTGCGGACAAGGTCTGCGACACCTTTGAGGAAGCCGTTGACAAGTGCGTGGACAGCATAAAGGTGCAACTCGAAAAGTACAAGGACAAGAAACGCGAGGCATAAGCGCCGCGCAGGACACGGGGACAGGCAGCCGCCTGTCCCCGTTTTGTAGGCAGCATCCCATCATCCCACAACAGCAAAGACATGACAGTGATATATCCGTCGCCCATATTCGGGCCTATCCACAGCCGCCGTCTCGGCATCTCGCTCGGCATAAACCTCATGCCGGGTGACGGCAAGGTGTGCTCTTTCGACTGCATTTATTGCGAATGCGGATTCAACAGCGACTTCCGCCCCACTCTGCCGCGCCCCACCCGACAGGAGGTTGCGACGGCTCTGGAGACGAAACTCAAGGAGATGAAAGCGTCGGGAGTGCATCCCGACGTACTGACTTTTGCCGGCAACGGCGAGCCGACAGGGCATCCCGACTTCCCCGGCATAATCGACGACACGATAAAACTGCGCGACAGTCTCTGTCCAAACGCAAAAGTGTCGGTACTGAGCAACGCCACCTTCATCAACAGACCACAGGTTCACGACGCCCTGCTCAAGGTAGACAACAACATACTGAAACTCGATACCGTCGACCCGGCATACATCCAAGAGGTGGACAGACCCACAGGGAAGTATGACGTGAACAGCATCATCGAGGGAATGAGGGCGTTTGAGGGGCACTGCATCATACAGACCATGTTCATGCACAGCCGTTTCGGCGGCGTCGGAGCGGAACTCGTAGACCCTTGGCTCAAGGCAGTGGCATACATAAAACCGGGCGAAGTGATGGTCTACACCATTGACCGCGAGACCCCGGACAAGTCCCTGAGAAAGGCCACGCACGAAGAACTCGACGCCATAAAGGCGCAAGTGGAGGCTCTGGGCATAGCCTGCCAAGCCAGTTACTGACGTTACGGAAAACGGAAGAGGAGGATTGCCGCCGGAGAAAGAGCCCCAACGGAAGTGACGGAGAGGCGTTCAACGTTTGGCGGAAAGCCCCAACTCCGCCGCCTTCTCAAGCAGAAGGTTCATCAGAGGCTCACGTTCGTTGGCGACACGGTTGTCGAGTACGGCTTCCTTGAGGTACTGTTTGAGAAGTCCCACCTCCCTTGACGGCTTCAGTTCAAACAACTCCATGATTTCGTTTCCGTCGATTACGGGTTGCAGAAGCCGCTTGTAGTCGCGTTCCTCAAGGTCTTTCAGTTTCTCGCGCACAAGACGGAAATTATTGAGAAACTGATGTTTGCGCACCTCGTTTTTACTCGTTATGTCCGCCTCGCAAAGGGTCATGAGGTCGTTGATGTCGTCTCCGGCATCGTTGAGCAGGCGCCTCACGGCAGAGTCAGTGACCTCTTCGTCGGCAATGACGATAGGACGCATGTGCAGATCCACAAGTTTCTGCACATACTTCATCTTCATGTCGAGGGGCAGTTTCAGCCGTCTGAAGATTCCGGGCACCATTTTCGCCCCCACGAAATTGTGGTTGTGGAACGTCCACCCCTGCGGATGCTCCCAGCGTTTTGTCTTGGTCTTGCCGATGTCATGCAGCAATGCGGCCCACCGGAGCCACAGTTTCGTCTCGGAAGAAGTGTCCGCGCTGTTGGTGGAACGTGCCACATTGTCGAGCACCTCGAGCGTATGGTAGAAATTGTTTTTGTGCGCCCTGCCGTTGCGGACCTCCACATTGTCGAGCGCAGACAGTTCGGGCAGGATGAGTTCGAGCAGTCCGCAGCGGTGCAGATCGACGAACCCCTTGCTCGGGACAGGCGAAAGGAGAATCTTGTTGAGTTCCTCTGAAATCCGCTCACCGCTGATAATCTTGATGCGCTCCTTGTTTCTCGCAAGGGCGTCAAAAGTTTCTTCCTCAATGAAAAAGTTGAGCTGGGTGGCGAACCTCACGCAACGCATCATGCGCAAGGGGTCGTCAGAGAAAGTGATGTCGGGGTCGAGAGGCGTGCGGATGATGCCGTCCTCCATATCGTAGAGACCGTCAAAGGGGTCAACAAGTTCACCAAAGCGGTCTTTGTTGAGGCATATCGCCAAGGCGTTTATCGTGAAATCGCGGCGGTTCTGGTCATCTTCCAGCGTGCCATCCTCCACAATAGGCTTCCGGGAATCACGCCTGTAACTCTCGCGGCGCGCCCCGACGAACTCCACTTCCGTACCCAGATATTTCACCTGAGCGGTGCCGTAGTTGCGAAAGACCGCCACATGCGCCTTCCTGCCGAGGATGTTCTTCAGTTCCTCTGCCACCCTGATGCCGCTCCCGACCACCACCACGTCAATGTCATTGGACGGTCTCTGGAGGAAAATATCACGCACATAGCCGCCCACAACGTAGCAGTCAAGACCGAGGTTGTCGGCAGCCTGGCTTATCTTACGGAACATCGGCTTGTCGAGAATCTCCGCAAGTTCGGCGTCAGAGTAGTTCTTCATCAATTACAAATTCTTCTTAAAAGCGAGTTAAAGCGGTTGCAAAATTACTAATAAAATACGGAAACTTGACTTTTTTTAGTAATTTTGCAAATATGAAACGAACCGTGAAAACGTCCGCAATCGTCCTTTCTGCACTGCTCTTCATGGGGTCGTGCGAGGAAAGAACACAGGACAAGGCAGCCCTTCCGTTGCTTGAGAACATAGTGGAATCGGTAGACAGAGGTGACTACAAGAGTGCCTTGGACTCCATATCGGCACTTCGCCACCGTTTTCCCAA
The DNA here is from genome assembly GCA_963611255.1 of Faecalibacterium prausnitzii. Classification (GTDB taxonomy): domain Bacteria; phylum Bacteroidota; class Bacteroidia; order Bacteroidales; family Bacteroidaceae; genus Prevotella. The sequence continues at coordinate 29,407 of CAVDQB010000003.1, forward strand.
GGCTATAAAGTCACGCGAACGTGCCCTCAAACTGTGGCAGGAGGCTTCACTGCTGAAGGCACAGCACGAGGTCGCACAGACGGACTCGGCACTTCAGGCCACCATTGAGGCGATAGACAAGGCGCCGACACTGCTCGAACAGAACATGCTCCGCAACAAGCGGGACTCGCTAAAGGCACGTTACGATGCGGAATGCGGCGTGGTCAGGATAATCAGGGCAAAGCAAAATGGCAAGTAATACCGACCTTGAATTTCAGAAGGCAATGGATTTGTGCCGTGACATCTTCCGCAAGAAGTTGTACGACTACAAGCCTTCATGGCGCATGATGCGCCCGGAATCGCTCACCGACCAGTTGTTTATAAAGGCGAAACGAATCCGTACACTGGAGATAACAAAGGAAACGAAAGTCGGCGAAGGCATCCTGCCGGAGTTCATGGCAATCATCAACTACGGCATAACAAGTCTCATCCAGTTGGAAAAAGGCTTTGCCGACAAGGTGGACATGACCAACGACGACGCCATGAAGGAGTATGACCGTTGGGCAAAGGAGTGCACCGAACTGATGTTGAAGAAGAACCACGACTACGGAGACGCCTGGGAGGATATGCGCGTCAGCAGTTACACCGACTTCATTCTCACGAAAATAGAGCGCATAAAGGAGATAGAGAACCACCAGGGGGAGACTATCGCCAGCGAGGGAATAGCCTCCAATGTCATGGACATCATCAACTACGCGACGTTCGGAGTGATAAAACTGGGAGTGAGAGCATAGTTTCAAGGCAGTTTGAGAACGGCAAAAGTCATATTGGTCAACGTGTGCCGGATGGTGATGGCTACCGTCTTCATCCTCTCCGGCTATGTTAAGGCGATTGACCCGATAGGCACCCAATACAAGATACAGGACTACCTGAAAGCCTTGGGAATGGCTGACGCAGTGCCCGACTGGGTCACTCTCGGCACGTCGGCAGGACTTTCGGCACTGGAGTTCGTCCTTGGCGTGATGCTGTTCTTCGGCATCGCGAGGCGCATAGCCACGAGAGTGGCTGTCGTGTTCATGGCAGTGATGACGCCGTTCACCCTTTGGCTGTTCATAGCAGACCCCGTCAGTGACTGCGGATGCTTCGGTGACGCAGTGACACTCACCAACGGCGAGACACTCGCAAAGAACATCCTGCTGTTGGCAATGAGCGTCCTGTTGGCATGGAAAGCGAGACTCATGGTGCGTTTCCTGTCAGACGGCAACAGCACTATCGTGTTTGACTACAGCATAATCTTCATTGTCGTCACGTCGGCATACAGTCTCTACTACCTGCCACAGTTTGATTTCCGCCCCTACAAGATAGGGACGAACATCAAAGAGGGCATGACAATCCCCGAGGGAGCGGAACTGCCAGAGTTGGAGACGACATTCATAATGAAGAAAGACGGCGTGACAAAGGAGTTCACACTGGACAACTATCCGGACTCCACATGGGAGTTTGTCGACAGCAAGACACGCACCGTGAAAGCCGGATATGTGCCTCCGATACACGATTTCTCCGTCCAGACGCTGCAAGGGGACGACATCACCGACTCGATACTGGACAGGCGTGGCTACACATTCCTGCTCGTCTCACCGCAACTGGAGCAGGCTGACGACTCCAACTTCGGTCAGATTGACCAGATATACGAGTATGCCGAGGAGTTCGGGTATCCGTTCTACTGCCTCACGGCGAGCGGAGCGGGAGCGATAGAACGCTGGCAGGACATCACCGGGGCAGAGTATCAGTTCTGCAATACGGACGCAACGACACTGAAGACGATAATAAGGAGCAATCCCGGACTGCTGCTCCTGAAGGACGGAACGATAATACAGAAGTGGAGCCACAACCGCCTGCCGTCGGTAGACAGCATGAACGCACCGCTCGACAAACTGGATATCGGCAAGCAGAAAGTGACCGGCAAGACAACAAAGATAGCCGAGATACTGCTGCTGTTCATCCTCCCGATAATCTTGCTGAGCATAGCCGACAGGATGTGGGCATGGACCAAGTGGCTCAAAAAGAACAGACATTCAACATCAATATCAACAAACAAAACAATTAAACCTATGGCAAAGAAAATTGTAGCAGGCAACTGGAAGATGAACAAGAACCTGCAAGAGGGTGTGGCTCTCGCCAAAGAGTTGACCGAAACAGTGAAAAATCCCAACTGCGGAGTAATCATCTGCACCCCGTTCATACACCTTGCAAGCGTTGCAGAGGTAGTAAAGGGCACTCCAATTGAACTCGGAGCGGAGAACTGCGCAGACAAAGCAAGCGGCGCATACACTGGTGAGGTGTCGGCAGAAATGGTGAAATCCACCGGCGCACAGTATGTCATTCTCGGTCACTCAGAGCGTCGCGAGTACTACAAGGAGACTCCTGAAATTCTGAAAGAGAAGGTTCAGTTGGCTCTGGCAAACGGTCTGAAAGTGATATTCTGCATCGGCGAGTCTCTCGCAGAGCGTGAAGCGAACAAGCAGAACGAGGTTGTCAAGGCTGAACTGCAGGGTTCTGTATTCAACCTTACCGCCGAAGAGTGGAAGAACATCGTCATCGCTTACGAGCCAATCTGGGCTATCGGAACAGGCAAGACCGCCACTGCTGACCAGGCAGAGGAGATACATGCCTACATCCGTTCATGCGTCGCTGAGGTCTACGGCGCAGAAATCGCAGCGGAAACTACCATTCTCTACGGCGGTTCCTGCAAGGCTTCAAACGCTCCCGAGTTGTTTGCAAAGCCCGACATCGACGGCGGTCTGATCGGCGGTGCGTCCCTCAAGGCTGCTGACTTCAAGGGTATCATCGACGCTTGGGGCTAATCAACCCGGCAGAAGTTCCCAAACGGGGACACGAAACAAACAGGCAGATAATGAAAAGACTATTTATCATGCTATCCTCAATTGTCTGCGCACTCGGCGTGAGTGCGCAGACATACTTGGAACATCTGCAGTCCAAGGAAGCAGGAAAGGGGCATGTGGTTGTCGTGGAGTCCACTGCTATTGACAGTCTCGTGAACGGAACCGCCCAGAAAGAAGCGGCGGCGAAAGCACAGACAACAGCAACTGACAAGGGTGCAAAGCCCAACGGGGGACACGAAACAGCCCAGCGCAAACCCGCCAACGAGGGAAACTCCGCCACAGACGCCTCCTCCACCGCCACGAGCGGACATGCCTCAAAAACGATGCACAAGGTGACAGGCTACCGTGTGCAGGTGTTTGCCGGCGGCAACTCGCGCAACGACAAGAACAAGGCGACATCCATCGGCAACCAGATAAAGGCGTGTTTCCCCGACCAACCTGTGTATGTACACTTCTATTCGCCACGCTGGATATGCCGCATGGGCAATTTCCGCACCTACGAAGAGGCAGAAGAGATGCTCAAAAAGGTGCGTGAGGCAGGCTACAGACAGGCAAGTCTGGTGAAAGGAAAAATCACCGTGGAATACTGATATTGCCGTTATATATAATAATGTGTGATTTTTCCGGCGGCAACAACCTACAACAAATACAGCAAAACACACGATGAGACTTGTTTCATGGAACGTAAACGGCTTGCGAGCCTGCGTAAAAAAGGGATTTGAAGAGTCGTTCAAGACTCTCGACGCAGACTTCTTCTGCCTGCAGGAGACGAAGATGCAGGCAGGACAACTTGACCTTGAGTTTGACGGATACCAGTCCTTTTGGAACTATGCCGACAAGAAAGGCTACTCAGGAACGGCTATCTACACGAGGAAAACGCCACTCAATGTCACCTATGGACTGGGCATTGACGAGCACGACCATGAGGGCAGGGTCATCACACTGGAAATGGACGACTGCCATGTCGTCACCTGTTATACGCCCAATTCACAGGACGGACTGCGCCGACTGGACTACCGCATGAGTTGGGACGAGGCTTTCCTCAACCACATAAGGGCTCTCGACAAGAGCAAGCCGGTGATTTTCTGCGGCGACCTGAACGTCGCCCATGAGGACATAGACCTGAAGAATCCGAAGACAAACCACCAAAATCCGGGATTTTCCGACGAGGAACGCACGGCGATGAGCCGCATTTTGGGACACGGATTCGGTGTAGAGAGCGCGAAAGAACCGTGCGGAGGCTTCGCCGACACATTCCGCCTGCTCCACCCGGACGAGGAGAAATACTCGTGGTGGAGTTACAGATTCCAGAGCAGGGCAAAGAACATAGGCTGGCGCATTGACTATTTCATCGTTTCCGACCGCCTCTCCGGCAAAGTGACCGCAGCCGAGATTCACAACGAGATAGAGGGAAGCGACCACTGCCCGGTAAGCGTCGACATTGACATCTGACGACACAAACAAAAAGAAGCAGACCTCACGGCTTGCTTCTTTTACTAATGGATGAATTTTTAGTTATATTATAAGAGAGATTTTCAGTTGTATATCTTCGTCGTGCGGGTTTCTTCCGCATCGTCATTTCCTCTTTTCACCCACAAAGATAGGAAATTTTTCCATAAGAAAGCAAGTTCTTTAACGTAATTGCACCATAATTTTCGCCGTAAAAATTGACAGAAATCAAAAATACAGACTTTTGGAGAAACTGTTACCAAAAACGCTTTTTCGCTTACAGTTTTACCCGACCACATTTTTCCGGTTGTCCCGATTACGGAAGGGGAAACTGCTTCTCGCAAGATGGAAAATGCGGTGACGGTTACTTTTTCGGACGGTTTGCCGCTCCGTTAGGCAAAAAAGCAGTAACTTTGACAACATTATGAGATACATGATAGCAAGCGACATACACGGTTCACTGCCGCGTCTGCAACAACTGTTGCGCCACTTCGACGCAATGAATATGGACATATTGCTCCTCTTGGGCGACATTCTCAACTACGGACCGCGCAACGGCGTGCCCGAGGGACTGGACGCTCCGGGCATTGCGGAGGCACTGAACGGACTCAGCGACAGGATTATCGCCGTGAGGGGAAACTGCGACTCGGAGGTCGACCAGATGCTCCTGCGCTTCCCGATGATGTCGGACTACACCATGGTTATGGACAACGGCAAGCGTCTGTTCCTCACTCACGGACACATATTCAACGAGAGCAATATGCCGCCGACGGCGTGCGATGCGTTCCTCTACGGACATACGCACCTCTGGAAACTGGAGAACAACGGTGGAAAAGTGGTGTGCAACACCGGCAGTATCACGTTCCCCAAAGGAGGAAACGTGCCGACTTTCGCCACATACACCGACAACTGTCTGCGCATACACTCCCTCGATGGCGACACGCTCAAGGAAACGGCACTCTGAGAGACCGTATCAGAGAGGCACTGCATAAAGATGACAAGCATCAACTTCCGTGCGTCAGATTTGGCTATGTCACGGAATTGATATAACTTTGCGCCGATTATCGACAACAAAAGGAGTAAATTATGGAAATAAAAGTTACAGAGGAAAACTTCGAAAGTTACAAGAACGGTGAACTTCCGTTTGTGGTTGACCTGTGGGCAACATGGTGCGGACCGTGCAGAATGCTCAGCCCGATAGTGTCGGAACTCGCCGAAGAGTACGACGGAAGAATTGTCGTGGGCAAGTGCGACATCGAAGAGAACGAGGATATCCCCATGCAGTTCGGCGTGAGAAACATCCCCACACTGCTCTTCTTCAAGGGTGGCAAACTCGTTGACAAGTTCGTCGGCGCAGCACAGAAGTCCACTCTGAAAGAGAAGTTCGACGCTCTGCTGTAATAAACGCCTGTCGGTTGCCGTGCGATGCGGCAACATGACGGAAGCAATCGGACAAAGCCGGCTTGCAAGTTCCTGGTTTCAGAAACTTACAAGCCGGCTTCCGTCTGCCTCCTCTTCTATCGTCACCCTCACCGCATCCTGAGGAAGGACATCCTCAATCAGTTCGGGCCACTCGATAAGACAGAGATTTCCGCTGTCGAAATAGTCTTCACCGCCCATATCAAAGAACTCGTCGAGTTTCTTTATGCGGTAGAAATCGAAATGGTAGACAGGTTGTCCGCCCTGTCCCAATAGGGCGGAATGGGCTGTATATTCGTTGACAATGGCAAACGTAGGCGACGTGATAACATCGTCGACACCCAGTTCCTCGCACACGGCTTTTATGAACGTGGTCTTCCCCGCGCCCATTTTGCCATAGAAAGCAAACACCCTGCGGTCGCCCATTGCCTCTACAAAGCAGCGTGCGGACGCATTTATCGCACTGACAGAATCAATCTTTATTTCCATATTATCTTTTTCTTGGCGACATCGTAATCAGCGGTACGAGCATCTCCTCCATGGAAATGCCTCCGTGCTGGAACGTGTCTTTGTAATAACTCACATAGTAATTGTAGTTGTTGGGATAGGCAAAGAACGAGTCGCCCGTGGCAAACACATAACTCGTAGAGATGTTGGGCGACGGCAGTTGCGCCTTTCTCGGGTCCTTGACGGTAAACACCTCCTTAGAGTCATAGTTCAAGTTCTTGCCCAACTTGTACCTCAGATTGGTGTTTGTATTGCGGTCACCGATGATTTTCACCGGGTTTGAGCAGCGTATGCTGCCGTGGTCGGTAGTGAGAATCACCTTGTAGTCACTTTGCGCAAGCACCTTGAAGAGTTCCGCCAACACCGAGTGGCGGAACCATGAGAGGGTTATCGACCTGTAGGCACTCTCGTTGTTGGCGAGTTCACGCACCATTTTCGACTCCGTGCGGGCGTGCGACAGCATATCGATAAAGTTTACAACGAGCACGTTGAGGTCATTGTTGCGAAGTTCGTTCAGGCGGTTGAGGAATTTCTCCGCACCCTGCGAGTCGTTCACTTTGTTGTAACTGTAGGTGTCCTTGCGGCGAAAACGCTCTATCTGAGTGCCCACCAACGGACCCTCGTTGAGGTTCTTGCCCTCCTCTTCGTCCTCGTCGACCCACAGATCGGGAAACATCTCCGCTATCTTGTTGGGCATCAGACCCGAGAAAATGGCATTCCTCGCATACTGCGTTGCCGTGGGCAGTATGGTGAGATATAGATCTTCGTCGATGTCGAACATGTCGCCTATCTCCTGCGACAGCACCCTCCACTGGTCATAGCGGAAATTGTCTATCACGATGAAGAACACCTTTTCGCCTGCGTCAAGCAAGGGAAAGACCTTTGACTTGAATATGTCGGGGCTCATCAAGGGACGGTCTCCCCCGATGAAAGTCTGCGGATCGACCCACTCCATGTAGTTTTTGCGTATGAATTTGGCAAACGCATTGTTGGCGTCAGCCTTCTGCATGGCGAGCATCTCGTTCATAGATGAGTCGGTGGACGACAACTGTAGTTCCCAGCGGACAAGTTTCCGGTAAATCTCTTTCCAGTCTTCCACCGTGCGGCAGTCCTGTATCTGCATAGAGATCTGCATGAAGTTCTGCTGGTAACCGGTCTGTGTCACCTCGGTGACTATCTCCTTGCGATGGATGTTTTTCTTGAGCGAGAGCAGTATCTGGTTGGGATTGACCGGCTTTATGAGGTAGTCGGCAATCTGCGAACCTATGGCCTGCTCCATTATGTCCTCCTCCTCGCTCTTCGTGACCATCACCACCGGCGTGGCAGGTTGTATCTCCTTGATGCGCTGGAGCGTCTCAAGACCGGTCAGTCCGGGCATCATCTCGTCGAGCAGGACGAGGTCGAAAGTGCGCTGGCGGCACTGGTCAACAGCGTCAGTGCCGTTGCTCACCATCACCACTTCGTAGCCTTTCTTTTCGAGAAAAATCACATGAGCCTTGAGAAGTTCCATTTCGTCGTCAGCCCACAACAGTAATCCGTTCATCTGTCACTCCTTTCTGTCTTGCCGTTTATCAGAATCCGTCAATATCAAACGTCTCGTCTTCCGTACCTGCCTCCGTGTCGTCATCCAGAATGATGACCGTTTCGTTGTCGTCGGCGTTGCCTGTTTCCTCCGGAACAACTATTGTCCCTTCCGTCGTGTCGTCCTTTTCCTGTTTTCCAGAGTCCGTGTCCTCTATGATGACTGTTGTGCTGGAGTTGTCCGAATCGACAGCGTCTTCATCGGTAACTATTACCGTGCTGTCATCCGCAGGAGTATTCTCCTCTTCCTTGTCCTGTTCCTGCTGCTGGCGTATCACGGGGCTTATGTTGCCCGGAACGGAGCCTCCGTCGTCGAGAGCACCGTCTGTGTCAGCCGGCTCAAGCAGCCGCTGACCGTCGCCGGTGTCGAGCGGTGCGAAGTGCTCGCCGTAGAACTTGTCGTAATCGTCGTAACTGAAGTTCACACCGAGCAGTTCACGGTTGGTCTCACTGATGATTATGGTGCGGCTTTTGCCGAGTATCTGCCTGATATTTTCCTGCTTGTAGAACTGGTGGGCATACTCCAAAGCCTCCTGATAGTTGTTGAATCCGCCCACCTTCATGACGTGCAGACCGTCCTGATCCTCCAGTTCGATATCAAAACTGCGCACCATGTAACTCGTGAAATTGTATTTCGCAAGGGCGTAGAGCAGCCTGTTCTCGTCAAGGGAGTCTGGTTCGTAGGCTATCATGAAGACGAAATTGACGTTCGGGTCATCGGTAAACTGCCGTGCTTTCAGAGAGTCTGCGTCGGCAAGAACCGCAGAACGGCGCGACCAGACATTCTCCATGTCGAAGCGGCCGCCGTGCAGTTTGCGGCCGGCTTTCACGCCATTGACAATCATTCCCGCCATTTCCGCCAACTTGCTCTCGGGATATAACGCCAAGAGAGAATCCATATCAGCCACGCAACCGTTGGCATCGCCGGCGTTGAGTTTGCTTATTCCGCCGATGAATACAAACTTGTCACGGTTTGCGCCCAACGGAAAGCGCGTCGCCGAAAGCCCAACGTTGGAACGGATTTCCGCAAAGCGGTCTGCCTTGAACGCCTCGTAGGTGGCGGCATAGAGCGAGTCTTCGATGTGGACACCGAACTGTTGGTTCTCGGCAAAGTGAGGATCGGTGAGCAGAGTTGTCCATTTGCTGTCGGGGAAAGAAGCCTTCAACCGTTCCACATACCGCTCCGCCGTGGCGTGGTCGCCCATTCGCGAGTAGAGGAGGAACTGGTGATAGTAGGCGTCAGCCATGCCTTCGTAATCGGGATACTGCGTTTCAAGACGCTGGAACTGCCGTTCCGACAGGCGCAGGTTTTCGAGCCTGTCCTTGAAGATGACCCCGGAATGATAGAGACCGTCCATTATCGTCTGGTCGGAAGCCGCTTTCTGTTCGGCGGTGAACGGTATCTGCGCAAGATAATACTCCCGGTTGTGCGGATCGGCGGCGAGGCTGTCATTCACCGTGGGCGTTTCCTCCGCCGCCGCATCGGGTGCGTTCTCCATTCCGGAAGACGTGTCAGCGGTCAACGAATCCGTCTCTTCCTTGACGTCAGAACCCACCACCGTGCGGTTCATGCGCTGCCAGTGATCCACGTTGTCACGCTTTCCCCACTGCTTCTGGAACGCCTGTTTGCCTTGGTTCACCGCCATCTGGTTGTAGAAATACCACTGTCCGTTGCTTTGGACGGTATTCGTCGTGGTGGTCTTCCGTGTGTTCTCACGGCCGTTGGACTGTGAGTTCTTCTGCATGACCTGCTCCGCATTCTGTTCGTCGGCAAGCCTTTTCTCCTCCTTTTCCTTCTTTTTCAGGGCATCTATCACACGGTCTATGGCTGCGTTTCGGTCATCCTCGTCCATCGCCGCCAGTGCCTGGAGTGAGTCCTGCAGGTGTATGGCCTCGGTGTAAGGGGTGAGTTCGTCGAGTTTTTTGGAGCGGTCTGCGAGTTGCTGGTAGTCCTTGCGGTCTTTGTCGAGCAGGCCTATCGCCTCACCGTAGCAACGTCCCGCATCGCTGTATTTCTCCTTTTCCCAATAGATATCGCCCAAGCGGAGCAGCAGCACACCCTTTTCTATGCCGTTGCGGGTTGACTTCTTGTTGCCTTTTTCATAGGCTGTGATGGCGTTGAGCGTGTCTTTCTGCGACATATAGATGTTGCCCACGGCATAGTAAACCTGGTCCAAATACTCCGCATTGTTGGCATTGCGTGCCATGGAGTTGAGTTTCGATATCATCTTCCGCGCCTGTCCTGTCGCCAATACCTCCGTCATGGCTATCCGCGCGTTGAACTCCAGTTCGTAGGGAGGATGCAGACGGATCACCCTGCGGTAGGCTTTGTACGCCTCCTGACGCTGCCCGAGTTCCTCGTAGAGTTGTCCGAGGATGAACCATTCGCGCGCTTTCTGCTTACGGCGGCGCTCCTTTGCTATCACCTGACGCAGGTAAGGGACAGCCTTGGCATACTCTCTCGTGTGGATATAGTAGTCAGCGTAGGTATAGTTCCACTCCCTCCGGGCACTCCAGTGAATGGAATCGCGCCCGCTTTTGCGTATCACGTCCTCGGCATCATACATCCAGTCGAGTTCTATGTAGCACTTTGCCAACCACGCCCTCGCCTTGTCGCAGATGGCAGGTTGGGTCTGATAGAGACGGCTTATATAGGAAAAGGTGGCTGCAGCGGCGTCAAACTCGCCCTTGTGAAACTGCGACCGTCCCATCAGAAGCCACGCTTTCCACAGCATGGGATTGTACTCGCGGCGGTTGAGCCACTCCCTGTCACGGTCGGTCTTGCGGCGTTTCTTCTTCCATTCGGGACGTTTCTTTATGGAGTGAAGTGAGATTGCCTTCTCGCATTTCTCTATTGCACGGTCGAAATTGCCGCTTCCCAACTGCACGCTCGCCTTGTTACCGACGTAGTAGAGGGGCAACATCTCTGTGTAGTTGTCCTTGTTGCCTGTCTCCTTTTCGAGCGAACCGTCTATGTAAGCGACCGTTCCGTTGTAGTAAGTGTTGTATTTTGCCGTGAAAGAATGCCAAAAGCGGCTCTTTCCCGTGTTCTTCTGCGTGGAACACGAGACCGCCACCAGAGCAACTGCTCCGGCCAGCAGACAGAACAAATGCAGTCGTCTTGGCATCTTTCAGTATAATAACGCAATTGCCCTACAATTATTGCAACGCCCCGTTCGTGTTCTGCGAAGCCTCTTCCCTGTCCGCTCTGCGGCGGAAGAAACCGGCAAGCAGCGCACCCGACACATTGTGCCACACGCTGAAAACCGCTCCCGGAATGGCGGCGAGGGGATATTGCGCAAAGTGTACGGTGGCGAGTGACGTGGCAAGACCAGAGTTCTGCATGCCCACCTCAATGGATATGGCGCGGCACTGGCTCGGTCCGAGTTTCAGCAGCCGTGCCGACGCATAGCCCAAGAGATAGCCTATGACGTTGTGGAGGATTACCACAAGGAGTATCAGAAGTCCCGATGTCATTATCCGCTGGGCATTGGCACTGACCACAGCACCAACTATCGCCACAATGGCAACGGTCGACACGAGGGGCAGGCTCTCTGTTGCCCGGGCGGCGAACTTGGCAAAATAGCGGTTCACCACAAAGCCAAGGGCTATCGGGACAATCACTACCTGCACGATAGAGAGGAACATCGACAGCACGTTAACGTCCACCGTCTCGCCTGCATAGAGCAGAGTGAGCAAGGGGGTCATCAGCGGAGCGAGCACCGTTGACACCGACGTGACACCCACTGACAGGGCAACGTCACCCCGGGAGAGGTAGGTTATCACATTGGACGAAGTGCCTCCGGGACACGTTCCGACGAGTATCACGCCGACAGTCAACTCCGGCGACAGGGAGAAAACCTTGGTAAGAATCCACGCAAGGAGAGGCATGATGGTGAACTGCGCCACAGTGCCGATAAGAACGGAGCGCGGACGGCTGAACACCACACGGAAATCGCCGGGCTTGAGGGTCAGTCCCATACCGAACATCACAACTCCCAGCAAGGTGTTAATGTAACTTGTCTTTATCACAGACACGGCTTCGGGAGCGAGAAGTGCCACCACTGCCATGATGATAACTATCGCCGCCATGTGGCGGCTGACGAATTGCGAGACGTCTTTCAGTGCTATTTGTTTCACCTTTCAGTTCTTCTATCTTTGAATATCAATACTTCAATCTTTCAATTTTCCCACATTTCCGTCTCCTACGGTGCGTCGTTCGCCAGCATGATATACTCGTCCTTTATCTGGTCGGGCATATTCACGCCGCGCAGGATGAGACTTCTGTTCCATGCTTTCACCTCCTCCGGCTTCATCGTTTCCATTATCTCTCGGAACTCCTCCGCCTCATCATCTGTGTAACAGTTGCCCTCACGTCCACGGAAACGGTCAAGTTCCTCGTCGTCAAAATACTCCGTTTCCTTCACGGCAGCCTCCATCATGCAGGTCTGTTCACACCTGGCATTGTCACCGGAACACGAAGCACAGTCAGTGCCTACCTCGATCTTGGCATCCTTGTCCCACAGCAACGACACGCCGCAGGCCACCGTTCCGAGCACGACAAGCGCCACTATCAGTATCCACATGATGTCAGAAAGTGAAACCGCACGACCGCAGGTCGCTCCAGTATTCGGGGTATGACTTGCTGACCACATGCGGATTGTTTATCCTTATGCCGCCGGTCTTCATTGCAAGAGGAGCGAATGCCATTGCCATGCGGTGGTCTTCATAGGTGTCGACAGCCTCCATCGACGGTGCGCAACGCTCGCCGTCCCACACCAGTTCATTGCCGTTGCGGTCGTTGATGACATATCCAAGTTTTCGCAGTTCTGTCTTCAGGGCTTCTATGCGGTCGGTCTCCTTTATCTTCAGGGACGACAGGCCGGTAAGGTCAAAGGGGATTTCCAGACCGCAACAAGTGCACACTACGGTCTGGGCGAGGTCGGGGCAGTTGGTGAAATCGTATCTCAACTGCGGCACCCTCCGCTCATTGCGCCTCAGCGTGACGGTGGTCGGCACTCCCTGAACGTTCGTCCCGAAAGCCGTCTTCACCCCGAGGAGCGAAAAAATGTACTTCACTATGGTGTCACCCTGGCGGCTTCCGTCCATCAGACCGGTCAGTTGCACCTCGGCAGTGGGGTCGTCGCACAAGGCAAGAATCTCATACCAGTAGGACGCGGCACTCCAGTCGCTCTCGATACTGTAGGGTCTGGAGACGTATGCCGACGGCTCCACCACGATGGTATCGACGCTCGCCCACTCCGGGTTCACCCCATAATCGCGCATCATACCGAGCGTGAGGTCTATGTAAGGACGGCTTATGATGTTGCCGGTCAACTGCAACGTGAGCCTCTTACGCATCGTCGGGCCTACCATGAGCAGGGCGGAGATGAACTGTGAACTGACACTTCCGTCAATCTGCACCCAGCCTCCGTCCAAGTCCTTGCCCCTGACGAGCAAGGGAGGGAAACCTTTCTCGCCGACATAGTCTATGTCCGCACCCAACTTGCGCAGCGCATCGACAAGCACGCCTATCGGTCTGTGCCGCATCCGTTCAGTGCCTGTGATGACGTGTTCGCCCGGAGTGACGCTCAGGAAAGCGGTCATGAAACGCATGGCAGTGCCCCCTGCCTTGATGTCAATTTCTCTTGGCATATCGCGCAAGGCGGCGATCATCACTTCCGTATCGTCGCAGTCGCTCAGGTTGTCGGGCATCTCCTTGCCCCCGGCGAGAGCAGCCAGCACGAGAGCACGGTTGCTTATGCTCTTCGATGCCGGCAGTTTTATGGTGCAGCCGAGTGTTTTCGGTGCTTTTATATCGTATGTCATAGTGTGTGCTAATATGACTACAAAGATAGTAAAAAGGCAGTGCAATGGGGCAACAGAGCCTCATAAATTTGGGTATTTTCACTTTTCCGGCACACTGCGGCATCCGTTGATGCCGCCGGACAGCCCCAACGACGTTTACCTTACCACCACTTTCCTCACCGTGCCGTCGCTCATGCGCACGATGTTGACGCCCTTGCTTCCTGTGGAGAGGGGTGTTCCGCCAAGCGAATAGCGTGCTTTCTCGACTGCAGTGCCACCGACAGTACGGTCTACAGCGGTCTCCTGCATATCCGTGAATACGCTGAAGACATCCCAACCCACGGCCGAACGGTAGGCATCGGCAGTCCCTTTGGGCACGCACACCTCCACTTTGCTGCGGTCCCACGCCTCCTGACTGAAAAGTCCAAACGGCTCTTGGGCATTGAAACACGACGGAGGAACTTCCGCACAACAGGTTATCTTGGCGAGTGAAAGGCAGTCGGCAAAGGCATAGGAATCTATATCCGTTATGCCGGAAGGCAGGACAACGGAAGCAAGAGCCGTGCAACCGGCAAACGAAAATGCCGCAATGGAGGTCAATTCCTTGGCTTTTATCTCCACAGAGACAAGAGCCGTGCAGTTTTGGAAAGCCGACTGGCCTATGGCCTCCACGCTTTCGGGAATGGAAACAGTCTGTAACGAAGTGCAATAACAGAACGCCATCGTTCCTATCTCTGTCAGGACGGACGGCAATTCCGCCGATGACAGTTTGCCACAGTTATAGAAAGCCTTTTCACCGACGGATGTCACGCCCTCAGGAATGGCTATTGAAGCCAACTGGCTGCATCCGTAGAACATATTGGAAGGTATCTTCGTCATGCCCGATGGCAGTTTTGCGGTTTCCAGCGACGAGCAATAATAAAAAGCGCCTGAGCCCATCTCCGTCACGCTTTCGGGGATTTCCACGGACGCAAGCGCCGAACAGTTCATGCAGAAGAGAGTTCCTGTGCGAACGACTCCGTCGGCAACGGTGAGTGACTTGAGAGCGCTGCGGCCATTGAAAGCCCTACTGGAAATATCAGTGACTGTGTATGACGTGCCGTCAGACTCCACTTTCGCCTGTACGGTGAGCGATTCGGCCGTGAAACTGCCCCAGTCTGCCATTGCCGTAAGGGTGTTTGGATTGAGTATGTACTCCACTCCGTCAACGAAAACCGCCGGATATTCCGCCGTGTCACCTATCGCGTTGGTCTTGAAAAATGTATTCCAAACGTCAGCAGATCTGTATTTGCCGACAACTTCAGAGGGAACATAGAGCACACACCAGGCATTGTTGAGCGTAAAAAAGGCATCGGGCTTGCATTCCGGTACGGTCGTCGCGCGGCAGGTGAGCGTCGTCAGGTTCTGGTCGTTATAGAACGCATAGTCGTCAATAGCAGCCAGATTTTCGGGCAGTTCGAGCGAAAACAGTGACACACAGTTGCAGAACGCATAACTGGCAATACTCTTCACTGTCGACGGAAGTTGCACAGACACCAGTGACCGGCAGCCGTAGAAGAGATGACTTTCTATGTTTGTCACGCCCTCAGGAATGGCTATTGAAGCCAGGGAACTGCACCCGTAGAATGCGCCTACCCCTATACGGTTCACCGTCTCGGGAACAGTGACGGACTTTAGGGCCGTACATTCGTCGAAAGCGAGTTCGCCTATGCCGGTGACAACGCAAATCTTGCTCTCCACCTCCACCGAAGACGGAAGCACGATTGCCTCCAATGACTGGTCTACACTGTAGACTTCGGCCGTGGAAGTCTCCGTGTCACAGAGATACACGACGCCGTTTTCGGTCACGGTAACTTTGTCTGCATTTGCTACAGACGGACAAACGAACATGCACAAAGAGAGCACGAGAAATCGGAAAAATGTTTTCATAATACTTGGTTTTTGAGGTTATTGTTTCATGGTCATAATCTCACTGGTTTCTGTTAAGGTAATTCAGGCATGTGCAAATATATGACTAAAATCCAGAAAGCACAACTTTTTACAATAAAAATCCGTATTTCCACACATTTTTCCTCCTGACTGCGCCCAAGAGACGGTAAGTTAAAAAAAGATAATTCACCGCCACCGTCTTCCGTTTTCCGCCATAAAGCAGTACCTTTGCAACGCTTTAGCGGAACGAAACCCGTTTTTTCGGGATGTGGCGCAGTTGGTTAGCGTACGCGTCTGGGGGGCGTGTGGTCGCCAGTTCGAGTCTGGTCATCCCGACTGAAGCATCGACAGCAACCGTTTTCGGGTTGCTGTTTTTTTGTATACCGCTGGCGGCGGATGTCAAAATACGCCCAATTGAAATTAAAATCCGACATTTTCCGCCAATCGGAAAGGGCGTTTGACGTGAATACGGAATTGTTTTCCTAACTTTGTGGAGAGCCTATGGACGGCGGCATTACTACTGTGACGGACTATCATTACCAACAACAAAATAATTAAAACATTCATGAAGAAAACATTGTTACTGACATTGGCACTGGCATCGGCTGCACTTGTGCAGGCGAAAGATGTAAAGGTGGCTTCACCAAACGGCCGTATCGAGGCGGTGATTACCGACAACGGAGGTTCTCTCTCCTACTCCGCTCTGCTCGACGGCAAGACCGTTTTCACGCAGACAGGACTGCAGATGACACTCGCAGACAAGGTTCTGGGCAAGAACGCCAAGATTTCCGGCGTTAAGACACAGAAGGTCAGCAACACCATAAAGCCTGTGGTGCCGCTGAAACAGTCGACGATCAAGAACTCCTACACGGAGGCGACACTCTCCATGAGGGGCAACTACAAACTGGAGTTCCGCGTGTTTGACAACGCTGTGGCCTACCGCTATGTGCTCAACGAAAAGGATTCGATATATGTGAAGGACGAGACCTTCAACCTGAAACCTGCCGAGTCAATGGGCGTACACTTCCAGGGCACTGGCGGCTGGGGCTCAGGTTCGGAAAGCCCTTACGTCAACTGCATGCTCAAGGAGTGGCAGAACGACCACGACATGGCAACCCTTCCCATCGGCCTTTCGTCGGTCGAGGGCGACCTGCAGTTGCTTGTCTCCGAGACAGACCTGCGCGACTACCCGGGAATGTACCTGCGCGGCAACGGTGACAAGGACTGTATCACCGGCCACCTCGTGCCCCACTACAAGAGGTGGGAACTGTTTTTCGACCGCGGCACTCAGATAAAGGAACTCGACGACTGGGCTGCCCACACGGCAGGAAAGCGCACTTTCCCATGGCGTTTCATCACGATGACCGACTCGAAAGGCATGGTGGAGCAGACGATACCCGCCCAACTGGCGGCGAAATGCGAGTTGGACGACACCAGTTGGATAAAACCCGGACTGGTGGCGTGGGACTGGTGGAACCAGAGAACGGTATGGGGCAGCGACGTGAACTTCAAATACGGCTGCAACACCGACACCTACAAGTACTTCATTGACTTCGCCGCAAAGTACGGAGTGAAGTATATCATCATGGACGAAGGCTGGGCAAAGGGCACGTTCGAACCGTTTGACTGCAATCCCAACCTCGACTTGCAGGAGTGCATACGCTACGGCAAGGAAAAGGGAGTGGGCATCATTCTGTGGCTGACGTGGATTTGCGTGGAGCGGAATCTCGACACCATCTTCGACACATACGAGAAATGGGGCATCGCAGGAGCAAAAATCGACTTCATGGACCGTCAGGACCAATGGATGATAAACTGGTATGAGCGAGTGATAAAGGAAGCAGCCAAGCATCACATGGTTGTGGATTACCACGGAGCGATGAAGCCTGCAGGACTTGAATACCGCTATCCCAACCTGCTGGCGTACGAAGGAGTGCGCGGACTTGAGCAGATGGGAGGATGCCAACCGGACAACACTCTCTACATTCCGTTCCTCAGAAACGCCGTCGGAGCGGCCGATTTCACCCCCGGAGCGATGACAAACACGCAGCCGGAATATGACAAATGGTCGGAGCCGAATCCCTCCGCGGTAGGTACAAGGGCCTACAGCATGGCACTGTTCACCATAATGGAGACAGGCACACAGATGCTCGCCGACTCTCCGACACGCTATTACCAGAACCCGGAGTGCACTGACTACATCACCAAGATGCCCGTCACATGGGACGAGACCAGGGCTATTGAGGCACGCATAGGCGAGTATCTCATCGTGGCAAAGCGCCACGGAGCGAAGTGGTATGTAGCCGGGATATGCAACGGCAAGGAGACGAGCCGCGAGTTTAAGGTATCCCTTGACTTCCTGAGCGCAGGCCAGCACACGATGACGATAGTCACCGACGGTGTGAACGCCGGCAAACAGGCCATGGACTACCGCATGGAAACACGCCGTGTGGACAGCAACACAACACTCAACATAAAGATGGTGCGCAACGGTGGCTTCACCGCCGTGATAGAATAGCGCACGACACGGCCGCCAGTTGCGGCCGTGTCGTCTGTTTGACATCAGGTTATTGCAAAAAGACTCGGGGCGGACCTTGTGAGGTTCGCCCCGAGTTGCTATATGGTCAAGGGGATATCAGAATCCCGGTTGACTGTGCTGTATTACTTCTTGGACTTCTTTGCCTTCGACTTCTTGGCAGGTTTCTCTGCTGAGAGTTCCTTGGTGAAAGAGTAAGGAGCGGAGTCCTCAGAGATGCCACGACCCGTGTTGGGCATACTGCTCATCTGGTATACCATGCGTGCGCCCTTGTTGAGTTCGTCGAGAGTGATGAAGTTCTTGTCACTGGCAGTGCCGTTGACGGTGAGAGACTGCACATAGACATTCTCTGCACTGTTGTTTGGTGCGGAGATCTCCACGGTGTTGCCGTTCTGCAGGTGTATCTTCATGTTGCGGAAATACGGTGTGCCGAGGGCATACTCGCCTGTTCCCGGACATACAGGATAGAAACCGAGAGCGGAGAAGACGTACCATGCCGATGTCTGACCGTTGTCCTCGTCGCCGCAGTATCCGTCAGGCGTAGCGGAATAGAGCTTGTCCATGACCTGACGAATCCAGTACTGAACTTTCCAAGGCTGTGAAGACCAGTCGTAGAGATATATCATGTGCTGGATAGGCTGGTTGCCGTGAGCGTAGTTACCCATATTCATGATCTGCATTTCGCGTATCTCGTGGATGACACCACCATAGTAAGAGTCATCGAATACTGGCGGAACATTGAACACAGAGTCAAGCATTGCGTTGAACGTATCCTTGCCTTTCATGAGATTGATCAGTCCCTGCGGGTCGTGGAATACAGACCATGTGTAGTGCCAGGAGTTGCCTTCGGTGAATGCGTCACCCCACTTCAGAGGGCTGAACGGCGACTGGAAGGTGCCGTCAGCATTGCGTCCGCGCATGAGGTTGGTCTCAGAATCAAAGACGTTCTGGTAGTTAAGGACGTGTTTCTTGAACGGTGCGAGTTCCTTGTCGCTCTTGCCGAGTTTCTTGCCAAACTGGTAGATGCACCAGTCATCATAAGCATACTCAAGTGTGCGGGCTACGTTCTCCTTGATGTGACCGAACTGGTCCTCACCATCGTAGGGCACATAGCCGAGTTTGTTGTAGTACTCGAAGCCGCGGCGACCAGTGGAACTGATCTGCGGATGCACAGCGTTTGCTCCGTGAACAACTGCCTGCCAGAGTGTCTCCTTGTCAGCATCGGAGATGTTGAGACCAGAAAGCACTGCATCGGAAACGATAGACGCGGAGTTGTTTCCTACCATACAGCCACGGTGACCGGGGCTGAACCACTCGGGCAGGAAGCCGCTCTCACGGTAGACATTTGCCAGTCCGGCCTGTATCTTCTCGTTTGTCTCAGGATAAAGGAGGTTGAGAAGCGGGAACAGACAACGGAACACGTCCCAGAAACCGGCATCAGTATACATATAGCCGTCGAGGGTCTGACCGTTGAACGGACTGTAGTGAACGACCTTGCCTGATGCGTCTACCTCCCAGAACATACGGGGGAAGAGCACCGAACGGTAGAGGCAGGAGTAGAAAGTGCGCATATTGTCACGATCGGGATCCTGCACCTCGACAACACCAAGCACCTTGTTCCAGCGGTCTTTGGCGTTTTCCTTCACCTGATCGAAACTATTGTTGCCCAGTTCCTTGAGGTTGAGGGCAGCCTGATCGGCAGAGATGAACGAAGAAGCGATGCGGACGTTGACCTGCTCACCACGCTTCATGTGCTGGAACTGCACGATTGCGCCGACATGGTTGGCAGATTTCTCAAGATCAGAAGAAGTCTTGATGTCGCCGTAAGCGTCGCGGTTGCGGTCATTCCTTGTCGAAGTGACCGACACGGTGGATGTCACCTTGAACGGATGATCGAACTTCAGGATGAAGTAGTTCTTGAAATTCTGCGGTACACCGCCGCTGTTCTTGGTGGTGTAACCGATGATCATCTGCTGTTCAGGGATGATTTTTACATAGGAACCGTTGTCCAAAGCGTCGAGAACAAACACAGCCTCATCGGTCTCGGGATATGTAATGCGCATCATGGCGGCACGCTCTGTCGGGGCGATTTCCGTGATCACGTCATAGTCAGCCAAGTAAGTGCGGTAATAATAAGGGCGCGATACCTCTGACTTATGTGAGAACCAAGAAGCGCGCTTGTCCTGATGGAACTCCGCCTTGCCTGTTTCGGGCATCATGGCGAACTGTCCGTAGTCGTTGATCCAAGGACTTGGCTGGTGCGTTTGCTTGAATCCGCGAATCTTGTCCTCGGTGTAAACGTAAGCCCAACCGTCTCCCATGCGGTTCGTCTGGGGCATCCAGAAGTTCATGCCCCACGGCAGAGCCACGGCAGGATAGGTGTTGCCCGTTGACAGTGAGAACTTTGACAGTGTACCCATGAGAGGGTTCACCATGTCAGCGGGGCTACTCTCAATTTTTGCATTGCCCGTTATGGCTGTCGCCAGTAGAGCAGCAAGAAGTGTTGTTTTTAATTTCATTGTATTTGGGTTTATATGGGTTAGCCTGTGGGAATGCGCTTATGCGCAGGCGTGCTGCGCCCATCGGCACGAGGGTAATGTCCTCTACGGTCTTCGAACGTTCTGCCTTGGCATTGGGAAGAACGCCGCAAAGGCCGAACTCGTCAATCTTCCATGAAGGTATCTTCACGCCTTTGGCCTTGAATTCCAACGGAACATTCTCCAAAGTGAAGGGGAAATTGTCTGCCGGCCATTCCTTTTTCACCACCTCGATGTTGCGGAGGAAGTCGCCGTCAGTGACGAGTGCGTAGTTCCAGTCAGAACCAGGATAAATCTCAGTAGTAGGCCACTGCGAAGCGTCAGCCGTAGCCTGCCAGTGTGAGTCACCGATAGCCGTAGTCGTGGGGTCTACTTTCTTGTAGTTCTCCTTTATCTTCAGCGAGAGCGTGAGCGGTCCGTAGTCCACGGAAACGGAGTTCTGGTTGACCTCCCAGGTGCGCATCTTGAGACGCATAGGGAATGTCACGGTCACCTTGTCGCCATGTTTCCATGTGCGTGCCAACTGCAGATACTTGCCCGGAGCAAGGCGGCAGTCTACTTTCTCGCCGTTGACGGAAACCTCGGCGCAGTGTGTCCATGACGGCACACGCAGGTAGAACGGGAACTCGACGGCATCTTTCTTCTTTGCCATGTTCACGGTGAATGTGACGGTCTCGCCGAACGGATAGTTCGTTTCCTCCACGAGGGTAATCTCCTTGCCCTGCGCAACCTTCACCCGAGCCTCGCAAGCGGCATACATGACAGCGGCAATACCGTTGTCGGGAGTGGCGTAGACGAGGTTCTCTGAATAGTAAGGCCATCCCTGAGAGTGGTTATGCTGACAGCAACGGCTGGAGAACGGGTTCATGGAAAGGAACGGTCCGTTGTTCTGGATGCCCGGTGCATGGTTCTTGGAGTCGCCGAGTACCATGTTGGGAGAGGTGATATAGCGCAGTGCCTTGAAATCAGGCATGACAGCAGCAGGGAATGTGTTGAACGCCACATCCTCACAATTCTCAGCCCAGAGGGGGTCGCCGGTGAAGCGGAGCATTATCTCATCGGATGCCATCTGCTCCACCATGCCGCAGCACTCCACACCCTGACGAGGGTCGATGTAGCCCATGCGCGAGTTCTCATCGCCGCCCCACATTCCTCCGGGCACCTGACCGAAGCAGCGGTGGATGAGATCCATGTCGTTGTAAGAGGCGTCGAGATACTTCTTTTCGCCCTTGAGCATATAGTAGGTGGCCGGTTCACGGAAACACTCAGCGATGTTCACATTGTGCCAGTTGGGCAGGTTTGTGTCCTGACACCAGTCTGCGGTATTGCGGTGAATCTTCTCTGCGAGTTCCAAGAGGAATGCGTCGCCAGTGCGGTTATAGAGCCACAGCACAGAGTAGAGGTTGTCGCCGCCGCGAGAGTTCTCCCAATAATCCTCGAGGAAAGACTCGTCCTTCAGCGACAACTGCCACTTGAAGTACTTCGTCATCAGGTCGAGCACACGCTTGTCACTGGTGTATTCGTAATAATGCTCAAGGGTCGTGAGCACTATCATCTGTGCCCAAAGTTCCGGTTTGTCGGCAGTTCCGTTGATAGGACCGAACGAACCGTTCTCCCTCTGCGACTTGAAGATGGCCTCAATCCATGTCTTCGTCTCCGCCATCATCTTCTTGTCCTGAAGGATGAAAGCGAGGTCCTGGTAGCCCTTCAGCCAGTAGGGGACTTCCTCCCAACCGTGGTCGCCGCCCTCGGAGAGCCATGCGTTGTTCTTCTTTTCAAGCCATGCGGAAATCTCGCCGAGGTGTCCCGTAAGACCGTCGCGCTGCAATTCCAGATAGCGTCCCACCCAACCTTTTGGCGTGATCGAGCCAAGGGGAAGTTTGATGAAACTCACCGGCTGCAGGGGAGCACGGCTTGAGACATAGTTGGCACTCGTCACCGACTTGTCGGGAGAGCAGACCATGTGCGCTTTCGTCTGCGCAAAAACGCCAACGGTAGTGAGCCATGAGAGACCCACTACCATTGTTGCGCTAAGTGATATGTGATTTAACTTCATCGATAGAATTCGTTTGGGGGTTGAGGTTGTTACCAGTCGATAGCCTGATCCTCGTTAGGTATCTGGGTATTGATCTGGCGTTCGAGCGTCAGAGTGCCCGAGCACTTGTACCACATGGAGAAAATTTCATCTTCGGGAACACCGTTGGCAATCTGCTGGTTGTAGTAGTCTACACCCATGATGGTGTAGTCCTTGAACGTGTAGTTGATGTTCGAGATGATGACATAGTGGTGGTTGAGGTACGGCTGGATATCATCAGCCTTGTCATATATGGTATATGTGGCTGTACCTGTTGCCTCAAACTGGTTCTTCTCGTTGTCTCCATAGAGTTCAACCGTTCCTTCCGTAGCACTCTGGGAGCCGTCGGTGTTGGTCTTCGGGATGAACTTGGCGTACACCTTGTAGTTCTGGCGGTCGGTGCGGGACTCGTCTACCGTTCCCATATAGAAGAACACCTCGTCCTCAGAAACCACATAGGCACGCGCTGTCTCCTGTCCTGAGCCTTCGGCAGAACTCAATCCCGCCTTTGTGGGGCTGTTGGCAACGAGCATTGTGGTGGCTGAATAGTTGCCCGAATAGTCGTTGTAGGGGAACACACGGAGCATTGCCTTGCCGTAATTCTTGCGCGGATGCGAGAGATAAGGGCTTGTACCGTCGTCGACAACCATTATCGGAAGTACCCATTTCTCAACCATGTCAATGTTGTTGAAGTCGAAACGGATGTCCAGGAGGCTCACGTCTTCACCAGAAGTGAAGTTCACCGTAGAAGGATAAGTGGCGTAATCGCTCATGTCCTTGTAGTAAAGGTCAGTGCGTTCCTGGAACCATGCGTAGTTCAAAGTCGTCAACGTGTCAGCGTCATGAGCCACCTTGACAGTGAAATTCCTGTTGTTTTTGGTAGTTCCGCTGACAATCAACGGCAACTGGTAACTCGAGATCCCACGGCCGTACATGGCAGTGCCGTCATCGTTGTGGCGTGTGAAAGGAACATAGACAGACGTTACGCCACCGGTATCATCTATAGGAGCCCTGAAACCAATGTAGTGTTCATACTGCTCTTCGGTCCATTCATCGTTGCAGGATGTGGTCAACGCCATGAGACCAAGCACCGAAGCAACTAATATTGAAATATGTTTCATATTCATTGTCCTTATTATGAGATTAGTCATTGTCGGTCCATCCCGGTGACTGAACGAGGTTTGCGTTACGCTTGAGTTCGGTATGGGAGATTGGCCAGAAGTAGAGTTTCGTGGAGAATGTCGCGCTCAGGTTATAGGTAGGGATAACCTTGAAGAACTCATTCTTCTCAGATGTTGTCATGAACACGTTGAGACCGTAGACAGGAGTTGCCTCCTCGACAGGTGCGTCCATCCAACGGCGGAGGTCGAAGTAGCGCTTGCCCTCGCCCATGAACTCGATCATGCGCTCACGCTTGATCTTCATGCGGAGTGCCTTGACGTCATTGTAGATGTCCTCATCGCCTGCCACCTCATCATAATCGGGCAAACCGGCACGGATGCGCACTGGGTTTGTTCCTTTCTTTATCTCGTTGATATCACGGGAAATGGTGTAGGTGGTGCTTCCGTCCCAGGACTCTATCTGATAAGAGCCTGTCAACTCGTTGAGAGCCTCGGCATACATGAGAAGTATGTCGGCATAGCGCATGGCCGGTTCATATTTCGTAGAGATGCCGCTATAGGTGTTCTGGTTGTTCGGACAGTAGTCTTTCGGGCTGCAATACTTCTTCATACCGATACCAGTACGGAGGTACTGGAAGTTGTTGACCCAACCGTTACCGCCATTGCGGTAGTAGTTCACCTGCTGGAACTTGTAACTTGCCGTATTCGCATCATTGGCAAACTCCCACACAGTACCGCTGTATGCCACGGAAGCATAGAAGCGCGGTTCACGCTTGGTATACATCTTTGAGATGTTCTGCATATTACTGTTGCTGAGAGGTTTGTTGTTTGCGATGCGTCCAAGTTCAGGACAAGGATCGGTGATTCCCTGATCCTTAAAAGCCTTCATGTCGTCCTTTGTGAACACGTTGGAGTTACGCTCTCTGCTGTTACCCTCTGCCACTGTGGAAGGATAAGTGCCACGCCACTCGGAGTACATGCCGTCTACATCAGAACCGTCGGCCATATAGTAGGTATCACACATCTTCTGGGTAACACCGTGGGTATTCCAACCTCCCTTGGAAACAGGCATCTCATGGAGAACAAGTGAGCTGAGACCAAGGTCATTGTTGTTGCTGTCGAAGTTGGTGCCGCGGGTAAAAATCAGTTCCGTGTTGTCGGCAGGATAAACGTCGCCGTCGAACAACTGGCGGTATGACTGCATCGGGTCGATGTCAGCATAGCCGTTAGGCCAGTTGAGGGAAGCGAAGCGGCTGTTCTGGTCGGGAGTTACTGTCACTGGATAACCGTCCTGACCGACAGTAATCTTGCCTGCATGATAGAGTTCATAGCATCCAAGTTCCATGACATCCTTGCAAGCGGCAGCCGCACGCGCCCACTTTGACTCGTCATAAGTGGTGGACAGGAGCGGAGTACCGTCCTTGTTGACGAACTGCTTGGCAATGTCATCGTTGACAGATGCCGGGTGATAGCCGTTCTTGAGCTGGCCGTTGGCAAGCGGGCTGGCTGCATAGATGTAAGCCATGGCGCGAGTTGCCAGACAAGTACCCCTTGTCGGACGGCAGATGTTGTTGGCATCACGGCGGAGAGTCTTTATCTCGTTCGCTGCCTTAACCATCTCGCTGCCGATGTATTCAGCCATTTCCTCGTAGGTGGCACGCGGCACGGCAAGTTCATCATAACTCTTCGTGTAGTCAGCGCCCTCGTCAGGCATAATCGGCGCAGGACCGAACTTGCGGAGAAGAAGCCAGTAATAGTAAGCACGGACGAAACGTGCCTGACCGCGGTAGTCTTCAATCTCGTCAGCCGTAAGTTCCTTGTTCATGCCTATCTTATGGATAAATACCGAAGCCTGATAGATGCCTTTATAGCAGCGAATCCATGCTGCATAGCCGCAATCCTCATGATAGTTGCCTTCACGGAACGAGTTGTATGAAGCGTAGTCGGCATCCTTGTTGTCGCCTGCGCCTATCTTGTTGTCGCGGTCACCGTAGTAGATGTCATCGCAGAAGTTGAATGGAGTCCACGAAGCACCCTCTAAGGTATACTCTTTTCCACCGATATTCACCGTTGTCGAACCGGTTCCGCCCTTTGAACTCACCTCAACGTTGCAGTCGAGCAACCATGAATAGGCATGGGCAAGCCACTCCTCGGATGACGTCTTTTCCGAAAAAATCTGCTTTTCGGTAATTCGGTCATCGAAATACTTGTCTGAATCAAGGTCTGTACAAGAAGTCATCAACGCTCCTGCACAGAGGGCAGACAAGAGAAATATGTTTGTTTTCTTATTGTTCATAATAATACTCATGATGTTTTTAGAGACTAACTTGTACACCAACTGTCACTGCCTTTGTGATAGGATAGTCCTCTCCACGGGGCTGGAGTGACTCCGGATCCCACATACCGAACTTCTTGTAGAGCAGGAAGAGGTTGGTTCCGGAAACATAGAAGCGCACATTCTGGAAGTGAATCTTGTTGACCACCTGCTTGGGAAGCGTGTAGCCGAAGTCAAGGGTCTTCAGACGCAGATAGCGTCCGTCACGCAACCAGAATGTTGAATTGCGGTAGTTGTTGGAGTTGCCGCCGTAGGAAAGACGCGGATAGGTGGCATTGGGGTTCTCGTTTGCCGTAAGACCGAGCTGTGCAGCAGTCTCCGCATCAACCCAACGGTCGTCGAGCATACCCTTGAAGATGTTGCCCCACTGTCCCTCACTGAAGGCATAGACGCACTTGCCGTAGGTCATGAAGGTGGACTTGCCTGCTCCCTGGAAGTGGAGATTGAAGTCGAAGCCCTTCCACTGCACAGAAACACCGAGACCGTAGATAAGGTTCGGGGTGGAGGTAGCACCTATGGCGCACTCGTCACCAGAGTTGACTACACCGTCACCATTGACATCCTTATACTTGATGTCACCCGGCTGCACGTCGCCGAACTCCTGTTTCGGAGAGTTACGGATATCGTCGTAGTCCTTGAACAGACCCTCGGCGATCAGACCGCGTACCTGATTGACACGGTAGCCGCGCTGGTACTGATAAGCGTAAACATTGTTCTCCTCGTCATAATCACCTATCTCGTTCTTCGAGTAAGTCATGTTACCACGCACGGTGAGGTTAACATCGCCTATCTTCTGGTCGAACTTGAAGTTTCCATCGAAACCCTTGGAACTTACCGAGCCAACGTTTGCCTTAGGAGTAGACTCGAGACCGATGATGCCGGGCAGGTAAGAACGTGTCATGTAGATGCCGGTACGCTTCTCTGAGAAATAGTCCCATGTGAGGGAGAACTTGTTGTCGAAGAGCACGAGGTCAACTCCAAAGTCGTTCTTCTTCGCCACTTCCCATGTCACACCGTTGGATGCCACCTGCGAATAGTACGCTCCCGAGAAAGAGTTGCTGCTCTGACCGAAAGTATAACCTGAACCGCTGCGGCTGATAGTATAGAGATAAGGGAAACGGTCGGAACCAGTGGTATCGGAACCCACCTTTCCGTGAGAGAAACGCAACTTGAACATGTTGACCCAAGGGAGGTTCTTCTGCACGATAGGCTCCTCTCCGATGTTCCAAGCCACTGACCATGCAGGGAAGAAGCCCCATCTGTGGCCGTCGGCGAAGTTCTCCGAACCGTTGTAACCGAAGTTATAGTCAAGGAAATAGCGGTTCTTGAAGTTGTAGGTAGCCTGAGCGGCAAGTCCCTTGTTCTTCTTGGAGATGGAGTTCTTGATGTCCGTACCGATGTTCTGGGTAGAAATGTTCTGGTCTTCGGTGAACTTGATGTTTACTCCAAAGGTGTGTGCAGACAGGAAAGTGCGGTCCCAGTGCAGGAGCAAGTCAAGGAACTCACGGCGCGAACCGTCGTTGCTTGATGTCTGCTGCATATCCTGAGTGTCGGAATACTTGTCGAACTGGAGTTCGCCTGTCGCAGTATCGCGCACACGCACTGTGTAGAGTGCCGGCATGCGGCGGTGCTGTATGGCGTTGGAGTTGTAGGTGTCGTAACCGAAACGGCCGGTAAAGCGGAGACCCTTGGTAATGAAACTGAGGTCTTGCTCGAGCGTCACGTTGGTCTGGATGTTGTTGTCCCACTCCGTGTTATAACCTGTCTGTGTGGACGAAACCCAAGGATTGACGTAGTTGTCGCCTGACGAGCCTGACGGCGCTTTATAGGGATAGTAGCCGTTGGAATAGACAAGCGGAGAGTAAAGGGCGTTGTATCCGAAGAGCTGTCCCCAAACCGCACCATCACCAAGTCCCGGAGAGTTGCGCTTGTTGAGGTTGCCTGACACGCCGAACTTGAGGACGGTGGTCTTCGTGATATCAACATCAAGATTCATACGGTAGTTGTAACGCTTGTAGTTGGCATTGGTGTCGTACTTGTCCTTCAGTGTAGAGTCGGTCTTGTACATACCCTCGTCATCGGTATAGGCAAGGGACACATAGTAGCGTGCGGTCTCACCGCCACCGCTGATGTTCACATTTGCACGGGTGGAATATGCTCCGTTCTTGAGCAGAAGATCCTGCCAGTCGACATTAGGATAGAGATCCTGATCCATGCCGTTGCGGATAATCTCGAGTTCAACAGGCTGATAGAGCACACCGAGGTTGCGGGTCACGCGTGCCTCATTGATGTAGTTGGCGTAGTCATAGCCGCTAACGAACTCAGGAGTGATGGTTCTGGTGTTGTAGGATGTCTCCACCTTACCGTTGATACGAACCTTTCCGGCCTGTCCGTGCTTGGTCGTGATGAGGATAACGCCGTTTGCACCTTTCGAACCGTAGATTGCCGTTGCCGACGCATCCTTGAGTACGGAGAACGACTCGATATCTTCGATGTTGATGTCATCGATGTTTTCACGTTCGAAACCGTCGACAAGGATGTAGGCGGACGAACTTGCGCCGAATGTAGAAATACCGCGAATCCAGAACTCAGAGGTATTCTTGCCCGGCTGACCGCTCGATTGGAAAGCGATGATACCAGGTACGTTACCGGCAAGAGTATTGGAGAGGTTCGACGTGTTGTAGTGTTTCAGGTCTTCCATGTTGACATTGGTGATGGCACCGGTAACGGTCAACTTCTTCTGAGTACCCATACCTACAACCACAACCTCGTCGACTGCGTTGACTTTCTCCTCGTTCATCTGGACATCAACACGGGTGGTGCCGGGTGTGACGAGTTTTTCCACACTATTATAACCAAGATAAGAGAAGACCAGAGTCTGGTGTTCCTTTACCTTTATCTTGTAGTTTCCGTCAATATCCGTAATTACGCCGAGACCGGCAACGTCCTTCACGGACACCGTAGCGCCGATAATTGTCTCGCCGTTTGCGTCAGTGACAGTACCCACAACTTCTATTTGCTCCTGTGCCACGGCACTGACTGCAATGCCGATGAGCATGATGAGTGTCAAAAAATACTTCTTCATGTTGTTTTCGTTATTAGTGGGTTACTTTTCCGTGTCAGTGTCTGCCGTTGTGTCGTCAGCATTGCCGGTATCTTCGGTTACACTGTCGTCGGTGCCGGTATTTGCATCTTCATTCTCGTAACCGATAGTTCTGATGAGTCGGTTCTGTGTGTCGAGAATGTAGAAGATGCGTGTCGGTTTGCCGTCAGCATCAAGCACATCGTAGGTAAGGTCGCTTACAAGTCCTGTAGGACGGTAGAAGCGTGCCACATCACGCAGTTCGCCGTCTTCACTACCCCACACAAGACCGTCGGCATGAGTGCTTGCGCCACCGCCGGCGTATGTAGAGACAATGCCTTCCGGGGTGAGGCAACGGATTGTAGAACCGTATTTGCCCACGTTGGTGGCGTTATTCTCATCGATTTCTCCACTCTCACAGAAATAGAAGTCATAGAGGTCGGAACGTCCTTCCTGCTGATAATCGTAGTTGATGGCGAATGTTCCCTGGTAAGGACGTGCCAAAAGCGCACTCTTGCCCACACCGTCGGTGTTGCCCTTGGAGTTCATCGTTCCGGCAATCTGGTAAGGTGTGGTGAAACGTTTCGTAGCGAAGTTATAGTCGGTCTTCAACATATACTCCTTGTTGATTACGACTATGTAGGCGTATTTGCCCTCCGGGTGAATGTCAATCTGGCACTCGAAGTTGTTGTCCTGTATCTTGTAGAGTATTTCGAATGCGCCGCTGCCTTCGCTTGTGCCTGTCGTAGAGTCGTAGAGATTGCTGTTCGCATACGGGCTCCATGTCGTTCCTGTGTAGTTAGGAACAATGGTTGCCCAATATTTTGCCATCTCCAGGCGCAGCATTTCACCCTTTGTGTAGGAGTTGAAATAGAGGTCGCCGTCAATGGGATGTACGGCTGCACCGTTGCACTGGTTGTATGCAGCAAGCAGTTTGTGCGGTGACGAACTGGAGAAGTCACCGTTTTCGTCACGGTCAACGATGTAGACTGCCGGAGCGGTGAACTGGTCGTTGTGCTTGTCGACTGTCACGATGAGGTGTTCACGCCATCTCTTCTGGTCGGCAGTAGCACGTTCAAGCCACTCGTCATCGCCATAATAAGTGTCAATCGTGTTTCCGTTCTCGTCCGTAGTGGAGCCGGTAACCATGAAAGTACCGTCTTCGTTGTAGGCGTACGGGTCTGTCGCGAAATCGATAGTACGCATACGCTCATTGTTGAACATACTTGGAGGAAGCAAATCACGAACCATGCGGTTCTCCAAGTCTATGAGTTGGATGGAGTGAGCAGCCTCATAGTTGGGCTCCTGGTCATAAACGACAAACAGATGATTGTGGTTATAGGGAGAGAACTGCATGACACCGTCGTTGCGGAAACCGCACACGGTCTCGAACGGCACTCCTTCTGTGGTGGTGTTCCAGCCCTGGTCGTCACGCGAATTTTTGTATCCGCACAGCGTGCCCACTACCATCTTGCGCTGATAGTTGAACTTCTCGTTTGCCATGACGGTCTGTTCCTGACTGCCACTGCCAACGCTCACTTCAATCTCGCCTGTGTATGCACCCGATGGAACGAAGCAATAGATGTTTCCTCCCTTGGCACTCACAAGCGCAGCCTTCTTTCCTCCGATTGTCACCTTTACAATCGAGGTGTCATTACCGAAGTTCTGACCTTTGATAATCAGTTGTTGACCGACACCTCCCGACTTCGGAATGAAATCGGAAACGGTCACTGCCTTGGACGGATCATACGGTGATGAAGAACCGTTGATTACATAATCGTTGATGTCTATGGAACCGCTACACCCCGTAAGTGTTGCTGCGACCATGGCAAAAACGAAAATGCCCATCGGCAGAAAACGTAAAGTTTTCAGATTAATTCTCATTTTTGGTTTTGTTTGATGTTGTTAGTTTTCTATTAGGTTTACAACCGGCATCTGCCAAGCGCAGATGCCGGTGTGTTATTATTTCCCGAGTTTCTTGGCAAGAACCGGCATCCAATAGCCGCCGATTACCGAACGGGCACGGAAACCGCGTGCGTTACTCGTCTCGGTGTGATGCCAGTCGGATGTAGGCCAACGTGTTACGGTCTCGTTGACATACTTGTACTCGATGTCCATTAACTTCTGGAAGTCAGCCTTATTGTCTGCCATGGCAGCCGTCCAGGCTATCCAGTCGCTCTTCGTAGTGTCATCACGGCTATCGAGAGGTACACCGTACTTGTTGAGTTTGGTAATATAGAACTTGATTTCGGTCTGCGCCACTGGACCCGTGTAGTCGTCATTGTAGAGATTCCAGCCCCACAACTTGTCCCACACCATATTGTATTTAAGGCCCCAGTCTGACTCTTTGCCATCAAATTCCATTCTGTAGGACTTGCCGTCCTTGGTCTTTGCATGGTCAACAAAGTAGTGTGAGAACTCGCGGGCAATCTTCATATACTTGTCATAATCGGCTGTCTTGCCGAGCATCTTGCACATCTCAGCATAGGCTGCGATACCCATTGTCGCCTTGACGGCAAGGTTGGAGTTGCGTGAACTGAATCCTTTGAAGTCATCGGTGCAGAGTTGGTTCTTCGGGTCTTTGCCGTGCTCGACGAGATACTGTGTCCACTCGGTCAGCACATCCCAGTACTTGCGGATGTAGTCAAGGTCGCCATCAAGTTTGGCAATCATCGCTGACAGTATGATAATGTTGGCATTCTCCTCAAGAGGCATGGTAGAACCGTCGTTCTTGGTCGGGTCTCCATAGATGTTATTGTTCGCCTGGGGATATGTACCGAGGTCATGTGCTGCAAACGGATAAGGCCAACGCTCGGTGTAACGGTACTCCAGAATGGATGTTATCATTGCTTTCTGGAGTTCGGGATTGTATGCCAGATAGAGCGGAGACTCCGGATAGGTAAGGTCAACGGTGTTCACACAGCCGTTGGAGTCGTTTTCCTTGGAGAAGAAGAGCATGTGTCCCTCGTGGTCAACGAAGAGTTTGTGTGCCGCATTCACATGACGGAAAGTGCCGGAAAGGAGTTCGGCATACTTCACGCCGCCTGCCGCGAGAGCGTCATCATAAATCTGGCGGTCCTGCTCACGGCACTTCGACATTACCGAAGCGTAGTTTGCTGACAGACGGTCGAACATATCGAAGATGCTGACCTTGCCCTCGTGTGCCCAGTAAGCCTTATACTGGCGGTGCATATACTCTATGTCCATTATCTCATCGTAGCCCACAAGAGCATAACTGCTTGCGTTCAGGACACTTCCAAAGTTGTGCATATAGGCGAGAGTAGGCATATCCGACACCTTGCGGCTTATAATCTTGCTTGCGCTTTCGGGCAAAACACCGGTCTTTGCGAACGCCGCTTTCACTGCGTCTTCCTTGCCGAGGCATACCTGACCGTTGATATCGGGCATATAGAAGTAGCCCCAGTCGATGCAGATATGGTCGCCTTTCTTTGCGAGAATGGGCTGTTCGATTGTGCCTGTCTTCAGGTACTTCACGCCCTGTTTCAGTTCCACACTCGACTCAACCGCCTGATGAGACTTGTTGACTGCTATCAGCGGACTCGCGGCAAACAGCAACTGAACATCGTGCTTCTTCTTGTCGATGGAGCGAACCTGATAACTTATGTAGTTAATAGGTGATGACAGGAGGTCGTAGTCATTGATAATGTGGGGAGCGGTGAACACAAGGTCGAGTTCCACAGCACCGCACTTGAAAGTGTAATAGGTATTGGTGGCGAGCACATCGACACTTTTCTGCTCCGCCATCTTCATGTTAGGCACAGGCAGTGCCACGTCCTTATAGAGACCAAAGTCCGTGTAGGCGCCGCCAGCGGTGTTGTGGGTGTGGGTGGCAATGACGTTTCTGCCGACTTTGAGCAGGCTCTTGTCAACCTTCATGCGCACTCCGTTGACCCATGTCTCACCCGTATCGGCAACTTTCTTACCGTTGAGATACATGAAGAACACATCGTCATGGGAGTATACTATATAAAGGTCTTGCTTCAAATCCTCTGCTGTCAGGTTGAACTCGCGGCGCAGATAGATGTCGGAATTGAGTGCTTCCCAACGAGTGTTGACATTTTCCTGATCGTTAGAACCGAACGCGCCCTTTGCCTCTTTCCAGTCCGCATTGGTTTTGAAATCAGGCTGCTCCCAACCGTTTGCCGGCTGCTTGCGTGTCATCATGGCTGTCCACGGACCCTGATCAGCCATAGGCACGATGGCCTCGAGTACTTCGTGCGAACCAGTTCCCATGAAACAGTAGGTTTGTCCGTCCACTCTCAGCAGTCCGTCTATTGGTTTCTCGTCGTTTGCCCAATGGCGCAATGAGCCTTCATTGAGTTTGTCATAGGGACTCCAGATGGAGAAATAAGGATCGGAAAGGATAACTGGCACTGCCGGCATACGCAGGTCAGTGTTTTTGTAAGGTTTGAATAGATCCACAGTCTGTGCGTTTGCGACAGTAGTCAGCGCCAGCAACGCAACCTGCAAGAAAAGTTTTTTCATTTGTATTTTGTAATTAGTTGTCTTCTCAGTTAGCAGATTTTGGTAATCTGCACGCCGAAAGGCGATGCCGCCAACACTGTGTATTGTGAAATCGCCCACGTTTTTGCGTTTTCGGAACAATGCAAACGGACACGGAGAAAGCACGCTCTCCCATGGACGAATGCATTTTGTCCTATGCAAAGGTAGGACAAATTTAACCAAAAACAGATAAAAATATCAGAAAAATAATGCGATTATATAAAATATAATTCACCTTTTTCCAACAAGTTGTAAACTTCTTTCAATACAGCGTTTGGCACAAAAGAACGGCGAAAAGAAAGTCCGCCTTGCTTTCCGGCAAAAGATTTTCACCAGACAGCAAGGCGGAAAACAGACGCCACCGACAAATCCGTCACAACAGACTAACGGCGGCTATATGAATTCAGAGTCAACTTTTCACTTCACAGGAACAGTACGCTTTGCGCTCAACAGCAGGTCGACCTTACCCTCATTGACGAGTTTGAGTATCAATTCGCCGAAAAGAGTATTCTGCCAAGCAAACCATGCACGGGTGAATTTGTCGGCATTGTCCTTGTTGAACGACTCGTGCATGAAGCCCGTACCGGCATCTGTGTTCTGGAGCATCACCAGACAGTCCTTGATTTCCTTGTCGTCATTAGAGGTGAAAGCCTTCATCATGATGGACATATGCCATGGCATATCGTGACCGATGTGCGGTCCACCGATGCCTTCGCCTGCCTTGCCCTTGAAGAAATAAGGGTTGTCCTCACTCCAGACGAAGCGTCTTGTGTTCTGGTATATGGGGTCATCGACAGGAACATCGCCAAGATAGGGCATTGCCAACAGGCTCGGCACGTTGGCGTCATCCATCAGCAACTGGTTGCCGAAGCCGTCAACCTCAAAGGCATAGATGTCTCCATACTTCGGATGATGGTTGACTGCGTACTTCTTCAACGCCGTTTCAACCTCGTCAGCCAAGTCGG
Organism: Faecalibacterium prausnitzii; assembly: GCA_963611255.1. Classification (GTDB taxonomy): domain Bacteria; phylum Bacteroidota; class Bacteroidia; order Bacteroidales; family Bacteroidaceae; genus Prevotella. The sequence continues at coordinate 64,156 of CAVDQB010000003.1, forward strand.
TGCAACGCTTTGCTGTTGCGGCATCATTGTTCACCTTGGTCAGTATCTCCGCAGCCTTGCGCAGACAACTTACCGCCATAAAGTTCGAAGGAACAAGGAAAAGGTATGTTGTGGCGTCGTCAGATGGACGGAAATAACTTGCTATCAGACCGCACGGCTTCACGGGAGCGCCCCAACCGTCGCAGCAGACCGTGTCAAGCTGACGGTCGGTGACACGCTGGAAGTGGTAAGAACCCCTGCCGTTCTTCTTCTGCTGTTCTGTAAAGACACTCAGAACATTGTCTATCGCCTTCTTCCACACGTCACCGAAGACCGTGGCGTCACCCGTTTTTTGCCAATAAGCATAGGCAAGACGAATGGGATAGCAAAGAGAGTCTATCTCGTATTTGCGCTCATGGTCATTGAGATTCATGTCCGTCTTGTCACTCTGCCACTCTCCCCCGGTAGGGCCATCATTGAATCCATTGGCATAAGGGTCAATATTGATGAGTTTGAACTGGCGGAGTATCGTGCCGCGCAACATCTTCTTCAGAGCCGGATCCTCATTCGCCAACTGCACATAAGGGAACACCTGGGCGCCGGAATCACGCAACCACATGGCGTGGATGTCGCCTGTATATACGAAGGTGTCGTCTTCACCGTCTTCCTTATCGGTGCGATAGTGCACCGTTGTGTCGATTGTGTTCGGATAACAGTTCTCAAACATCCAGCAGAGATAGGGATTCTTCTTCAGAAGTTTCTTCACTCTCGCAATCTCCTTCTCCACTGCTTCAGAATGGAAAAGGCGGTTCTCCACTTTCGGACGCTGCGACACGAAGGTCAATTTTGTAGCGTCGGCAGGGGCTACTGCCTCCAGCGGAAGACAGGGCACAGCGGCATTGGCGGATCCGGCAAGCGACATTGCCAAAGCCATTCCTGCGAATACTTTGTTCTTTTGTTTCATTTTAAGTTTCCAATTACAGTTTATAACTGTATGCAAAGTTAGCACAAATGCGTCAAAGCCACAACCTCAACACATGGATATTTCCGACTCCGCACAATAAAAAAATCCCCTTTTCTCATCGAAAAGAGGATTACCACAATTTTCTTTGGTGTCTGTAGCGCGGGGGGGGCACGATCCCTCGACCTCCGGATTATGAATCCGACGCTCTAACCAGCTGAGCTACCGCGCCATCAAAGCACAACCTTGGATTGCGGATGCAAAGGTAGACATTTTTCCTTAAATCCACAAGAAAACGCCCAAATATTTAAGCCAGTCCGAAAAATCGCAACTTCCACACCCCTATAATAATAATAATGTGTAATTTTGCAGTCGGTTTGTGCCTGCGGCACGACACCGTCAGCCTATGAATCTCCGCCCGAGGAAACTGCACATATTCATCGCCAAGCAATTCGGAATACTGTTTGCAGGCGCATTCTTCATCTGCCAGTTTGTGCTGATGATGCAGTTTCTGTGGCGTTTCGTAGACACTCTGATAGGCAAAGGACTGTCCCTTGACGTCATGGCACAGTTCTTCTGGTACGCAGGACTGACCTTTGTCCCGAGGGCACTGCCTCTCGCCATACTCCTGGCAGCACTGATCACATTCGGCAATTTGGGCGAAAGCAGCGAGTTGACGGCACTGAAATCGGCAGGCATCTCACTGATGCAGATATTCCGTCCGCTTATTTTCATTGTGCTGTTGATATGTGCAGGGTCGTTCGTTTTCCAAAATTACATCGGTCCAAGTGCCACCCTCAAATTGTCGCAGCTCATGATTTCCATGAAACAGAAGTCCCCGGAACTGGACATACCCGAGGGAGTTTTCTACGACGGAATACCCCAATGCAACGTATTCGTGCAGCGGAAGAATGTCGACACGGGCAAACTCTATGGACTGACAATATACCGCATGACCGGCAGTTACGAGGACCAAGCGATCATACTGGCGGACTCGGGAATGATACAAGCCACCGCCGACAAGAAGCATCTGGTGCTGACACTGTGGGACGGAGAGTGGTTTGAAAACATGCAGTCGCAGGAACTGGGCGGCAAGGCGTCTGTCCCCTACCGCAGGGAGACCTTTTACAACAAAAGAATCCTCATTGATTTCGATGCCGATTTCAACATGGCCGACGCCTCATTGCTGTCAAATGATGCGCGGTCGAAAGGACTGCCGCAACTGAAGCAGGCAACAGACTCCCTGGAAAACAGGCAAGACAGCCTTGGCAAAGCGCTGTACAAGGAACTGCAGCCCACATTCTACCAACTGCAAAAACAGGAAGACGCGGCATCAGGCACTAACTCCAAGAACGTCGCAAGCACGGCAGCAAAAGCCGCAAGCAAACGGAAAACAGTTGAGAAAATCAACATCGACACCCTCTACAACCGCCTTTCGACGAGCGACAAGCAGCGCGTCATCACGTCAAGCATGAACACAGTGAACCGGGAAAAGTCGGAACTGGAGTTCCGCAGTATGATCTCGAGCGACATTGACTACTACATCCGCACGCACAAAATGCAGAAGATTGCCATTTTCACGCTGTCTTTCTCGTGTCTCATATTCTTCTTTATCGGAGCCCCAATCGGCGCTATAATAAGAAAAGGTGGACTTGGCTTGCCCATGATTGTTTCCGTGCTGGTGTTCATAGTGTACTACATACTCGACAATTCCGGCACAAGAATGGCGAAAATCGACGCATGGAACCTTTGGTTCGGATGTCTCCTCTCTACCATAGTGCTCACTCCCCTTGCGGTATTCGTCACCTATAAAGCCAACAACGACGCCATTGTGTTCAACGCTGACGCCTTTACAGAAAGGTTGCGGCGGCTGTTGGGACTACGCAACCAGAGGCACATCTCCGGCAAAGAGGTCATAATCGAGGATCCGAAGTATGCCGATGACGCGGCAATACTGGAGGAAATCAACAGCCACATCACCGTTTACGCGGCGGAGCATCGCCTCACGAAACTACCCAACGTAATAAAGGTGTTCTTCAAATACAAGCCTGACCACGAGATAGAGAACATAAACGAGAAACTCGAACAGGTCATCGAAGATCTCAGCAACACCCGCGACAAACTGATACTGACGGAACTCAACAACTACCCGATAATAGAAACCAAAGCCCACACGAGACCATTCGAGAAGCGGTGGATGAACATTGCAGCCGCCATACTCGTCCCTGTAGGCATCTTTCTGTATTTCAGAATGGTGCGTTTCAGAATCCGTTTGTCGAGGGATTTGTCCACAATCAGAACCGCCAACGGCAAGATTGTCGACAGAATAGCCTCACTTTAATCTCACGGCTGAGTTTCTCTGTTGCGCACCTATATCCGCAAGGGGAAACATGACACGTCTTTGGCAAAACGGATGCCGGATATTAAGAATATGTGAAATCGGCAGAAATACCTAAAAATATATCAATTTGTTGCAGAAAAGAAGAAAAAAAATAGTAATTTTGCGCAACAAAATACAGTTTCAATGACAAGATTATCAAACCGGCTTAATCGCCTTGCGCCCTCTGCAACACTGGCAATGTCACAGAAAAGTGGCGAGATGAAAGCACAGGGCATCGATGTAATCAATCTCAGCGTAGGGGAACCTGATTTTCACACTCCTGACGGAATAAAAGACGCAGCAAAGCAAGCCATTGACGAAAACTGGTCGTATTATTCTCCCGTACCGGGATATGTTGACTTGAGGAAAGCCATTGTCGGGAAACTGAAAAACGAGAACGGACTTGATTACTCCGTGAACGAGATTCTTGTGTCCAACGGTGCGAAGCAGAGTGTATGCAACACCGTTATGGCGTTAGTGGACGATGGCGACGAGGTAATCATCCCTGCTCCATACTGGGTGAGTTATCCTCAGATGGTAAAACTGGCCGGCGGAGAACCCGTAATAGTCAATGCCACGTTCGAGCAGAATTTCAAGATGACGCCAGAACAGTTGGAAAATGCCATCACTCCAAAGACACGCCTCCTCATTCTCTGCTCTCCGAGCAACCCTACCGGAAGCGTATACTCCAAGGAAGAACTCAAGGCTCTCGCCGACGTAATAGTCAAGCACGAAGACCTCATCGTCATTGCCGACGAAATCTACGAGCATATAAATTATGTGGGCAAGCATGAGAGCATAGCGCAGTTCCCCGGCATGAAAGAGAGAACTGTCATTGTAAACGGCGTGTCAAAGGCTTACGCCATGACAGGCTGGCGCATTGGCTACATTGCAGCACCCGAATGGATTGTCAAAGGCTGCAACAAACTGCAGGGACAGTACACAAGCGGTCCTTGTTCCATCAGCCAGAAAGCGGCAGAAGCCGCCTATACTCTCAGCCAAGAGCCAGTGGAAATAATGCGGAAGACATTTGAGCGCAGACGCAATCTCATCGTGGAACTCGCTAAAGGCATCCCCGGACTGGAGGTCAACGTGCCGCAGGGAGCATTCTATCTGTTCCCGAAGTGCAGCAGTTTCTACGGCAAGAAAGACGGCGAAAGAGTGATAAACAATTCCAATGACCTTGCCATGTACCTCCTTGAGGTGGGTCACGTTGCCACTGTCGGCGGTGATGCTTTCGGCGATCCCGACTGTTTCAGAATGAGTTACGCCACAAGCGACGAGAACATCAAGGAGGCAATGAAGCGGATTGGTGATGCTCTGAAACGCCTCAAGTAGATTTCTGCCACAGTCATCCAACGCCATAAATAGCGTTAAAGATTCTTAACCCAATGTCAGATTAGACATAAATAAACTACTTTTGCGTTAGAATGACACCCCCGAGGGAATATTGTGAGCAAGAAAGAACTTAAATAATAACAGGACATCGAAACATTTATCAATTAAATATTAACATTAAATCTAAAAAACAAAACTTATGGCAGCTACAAAAACAGCCGCACCTAAGAAGCAGGGCTTTCAGGGTGTACGTCATGCAATCATCATTATCATCTGCGCATTCGTCGTAGGTTGGGCTTTCTACAACTTCGTCCTCGGTGACCCGAGCAACTTTGCCAACGGCGACCACGAGGGACATCCTCTGAACATGCTCGGTACAGTCTACAAAGGAGGATGGGTTGTGCCTATCATCTTCGGTCTTCTCTGCACCGTCATCGCTATGTCTGTAGAGCGTACATTCGCTATCTCTGCTTGCTCTGGCAAGGGTAACGTGACCAAGTTCACCGAAAACATCAAGGCTGCGCTCAAGGCTGGCGACATCGCTAAGGCTGAGCAGCTCTGCAACAAGCAGGGTGGTTCTGTAGCAAACGTCGTTCTCGCTGATCTGAAGTCATACAAGGAAATGGAGAGCGCAAACATCAAGCTCAAGGAGAAGGTTTCTACCATCCAGAACGCTCACGACGAGGCTACCGCTCTTGAGATGCCTACGATGACCATGAACTTGCCTATCATCGCAACAATCGTTACTCTTGGTACTCTTACCGCCCTCTTCGGTACTGTGCTTGGTATGATCCGTTCGTTCGCAGCCCTTGCTGCTGGTGGTGGTGCAGACTCCATGGCACTTTCTACTGGTATTTCCGAGGCCCTTGTCAACACCGCATCCGGTATTGCAACATCTTGGGTATCCGTTGTTTCCTACAACTATTTCACCAACAAGATCGACAAGCTTACTTTCGCAATGGACGAGATTGGCTACACAATCGCACACACATTCGAAGACAAGCACCCGGAAGCTTAATTTGACTTATCCCTTTAACGCTATCAAATTCTATCAGTTATGGGTAAGTTAAAAATGAAGAAGAGCGACGTCTGGATTGACATGACTCCTATGTCAGACGTGATGGTGCTTTTGCTGACTTTCTTCATGTTGACATCAACATTCGTGAAGAACGAGCCGGTAAAGGTAAACCAGCCATCGTCTGTATCGGAGATCAAGGTTCCGGAGAAGGGAGTGCTCAACATCATTGTCAGCAAAGAGGGCAAGGTGTTTATGGGCATGGACAACCAGAACGACGTTCTTACTATCATTCAGGGTATGAATGATAAATGCAGCCTTGGCCTTAACGGCCAAGAAATGAAGAAGTTCCAGACTGACCCGATGTGGGGTATTCCTGTGAATAGCCTCAAAGGGTATCTCGATCTTCCTGCTGAGAAAATGACAGAGGTAATAACCGGCAAGGATGCCGGCATCCCTCTCGACTCTATTGACAACGGTAAATCTGAGTTCCAGCTTTGGGTAACGGAGGCTGTAGCGGCAAACGACGACGTGAAAATCGCCATCAAAGCCGATTCAGACACTCCTTACGAGAAGATAAAGAAAGTCATGTCCGAACTTCAGGACATGAACCAGAACCGTTACTATCTCATCACAAACCTTAAAACCGGGGAGGACAAGTAATGGCAAAGAAAGATTCAAGCAAACAAAAGAAAATCAACGTCCGCGTAGACTTCACGCCTATGGTGGACATGATGATGCTTCTTATCACATTCTTCATGCTCTGTACCTCTCTGGCAAAGCCACAGACCATGGAACTGAGTATGCCGAGCAACGACAAGAACCTCGACAACCAGGACAAGTCAGTGACTAAGGCGTCTTACACCATCACGGTCTATGTTGCCGGAAACGACCAGATCTACTATGTGAAAGGTCAGCCCAAATACGACGACCCGTCATGTCTCCAGAAGACAACATGGGGCAAGGACGGTATCCGCAAGGTTTTCATGACCCATGTAACAGAGAATCAGACACAGCCAATACTTCAGGTGATGAAGGCGAAGGCTGAACTTGACCTCAAGAAGGACGAGATGCCTGACTCCGTTTACAACAGCGAGTTGTCGAAAATCAAGAAAGGTGAGATCAACGGCCAGAAGATTGAGACGATGACTATCATCATCAAGGCTACTGACAAGGCTTCTTACAAGAACGTGATTGACGTTCTCGACGAGATGCAGATTTGCAGCATAGGTAAGTACGTTCTCGATCAGGTTACACCAGACGATGCGAAACTCCTTAAGGAGAAGCACGTTGAGTAACCAAAAGAGAATCATGTATTACTTAAAAGAAAGAGAAAACAATGGCAAAAATTGATTTGATATCTGGTTCATGGGCCGACATGGTGTTTGAAGGCCGTAACCAGGCATACGGCGCCTACGTCATCCGAAAGGGGACAGGACGGCGCAATCTCTACTCTATCATTGCTGTAATCGTACTCGTTTTGTTGTGTATGGTCGGTCTTAAACTCAAGAACATAGCCGACGAAGCAGCGGCAAAGAGAGCGGCAATGACTCAGACAGTAGAACTTTCTGCTCTGGAGCAGCCTAAGAAAGAGGCTAAAGTAGAGCAGAAGAAGATTCAGGTTGAGCCTGAGAAAGTCGTTGAGAAGGTCAAGAGTTCTATCAAGTTCACCGCTCCGGTCATCAAAAAGGACGAGGAAGTGAAGCCTGAGGACGAACTCAAGTCACAGGACGAACTCATGAACACCAAGACCGCTATCGGTTCTTTTGATGTGAAAGGTAACGACGATGCCAACGGTGAGGTGCTCAAGGCAAAGGAAGTCATCGCACAGCCCGAGCCCAAGAAAGAGGAAGAGACCAAGGTCTTCGACGTAGTTGAGCAGATGCCGTCATATCCTGGCGGTAATACGGCACTCATGGAATACCTCTCCAAGAACGTGAAGTATCCGGTTGTGGCACAGGAAAACGGTGTACAAGGACGCGTGGTCGTATCGTTCGTCGTAGAGCGTGACGGTTCCATCACTGACGTAAACATCATGAAGTCCGTAGACCCGTCACTCGACCGTGAGGCAGTACGTGTCGTAAGCAGCATGCCCAAGTGGATTCCCGGCAAGCAGAACGGTTCTGCCGTACGCGTGAAGTACAGACTGCCGGTTGCATTCCGCTTGCAGTAAAACCTTTTCAAATGATGAACAAAGCATCTTACATACTTGTAGGATTAACACTGACTGCCGTTCTTGTCTCCTGCGGACAGCGGAAGAACAAGGACGGCAGGACAGACACATATTCGTCAGGGGCAATTTCTTTTGCCTCTGACGAAAGTTTCAGTCCCGTAATCGAAGAGGAGCGTGAACTCTTCGAGTCTATTTACAGGGAGGCAAAACTCACTCCCATCTACACAAATGAATCCGAAGCGATACAGATGTTGCTCGATGGCAAAATCAGTATGGCTATAACCTCACGCGACTACAAACCGGGCGAACTCGCCAAACTCAAGGCAGACAAACAGTTTCCCCGCACCATCAGGTTCGCCTATGACGGACTTGCCCTAATTGAAAACAAGCATAACACTGACTCTTGCATCAGTGTGAAAGACATACGCAGGATACTTCTCGGCGAAGTGAAACGCTGGGACGAGATTTATCCCGGATCGAAGAACGGCGAGATAACTGTCGTCTTCGACAATCCGAAATCATCAACCGTACACTTTGCGGAGGATTCCATCCTCGGCGGAAAGCCAATCACGTCGCCGAACGTGGCCGCCGTCAACAAGGTGGAGGATGTCATCAAATACGTTGAAGCCAACCGTGGAGCCATAGGAATCGTAGGCAGCAACTGGCTCAACGACAAGCGCGACTCCACAAACCTCACTTTCCGCCGCGAGATACGTCCCATGGCGGTCACCAGTCTGGATGTTGCCAACGTGGCAAACTCCTACAAACCCTACCAGTACTATTTCTTCAACGCCTCCTATCCGCTTGTGCGCACGCTGTACATACTGCTCAACGACACGCACATGGGACTGCCCACAGGCTTTTCCAACTTCATCATATCTCAGGACAAGGGTCAAATGATAGTGCTGAAAGCGGGACTTCTGCCAGCCTACGGCAACCTCACCGTCAGAAAAGTCCATGTGACCGACTGATTAACAAAGTAACAGGAACAGGAGCATAAGGAGTATGGAAACAATCAGGTATTTCATTTTAGGAATGGCGCTTGCGGCTTTGAGCGTTCCTGCAAACGCTCAGAATGACAGTAAAACTGCCATTGAGAAGATTGCGTCTATACTCAAGGATGTTTCTGAAGCGGATAATCGAATAGCAGAGATTGCCGAACCGTTCAAAGACAATCCTGATGTTCTCATTGCCATCGGCCGCGAATATATGAAGAGAAACAACGTCTCTATGGCAGAGAAGTATGCTAACATGGCTATCACTGCGAACAAATCATATAACGATGCCGATGCTCTTCTCACTGACATTTACAATTATAATGGAAACAATATGGGGACGGTCTATCAAGCGGACGATATTTTATACGACAAAAAGTCTCCTAAGAGCAAAGGGGTCATATACGATGTGGTTGACCAAATGCCTTCATTCCCCGGCGGTAATGCGGCACTCATGGAATACCTCTCCAAGAACGTGAAGTATCCGGTTGTGGCACAGAAGAACGGCGTAGATGGACGCGTGGTCGTATCGTTCGTCGTAGAGTGTGACGGTTTCATCACCGACGTAAACATCATAAAGTCCGTAGACCCGTCACTTGACCGTGAGGCAGTGCGTGTCGTAAGCAGTATGCCAAAGTGGAATCCCGGCAAAAAGAACGGTTCAGCCGTATGCGTGAAGTACAGACTGCCGATTGCGTTTCGTATAAATTAATATAAGACTATGAAGACAATAAGATATTTCGTATTCGGAGCATTGCTCACGATAGTGGGCGCTCCTGCAAATGCACAGAATGACAGCAAGGCTGCCATCGAACAAGTTGTTTCCATTCTCAAGTCAGGAGCGGCTGATGCCGACAAGCAGATAGAGAAGATTGCAAAGCCGTTCAAGAAAGACGGCAAGACAATCACTGCTATCGGCCGCGAGTATTTGCGCATTGACAACAGCGCAAAGGCTGAAGAGTATGCCAACATGGCCGTTTCCAAGAACAAGTCATGCGGTGAAGCATACATCCTGCTCGGCGATATCGCCATACGCAACGATGACGGAGGCAGGGCTGCTGAGATGTTCCAGCAGGCCATGTATATGGACAAGGCCAACCCGGAGGGCTATCGCCGCTATGCATTTCTCATGGCCAAGTCAAGCCCGGAGACCTCTTTCGACGCCTTGGAGCAGTTGCGCCAGAACGTTCCCGGATATCCAGTAGACATTCTGGCGGCAGAGATTGCCGACCGCACAGGCAACATGAAGAAGGCCATAGAGTACTACGGTAAGGTGGACAAGACAAAAATGGAAGACAGCCAACTTGCTTCCTACGCTACCGACCTCTTCCTCAATGCCGACTACACCAAGTCACTTGAGATAGCACAATATGGTCTTCAGCATTCTTCGCGCAACGCTGCTTTCAACCGTCTGTCCCTCTACAACTATACGGAAATGAAGGATTACGCCAAGGCACTCGAATATGCCGACAAACTGTTCAACGCCAGCGACTCTGCGAAATTCTCCGCTTTCGACTACCAGTATGTCGGTCACGCCAACTTCGGGGCAAAGAACTACGACAAGGCTCGTGAGGCTTTCGGCAAGATACTCACACTTGGCGATGCCAACGACGACGCGAAACTTGACGCTATGAAGCAGATTGCAACTGCCTACAGCGAGGAGGAGGACTACGAAAACGCCATTCCGGCATACGAGAAATATCTCGAAAAGAACACTAATGCGACTGCTTCCGACTATGCAGAACTCGGCACAATGTGTACCTATAACGCCAACAAACTCACCGGCGACGCCCAGTTGGCAGCCGTAGAGAAGGCTGACAAAGTGTATGTAGACCTCGCCGGAAAGTTCGCTGACGCCGCAGAGTTCGCCGCATTCCAGCGCGCACGCATCGCGGGAATCATCGACTCTGACCTGAAGAAAGGCGCTGCGAAACCGCACTACGACCAACTCATCGAAATCATTCTCAAGGACGGACGCATCGAAGGCGCATCAAAGGCACGCCTTATACAGGCTTATTCATACAACATGATCTATGCTTTGCAAATCAAGGACGATGTTGCCACCTCTAAGGAATACGCCGCCAAGGTGTTGGAACTCGACCCTGAGAATGAGCAGGCAAAACTCGTATCAACGCTGAAATAAAATTCTGTAAGGCGATCTTCGGACCGCAAAAGGTTAGTACTGATATTTATCCGCCGTCCTTGCAACATTTCAAGGGCGGCGGTTTTTCGTTTTGACAGTATTATCCAGTAGGTTCAGCATCCCCACTGCAACCCCACCCTATCGGGAAATGCACGCTTTCAGTTTTACGCGGAAGCGGCATCAACTACAGTGACGCAGAACAAAAAAGGAAGCGACCCACAAGAGTCACTTCCTTTCGTTTTTCTTTTGACTGCTCAGATTATCCCAGGCTGATAGCCTCGTTAGGACAAACACTCGCACATGTGCCGCACTCTGTGCAGGCGTCAGCGTCGATAGAATACTTTTCGCCCTCAGAGATTGCACCTACCGGACACTCGTCAATACATGTACCGCAAGCGATACAGTCATCACCAATTACGTAAGCCATAATCAAATATTTATAAGTTTATAATATGTTTCCTCTGTAATTACTTGTGCAAAGTTACATATTTAATTTGTAATACCTAAAATAAGGTATGCTTTTTTTATTCCCAAACAATTTTTCCTGCCGTTGTTCCCCATTATTCGGTATCCGCTTCCCGTTCTCAGTTCAGCGGCAGCCGCATCGTCGCCGCAACCGACAGGTTCTGCCGCATCTCCACAATAATAATGCGATTTCTGCGTTCTATCAGAAGCAATGAGCAGGAATATCATCATCATAGCGCTGGCGCTGTTGTTGCCGCTGCGGTCGTTCAGTCAGGAGAGGATTGTGCAGAACCGTCCCTACACCGACCTGCGTCCGTTCCATTTCGGCATCCATGTAGGCACGCATATGCAGGACATGGAGTTCATCAACAGCGGTCCCGTCAGCATAACAGGCGAAGACGGCACCGTCACAACATCCCATATAAGTTGCGACCAGGACCGCATGGATCCCGGTTTCAATGTCGGCGTGCTCGGCGAGTTGCGTCTTTCCGAGTTCTTCCAGTTGCGCATCGCCCCGGCAATCTACTTCGGGTCACGCCACCTGTCGTTTTTCAACCACACGGAGAGCACCTCCGAGACGACCGTTACAAAGAACCAGGACATGAAGACGGCATACGTCATGACATCGCTCGACCTCATCTTCGCCGCACCAAGACTCAACAACCACCGCGTGTACGTCATGGCAGGCGTTGCGCCGGCACTCAACCTGACCGGAAAAGCCGACGACTGCGTGCTGCTGAAGAAATACAACACGTTCGTGGAACTGGGCTTCGGCATCGACGAATACCTCCCCTATTTCAAGTGCCGCCCCGAACTGAAGTTCATGTTCGGCCTGGGCAACTCCCTCGACACCGACCACCCCAACGGTCTGCGCGACCTTAACCTGGTGAAATACGCCCGTTCCGTTAGCGAGGCACACGCCAAGATGATCACCCTGACATTCTATTTCGAGTAACCGGCAGACACCTCTTTATCCGCCGCTACTGTCAACAACAGTAGTCGACACATCCCAACGTCGGGCAAACACAGTGAGACGAGGATAACGAACCACTCTTTCCCCCCCAAAAACAAGAGAGGCTTCACCCTCAGGATGAAACCTCTCTGTTTTCTTGGTCTTCGCTGTGTGCTTACTTCTCAGCAGCAACAGGAGTACGCTTCTCTGCGATACGTGCCTTCTTACCAGTGAGCTTGCGCAGGTAGTACAGTTTAGCACGACGCACCTTACCACGCTTGTTCACCTCTATGGAATCGATAGCAGGCGACTCAATCGGGAATATACGCTCCACACCGACAGTTCCAGACATCTTGCGGACGGTGAAACGTCTCTTCTCACCATGACCCACAATCTTGATGACCACACCACGGTAGAGCTGAACACGCTCCTTTGTACCCTCGATGATTTTGTAAGCGACAGTCACAGTGTCACCCGCACGGAACTCAGGATGCTGTTTGCCGGTTGCAAATGCTTCTTCAGCAACTTTAATTAAATCCATTTCTCTAACAAATAATTAAATTGTTCATCTCGCCAACGCAACATAGCCAATGACTCTTCCACTGCCAGCGGTTACGCCGAAAAGCGGTGCAAAGGTACTGCTTTTTCCTCTATTATTGACAATTCTTTATGTTCTGCGCCCCATATTTAACTATTTTTATGCACCGTTCCCTCCTTATACGGATTTTACCGACAAGACACTTTTCTACCGCAAGCACTTGCAAACAATTTGCATTGACTATCTTCCTTTGGGAAAAACAAAGGATTACACCACAAAAAGCCCCCCGATGTCGGATATAATAATTACCTTTGTCTATCCGTAGTACAGTCAAACTGTTTGGTCACAATTAACCAACAATTCGTTCATGTATGGACAACGACATAACAAGACAACAGAAGGAAACGGTTTTCAATGACAGCATAGCGGCTCTGATAGGAGACCTTCGCTCCATAATAGAGCAGGCACGAAGCCATGTGGCTGTGACAGTCAGCAGCGAACAGACAATGATGTATTGGCACATAGGCAAGCGTATCAACCGTGATGTGCTTGCCGATAAGCGTGCAAATTATGGTGAACAAATTGTCGTGACAGTGTCGCGACAATTGCAGGAAGAGTACGGGACCAACGGTTTTACGGAAAAAAACGTCCGTCGCATGATGCAGTTCGCACGCCTGTTTACCGACGAGAAGATTGTCGCAACACTGTCGCGACAATTGTGGTGGTCGCATTTTGTCGAGGTATTACCATTGAATGACGCTCTCCAAAGGGAATTCTATCTCACTTTTGCATCCAATGAGCATTGGAGTATACGCCGACTACGCAAGGAAATAGACGGTATGCTTTATGAACGTACTGCCATTACCACGAAACCGGACGACTTGATAAAACACGAGTTGGCAAATATGAGGGAGAACGACATCATCACTCCAGACCTTGTATTCAAAAGTCCCTATTTCCTTGAATTTACCGGTTTGAAAGGTTTGTACAGCGAGCGTAGCCTTGAAGACAGCCTTGTTGCCAACTTGGAACAGTTCATGCTGGAAATGGGCAAGGGATTTGCCTTTGTTGAACGGCAGAAACGCATGATTATTGACGGCGAAGATTTCTATCTCGATTTGCTGTTCTATCATCGCAGACTGCACCGGCTTATCGCCATAGACCTGAAACTCGGCCGTTTCAAAGCACAGTATAAAGGTCAAATGGAACTTTATCTCCGTTGGCTGGAAGCAAACGAAATGGTGTCAGGAGAGGAGCCTCCGCTCGGTTTGTTGCTGTGTACTGAAGGCAGCGAAGAACAGATAGAACTTCTGCAACTCGACAAATCAGGCATCAAAGTAGCGCAATACCTTACAGAACTACCTGCCCGGGACATCCTTGTCAAACACATCCGGAAATCGCTTGAGATTGCAAAGTCAAAATGGGAAACAGATTAAGCACGTCATATCCGTCTACCTCTATAAACAGAAAATTTCTATACAACAACAATATCCGTAAATTTGCACCACTCATGAAAACCCTACACACATACATCATCATGGCTTCCGCCATGCTCGCCGCCTGTTGCTGCCGTGCCGGAGCGCAGACTTTCGGCGAGGCGTTCCGCGACAGCACACTGCGCATCGACTACACTTTCGCAGGCAATGCACAGTCCCAGGAAATCTCAGTAGACAAACTCAACCTCTCACCACGGTGGTACGGCAAGCGCAAGCGGCTCTCGGAACTGCCGGTTGAGGGCAACGGACAGATCACGGTGCGCGATCACGCCACACATGAGGTGCTCTACCGCAACTCGTTCTCCACGCTCTTCCAGGAATGGCTCTCCTATGACGAGGCGAAGACGACGCGCAAATCGTTCGAGAACGTGTTCCTCATACCCATGCCGAAGCGTGTTGTCGACATCACGGTAGACCTCCGCAACAACCGCCGCGAGGTGGTGTCGACGTTCACCCACACCGTAGACCCGGGCGACATACTGATAAAGCACATCGGCTTTTCGGGCGTCACGCCATACGAAACCCTTGTCCATGCCGCCGACACGTCACGCTGCATCCACATAGCATTCCTCGCCGAGGGCTACACGGAGAATGAGATGGACACTTTCCTCGACGATGCGCGCACAGCCACAGAGGCACTCTTCGCCCACGAACCGTTCGCTTCCGCCAAGCCGAAGTTCAATGTCATAGCAGTGAAAGCGGTGTCAGCGGAGAGCGGAACGAGCGAACCGTCGCAGGGGATATGGAAAAACACTGCACTGAGCAGCCATTTCGACACCTTCTACAGCGACCGCTACCTCACCACACTCAACCTGAAAGACATGCACGACCTCCTGGCGGGCGTGCCCTATGAGCACATCATCGTGCTCGTCAACACCGACAAGTACGGCGGAGGGGGCATCCTCAACTCCTACAACCTGTCGATGACGCACCACAGGATGTTCCGTCCCGTTGTGGTGCACGAGTTCGGCCACAGTTTCGCTGGGCTTGCCGACGAGTACGCATACGAGGCGGAAGCGATACCGATGTACCCCCTTGACATCGAGCCATGGGAGCGCAACATCACCACTATGCGCGATTTCCACGGCAAGTGGGAGGACATGATTGACCGCAAGACACCCGTCCCCACTCCGCCGACCAAGAAATACTCCGGCAAGGTGGGCGTATTCGAGGGCGGAGGCTACAGCCTCAAGGGCGTGTACCGCCCGATGCAGGACTGCCGGATGCGCACAAACGAGAACCCGGAGTTCTGTCCTGTGTGCCGCAAAGCCATACTTGACATCATAGACTTCTACACCGAATAGACACGGCAAGGGTGTCATAGCGATACGCAAACACCGTTCACGCAGTCCGCAAACGGTGCTTGCGCAGGTTGTTCACGGTCGTGGTCCGGGCGGATACCGACCGTGGTTCGCCCGAATATCGACCGTGGGCCGGTCGGACCACGGTCGTGAACAACCCACGAGAGCGGTGTTTTCTGCCTGCCAATAATGCCAAAAGCACATCTTTGTACTGTCTCCGCACTGCGGCAAACGAATTATTTAGTAATTTTGCAGTGTAAAACCAGAAACGATGAAAAAGAGTTTTTCCCTTATTGCGACAGCAGTCCTGCTGCTCGCATCGTGCACCTCGGGCTATCATCTGACAGGTGTAAACAGGAGCAGGATACTCATTGACTCCACCTATGACCGCCAACCCGATGCGGAAGCGGCGGCATTCCTCGCACCCTACAAGCAGGCTGTCGACAGCCTGATGAGCCCCGTGGTGGGACACACGGCACACTACATGGAGGCGAAAAGTCCCGAGAGTGACCTCTCCAACCTGCTTTCCGACATCCTGGTATGGGGCGGACAGAAGTACAATGAGAAGCCTGTGTTCGCCGTCTACAACATGGGCGGCATCCGTGCGGCGTTCCCCGAGGGCGCAATCACTATCGGCGACGTGTTCAATGTCGCTCCTTTCGAGAACAAGATATGCTTCTTCGACATGACGGGAGAGGCCGTCATGGAACTCTTTTCGCAGATAGCGGCAACCGGCGGACAGGGCGTGAGCCACGGCGTGGAACTGGTCATCACGCGCGACCGCAAACTCTCGTCGGCGAAACTCGACGGAAAGGACATCGACCGTGCGGCTGTCTACCGTGTGGCGTCGATAGACTATCTGGCGCAGGGCAACGACGGACTGACCGCTTTCAAGAAGAAGACACGGCTCAATTCGCCGCAGACTCAGGAGAACAACGTGAGGTATATCATCATGGATTACTTCCGTGAGAAGGAAAAGAACGGCGAAGCCATCGACAGCAAAGTCGAGGGACGCATCACCGTAAAGTGACACACACGCAAAAGAAAAGGCTTATGAAAACGACAACAAGAATATTCTGCCTCGCCATGTTGCTCGCCACCGCCGTCACGGCAGGGGCGAAAGGCGACAAGGAAATAACCATACTGCACACCAACGACAGCCACAGTTGCATACTGCCGCTGAGCAAGCACCTCTCCGACACGCTGCTCGCAGGACGCGGAGGCTATCTGCGCCGTGTCTGCATGATAAAGGAAGAACGCGAGAAAGACCCGAAACTGCTGCTCCTTGACAGCGGCGACTTCTCGCAGGGATCGCCCTACTACACCCTGTACAAGGGCGATGTGGAGGTCGGACTGATGAATATGATGGGCTATGATGCCTGCACCATAGGCAACCATGAGTTCGACTACGGACTTGAGAATATGGCACGTCTGTTCCGCAAGTGCAATTTCCCCATAGTGTGCGCCAACTACGATTTTTCCGGGACACCTGTAGAGGGTCTCGTCAAACCCTACACGATAATCAAGCGCAACGGCGTGAAGATAGGCATCTTCGGTCTTTCGCCGCAACTTGAGGGACTGGTTGCCGCCGACAACTACAAGGGCGTGAAGTACCTTGACCCGGTAAAGACTGCGGCAGAAATGGCTGACCTGCTGCGGAACAAGGAGAAATGCGACCTCGTGATATGCCTCAGCCACATGGGATGGGGCATGGGCGAAGAAGCCGACGACCAGAAAGTGATAGCCGGAACCCACGGTGTCGACATAGTGTTGGGCGGACACTCCCACACTTATTTCGAGCATCTGAAGTACACAGGCGACGCAGACGGCAAGGGCGTGCCTGTGGATCAGAACGGCAAACACGCCCTCTTCGTGGGCAAAATCAACCTCAAACTGAAATGACAATGCACCGCAGGACAGAAGAGATCAGACATGACGTGAGGGAACTCCTCTCACATATAGAAAGGAAAATCGTCAGTTCGCTCCACGAACGCCCATCGAAGGAGATGCTCGACCGCCTGTCCATTCTCGCTGGATTTCAGGACTGGGAGAGTTTCAAGAAGGAAATCAACGAGGGAGACGGGGAGAAAGAGCAGTAATTGCAGCGTCCCCACCGCAACCGCAAGACAAACATTTGAGAAATGAGAGAGGTGCAGCGACAACGCTGCACCTCTCTCATTTCTTGTGCCGGTTAGCCCTCTGCTCCCGGTATTTCGCCTTTTGCCGTGCGGAACCCGAGCCGTGCGCCCCGGTGATATACTTCTTCTTGCGTGCCTTGGTCTTCACTTTGTCGGCGTTGGGGTCTTTCCTCTCCCCTCCACGACCGAAGTTTATACCGTTGACAAGGATATCGTCAAATTCGTCCATAGCGTTGTCTTGTGTTTAGTGATGGAACAGACGGATGCCGGTGAACGCCATCGTTATGCCGTATTTGTCGCACGTCTCTATCACGTTATCGTCGCGCACAGAACCTCCTGCCTGGGCTATGAACTCCACACCGCTCTTGTGCGCACGCTCGATATTGTCGCCAAAGGGGAAGAAAGCGTCCGAACCGAGCGACACGCCGGTATTCTTCGCTATCCAAGCCTTCTTCTCCTCACGGGTCAGAGGTTCGGGCTTCTCTGTGAAGAAGTTCTCCCAAGTGCCGTCAGCGAGCACGTCCTCATAGTCGTCAGAGATGTACACGTCAATCGTGTTGTCACGGTCGGCACGGCGTATGCCCTCCTTGAACGGCAGGTCCATCACCTTCGGGCACTGGCGGAGCCACCAGATGTCGGCCTTGTTGCCAGCCAACCGTGTGCAGTGGATGCGGCTCTGCTGGCCTGCACCGATGCCTATCGCCTGACCGTCCTTGACATAGCAGACGGAGTTGGACTGTGTATATTTCAGCGTTATGAGCGCAATCATCAGGTCACGGAGTGCCTCCGGGGTGAAGTTCTTTGCCTTTGTGGGGATGTTGTCAAACAGTGTCGGGTCGTCAAGGCGCACCTCGTTGCGTCCCTGTTCGAACGTCACGCCGAACACCTGCTTCCTTTCCACCGGCTCAGGCACATAGTCCGGGTCAATCTTTATCACGTTGTAAGTGCCCTTGCGCTTCGCTTTGAGAATCTCTATAGCCTCCGGCGTGAAGTCGGGAGCGATTACTCCGTCGCTCACTTCACGCTTTATCAGCGTGGCAACAGCCTCGTCACAGGTATCGCTAAGGGCGATAAAATCGCCGTAGGAACTCATTCTGTCGGCACCGCGGGCACGCGCATAGGCACACGCAATGGGTGAAAGCGTAATCTTCACGTCGTCCACGAAGTAAATCTTCTTGAGGGTTTCGCTGAGCGGAAGCCCCACTGCCGCACCGGCGGGACTGACGTGTTTGAAACTGGCAGCAGCCGGCAGGCCAGTCGCTTTCTTCAGTTCCTTGACGAGTTGCCACGAGTTCAGCGCATCGAGAAAGTTGATATAGCCTGGCCGGCCGTTGACAACCTCGATGGGCAACTCACCCTCTGTCATGAATATGCGCGAGGGTTTCTGGTTAGGATTGCATCCGTACTTGAGTGATAGTTCTTTCATATTGCGTTGTGTTATCGTTTCACTTCCGTGACCGCTCCCGACTTGTCGATCTTCACTATGATGTCACGCAGTTTGCGGTTGGAAAAGTCGTAGAAGCGTGCGGGGTTGTATCTCCTGCCCTGAACGCTGATTTCAAAGTGCAGGTGCTCTGTTGTCGCCCTGCCGGTGCGCCCCGTCAGTCCGATGTCCTGACCTGCCTTGACGTGGTCGCCCACCTTGACGAGGTTCTTCGACTGGTGCGAGTAGAGGGTCTTTATGCCGTTGGCGTGCTTTATCTCCACACAGTTGCCGTAGCCGGAAAAGACTCCGCTGCGTGTGACTACGCCGTCGAAAGCCGCCTTTATCTTGTCGTTGGGGAACGTCTTGAGGTCAACGCCCGAGTGATTGCGCCGTCCTCCGTAGGGACTGATTACCTTTGAACCGGGCAAGGGGTACGCCCAGCGGTTGGAAGCAATCTGCGTCAGGTCTATCGTTACGGACGAACGGTCGGCGAAAGCGTCCTCACCGGTATATGCCATCAGTCCTTTTCCCGGAGCGTCATGGCGCAGCGCCGACACCCGGATGCGCTCTCCCGTCTTGTGTATCTTCAGCGTCACAGGCCGCAGACGGTGGCTGTTGGTCTCTATGACCGTCTCGGGGTTGATTCTGTTGCCGTTGACCATTACGGCGAAAGTGCAGTAGGTATCCTGTCCGATGCCGCCGACGATGGCAATGGTCTGTCCGGCTTTCACGCGGTCACCCACCTTTACGAGGTTCTGGGCATTGTCGCCGTAGACGGTTTCAAGCCCGTTGTCGTGGCGAATGACGATGATGTTGCCGAACTCATGGTGCTTGTATGCCAAACGCACACGGCCTGCGAACATCGCCTTTACGGCGTCGCCCTTCTTCGTGGTAATCTGTAACCCGGAGTGATTGCGCACCACCAGAGCCTTGCCCACAGGCAAAGGAAACGAGTAGTCCTTGGCTGCAAGTAGCGTCAAGTCTATCTCAAACACGTCGCTCTTGTCGAAAAGGCCGGGCGTGGCGATACTTATCTGTTGCTGCTCGGCGGCAGTAAAGGTTTTGTTCTGTGCCCATGCCACCGCAGACATGAGCATTGTTGCGAGTATTATTGTAAGTCTCCGTTTGTCCATTGGTTTGTTTAGGTTTGGTTTATCATTATCGCATTGAAGTTGCGGCCACACTTTTCCGCCCCTTTCTGCTCCACTCTTGCAGAGAACAGACGGTCGGTATTGTCATAGGTACAGATGCGTTCGGTGTGAATGTTCTCCGCTTTCACGCCGCAACCGAGAAGTGTCTGGCGGTTACATTCCCACAAATCGATGTGCCACTTGGCATATTTCCGGGAAACGGAAGCCATGTCAAATCCGGCTTCGGCAAAGCGGTCGTAGACCTCGTCGCCCACTTCAAAATTACGGAGAGATATGCCGGGACCGATGACAGCACGCAGTTCCGACGGACGGACACAGTACTTTCCGATCATGACAGAGATTGTCTTGGCGGCTATTTCCGCCACTGTGCCGCGCCAACCGGCGTGTATAGCCGCCACCGTAGCGGTCGCCGGGTCATAGAGAAGCACAGGAATGCAGTCGGCAGTACTCACTCCTATGCACACGCCACGCATCTGCGTGACGACAGCGTCCACCCCTTCCAGTGCCTCCTTGCGCTGTGCGTCGGGCATGGAAAGGACACCGTTGTCAATACACAAAACCTTGTCTGAATGCACTTGATGGGGGATTACCAAGTGCCTGTCGTCTATGCCGAGCATCCGGCAGAGCCGTTCACGGTCTCTGCCCAGTGTCCGCAATGTCGTGAAAGCCACAACTTCCCGACCGGGGAAAGTGTAGTCTATCACGTTATCCATCGATGTCTTCTATATCATCAACATATTCCACATCGTCGACAAACTCTATATCGTCATCGCCGGAATCCTCCACATAGACGATGTCTTCATCCTCTCCCTCGTCTTCCATCTCCTTGTTGAGGAACGCCAAGGGCTTATTGCGGTGCACGATAAGTTGCTCGTCGATAGCCCCCTGCATCTTGTTGCTCTCGCGGTTGAGTTCCTCCCAAAGCACGTCTTTCAACTGATCGATGCCCTTGCCAGTGACACTCGAGATGAAAACGCAGGGGATGTCGTCGGGCAGAGTGTCCTTGAGCATGGCGATGAGTTCGTCGTCGAGGAGGTCACACTTGGTGATTGCCAGCACACGATGCTTGGCGAGCATATCGGGATTGAACTGTTTCAGTTCGTTGAGGAGTATCTCGTATTCCCGCTTTATGTCGTCCGTATCGCCCGGAACCATGAAAAGCAGGAGAGAATTGCGCTCTATGTGACGCAGGAAACGCAGTCCCAGACCTTTCCCTTCACTCGCTCCCTCGATGATGCCGGGGATGTCCGCCATGACAAAAGACTTGCCGTCACGGTAGGCGACGATGCCGAGCGAAGGTTCCATAGTGGTGAACGGATAGTTGGCAATCTTCGGACGGGCGTTGGAAACGGCACTGAGCAGGGTGGATTTTCCGGCATTGGGAAATCCCACAAGCCCCACATCGGCGAGGAGTTTCATCTCAAGGATGACCGTCATCTCAAGCATCGGATCGCCCGGTTGGGCGAAACGCGGCGCCTGGTTGGTGGCTGTGCGGAACTGGAAATTGCCCAATCCGCCTCTGCCTCCCTTGAGCAGAACCACCTCCTGACCGTCGTAGCGGATGTCGCACAGGTATTTTCCCGTCTCGGCATCATAGGCCACAGTGCCGCAAGGCACGTCTATGTAGACGTCCTTGCCGTCAGTTCCGTGGCACTTGTCCTTGCCTCCGTTGCCTCCATGCTCCGCAAAGATGTGGCGTTGGTACTTCAGGTGCAGCAGCGTCCAGTGGTTATGGCTGCCACGGAGGATAATGCTTCCGCCCTTTCCGCCGTCTCCTCCGTCGGGACCTCCGTTGGGTTGGTACTTCAGATGACGCAGATGCATACTCCCCCTGCCGCCCTTTCCCGAACGGCACAGGATTTTCACATAGTCAATGAAGTTGCTTTCCATAACGGTGACTGTTGGAGTTTGGATGACAAAATGAGGGGAATCAGTTGTTGTCTATGGCTTTCTTGATCTCGGAATAGATGTCGTCTATCGAACCTACGCCGTTAATCTTGGCATATTTTCCGGCCTTTATATAGAAGTCTTTCAGCGGAAGTGTCTGTGAATAATATGTGTCGAGGCGCTTCTTTGCGGTCTCCTCGTTGTCGTCGGCACGACCGCTGGTCTTGCCGCGGGCAATGATGCGCTTGATGAGTTCTGCGTCGTCAACCTCCAGACCGAGCACTACGCTGACGCTTTCACCGCGCTCTGCGAGCATGTCGTTGAGGGCTTCGGCCTGCGCAATGGTACGGGGGAAACCGTCGAAGATGACACCCGGGATGTCCTTACCCTTGGAATCGAGCACTCCGGCGAGCATATCGATGATGAGAGAGTCGGGCACGAGTTTGCCCTCATTGATGTACTGCGATGCAGTCTTGCCGAGTTCTGTGCCGGCTTTTATCTCTGCGCGGAGCACGTCACCAGTGGAGATGTGTGCCACACCGTACTCTGCGATAATCTTGTCACTCTGTGTTCCCTTGCCGGAACCCGGGGCTCCGAAAATGATAATATTCTTCATTGTATGTTGAGTTTTATTCTTCTGACAGCACATAGAGGTCGCGGTAGTTGCGCCCTTGCTGGTTATAGTCAAGTCCATAGCCGACTATGAAGTCGTTGCCTATGCTCATCACGGGGTAGTCTATGTTGACATCAACCTTCAGACAGTCGGGTTTCACGAAGAGAGAACAGATGTGCACGGCTGCTGGATTGCGTGTGCCGAGGCTCTCGGTCATCTGTTTCATCGTCAGACCCGACTCCACAATGTCCTCCAGAATCACTACCGTGCGCCCGGAAATGTCCTCGTTGATGCCGAGCACCTCCTTCACCTTGCCACTGGAAGTGGTGCCCTGGTAACTCGCAAGTTTGACAAAGGAGATTTCACAAGGTATGGTTATCCTCTTCATAAGGTCGGAAGCGAACATGAAAGAACCGTTGAGCACCGCAAGAAAGAGCGGATTTTTGTCTTTCATGTCTTCGTTGATGCGTTTCGCCACTTCGTCAATCTTATTCAGGATATAGTCCTCCGTCAACATAATCTCGAAGGTCTTATCCTGTATTCTAATTTTACCCATATGCGAAAAACGTGATATTTTCGGCAAAATTACTAAAAAAACGACAAACGAGAGCCGTTGTTTGCATTAATTTAGTATTTTTGCAGAGCTATGCAAATATACACTGGCACACAGATTCACGACTGGGACAGATACACCATCGAGCACGAACCGATACGTTCCATCGACCTTATGGAACGCGCGGCGGCGGCTATCACAACAGAGATAGCGGAGCGGTGGGACAACACTTACAACTTTGTGGTACTCGCGGGACCCGGCAACAACGGCGGCGACGCACTTGCCGTGGCACGCCTGTTGAGCGAAAGGGGACGGTCGGTGGAGGCCTACCTGTTCAACACTACCGGCAAACTGTCGGACGAATGTTCGCAGAATATGCGCCGGTTGCAGGGGGCGAAGAGAGTGAAGAAAGTGGTGGAGGTGACACGCGACTTTGAACCGCCGCACCTCGACAACCGCACGGTGGTAATCGACGGACTGTTCGGCGCCGGGCTGAACAAGCCTCTGCACGGCGGTTTCGCCTCTGTGGTGAAATATGTCAACGCCTCGCAGGCGACAGTGGTGAGCATTGACATTCCGTCGGGACTGCACACGGAGGACAACACCGGCAATTTCCGACAGTACATGATACGCGCCGACCTGACGCTTACGCTCCAACAGAAGAAACTCGCAATGTATCTCGCCGACAACGAACCGTATCTCGGCGAGGTGAAAGTCGTGGATATCGGACTGTCGGAGGAGTATGTCCGCCGCACGCACACATCGTTCAGTCTCGTCGAGAAAGATGATGTCAGGAGCATTCTGCGCCCCCGTTCCAAGTTCGCACACAAGGGCATGATGGGTCACGCACTGCTTTTCGCCGGCTCTTACGGCATGGCAGGGGCGGCGATACTGTCGTCAAAGGCGGCTCTGAGGAGCGGTGTGGGAAAACTGACTGTGCACACTCCGGCGTGCAACAACGACATATTGCAGACCGCAGTGCCAGAAGCGATACTACAGCACGACAGCGAGGAACTGTTCTTTGCACGCACAGTCGACACCGACTGCTATGATGCCGTGGCGTTGGGCCCGGGCATCGGCAAGGACGAAGGCACTGCCATAGCCCTCATGTCACAGATTCGACGCACACAGTGCCCGGTGGTTCTGGACGCCGACGCACTCAACATACTCGCCGAGCACAGGGCTTGGCTCAACCAGTTGCCGTTCGATCTGGTGCTCACTCCGCACCCTGCGGAATTTGACAGGCTTGCAGGCGGTGCGTCAGACGGCAGTTACGCCCGGCTTGCCAAGGCGCGCTCACTGGCGGAAAAGATGAAATCCTACATTGTGCTAAAGGGGCATTACACCGCCTTGTGCTGTCCTGACGGCGAGACAATCATCAATTCCACCGGCAACGCAGGTATGGCTACGGCCGGTGCGGGCGATGTCCTGACCGGCATGATAACAGGTCTGCTCGCCCGGGGATATACGCGCCGGGAGGCTTGCATACTGGGAATGTACCTGCACGGACTGGCAGGCGACATCGCCGCAGAACGGCTTGGAGAGGAAAGTCTCATAGCAAGCGACATCATAAAGATGCTCCCCGAGGCGTTCAAACGGATTTCCACACGACGGGCAACCGCTCACCTATCGACAACAGAATAGAAAAACATAAGAACAAAACACCTGCAACATGAAAAGAAAAGCCTTGATGCTGTTCACCGTATTATTATCGTCAATAACAGCAAGCGCACAAGTGGAGGGCACGAAATACTATCTGCCCAAGACCGAGATGCGTTTCCAGATACTTGTGGAAAAGACCACTTACACGCCGGGAGAGTATGCAGCCTACTCGGAACGCTTCCTGAAGAAGACGGAAAGCGAGCAGCCTTCTACCTCATACAATATTGTCGGGCTGAAGATGTACACCACCGCCATACCCGATACCGCCAAGTGCTATGTCGTGCCAGTGGACAAGAAGCACTCCATATTCGACGTGGAACTCGACCGCAACGGCGTGCTCCTCGCCATTAACACCAAGGGCAAAGAGGCGGCGAAGACGGCTTCGTTCACGCCTGCGCCCAAAGTGGCGTTGCCCAATCCGCGCGACTACATGAGCGAAGACATTCTTGCCGCCGGGTCAAAGGCCAAAATGGCGGAACTGACAGCGCGCGAGATATACGACATACGCAGTTCACGCAACGAACTGACACGCGGCGAAGCGGAGTATATGCCAAAGGACGGAGAGCAGTTGGAGATAATGCTCGCCAACCTTAATCGCCAGGAAAGCATACTGCTGCAGATGTTTCAAGGCACTGTGGAGAAAGATACCGTAGAGCATGAGGTGGTGTTCTGTCCGAAAGGAAATGCCGACGGAGAGAGCAACGAAGGCGAGAGTGAAGTACTGTTCCGTTTCTCCAAGAAACTGGGACTGGTGGATGCCGACGACCTTGCCGGTGCTCCCTACCGTCTGACAATAGAAGATCTGAAAACCATTCCCGAACTCCACACCGCCGTGGACGGTGAAAAGAAAGCGAAAAATCCTACCGGCATCACGGTGAATATGCCCGGTAAGGTGAAGGCGACAGTAACTGCCGGCAACAATCCGGTGAAGTCTTTCGAATTCTACGCAGCACAGTACGGCCGTCTGGAACTCCTTTCCGACAACCTGTTCGGCAAGAAGATGATAAGCAAACTGCGCCTCAACCCCATCACAGGCTATGTTGAGACGCTGGAGACAGAACCTGTCAATTGAGCGAACCGCCACAAGTGACGTGACATGAGCAAAGCAAAGCGTGGCACTTAGGGACGGCCACGCTTTTATTATGGCTAAAAAAGGAACTCGGAAAACAGTAAAATCATCTCCATTGCAGGAGCGTTCCTACAGTACATACACCAAAATTGGACAAACGATACAAAAGCAATCCCCTTTCTGCCATAGTGCAAAAAGGGGATTGCCTGTATAAGACCGCTTTCCGAAAATTCTATTCCACGGTAATCTTCTTGGTCTGCAGGTCACGGGAGTTAGGACCAACCATAATCTCGAAGTCACCCGGTTCAAAGACGCGGCGACCGTCATTGTCGAAATAGGAGAGACTTTCCTCATTGACTTTCAGCGTCACCGTCTTGGTCTGACCTGCCGGAATGAGCACACGATCAAAGCCTTTCAGTTCCTTGACAGGGCGTGCCACCGATGCGGCAACATCGTGTATATAGAGTTGAACCACCTCATAGGCATTGCGGCCGCCTGTGTTTGTCACGTCAACAGTGACGTCATAGTTGCGGCCTTCACCTGTAACCTTCATGTCACCGTACTTAAAGGTGGTGTAGGTCAAACCGTATCCGAACGGATAACGTGCGCCGTTGCGCACCTCGATGTAATTGCTCTGATACTTGCGGTAGCCCTCTGCGTTGTCGGGAACAGGACGGCCGGTGTTCAGATGGTTATAGTAGAGAGGCTCTTGACCCACCGCCTTGGGCATGGAAGTGGTCAGTCTGCCGCACGGAACCTTGTCACCGAAGACGACATCGCATATCGCATCGGGAGTCTCAGAACCGCCAAACCACACGTTCATGATAGCAGGCACATTCTCACTCTCCCACTCCATCACCGTAGGACGGCCTGAGAAGTTGAGCAGTACCAGAGGTTTGCCCAATGCGACAAGTTCCTTCAGCAAGGCCATCTGCACATCCGGCATGACAAGATCGGCGCGTGAGGAACTCTCACCCGACATATCGGCACTCTCGCCCATGGCACACACGATGACATCCGCCTGCTTCGCAATCTGCAGGGCTTCCGCCTTGGCGGCAGCGTCATCAACTCTCGCTATGGTCTTGCCGTATTCTCCGGCTACCTGACGAGCCTCATCAGCCCATATATTGGAACCTTGGGCGTACATGAGTTGCGCCTTGCCTTTCAAAGCCTCTTCAAATCCTTCTTTCAAAGTCTTGTACTTGTCGGGTGCCTGTGCCACCGACCAGCAGCCGGCGAGGTTGTTGCGTGTGTCGGCAAGAGGACCTATGAGCGCAATCTTGCCCTGTTTCTTCAGCGGAAGCACCTCTCCCTCGTTCTTCAATAGTACGAATGTCTCGGCAGCAATGTCGCGTGCCACGCTGCGGTTCTCCTTTGTATAGATGTTTTTCTTCTCTTTCTTGGCACTAAGGAATTTGTATGGGTCGTCGAAAAGTCCGAGTTTGTATTTCGCCTCGAGTATACGGCGGCAGGCGGTATTTATTTCCTCCATTGTCACAGTACCCTCTTCGAGGCTCTGTTTCAGCGTTCCCAGATAGCCGAACGAACACATATCCATATCCGTTCCCGCTTTCAGCGCCAAGGCGGAGTTGTGTTTCAGATCGCCGAAACCGTGTACCGCCATTTCGCCTATCGAACCGTAGTCGGTCACGATGAAGCCATCAAACTTCCACTTGTCACGCAACACGTCCTGCAAAAGCCACCTGTTGGCAGTGGCATGCTGTCCGTCGACAAGGTTGAACGAGGTCATGAACGAACCTGCCCCGGCATCCGCAGCAGCCTGATATGGCGGAAAATACTGGTTGTACATACGCAGGTGTGACATGTCAACGGTGTTGTAGTCACGTCCGCTCTCCACTGCTCCGTAGAGGGCATAGTGCTTCACGCACGCCATGACATTGTATGGCGAGGAGAAATCTCCCTGATATCCGCGCACCATAGCCTCCGCTATGCGGCTTCCAAGATACGGATCTTCGCCGCCACTCTCGGCAATACGCCCCCAACGGGCATCCAATGCGATGTCCACCATGGGCGAATACACCCAGTTGATGCCGGCAGACGCCGCCTCAAAAGCCGCCACCTGGGCACTGCGTTCAATGGCATCCATATCCCACGAACAACTCAAGGCCAACGGAATAGGGAACACTGTCTCGTATCCGTGTATGACATCCATGCCCACGATGAGCGGTATTCCCAACCTGCTTTTTTCCACCGCAATCTTCTGGAGAGCCGCTATCTTCTCCTCACCCTTTATATTGAAGATGCCGCCAAGGCTGCCTTGAGCCGCCAGATTGCCTATCGGACTGTCCAAAGCGCCGCCAGTCTCAATGTCACCGGCTGGAAGCAGGTTGAGCTGA
This sequence comes from Faecalibacterium prausnitzii, assembly GCA_963611255.1. Classification (GTDB taxonomy): domain Bacteria; phylum Bacteroidota; class Bacteroidia; order Bacteroidales; family Bacteroidaceae; genus Prevotella. The sequence continues at coordinate 92,748 of CAVDQB010000003.1, forward strand.
CCTATCTTTTCCTCGACCGTCATCTTCGCCATCAGTCCGTCGATGAACCCTTTCATCTTGTCCTGCGCCTGCATCACGGAGGGCAAGAGAATCGCCAATAACAATAAAATCCTTTTCATTCTCATAATATTTTTATTCGTTTAAGTTTTCGCAATAATATCTTCCTGTTTAAGATATGGCATCTGCTACGCACCACGACCCACACCATTGCAAAAGTAATCGTTTCCGCCAACAGTCTCAAACATCGCCACAATTATTTAGAATATATAACATTTCCGTCCACCGACAAGAAATGCATAATCCTTACAAACGGCAACAGGGATGTCCGAACGGACATCCCTGTCTATTTAAGTCACAGTCTTGCGCTGTATGACCGATTAGTCGCAGTTGGCAAGTTTGTTGTTTGAACCGAGCACATCGGTTACCTTGTGCTTGTAGAGTTCAGTCATGTAAGCACGAGCCACCTTGCCGTACTGGCGAGGATCGAAGTAATCAGGATGCTCAGCGAGGGTCTCGCGTACACCTGCGGTGTAAGCCAGACGAGAGTCAGAGTCGATGTTGATCTTGCAAACAGCGCTCTTCGCAGCCTCACGGAGCTGCTCCTCTGGTATACCCACTGCGTTTGGCAGGTTGCCACCGTACTTGTTGATGATGTCAACATACTCCTGCGGAACCGAAGAAGAACCGTGGAGAACGATCGGGAAGCCAGGAAGCTTCTTCTCAATCTCGTGAAGCACGTCGAAAGCGAGCGGTGGAGGAACAAGACGACCTGTCTTCGGGTCGCGTGTGCACTGCTCTGGCTTGAACTTGTAAGCACCGTGTGATGTACCGATAGAGATTGCGAGAGAGTCACAGCCAGTGCGTGTAGCGAAGTCGATTACCTCCTCAGGCTTTGTGTAGTGAGACTCTTCAGCCACTACCTCATCCTCTACGCCGGCGAGAACACCGAGTTCTGCCTCAACGGTTACGTCGTGAGCGTGAGCGTATTCAACAACTTTCTTCGTCAGAGCGATATTCTCTTCGTAGGGAAGAGAGGAGCCGTCGATCATCACAGAAGAGAAACCCATGTCCACACAGTCCTTGCACAGTTCGAAACTGTCACCGTGATCGAGGTGCAGAACAATCTCAGGATGATTGCAACCGAGTTCCTTTGCGTAAGCCACAGCACCCTCAGCGAGGTAGCGGAGCAGGGTAGCGTTGGCATAGTTGCGCGCACCTTTCGACACCTGAAGGATTACCGGGCTCTTCAGTTCAGACACTGCTGCGATGATAGCCTGGAGCTGTTCGAGGTTGTTGAAGTTGAACGCAGGGATAGCATAGCCGCCATCCACAGCCCTTGCGAACATGTCTTTGGTGTTGACAAGGCCAATTGATTTGTAATCTACCATAATTTTTTAGTATTTATTGATATGTAACAACATTCGTTGCCAAGCGTTGCGGCAGTCAGCGAACTGCCGTCCACTTTGCAGCGCAAAGTTACTGCTTTTTCCCCATAATGTCAAACGATTGCGTAATTTTAGGCTATTTTAATGCACTCAGCAACAGTTACCGTTTCTGCATATTGCGCTATTCTTCCAAGAGTTGCCTGGCCGGAACATGGAAATTCTGTTAACATGCGCAGTTGGCGAGATGCGTCCTTTTCACAAAAGCGCCCACTCCGGAGACAATTCCATTGAGTTAAAGACAGTTAATCACGGCGCAAGGACACCAGTTTCTTTCATTCCGTAACGATATTTTCGTACCTTTGTATAAGAAACGCTGCGCTAAACAACAACAAGATGAGGACAATGGCCATTACCGGAGGCAGTTCCGGCATCGGGAAAGTCACGGCACAGGTGTTCGCCGCAAGCGGATACAGGGTGTACGAACTGTCGCGCCACGGAGCAAACGGCGACGGCATAACGCACATCGACTGCGACATCACAGACCGCAACGCCTGCATCGGGGCCGTAAAGGCGGCCATCGAAGACTGCGGCAGGATAGATGTACTCATCAACAATGCCGGAATGGGCATATCGGGAGCGGTCGAGTTCACCGACATCAACGAGGCGAAGCGGCAGTTTGACGTCAACTTCTTCGGTGCGTTAAACGTCACCCAGGCCGTTCTTCCCTATATGCGCACCGCCCATGGGGGCAGGATTATCTTCGTGAGCAGTCTCGCCGCGGAGTTCCCCATCCCCTTTCAGGGGTTCTATTCCGCATCCAAAGCCGCCGTCAACGCCCTCGCCTGCGCCCTACGCAACGAGGTTGCGCCGTTCGGGGTGAGCGTCTGCTGCATGCTCCCCGGCGATGTCAAGACCAACTTCACCGCAGCACGCACCAAGAGCGATGCCGGCTGCGATGTCTACACGAGGATGAACCGGGCGGTGGAGACAATGGAACACGACGAGCAGCACGGACTGTCCTCCCGACAGATAGCGTACAAACTGCTGAGGATAGCCGGTGCGGCGAGACCGGGGATATACCATACAGCCGGACTGAAATATCACGCCTTTGTATTCCTCAACAGACTTTTGCCCAAGACGCTCGTCAACTTTCTCGTGGGCAAAATCTACTGACAACAGACCGAAAGAACTGAAAACCAAATACCAAAACATTATGAGAACAGCACTATTGACAGCATTCGTCATCTTCGCAACGACGGCAAGCGCCGACAAGAAGATAACTTTGTCGTCGCCCGACGGCACCATCGACGTGGAAGTAAACGTCGGACAGGAACTCACCTACAGTGTCCGCATCGACAACGACGTGGTGCTCTGCCCCTCGCCCATGGCGATGACATTCACCGACGGCACCGTTTGGGGCAAGGACTGCCGCCTGAAAAAGTCCACCGTAAAGGACATCAACGCCGACATAAAGTCGCCGTTCACACGCCAGGCCACCATGAACGACAACTGCCGTGAACTCACCATGCAGTTCAAGGGCTACAATGTCACGGTGAGAGCCTACAACAACGGCGTAGCCTACAGGTTTGAGAACACCGCAAAAGGCAACCGTTTCGTCAAGAGCGAGACCGTGGCTTACAACTTCCCTGCCGACAACACGGTGACCACACCCTATGTACGCGACTATGAAGAAGGCAAGAGCACCTTCCAGAACCAGTTCGCCAACTCGTTTGAGAACACATATACAGTTGCGCCGTTGTCAAAACTAAACCCCAAGCGGCTGTCGTTCCTGCCCCTCACAGTAGACCTCGGCAAAGGGCGCAAGATGTGCATCACCGAGACGCATCTTGAGAACTACCCCGGCCTCTACCTCGTTTCCATGGGCGACAAGCACAGCCTTACGGGCGTCAACGCACCCTATCCCAAGAAGATGCACCAAGGCGGACACAACAACCTTGAGATGCTTGTGGACGACACAGAGGACTATATCGCCAAGGTAGAGGGGGCAAGGACATTCCCGTGGCGTGTCGCCATGCTGGACCGCAGCGACGCAGAACTGGCGGAGAACAACCTCACCTACCTGCTCGCAGCACCGTCACGGATAAGCGACATCTCGTGGATCAAGCCCGGAAAAGTGGCTTGGGACTGGTGGAACGACCTCAATATCTGCAACGTGGACTTCCGTGCCGGCGTCAACAACGACACCTATAAATACTACATCGACTTCGCCGCAGCCAACGGAATAGAATATGTCATCCTCGACGAGGGCTGGGCTGTCAACATGCAGGCGGACCTCATGCAGGTCATACCCGAGATAGACCTGCCGATGATTGTGGACTATGCCGCCAAGAAAGGGGTGGGCATCATCCTCTGGGCAGGCTATTACGCATTTGACAGGGACATGGAGAACGTCGTGGCACACTACGCCAAGATGGGCGTAAAGGGTTTCAAGGTCGACTTCATGAACCGTGACGACCAGATCATGGCCGACTTCTTCTACCGCACCGCAGCCACCTGCGCACGCTACAAGATGCTCTGCGACCTGCATGGGGCGTTCAAACCGGCAGGCATCAACCGCACCTATCCCAACGTGCTCAACGTGGAAGGAGTGTCAGGACTGGAGCAGATGAAGTGGGAACCGACCACACGCGACCAGATAACCTACGACAACCAACTGCCGTTCATACGCCAGGCGGCAGGTCCGATGGACTATACCCAAGGCGCAATGCACAACTCCACCAAGGGCAATTACCATCCTATCTTCTCCTCACCGATGAGTCAGGGCACGCGATGCCACCAGTTGGCGATGTACATCACACTCGAGTCACCGCTCAACATGCTCTGTGACTCGCCCACCAACTACCTCGCCGAACCCGAGTGCACCTCGCTCATAGCGTCGATACCCACCGTATGGGACGAGACGAAGGTGCTCTGCGGCGAAATCGGCAAGTACATCGTGACGGCACGGCGCAGCGGAAACACATGGTACATAGGCGGCACCACCAACTGGGATGCACGCGACATAGAGTTCACACTGCCCGACGGCATCAGCACGAACGCCAAGGCAGAGATCTTCCGCGACGGCATCAACGCCGACCGCAACGCACAGGACTACAAGCGCGCCGACATCACTCTGGCGAAGAAAATGACGGTTCACCTCGCTCCCGGCGGCGGTTTCCTCATCAGAACAAAATAATCCGACGAATTGAAAAGACATATCTTTGCAATCGCACTCGCCCTTTCCGCCGCACACAACGCATTGGCGGAAGAATCCGAGACGGTTGTCACGGAGAACGAAAGCAAGGCGGGCGTATCGGTAGATGCGCTCGCTTTCTTCCGTGACAACGAGTACAAGTCCATGCTGACCGACGGCTACACGCTGCCCGGAGCGTGGGTCAGACCTAAACTGGAGTATGACCCCAACAGCCACATACACCTCGAACTGGGTGCCCACGCCCTGTTCTTCGACGGTGCGAACAGGTATCCCTGCTACGCCTACCACGATATCGGGCACTGGAAAGGCAACCAGTACCAGAGCGGAGCGCACGTCCTGCCGTGGTTCAGGGCGCAGGCCAAGATGCAGGGAGTGTCTGTTGTGCTGGGTGACATCTACGGTGACACGTCACACGACATCGTCACACCTTTATATAATAGAGAGCAGGTGATGAGTGCAGACCCTGAAATGGGTGCGCAGATACTCGTCAGTCACCGAGGGTTCAGCATGGACGCATGGGTCAACTGGCAGAGTTACCAGTTCAAGGAAGACACCCATCAGGAGGCCTTCACCGTGGGAGTGACAGCACGGCAACGGCTCAGCGGCAGCACAAGCATACTGCTCAACGCCCTCGCGCAGCACCGTGGCGGCGAACAGGACATCCCCGACCTGCACCTTGGAGTGCAGACCATCTGCAACGGCAGCATCGGTATCGACTGGTCACACGACGGTTTGCCCGCCGGCAAAACCGTCAACGGCTACGGTGTGTCGGCTAATCTCATCGGGTGCTACCAGCAGGCAGGCGACCTGTGGCCGTTCAGTTCGGGCATCGCTATGCACGCAGAAGGACGCATGGAACTCATCAGCTGCCTCTCGTTACGCCTCGGCTACTTCCTCGCACCCGAGGATTTCATCAGCATCTACGGCAATCCCCTCTTCTCGACTGTCAGCATAAAGGACACGGAAAAGCGACTTGACGGCATCGGCACAGGCTATTTCCACCTCGACTACCACCGCACTTTCGGCAAGAACTACACCCTCGGGGCACTGCTCGAGACGTTCAAGTCTGACACGAAAGGGCTTGACGAGTTCAACTTCGCCTTCGGACTTTATCTGCGTGTAAACCCTTCCTGGAGGCTGTAAGCACCGTTTTTGCGGTGCCAAACAGACCGAATTGCAGCAGTACAGCGGTCGGGGTACAAGTGTACCACGACCGCTGTGCCATGTGTACTTCGACCGAGGTACGCTCGTACCCCGACCGCTGCATCACCGCCAAAAGACCGTTTTAAGACTGCAAGAAGGGCGTTCCGGCAGCACCGGAACGCCCTTTTGGCTGTGCCGCATCGCAGCACTCCATGAGATGGACGGTTATTTCCCGTCTTTCTTCTGCGTCACTTCCTTCACCTCATAGCCGATTTTTGAAAAACCAGCCACAATCTTCTCCGGCGTGGTCTTGGACGAATCGTACTTGATGGTGACAGTCTGTTTCTCAAGGTCTGTCTCTATCGACTTCACGCCTTTTATGTATTTGATATTGCCTTTGATTTTGTTTTCGCACCCGGCACAGTGCATCTGCGGTGTCGTCGTGTAGACCACGGTCTTGATTTCACCCTTTGCGAAGATTGCCACGCTTATCATGAGCATGGCGAAAACGGTCATAAATCTTTTCATAACATTATTATTTAAATCTTTCAATCTTTTCATTTTTCAATCTTTCAACATTTACAGTCTGCCGATGTTGACCCTTATGCCGGCATAGAGCATACGTCCATGAATCGGCGCCCACACCTGTGTAGCGTCGAAATCAGTCCCGAAGGGGTCGTCACAACCTATGACAGGGTTCTTCTGCCGGTAGTTTGTGAGGTTCTCGCCACCCGCATAGACGGAGAAATGACGGAACCATCGGGTGACCTGGAGCGACAGTTGCGGATAGACGGAACTGTACTCCGTGCCGTCGGAAACGCTGCTCTTGGGCAACCGGGCGGGACCGTTCAGCTGCAGCGAACCGTCAAACTGCCACAGACCGAGACCGGGTTTGTAGGAGAAAGAGAACAGTCCCTTGTACTTGGAGGCAAGCGCCTTGTCCATGAGAACGCCCCTGTAGGTTGTCTTTACTATGTTGCGGCGGAACGCAAGCGTTGTGCTCAGCCCACGCAAAGGTTCGTATGTGGCATCCACCTGCATCACATGGCTGTAGGACTTGCCATCTCCGTTGAACTTGGCGTTGAGGTCATAGATGAGCAGAGAGGTCGGATCGGAGTCGTAGTCGATGACTGCCTGGTTGCCGAACCGTGTGTAGAAATACTCCGCATTGACCTTCAGGTTCTTGCCCCACAGAGGAATGTCGAAGCCGAGAGAGCCTCCGAGATTCCATGCAGACTCACGTTCGGAGAGCGATTCGGATATCTTGCGCCCCATGGCGAGCAGGTATGTGTTCTCCGCCCAGAACATGTCGATGAGCCGGTAGCCCTTTCCCGCCGACACTCGGGCTTGGATATTGTCGGTAATCCGGTACTTCAGGTGCATACGGGGAGTGACTATCACGGCGTTTTCCGTCACCCCGTGGGATGTCAAATCGGAGCGCAGGCCGAGCACGGCGACAAATCTGTCGTGCAGATTCAGGGTGTACTGCCCGTACACGCCCAACCCTCCGGCACTGAAAGAAGACGTCAGACAGCCCCTCTGACGGTCGCTTTCGGTGCGCAGTTCGTCCTGTGAGAACAGACGGTCTGTGTCAAACCAGTGTCCTTCAAAGTTCATGCCTACGGACCAACTGCTGTATTTGTTACTGCTGGTCTCGTACATCAGTTGGGCGTTGAGGTCGCGTTGGCGGATGTCATAGAACCTGTTGCCATAGCGGTTGTCCTGGTTGTGTGCAGCGAAATTTGCCATCAAGGCGATGTTGGACGCATGCTCCGCATTGAAGATGTAGGCGTGCTTCATGTAGGCTTCCATGCGTTCGGTCGCCACCTTGCCGGTCCACGGATTGTCAATGTCGCCGTGGTGCGTGGTCTGGCCAAAGGTGCGGTCTTCCTTGAGACCGCCGAGACCACCGTGGAAAATGTACTTCCCGGTCTTGTAAAACCAACGGTTCTGCAGATTGAACTGCCTTACGTCAGGTTTGTCCATGAATGTATCGCCGTTGTCATCGTGGCTTCCCCAATTCTCGTCGTAGTGGGCGAGAACCTCGGTGGACAGGTTCTTGTTGATGTGAACATTGGCATCGGCGTTAGCCTCCAGTCTTGAGTCGTCGTCGGCATACACGTTGACCGTCGCACCCTCGTCATCCTCGGGCTGCAGGTACTGCACGTTTATCTGGCCGGTGATGCCGTCGTAGCCGTTTTTCACCGTCGACGCCCCCTTGGAAACCGATATGGACTTCATCCACGGTCCCGGCACATAGCCGAGCGAAAACGGCTTTGCCGCACCGGCGAAGTTGGGTTGCGTCTCGGTCAACATCTGGACGTATGTGCCGGAAAGTCCGAGCAGTCTTATCTGTTTCGCCCCAGTGGCGGCATCGGAGTAGTTCACGTCGACCGAAGCACTGTTCTGAAACGCCTCCCCGAGATTGCAGCAGGCGGCTCGATGGAGTTCGTCACTGTTCATCTCGAAACCCAATTGCGCCCCCGAGAGCCGTTTTATGCTTACCTTTTTCCTGTTGACCTGCACCTCGTCAAGGGTCTGTCCGTCGAGAGCGAGGCTGTCAGGTGCGCTCTCCTGTGCCTGCACCGACAGTGCGGCAGCGGTGAGAGCAGAAATCAATATTGTCTTTTTCATTGTCCTTTAATTTCCGTTTGTTTTTGTCATTTGCCACATACGGCTACCCATGCCGCTCCTCACGGTCATGCGGCAACATCCGTCATGCGGCGGCGTTGTCTTGCTCCCCCATACTGCGACAAGGCGGCACAGAGGGAAGAAAATGTCAGTCGGAAATCAAATTCTGAGTATGCGAAGGAACGAAAGGTACGACCGCGGACTGCCAAACCACAAACAAGGCATACACTTTGCCGCACTGTCAACCGCAGGTACTGTTTTCGGAAACAACGGAAGCAGGAATAGCGCAACGTGGAGCGGCAGTGCATGGAAAGCGGGAATGTCCGCCACGACCTTGTTGACAGGTGAAAGTGTCAGCACGACGGACGTCATGCAGTCGGAAACAGGAGCGCAACAGCCGTCGTCAGCGTCTGTAACGTTGACTATTTCAGTCCTTCCCGAGTGGCTGCAGTGCACCAGCACGATGCCAGAGCCTATCCACACGATGAGGAGGGACAGCAGAAACGAGATTGCTATTCTTGCTCCTTTCTTCATTGCAGGGGCAAAGTTAGCAAGAAAAAGCGTCCACTATATGCGGCGTGGGCAACAATTAATCATTTTTAAGCATGACGTCAAAGTTCTCCAATGCCGGGCTTGCAGCAGTCGGATGAGGGCGGATTTGCAGCCGTAACAAGTTCGCAATGCTATTTTCACGAAAAGAATGAGGTTGTTAAAGTTATTTTTCCTACTTTTGCGAACAAATAACAAAACTCATCATGAAGAAACTGCTGTTAGCCATTGCCGTCCTTCTGCTGACCGGCACAGGGCGTTCCTATTCACAGGAAAAGAAGTTCTCGCTCTACGCCGTGGGCTTCTACAATCAGGAAAACCTGTTTGACACCTGTCACGACGAGGGCAAGAGAGACTATGACTTCCTGCCTACCGGTTCCTATAAGTGGAACACCCTGAAGTACACAAACAAGTTGCGCAACATGGCGAAAGCCCTTGCCGACATAGGTACGGATATGCTTCCCAACGTGGGATGCGCCCTCATCGGTCTTGCTGAGTGCGAGAACGACAACGTGTTGCGTGACCTCACAGCCCAGAAGCCCCTCGCCGACCGCGGCATAAAGTACATCCACCATGAAGGACCCGACAAGCGAGGCATCGACTGCGCCCTGCTCTACAACCCGAAACTGTTCTCTCCATACAAGTCTTTCATCAAACAGTATGTCTACGAAAACGGTGACACGACGCATTTCACACGTCCGTTCCTCGTTGTCCAGGGCAAGATAGCCGGCGAAAGCCTCACTGCGATAGTGTGCCACTGGCCGTCGCGCGGTGCGGAAGGCAAGTTCCGTGACTGGGGAGGCAAGCAGGTGAGGGCACTGACAGACTCCATCCGCAGCGCCGAGCCCGGTATGAAAATCCTTGTCATGGGCGACATGAACGATGACCCGGACAACACCTCCATGGCGAAATTCCTCGGAGCGAAGCGCGAGATAAAGGAAGTGGGCGACGGAGATTTCTACAATCCGTGGTGGAACACGCTGCGCAAGGACGGCCAAGGCACTCTCTCCTATCAGGGAGCATGGAATCTTTTCGACCAGATAGTCTTTTCCAAGAACCTCCTGAACCCTAAAGGCGGCAAGGACTACACGTCCCTCAAGTACTACAAAAGCCACATTTTCCGCCGCGACTACCTCATGCAGACAGAGGGGAAATACAAAGGCACACCAAAGAGAACGACTGCCGGAGGCGTATGGCTCAACGGTTATTCCGACCACCTGCCAGTCGTTGCCTACCTGCTAAAAGAACAAAAGCAATGAAAGACATCACCATCATAGGCATCGCCGGAGGCACCGGGTCGGGCAAGACCACCGTGGTGAAGAAGATAATAGAAGCGCTTCCAAAAGACAGCGTGGCTGTCGTGCCGTTGGACTCCTACTACAATGACACCACGGGAATGACCGACGAGGAGCGCAAGGAGATAAATTTCGACCACCCGGATGCATTCGACTGGAAACTGCTCATAAAGCATGTGAACGAACTGAGAGAGGGACGTGCCGTGGAACAGCCGACCTACTCCTATATAATATCCAACCGTCTGCCCGAGACAATCCACATAGAACCGAAGCCGGTCATCATCATCGAGGGCATCATGACGCTGCTCAACAAGCGCCTGCGCGACATGATGGACCTGAAGATATTCGTGGACTGCGACTCCGACGAGCGGCTCATACGCAACATTCAGCGTGACACCATCGACCGCGGACGCACAGTCACTATGGTGATGACACGCTACCAGCAGGTGCTGAAGCCCATGCACGAGCAGTTTATAGAGCCTACCAAACGCTACGCAGACCTCATCATACCCGAAGGAGGCAACAACACGAAAGGCATACACATACTCTGCAAGTACATAGAGGGCATCTTCAACGTCATGTAATGAGGCTAAGTGTCATCGTACCAGTCTATAACGTGGAGCAGACTCTGCGCCGCTGTGTCGCGAGCGTCGTCGGACAGAACGTCGGCGACATGGAAATAATCCTCGTGAACGACGGTTCTACGGACTCCTCTGCCGCCATTGCGGAGGATATGGCGAGGAAGTATGGCAACGTAATTCTCATAAACCAAAAGAACAGAGGGCTTTCCGCCGCACGCAACACCGGCATAGAGGCATCGTCGGGCGAGTACATCACATTCATCGACAGTGACGACTGGCTGATGGACAACACCTATCACGAACTGCTCTGCATCCTCGACAGCCACGCCGATTGCGACATCCTGGAATACAAGCCTATAGACAACGGAGTGGGCAGAGTGCAGTACGACGTGACGGAAACCGCCGTCTACTCCTCGGCAAAGGACTATTGGCTGAAAGGAGAAGCCTATAAGCACACCTATGCATGGAACAAGATTTTCCGCCGGAGCATACTTTTCTGCGGCGACAGACCTGCGGTGCGCTTCCCCGAGGGACGACTTTTTGAGGACGTGTATTTCCTTTCCGCACTGCTGGCACGCAGCCCCCGGGTCATCGTAACGCCGAAAGAGGGTTACGTCTACTGTTATAACGCCGACGGAATCACCTCAAATGCGGGAGCAAAAGGGTACTGCGATCTGTTGGAGGGACACCTCCAGGCTGCCCGGATGCTGCAAATGGACTTTACGAAACAGGACACGAAAACCGTTTCCGCCGAGGAAACGGCATATTTCCTCGCCGTACTGAACATACAGATTTATGCATACAGATACGGAAAGACGCAGTTGTCGCTCCCTAAAAAGAGAATAAAGCCAAGTGCCTGTCCGCTGAAGGCAGCGACAATACTCAAGGTCATCATCCTCAATCTTTTCGGAATGAGAATGTTCCAAAGTCGTTTCATTTAGGTCAAAAAGAATCGAAAACACCGTTTTTGTTTTGTCATTTCGCCGAAACTAAGTACTTTTGTAGACTTTCGCTCTTTACAAGAGAAACAACAAAAAGAAGAAAATATAAAATCAAATCGTTATTTATGCAAAAGCAGCTTAAATTACTTGTGCTGGCATTATGCGCCGCTCCTGCGGCAATAGCGCAGACGGCAGATGACGGCACTGTTGAGAAACAAGCCGCCACAGTGTCATCTGACGACCAGTTTACTTTCACCGAGAGCCAATTGGGAGAAGATGACGACTGGTCACAGAACGTGACTATCGTGTCGTCAAGCAATGACTATTACGCCAGTCAGGTGGGTTACGGATTCTCCGCCGTGCGGTTCAGATACCGTGGATTCAACCAGAAGTACAACGACATCTACATCAACGGAATGCAGATGAACGACATGGAGACAGGACAGTTCCGTTATTCGCTGGTCGGAGGCCTTAACAACCAGACCAGAAACATGGAAGCGGCACTGCCTTTCGAGGACACCAACTTCTCGCTCTCCGGCATGGGCGGCTCCAACAACTACAATTTCCGTGCCGGAAGCATGGCATCAGGCAGCCGTGCATCACTGCTCGCAGCCAACCGCAACTACACTCTCCGCGGAATGTACACCTACAGCAGCGGCTTCAACTCAAAGGGGTGGGCGTTCACGGGCAACCTTACCTACCGCTGGGCGAACAGAGGTTATGTGAAAGGAACATTCTACAACTCGCTCTCCTACTTCCTCGGAGTGGAGAAACTCCTCGGCGACAACCACAGCATAGCGTTCGCCACATGGGGCAACCCGACAGAAAGGGCGTCGCAGGGAGCGGCTACCGACGAGTCCTATTGGCTTGCCAACTCCAACTTCTACAACCCTTACTGGGGCTACCAGGGAGGCAAGGTGCGCAACTCAAGGATTGTCAACGACTTCGCGCCGTCCGCTTTGCTGACATGGGAGTGGAAGATCAACGACAACGCAAAGTTGACAACAACGCTCGGAGGACGCTACTCGATGTACAAGAGTACAAAACTCAACTACAACAACTCGGACAATCCGCAACCTGACTACTGGAAACGGCTGCCGTCAAGTTTCTATGACGTGGAAAGCCCAAGTTCCAACACACAGCAGGACTACGACAACTGGTACACAGCATACAACTATCTGACGGCATCGGAAGCCAACCGCCAGATCAACTGGGACCAGCTCTACTACTCCAACCAGCAGGCCAACAAGCAGGGCATTGACGCCATGTACTACATACAGGCCAAGCGCAACGACGCCTTGACGATGCGTCTGAACAGCGTGTTGAGCCTTGACCTCGATCCGTTCAAGCACTTGAACATCGGATTCGGAGCCGGTTCAAACCGCGGCCGCCACTATCAGACAATGGAAGACCTGCTCGGCGCCACCTCATACCACAACACCAACACCTACGCGACGGGCACTTACGCCCCCGGATCTGACGAGGTGCAGTATGACCTTAACCACCCCGGAGCAGTCGTAAAGGAGGGTGACGTGTTCGCATACGACTACTATCTCAACATCCACAAGGCAAACCTTTGGACTTCCTACACCGCAAACGCACGCCGCATACACTTCATGTTCGGTGCGAAAACCAACTACACCGACATGCAGAGAGACGGACGGATGCGCAACGGACTTGCCGCCAACAACTCCTACGGCAAGTCGGGCGTGGCACATTTCCTTGATGGCGGTCTGAAAACATCCATTACAGCAAACCTCGGAAACGGCAACACTGTGATTGCAGGCATCGGTCTGGAGACGCGCGCTCCCGAGGCTTCCGCTTCATTTGCAGCCCCGGAGATCAACAACGATTTCGTTACCAACCTCCGCAACGAGCAGGTTTTCTCCTCGCAGGTGGGCTACAGCCTGAGGACATCAAGGCTTAACGTCAACCTCAACGGCTATTATTCTTTCATGCAGCATGTGTCGGAGTGGCAGAATTTCTACTTTGATGACATCAACTCATTCTCTTATCTGAGCATGACCGGCATCAAAAAGGCTTACTACGGACTGGAACTCGGTGCGAAATACAAGATTTGCTCCGTCCTTGACATAAAGGCTTACGGCACTCTCTCAGAGGCAAAATACCTCAACAACGCCAAAGTACGCTACATGAACTCCACGAGCGGCGTCTACACAAACGACGTTGTGATGAGCGAGAATATGCGCGAAAGCGGCACTCCGCTTACCGCCGCATCGGTCGGACTGAGTTACCACAACAGCGGATGGTTCATAGATCTCGACGCGAAATACTATGACCGGATCTATATGTCGTGGTCTCCTTCGCTCCGTTATGTAGGTACTCTGAAAACCATGGGCGTCTATGAGCAGGAGTCTGTCGACGAAAACGGAAACATCATCAAGACCACTACCGTGCCCGAGCAGAGCAAGGGCAAGGGCGGACTGATGGTTGACGCAAGCATCGGCAAGAGCATCTACCTGAAGAAAGGTTCGCTCTCGATAAACCTCAGCCTCTCAAACATCCTCAACAACACCCGCATCGTGACTGGAGGATATGAGCAGAGCCGCAGCGACTACACCAGTACGCGCACTACAAACGCCGACGGCACGACAACGGCAACGAAGAACAATACACGCAAATACCACTTCTCGTCGAATCCGAAAAAGTACTACGCTTTCGGAACAAACGGCATGTTGAATATCACATATAAATTCTAAGGGAAAGCATGAAAGCATTGAAACATATACTGTTCGGGGCTGCCGCTATCGTCATGGCATCGTGCATGGACGGCGGATACCCGGATGTGGACACCACGAACCCTCCTTACGGCGACAACAGCATCACGGAGGAAAACGTGATAACCATACAGGAACTGAAAGACAAGTACAAGTCTTATGTCACGACGTCCTACACCTATACCCAGGTAACGGAGGACGTGAAAATCAAAGGCTATGTTGTAGGCAACGACATTGAGGGAAACATCTACAATGAAGTAGTCCTGCAGGATGCCACAGGCGCAATCATCATCGCCGTTTCACAAGGCGGAATGTGCGGCTATATGCCTGAGGGCGCAGAGATACTCGTAAGTCTGAAAGACCTCTACATCGGCAACTATGGCGCGCAGGCAGAGGTTGGAGTACCCTATACCAACACAAGCGGCTCGACTTATGTAAGCCGTATGCCGGCATCTATTTGGCAGGAGCACTTCAAGATTACCGGTTATGACAAGGATGCCATACAGCCAAAGGAGTTTACAGCTTCCGACCTCTCAAGTTGGAATGGCTACACTGATGGCGGAAAACTCGGCATTCTGAAGAACGTATCCATACGCAGTGCGAAACCAACGACAACATGGAGTGACGCGACAGGCTCTTCTTCCGTGAGCCTCTACTTCAATGAGATTGGCGGAAGCAACACTATGGTGTACACATCTCCCTACTGCGATTTCGCCGGAGTGAAAGTGCCGCAGGGAAAATTCAACATCACAGGTATCTTCAAGAACTACAACGGCAAGTGCGAAATCATCATCCGCAAGATTGCCGACATAACGGAAACAGAACAATAACAAATAACAAAATAAGAAAATGAAAAAGATTCTTTATTCTGTGCTTATGCTTGCCATGGCGGCATTCACCTTTACAAGCTGCGAGGATGTTCCCATGCCTTACGGGTGGCCAGACAATGGAGGTGGCGACAACACCCCAACAGACTACTATCTGAACGAAACATTCGCATCAAGCTTCGGTTCGTTCACTCTCACTACCGTAGAGGGTACTCCTTGGAAGATCAATTATAACACTGCTACCGCTACCGGTTATGACAACACTTCCAAGACTACCACACAGTCGAAGAGTTATCTCGTGTCAAAGGAGGTAGACCTCTCAAGTGCAGAGAAAGCATACCTGAAGTTTGACTATATCTATCGCTACGGCAGCAGAGCCGGTGCAGAGGACAAAGTGCTCATCACTTCCAACTATACAGGTGACCCGACAACAACAAGTTGGACCGACATCACAGGCACTTTGACTGAGGGTTCTGACTGGGATACATTCTCAGAGTATGCCAAGAACATACCTTCTGACTTCATCGGACAGTCAAAGGTCGTAGTAGCCCTCTACTATGCCTGCACCACAAACTCCTCTACTTGGGAGGTGAAGAATCTCGTAATGGCCAAGGGCGAGGTTTCCGAATCCGGCAATGACGGCGGTGATGACAAGGGAGATGATTCCGGCGACACCGGCGAAGCCAAAGGTTCGGGTACTGCAAGCGACCCATACAATGTAGCTGCTGTGCTGAAACTCTACAAGGACAATGCTTATGACACATCTAAGGAATATTATGTAGAGGGTATCGTATCAAAGGTTTCACAGTTCAGAGAAAAATACGGAAGCCTTGACTACTACATTTCTGATGATGGTAAGGATGCAAACAACTTCTATATTTACAGTGGTCTTAACCTCAACAAGGCTAAGTTCACCTCTACTGACGACCTCGCGGTGGGTTCTAAGGTTGTCGTTTGCGGTAAGTTCACTGTATACAGCAATACCTTCGAGTTCCAGTACAACAACTACATCGTGTCTCTCAACGGCAAGGGCAGTGACGAGTCTGGTGATGACAAGGGAGATGACAAAGGTGATGCAAACGGCAGCGTCAGCATTGACGGTACGACTGTCACCCTGACCAATCCCGATGTAACAGCAGGTACAGAGACTGTCACTCTGACCGTTGACGATCTTGGTCTGGAAGACAAGAGCACAGTGGCTGGTCCTTACAGTTTCTCTGACGGTACAACAGTGACACTCGCAAAAGGCAACGGAACAAACAATCCTGTTTATTATGTTGCCACAAAGGGCTTCCGTGTGTATGCCGAGAATACTCTGACATTTAATGCCACTAAGAAGATTGCCAAGATTGTCATGACATGTGATTCCTACAACAACACGGACTATGTAGGAAACTCCGTGGCAACAGTTTCCTTCGACGGCAATGCTGCGACCTATCGCAACTACAATAGCGGCAGTACAAGCGGCGGCACTCAGTTGCGAGTACAGACAATAACCATTACTTACGCAAACTGACAGCGTCTTGGGACTGACATATATAAAGAATGTACACGCGTGCGCGATAGCATTGGCATCACTGCTGATGCTGTCCGCTTGCGGCAATGACCCTGCCGACGACGACAAGAAAGGTTCTGTTGATGCGACAAACGTCAACAAGAATGTGATAGAAGGCACGTCAAAGCCAGAAGAAGCCCTCCGTGTGGAAGTGCCTCATCTGGCTGAAGGACGCAAGTTGGTGCTTGTCAAGAAAACCTCAGGATTTGGTGTGAACTACATCGTGGAGTGGGACTGCGACAAGAAAGCACAGCGTTGGAGTTGCTGGGAGTGGGATGACACCAACTCAAGCAAGGGTTGGGACCGCAACAACTGGCGCAAAGAAACTGGCTGTGTGTGGCAAGGCACCACTTGGTATTACGACCCATTCCAGGCTGATCCGGACATCCCGTCGCAGTATCGCTCCGAGTTGGAGGACTACAGCCGCACAGGTTATAACCGCGGACACATCTGCGCATCGGAAGACAGAATATATAATCAGGACGTAAACGGCCAGACTTTCTACCTCTCCAATATGCAACCGCAGATTTACGACTTCAATGGCGGTGTCTGGGTGAATATGGAAAAACAGGTAAGAAAGTGGAATGACAAGAGTTACCGCGACACTCTCTGGGTGTGCAAAGGCGGCACTATCGGCAACGTCTATATTGACGGGACTGAGCAGAGCGGCGTCATCACCGACTCAAGGATAAACATTCCCGTGCCGAAATACTTCTTCATGGCTCTTGTGTCGAAGAAGAACGGTTCATATAAAGGCATGGCTTTCTGGGCGGAACACAAAGCAAACAGCGACACGTCTCTGGCAAAGTACATGATATCCATCGACGAACTGGAAAAGAGAACTGGCATTGACTTCTTCTGCAATCTGCCCGACCAGATAGAGAACAGCGTGGAAAAAATGGATTCACCCATAAGTTGGGGACTGCAATAACAGAAAAGAACAATAATGATTAACAATATGAAAAAGTTTATACTCCTCGCTTGCGCCGCATTCGCACTTAGTGCATCGGCACAGACTGAGCAGAAAGCATTGCTCGAAAGCAAGAGTTACGACAACTGGTATATCGGCGTCAACGGCGGTCTGAGCACCAAGACCTCCCACAACAAGTGGCTGAAAAACCTCAACAGCAACGCCGGCTTGCGTGTAGGCCGCTGGTTTACGCCTGCTTTCGGTTTCGAAATTGAAAGCAATGCCTATTTTGACAACAAGCCAATGGCAAGTTACGGTACAGTGGTAAAGTACGGCACAGTGGACTTGGGCGCGACAATCAACCTGTCAAACTGGTGGTTTGGCTACAACGGCGAACCGCGTCTGTTTGAGGTTATCGCTGTTCCGGCTGTCGGCATGGGACACGTTTTCGGCAACGAAAGCAAGGTGAACCAGAAATTGAACGACTTTACAGGCAAACTGGCTCTCGACTTCGCTTTCAATGTAGACAAGAAGAAAAGTCTGCAGATCTACCTTGAGCCGGCGATGCTTTACTCCATCTACGGCAATACCTCGGAGTGTACTGACTTCGGACTGGACATCAACCGCAGCCATTTCCAGTTGAACCTCGGACTTGTCTACAAGTTCAAGAACACCAACGGCACTCACAATTTCAAGTACGCCGAACCCACTTATGTCACTGACGACAGCGAAGTGAACCGTCTGAACGGTCGCATTGCGGAACTCATGGCAGAGAATGAGCGGCTGAAGAACCAGAAACCGAAGGAGATAGCACCGCGTGTCATCGAGAAGACAAAGAAGATTGTCGACCCGGTAGTGACTTTCAAGCAGGGTTCAAGCGTGATTGAGAAACTCCAGTATGCCAACATCGAGAAGACGGCAGAGTATCTCAAGAAGAATGACAACGCTAAAGTACAGATCGTAGGATACGCTTCTACCGAGGGTTCTGCCGACCTTAACCAGAAGTTGTCGGAAGCACGCGCCGAGGCTGTAAAGCACGCACTCATCGCAAAATACGGCATCGCGGCTGACAGAATAGAAATCAGCGGCAAGGGAGCAACCGACTCTCAGTCTGCGGAAGCGGCATACAACCGCGTCGCAGTGATGAAAGTGACGGAATAAGAATACGCCTGATGCCACGGCTCTACACAGTGGGAGTGGTGGCATCAGGCTTCTACACAAAAACATTTACACATCAAAGAACGCCGTATCCACCGCTTCGGAACGGCGAAAACAGTGCTTCCGCACCACAGGCGGCACGTCTTAAACAATTATGAGAAAACCTATTACCGCCCTACTGGCAATCGTCTGCATAATCGCAAGTGCGCAAACAACCGGCACAACCACAACATCGGAGGAATCATGGCTTCTGCCCATGGGTTACAACGAGACGTGGACAGCACGCGTATTGTTCAATTCCGACGGCGGTTACAACTATAATTACAACAACACAGAAAGCACTGTCCACGGTTGGGAGAAACTCTACGAGGCGCAGGACGGTGACATCTACACCATAACAATGCCGACCAAAGCCTTGGAGAAAGGCAATGCAAGAGTGCAGTTCAAAAGTCCCGTTACACTTGACGCCACCCATAAATACACGGTGAGAGCCACTGTCACCGCCAGTCATGACATAGCCTCAGCATCGGTATCGGTATCGGAGAACGAAAACGACGGCATTGCCATCAAGTCAGCGGAGTTCAACCTCACCGCAAACAAGGCGCATTATTTCGTTGCCACCAACCTTACAGGCACGGCAATCGGCGACACAAAACTGGATTTCTCATTCCCTACGACGGAAGACAACACCGTCATCACGATATCAAACCTGTCAATCTACGACCAGACAACAAAGCAGGAACTGTGGAAAGGCACGTCTTTCTACAACTGGTGTTACTATGCTGACCCGACGACGGGCAACCGCATCAAGGACATGAAGATAGAGGGACGCAAGGAAACTCTGTCGTGGACAACTGCGGATTTTGACGATTCGCAGTGGCAGACAGCCGAAATGCCGATAGGAAACGATGGTTTCATTGATGAGGTAAAGACCATCTGGCCTGGCGCAGACAATACAAACTACTGGATCAGACGCACTTTTGAACTCGACGAAATCAAAAATACCACGAAATATACACTTAAAGTCTGTCACGACGACAACTACTCCGTCTATGTCAACGGCTATCTTCTGGATACGGCGACAGGGTGGACTTCAGGCAAGGAAACGACTGACATCACCGTTCCCTCACGCTATCTTACCAAAGGGAAAAACGTCATCGCCATCTACATACAGCAGAACTGGGGCGGCAAGTTCTGTGACTGCGGCATGACGACGCAAGACAACTATTACGAGGATTATGACGCTGACGGAGACGTGACGGCACTTCAGATCAACGAAGTGCAG
The DNA here is from genome assembly GCA_963611255.1 of Faecalibacterium prausnitzii. GTDB lineage: Bacteria > Bacteroidota > Bacteroidia > Bacteroidales > Bacteroidaceae > Prevotella. Next base: position 112,960 of record CAVDQB010000003.1, read on the forward strand.
GTCTTCAATGTAGACCAGTATATCGACAATTCCTACAACTACGGCGGTTGGATAGAGGTCTACAACCCTTCCGACAAGCGTATTCTCATGGATTACCTCAATGTAAGCAACGACCCGGCTAACCCGAAGATGTTTCTTCTCCCTGTAGGTTTCGGTGTCATACAGCCCAAGGGCTTCAAGACGATTTTCTTCGGACACAACTCCTCTGACGGCAACTATGGCAACAAGGCTTACCTGCAAGTGCCTTTCAAACTCGAAAACGACGGCGGCACGGTCTGTCTTTCCGCATTTGACGGCACTCCTATATCACAAGTGACCTACCCTGCCGGCATCGCACGGTGCTCATACGCACGCAAGAATGATGCCGGAACGGAATGGGGTATGACCGGTGAACCTACTCCCGGCAAGAGCAACACATCGAGCACATTTGCCGAAAGCCGTCTTGCCGCACCTGCCGTTGACACCGACTCACGGCTCTTTACCGACGGTTTCACCGTAAACGTCAGTATCCCTGCCGGAGCGACACTGCGCTACACCACCGATGGGACAACCCCGACAATGACAAACGGAGAGACAAGCAGCACCGGGCAATTCGGCGTTGCAGCCACTACAAACTTCCGTTTCCGCCTGTTCCAAGAGGGTTTTCTCCCCAGTCAAGTGGTGACACGCTCCTACATATATAAGAATAACGACTACTATCTGCCGGTGATTTCCATAACAACAGATCCCGACAACCTCTACGACAATACCATTGGCGTCTATGTGGACGGCACCAACGGCATCAGCGGACGCAACCACGGAGAGTCCAATCTCAATATGGACTGGGAACGTCCGGTGAACTTCGAGTACATCACTCCCGACGGAAAGATGGCCGTGAACATGGAAGCGGAATTTTCCATCTCCGGCGGTTGGAGTCGCCATTATGCCCCTGCTTCATTCAAGATAAAGGCGACAAAGACCTACGAGGGTGTCAACAGCATCAACTATCCGTTCTTCTCGACCAAACCATACAACAAATACAAGCAACTGCTCGTACGCAACGGCGGCAATGACAACGACTCTCAGGCGCACGGCAGAGTGCGTGACGCAATCACGCAAAAGACACTTCTGACCAGCGGTCTCTACTGTGACGCACAGGATTACCAACCCACACACGTCTTCTTCAACGGTTCTTACATCGGTATGCTCAACCTGCGCGAACCCAACAACCGCTACAACGGAACGGCGAACTACGGTTATGACGATGACGAGATGGACGCTTTCGAGTATTCCAACGGCTACTTCCAGATGGCAGGAACACGCGATGCGTTCGACAACTGGCAAAACCTGTCCTACAATGCAGCCGATACCGACACATACGAAACGCTCCGCAACGAGGTGGTTGACATGGATGAATTTATCAACTACTGGGCTGCAATAACCTATATAGGCTGTTCAGACTGGATATGCAACAACAATAACCTAAAGGGTTACCGCTCTACTGACGGCGGCAAGTTCCGTCTCACGATGCTTGACCAGGACTGGGGATGGAGCAATACCAACGGCGTGCAACTCGTAGACGGCAACTACGGTAACGAGATGCTCACCATTTACAACAACATGAAGAAGAACACGGATTTCCAACGCCAGTTTGTTGACGCCTACTGCATACTCGGCGGCAGCGTGTTTACACCAGACCGGTGCATCCAACAGGGTGACAGCATCTGCCGGCTGGTTGCTCCCGCCCTTGCTTTTGAGGGCAAAGAGCCTTGGGCTTCCTATGGAGAACAGAAAGAAAGGATGAGCGGCGAGACTTTCCGACAGGAGCGCATCAATGCCCTGCGCAACTGCTACGGACTGGGAGAGGGCATGAACGTGGCGTTCAGTGCCAACATTCCACAAGCCTCTTTCCTCATAAACGGCCAGCCTGTACCCACACGTCAGTTTGACGGCACACTCTTCTCGCCCGTCACCATCGAGGCTTCCGCCCCGGCAGGCTATAATTTCGCTGGTTGGGAAAAGATGTCATCCACCACCACGACACCTATAAGGAAAGGTTCACAGTGGAGTTACTACGACAAAGGTTCACTCGACGGAACAAACTGGAAAACCGGTTCTGTCAGTTGGCAGACAGGCTATGCGCCTCTCGGATACGGACCACACGATTTCGAGACGACCATAAACTACGGCAGCGACAGCAACAACAAGTATCCGACATACTACTTCCGGCAGAACCTGAAACTTGACTCCAAACCCGACAGCAAGAGTTCCGTACAGATGAACTGGACTGCTGATGACGGTTTCGTGGTATATGTCAACGGCACTGAAGCCTACCGCTACCTCATGCCTGAGGGCGACATATCCTACAGTACATACGCAACCACATACGCCGTGGGCAATCCTGACTCGGGCACGGCGGTTCTTGACCCGACACTATTCAAGGAAGGAAACAACGTGATTGCCGTTGAAGTTCACAACAACTCCGCCAGCTCGAGCGACATCTACTGGGATGCGGAGATTGTCATGAACGGTTATGGGAGTGCGGCAACGCTGTCTACGGAGCGCACGCTCACCCTTGACACTGACGAAGACATGACGCTGAGGGCTGTGTTTGAGCCACTTTCCGACCAGTGTCTCATCGCTGCCGGTTCCACACCTGTGGTCATCAACGAGGTGAGTGCCGCCAACAGCGTCTTCGCCAACGACTATGGCAAGCGCAATGACTGGATAGAACTCTACAACACTACATCCCAAGACATCGACGTGAGTGGTATGTACATCTCCGACAATCCCAACAAACCGCAGAAATGCCAGATTGTTGCGAGCGGAGAAGAGACCTCTACCGTCATTCCTGCACACGGTTATATCGTCATCTGGGCTGACAAACTCGACCCCATGAACCAACTGCACGCATCGTTCAAACTTGGCAATGACGACAATGCAAGTGTCATCCTGACTGCCGCAGACGGTTCTTGGAGCAACTGTCTCACCTATATGTCGCACTCAGGAGAGGAGAGCGTGGGACGCTATCCCGACGGAGGCAAACGCATATACAAGATGTCTAAGCCGACAATCCATGCCTCCAACATGATCAACACCTATGCAGAGTGGCTCGCAGGCGAGGACATCAACTTCGACGAAGACAAGTACATATCCGGCATAAACGGCACGCCAGGCAACAGAACCGAGACTACCGAGTACTTCACTGTTGACGGCATGAGGCTCAACACGCCGCAGAAGGGTCTGAACATCGTGCGCCAGACCAATGCCGACGGCAGTGTCACAACACGCAAAATCATCATCCGCTAATGAAAAGGCTACTGTTCACAATCATCTCATGTACGGCAATCTGCGCCTCACTCAAGGCACAGTGTCCGCTGATTGTCAATGAAATCCAGGTTGCGAACATAGACCAGTACATCGACAACTCCAACAACTACGGCGGCTGGATAGAACTCTACAACCCCACAGATGCCGACATAGACCTGCGCTACTGGTATGTCAGTGACGACGAGACGAACTACAAAAAGTCCAGATTCCTCTCTTCCATAGGCACAGTCCCTGCCAACGGCTACAAGACAATCTGGTTTGACCACTACTCTTCCGACGGCAACTACGGTTCAGGGGCAGCCACACAGGTTCGCTTCAAACTCGATACTGAGGGCGGAAAACTTTTCCTCTGCAACAAGAACCTCGAGTTACAACTCTCCATAGAGTATCCCGCCGCCATCTCACGCTGCTCTTACGCGCGCACCGTTGACGGCGGCGACCAGTGGGAATGGTCGTCCACACCGACCCCTGGGGCAACAAACAGCGGAATGAAATTCGCCTCCAAACAGATGGAAAGCCCTGTCATCAGTGTCGAGTCAGGTCTTTTCACCGAGGCATTCTCGTTCAATATCAGCGTTCCTGACGATGCTACGCTCGTCTATACCGTAAACGGCTCCACCCCTACCCTGTCGAATGGCGTGCGGACATCCAGCCGTTCGTTCAAGGTGAGCGGCACTTCCGTCTACCGTTTCTGTGCTTTCGGCGACGGATACCTGCCCAGTGAGGTCATCACACGCTCGTTCATATTCCGCGACAGGAACTACACGCTGCCCATTGTCTCCGTTGTCACCGACAACGCCAACCTCTATGACGACGTCATCGGTGTGTACACCGACGGCACGAACGGCATTACGGGTAGAGGTGTGACCTACAAAAGCAACAAGAACATGGACTGGGAACGGCCTGTGAACTTCGATTACATCACCGCTGACGGCAAGTCCGCCGTCAACCAAGAGGCGACGTTCTATGTCGCAGGAGGCTGGAGCCGTCACTGGCCGCCCACATCTTTCAAACTCAAGGCGGAGAAACGCTATCAGGGAAAGAACTCTTTCAACTGCCAGTTCTTCCCCTTGAAGCCGTCATTGAAGAACAAGGTGCTGCTCATGCGCAACGGAGGCAATGACACGGGATGCCGTCTGAAAGACGCTTTAATACAGCGAATACTACTCACATCGGGACTTTACATCGACGCACAGGACTGGAATCCGTGCCATGTATTCCTCAATGGCAAGTATCATGCAATGCTCAATATGCGTGAACCCAACAACAAGTTCTACGCATATGCCAACTATGGCTACGACACTGACGAGGTTGACGCATTCGAATTCTCTGATGGAAGTTACAAACAGAAGGCAGGAACAATCGCAGCATACAACCATTGGGGTTCTCTGTCCAGTTATGCGGAGGACGAAGAACACTACAAGGAGTTACTCAATCTTGTGGACATTGACGAGTACATCAACTATATGGCAGCCGAAACATTCATCGGCAGCGGCGACTGGTATACCAACAACAATAACATAAAGGGCTTCCGCTCCACCAATGACGGACGTTTCCACATGATGGTTTTTGATGTTGACGACGGTTTCAGCAACAATAATATGCTGGAGAAACTGAAGACCTTCAACTCCAACTATCCGGCATTGATGTTCAACAATATGGCGAAGAACGCATCGTTCAAGCGTCAGTTCATCAATGCTTACTGTCTTATGGACGGCAGCATCTTCACACCGGAGCGCACACAGAGCATTGCCAACGAGATGGGAAGTATCATGGCGACGCCCCTGTCCTTAGATGGGAAAGAGCCATGGAGCACCTGCAACTATGTTATAGACCGCATCAACGGCAGCAAGAGTGCCCGGATGAACAGCCTGCGCACCTATTTCTCGCTTGGCACAGGTTCGTCTGTAACGTTCAAAGCCAATATCCCGGAGGCAAAAATACTGCTCGACGGGCAGCAAGTGCCCACCAACAAGTTTGACGGCACGCTCTTCGCACCGTTCACTCTCAGTGCTTCCGCCCCGTCAGGCTATAATTTCGTTGGTTGGGAAAAGGGCGTTGCCACCACCAAAACCCTCCTGAGCAGAGGCTCACTGTGGCGATACTACGACAAAGGTTCGCTCGACGGAGTAAATTGGAATACAGGTTCGGTCAGTTCCTGGAGCAGTTCTGCCGCACCACTCGGCTACGGCAAGAGCGACATAAAGACAACTGTCAGTTACGGAGACAACGCAAACGACAAGAATCCCACCTGCTACTTCCGTTCCACTGTCACCCTTTTCTCCGCTCCAGGCAACAGCGACAAGTTCACGCTTGACTACACTGCGGACGACGGCTTCATCATCTATGTCAACGGCAAAGAGGCCGGACGCCACCTCATGCCTGAGGGTGAGGCGACCTATTCCACCTACTCCACGACCTATTGCCAGGGAAATCCCGACACAGGAACGCTCACTCTGGACGCAGGACTGTTTGTCCGTGGCGCCAACAGTATCGCTGTCGAGGTGCACAATTGTTCCGGCACTTCGAGCGACGTCTACTGGGACGCTGCGATAACACAAAGCCAGTCATCCGGAACAGTAGCCACCGCCGAGCGTGACATAACCATCGACACTGACGAAAACTGCATACTGACAGCAGTATTCGAACCTATTGCCGACGAATGTCTCATTGCAGCCGGCTCAACTCCTGTAGTCGTGAACGAAGTCAGCGCCGCCAACAGCATCTTCGTGAATGACTATTACAAGCGCAACGACTGGATAGAACTCTACAACACCACCTCTGCCGAGATAGATGTAGAGGGCATGTACATCTCCGACAATCCCGACAATCCAAAGAAATACCGCATTTCCGGTGACGAGGAGACAAGCACCGTCATACCGGCACACGGCTATCTCATCGTCTGGGCAGACAAACTCGACCCTCTCAACCAACTGCACGCCAACTTCAAACTCGGCAACGACGACGAGGCGAGTGTCGTTCTGACCGCCGCGGACGGTTCCTGGAGCGACCACCTTATATATATGTCGCACATGGGAGAGGAGTCTGTGGGACGCTATCCCGACGGAGGCAAACGCATATACAGGATGTCCCGTCCCACCTTCAAGGCGGCAAACACAATCGGCACTTACTCCGAATGGCTCTCGGGAGAGGATGTCAATTTCGACGAAGAGGCATATATCACAGGCACAAACCAGCCCAATGTCACTGCGGCACACCCCCATGAGGAGTACTTCACCATTGACGGCATGAGGCTCGATGCGCCCCAACGCGGTCTGAACATTGTCAGGACAACCACTGCAGACGGCACTATCACCACACGGAAAGTTGTCGTGAAGTGACGGGAAGATTAAATCCGCTGCACCTTTCTGTATATTCCCACATTTTGTTACCTTTGCAAAGGCAAAACAAACAAAGGCATGAAGACAGACATCGAAATCGCACGCGAAACCAAATTGCTGCCCATCAGCGACGTGGCGGCTGGTATCGGAATCGGAGAAGACAGGCTTGAACATTACGGAAAGTACATTGCGAAAGTCCCCTACTCATCCATCGACGAGGCAAAGGCCGACAGTCACAAACTGATTCTTGTCACTGCCATAACCCCGACCAAAGCCGGGATAGGCAAGACGACCGTGTCCATCGGTCTGGCTCTGGGACTTTCACACATAGGAAAGAAAGCGGTACTTGCACTGCGCGAACCTTCTCTCGGCCCTTGTTTCGGGATGAAGGGCGGCGCTGCCGGTGGTGGCTATGCACAGGTGCTGCCCATGGACAAGATCAATCTCCATTTCACAGGCGATTTCCACGCCATTACCTCCGCCCACAACATGATAACCGCCCTGCTTGACAACTACATCTATCAGCACCGTGAGGACGGTTTCGCACTGAAAGAGGTGTTGTGGAAGCGTGTGCTTGATGTCAACGACCGCAATCTGCGGGAGATTGTCACCGGACTTGGAGGCAAGACCAACGGAGTGGTCGGGACGAGCGGATTCGACATAACCCCTGCTTCCGAAATCATGGCTATACTCTGTCTCGCCAAAGACGAGGAGGACTTACGCCGCAGGATCGAGAATATCCTGTTGGGAATACAGACCGACGGCACACCGTTTTATGTAAAAGACCTCGGTGTGGCAGGTGCTATCTGCGTGCTGCTGCGTGACGCCCTGAACCCCAATCTCGTACAGACGACGGAGAATACGGCGGCGTTCGTTCACGGAGGGCCGTTCGCCAACATAGCGCACGGATGCAATTCAATAATCGCAACCAAGACTGCCCTCACCTACGGAGACTACTGTATCACCGAGGCAGGGTTCGGTGCAGACCTCGGAGCGGAAAAGTTCATCGACATAAAATGCCGCAAATCCGGGTTGAAACCCTCTCTTACAATCCTCGTAGCCACCACTCAGGGTCTGAAGATGCACGGCGGAGTGGCATTGGAAGACATCAAAAAGCCCAATGCAGAGGGACTTGTCGAAGGCTTCAAAAACCTCGACCGCCATATCCGCAACCTCCAGCAATTGGGTCAAACCGTGGTTGTCTGTCTGAACAAGTACGCCACCGACACGCAGGAAGAGTTGGATCTCGTGAAAGAACACTGCCGTTCCATCGGCGTGGCTTACGCCCTCAACAACGCATTCTGCGAGGGAGGTGCAGGAGCAGTGGAACTTGCCGAGACTGTGGTAAAGACCATTGAAGAGCATCCGAGCGACGCTCCCAAGTTCCTTTACGCCGACACCGACAGCATAGAGGAGAAGATCGAAAAAGTGGCGAAGAACTATTACGGTGCGGCAAAGGTCGTCTACACAAAGACAGCACAGAAGATGATAGCACGCGCAAACAAACTCGGCGCAGCACATTATCCAGTGTGCATTGCAAAGACACAGTTCTCTTTCTCCGATGATCCCAAACGTTACGGAGTGCCCGAAGGCTTCACCCTGACTGTGAGAGACCTTGTTCTCAACTGCGGTGCGGAGATGTTGGTGGCAATAGCCGGCGATATCATGCGCATGCCGGGTCTCCCCTTGCACCCGCAAGCGGAGAAAATCGACATCGTAAACGGTGAGATAGAAGGCTTGTCATAACATTTTTGCGATGCCGGCAAGTGGTGTCGGCATCGCAAAAAGCAAGTCAATACTTTGGAAATCTTAAATAATTGCCGTAACTTTGCGGTGCTTTTGAAATCCAGAGGCTTCTTTTATTTGCTTTTGACTCGCCTTGACGGCCCCGTAGCTTAGCTGAATAGAGCGTCAGATTCCGGTTCTGAAGGTCATGGGTTTGAATCCCATCGGGGTCACAAAGCAAATTTCCATTACACCCGAAATTACTTTTTGCCGTTGTCGGTAGAGGTCGTATCCTTGTCGATAATTTTCTCCTGCGCCATTTTTGCAATGGCTTCGGCTTTCTTTATCGCTTCCTTGTTGGCATCGTTGGCATCCTGTATGCGGTAATAGCCTTTTGTCTTGTTACCGCTGAAACGCAGCACCAGAGAATCATTCTTCAGCATTATGATGTCAGCCGTGTCATTTACCAACGCCTCCGGCGGCATCTTTCCTTTCTTCGTACTGTCGTTGCCCAACGGCATATCCATATTTTTCGCACGGCTAAGCACCAATTTGCCGTTCAGCAGATGCCACTGGCGATAAAGCGGCACAGGCGGATACTCCACCGGGCTTTCGTCTTCCAACACAGACGAATGTCTCACCCAACCGATTGAACTGGCCTGGAAACGGCGCTTCAAGGTAAAACCGTACTCACGCGGAATGAAGTAAATGTTACGCACAGAATCGGGCATATTCTTGAGAAACTTCTTCTTTTCCGCCGTTGTCATGTCGTCGCTGTTGCGCAACTCGGGCATAACCACATGACACCACGACCCTTTCAGTTCCTCAAGGTTCACCACCATGTCGGCGACATTCTTTGATTTTGCTCCGGGAACGACGGCAATCCAGTCGCCTATCTGGGGATTTCCCATTATCCGGCGCCGGCGTGTCGCCGTCGTAATGTCGTATTTCACCGGGTCGCTTCCGTCCGGCGGCAGGAGGTAGAGCACCGAGTCAGAACCGCCGTCGCACATAAGTCCGTACACATTACTGTCACCCGGCAGACGTTCTATCACGGATGCCGGTTTGTCCTCCGGCTTTTTGCCTTTGCCGTTTCCGCCACAGGAAACCATCAGAAACGCCGATATCACAACAGCAAAACAAATATTCTTTTTCATCTGTACAAAGTCAAATATAATGGAAAACAAAATTACAAAAATAAGGGAACGGCAGCGTCATGAAACGCGAAGAATTATAATCTCTTAACGGTTGGCGCATCCGTACACATACGAGTTAAATAGTGTTCAAACAAGTCGCCATGTCACCTAAAAGTGTTAACTTTGCATCTGATTGCGAAAACGGCAATAAAGTATTGACAAATAACAGGATTTAGGTTCATATAATGAAGAAACGGATTCAGTTCAGTCTCGTTTACCGGGACATGTGGCAGAGTTCTGGCAAGTTCCAGCCACGCAAAGACCAATTGGAACGCATTGCTCCGGCAATCATAGAAATGGGTTGTTTCTCACGGGTGGAGACCAACGGAGGCGCTTTCGAGCAGGTAAACCTGTTGGCAGGCGAGAACCCCAACGACGCAGTACGCGCCTTCTGCAAACCTTTCAACGAAGTTGGAATCAAGACACATATGCTCGACCGCGGCCTCAACGCCCTGCGTATGTATCCCGTGCCCGATGATGTGCGTAAACTGATGTACCGTGTGAAGCACGCCCAAGGCGTTGACATTCCGCGCATATTCTGCGGTCTCAACGACGAGCGCAACATTATTCCGTCTATCAAATGGGCTGCCGAGGCTGGCATGACACCGCAGGCAACGCTCTGCATCACCAATTCTCCAGTTCACACAGTAGAATACTACGCCGCAAAGGCAGACCTCTTCATCGAGGCCGGCGCACCTGAAATCTGTCTGAAGGACATGGCCGGTATCGGCATGCCCGGCTTCCTTGGCCGCTTGACCAAGGCTATCAAGACCAAACACCCCGACATCATAATCGAATATCACGGCCACAGCGGTCCCGGTCTCTCCATGGCTTCTATCCTTGAAGTGTGCGAGAACGGCGCCGACATTATCGATACGGCCATCGAACCGCTGTCTTGGGGCAAGGTGCATCCCGATGTCATCTCCGTCCGTGCCATGCTGAAAGATGCAGGATTCGAAGTTCCTGACATCAACATGAATGCCTACATGAAGGCACGTTCGCTCACTCAGGAGTTCATCGACGAGTGGCTCGGCTATTTCATCAACCCTGCCAACAAGCACACATCGTCGCTTTTGCTCGGCTGTGGACTTCCTGGCGGTATGATGGGAAGTATGATGGCCGATCTCGGAGGCATCCAAGGGGTCATCAACAACCTCCGAAAGAAGAAGGGAGAGCCGGAACTTTCCACCGACGACATGCTGGTGGCACTGTTCCAAGAGGTAGAGTATGTATGGCCGAAGGTAGGTTACCCCCCGTTGGTAACGCCGTTCTCGCAATATGTAAAGAACATCGCGCTCTTCAACCTCCTCACCATGGAGCAGGGCAAAGGACGCTATGTGATGATGGACGACTCCATTTGGGGCATGATACTCGGCAAGTCCGGCAAGGTGCCCGGCGAGATTGCGCCCGAGATAATTGCCCTTGCCAAGGAGCAGGGACGCGAGTTTGTCGATGCTGATCCGCACACTTTCTACCCCGACAACCTTGATGAGTTCAAGAAGGAAATGGACGACAACGGTTGGGAATACGGCAAAGACGACGAGGAACTCTTTGAGTTGGCAATGCACCCGGAACAGTACCGCAACTATAAGAGCGGTCAGGCGAAGAAGAATTTCCTTGCCGACTTGCAGAAGGCAAAAGACGCTTCGCTCGGTGCGAAAGTAAGTGCTGAGGAACTGGCGGCATTCAAGCACGCCAAGGCTGATGCCATCGTGGCTCCCTGCAACGGTCAGATACTGTGGGAAGTCAACGGCGACGGCGAGTGTGCAACATCCGTCGAACCGTACATAGGCAAGGAATACGCCGAAGGAGACGCATTCTGTTATATGCAGGCGACATGGGGTGAACTGCTCACCGTGCCTGCTGCTCTCGGCGGAAAACTCGTTGAAGTGAACGCCAAACAGGGCGACAAGGTGCACAAGGGCGATGTGATTGCATACCTTGAGCGTCCGCACTGACACTGATGCACACGGCAATTATCATAGACAAATTCTATAGCGAGGAGAATGGGGCATTGCGTTCCATTCTCTTAACGCATAGTAGAATGGTGGCAGAAAAGGCGTTGCGCATAGCGGAAAAACACCGTAAACTCTGCCTTGACACCACTTTTGTCCGTGATGCCGCCATGCTCCACGACATAGGAATCGTGATGTGCGACGCCCCGGGCATAGAATGTCACGGCACGGAACCTTATCTGCGTCACGGCATCTGTGGAGGAATGATGCTCCGCGACAATGCTTCCGAGTGGGGAATGACGCAGGAAGAAATCGAGCCTTATGCCCGTGTGTGCGAACGGCACACCGGGGCAGGACTGACTGCGGACGACATTATCAGGCAGCAATTGCCTCTTCCGCACATAGACTTGCTGCCTGAGACACTGGAAGAGAAACTCATCTGCTATGCAGACAAGTTCTATTCAAAGACACGTCTGGAGGAAGAGAAGTCTTTCGAACAGGCACTTGCCTCCATGCGGAAGTTCGGAACCGACTCTGAAACACGCTTTCTGAACCTACACGAACTGTTCAAATGAAAAGACATTCCGCGCTGTTGGTGCTGCTGCTACTTGTTGTCTTCGCGACCGCAGGCGGACGTGGTATGTCCGCAATCAGCCGTCTGTTCGGAACAGACACCGTGGTTGCAACACATGACACTGCCGGCACGGCAATGGCAAAGAAACTTTCCGCCATTACCGAAGCGGCCGATTCACTTGACACGTTGCTTCTCGACTCCATCCAGAAAGCCATAGCCCTGCACAACAAAGCCATTGACGACAGCGTAAGGAAAGATTCCATCAACCGCAAGAAAGCCAACGGCATAGAGTCGCCTGTACACTATGAGTCGACCGACTCCATGGTCTATCTCGCCTCAACGAGGAGAGCCTATCTCTTCGGAGATTCCAAAGTGAAATACCAGAACATGGATCTCGCCGCCGAAAAAGTGGACATGAGCATGGAGGAGAACATGGTTCATGCCACTGGAGTGTGGGCTGACACCACGCAGACGGAACTTGCGGGAACGCCGGTTTTCCAGATGGGACAGGACTCATACGAGAGTGACACCATGTCATTCAACTTCAAGACGAAGAAAGGACTTATCCGTAACGTGGTCACACAGCAGCAGGACGGCTATATGCAAAGCGAGGTTTCCAAGCGCAATGCCGACGGAGACGTTTTCCTGCAACACGGCAAATACACCACCTGCGACGCCGAGCATCCCGATTTCTACCTTAAGATATCACGCGCCAAACTGCGTCCGGGCAAGGATGTAGTCTTCGGCCCGGCCTATCTGGTGGTGGCAGACGTGCCTCTGCCCCTTGCCGTTCCCTACGGCTTTTTCCCCTTTACGAAAGATTTCTCCAGCGGTTTCATCATGCCTACCTATGGCGACGAGTCGTCGAGAGGATTCTACCTGCGTGACGGAGGCTACTATTTCGCCATCAGCGACAAGATGGACCTGAAACTCATCGGCGAGATCTACACCAAGGGTTCATGGGGTGTCACTGCGTCAAGCAACTACAAGAAGCGTTACAAATACAGCGGAAACTTCCTCTTCAGTTACCAGGACACGCGTACAAGCGAGCGCGGAATGCCCGACTTTACCCAGACCAAGAGTTTCAAGATGCAGTGGTCTCACCGACAAGACGCCAAGTCCAACCCCTACAGTTCACTGTCGGCGAGCGTCAATTTCGCCACTTCGTCCTACGAGAGGAACAACCTCAACTCGATGTACAATCCGCAGTCGATGACGCAGAGCACGAGAACTTCGTCGGTAAGTTGGAGCACCACTCTCTCAAGCATAGGGCTTAGCCTCAGTTCAACGGCAAACCTCTCGCAGAATATGCGCGACTCCACTGTTGCCCTCACCCTGCCCGACCTCAACATAAGCATCTCGCGTTTCTATCCGTTCAAGCGCAAACACGCCGTGGGCAAGGAGCGTTGGTACGAGAAGATCTCCATGTCCTACACCGGACACATATCCAATTCCTACTCGGGCAAGGAGAACCGGCTCATGCACTCCAACCTTGCAAAGGACTGGCGCAACGGTTGGCAGCACTCCATTCCTGTCAGCGGAAACTTCACACTCTTCGATTACATAAACGTGAGTCCTTCCCTTTCGTTCACTGACCGCACTTACATGAACAAGGTGAAACGGTCGTGGGACAGCACAGCACAGGAGGAAGTGGCCGACACACTCTACGGTTTCTACAATGTCTACAACTGGAGTCTCGCCCTGTCAATGTCGACGAAACTCTACGGAACATTCATTCCCAGCAAGCGCATACTCGGCAAGAACTTCCCCATAGAGAAAATCCGCCACGTCATAACGCCTACCGTCAGCGTAAGTTATGCACCTGACTTCAGTGCCTCGCGCTATGGTTACTACGACACATACCAGCGCACCGACGCCGACGGAAACGTATCGTTGGTGGAGTATTCGCCCTACGCCAACATGCTCTACGGCGTTCCAGGAAAAGGCAAAACCGGCTCCGTGTCATTCTCGGTAGACAACAACGTGGAGATGAAAGTCAAGTCCGACAAGGACACGACAGGCATAAAGAAAGTCAGCATCATCGACAATCTCGGCGCTTCCATGTCGTATAATATGGCGGCAAGCACCCGTCCGTGGAGCGACCTGAGCACCCGTCTGCGACTGAAGTTGGGCAAGAACTACACGTTTAACATGAATGCTGTGTTCGCAACCTACGCCTACGAACTGGACGAGAACGGCAAACCCTATGTCGGCACCCACACGGAGTGGGGCTACGGCAGGTTCGGCCGTTTCCAGGGAACGTCACAGAACCTCTCCCTTACACTCAATCCAGAGAAACTGAAGAGGTGGTTCGGCGGAAGCAAGGACGACGATGACGACCGCGGAGAGTTGGAAGACGACGAAGGAATGGACACTGATGTGGAGTCTAACATCGACGACGACATGATAAACGCACAGAAGGGACTGCAACGGAAAAAGAACAAAAGCGGCAAGGCTGAGGTCGACGACGACGGCTATATGCCCTTTTCCATGCCGTGGTCTCTCACTTTCGGCTACGGCATAACTATGCGTGAGAACACCTCAGGCAAGTTCAACACCCGTTCGATGCGCTATCCTTACAAGTTCACACAGACGATGAACGTGTCGGGAAACCTTCGTTTGGCTGAGGGATGGAACATCAGTTTCTCCTCCGGCTACGACTTTGACAACAAGAAGATAAGCATGACAACGGCATCGCTTCAGCGCGACCTGCACTGCTTCTCCATGTCCTGTTCCATGGTACTTGCCCCCTACACGAGTTACAACTTCTCGTTCCGATGCAATGCCGCGACACTTACCGATGTGCTTAAATACGACAAGCGCAGCGGATACTCAAACTCTGTGAAATGGTATTAGTGTCAGTTTTTTTCGTTGTCGCCGGCATTTTCTGTCTTGTAAAGGGCGGCGACATACTCATCGACGGATGCGTGGCACTGGCGAAAAGGGCGAAGTTGAGCAATATGGTGATAGGTATCGTGGTGATAGGCTTCGGCACTTCCACGCCCGAACTGCTTGTCAGCACACAGGCGGCGATATTAGGCAGTTCGGGACTCGCCATAGGCAACGTCGTGGGTTCTAACATCGCAAACATCGCACTCATCCTCGGACTGACGTCTATCATCAGCCCTCTCCCTGCCGACAGCACTGCCCTGCGGCGTGATTTGCCCTTTATGGTTTTCGCCGTCATTGCTCTTGTCGTCGTGGGAATGTCGGGCGACATCTACAGATGGGAGGGTCTGCTCTTCATCCTGGCACTTGTCTCCTATATGGCATACCGTGTGAGGATGTCACGAAAACAGGAAAAGTCAGCCAAAAGCACCGCTTCCTCCATGTCTGACACACCGTGTATGCCGCTGAGGAAAGCCGTTTTCGTTTCCGTATGCTCCATTGTCACTCTGATATTCGGCGCGAATATGCTGATAAGCGGTGCTTCCGACATCGCCCGGACACTCGGAACGGCACTCGGGGCGGAGGCGTCCGCCATGGAGAGAATTATCGGACTGACCATCGTAGCCGTGGGAACATCACTGCCTGAACTCACCGCCACCGTTATGGCAGCACGCAAGAAACAGGCGGACATGGCTCTCGGCAACATCATCGGCAGCGTTTCCTTCAACATCTTCTGCGTCATCGGGATAGCCTCGGCAGTGTGCCCGATACGCAATTCTGCCCAAGGCTTCACTTTCGACTACCTGATCATGTTCGGCGTTGCCATACTTCTTTGTGCCGTGCTCTACTCACGCCACAGGATAACACGCAGTGCCGGTTGGGCACTCACGGTCATCTATGTGCTCTACATCGCAAGAACATTATTCGTCATACAATCCTGACACAATACCACTGACATGGATTTAATAGAAAGATTCATCAATTACACCAAGTTCGACACCCAGTCCTGCGAGGACTCTGACACCACCCCATCCACCCCGGAGAAACAATTGCGCTTCGCGAAATATCTCTGCGAGGAGCTGAAAGACGAGGGACTGGAAGACGTGGAGATGGATAACCTCGGCTACATATACGCCACCTTGCCCGGCAACCGCAGGGAGAGCGGCATCCCGACAATCGGGTTCATCTCCCACTACGACACGTCTCCCGACGCTTCGGGGGCTGGCATCAAAGCGCGGATCGTGGAAAACTACGACGGAGGCGACATCACACTCTCGCCCGGAATAGTGTCATCGCCCAAGATGTTCCCCGAACTGCTGCGCCACAAGGGCGAAGACCTCATCGTGACCGACGGCACTACGCTGCTCGGAGCCGACGACAAGGCGGGCATAGCGGAGATAGTGCAGGCGATGAGATATCTCAAAGAGCATGACGAGATACCCCATGGCGACATACGGATTGCGTTCAACCCCGATGAGGAGATAGGTATGGGGGCACGCCATTTCGACGTGGAAAAATTCGGATGCGACTGGGCTTACACCATGGATGGGGGCGACCTCGGCGAACTGGAATATGAAAACTTCAACGCCGCAGGGGCAAAAATCGCCGTAAAAGGGGTGAGCGTGCACACGGGATACGCCAAGGGGAAGATGGTGAACGCCTCACGCGTCGCCGCCGACCTGCTCGACATGATTCCAGAAACCGACCTCCCGGAGACCACGGAGGGCTATGAGGGATTCTACCACCTCGTCAGCCAGACCAGTTCCACGGAGCAGGCGAAGATGTATTTCATCATACGCGACCACGACAAAGACCACTTCGAGAACAGGAAACGCTTCATGCGCGACTGCGTAAACCTGCTCAACGAGAAATACGGGGCTGGCACTGTCACGGCTGACATATACGACCAGTACGCCAACATGAAAGAAATCATGGACGAACACCTGCACATCATCGATATCTGTCTGCAGGCTTTCCGCGAATGCGGAGTTCCTGCCAAGGTGCAACCCATACGCGGCGGCACCGACGGAGCGCAACTGTCGTTTCGCGGACTGCCCTGTCCCAACATCTTTGCAGGCGGCATCAACTTCCACGGACCTCATGAGTTCGTGTCCGTGCAGGTGATGCGCAAGGCGGTGGAGGTCATCGTCAAGATATGCGAAATCGCCGGCAACTACAACAAGTGACACACTAACAGACACAAGAACCTTACATTCAACTTTAACATAAAACAGTTTTAACAGGATGAATTTCATTTCTACAAAGAATCTTAAGGGAGACATTACAGGCGGTATCACCGCCGGAATCGTTGCTTTGCCGCTCGCCTTGGCGTTCGGCATCCAGGCTTTTGGCGGCATCAACGACCCGTCGGCAGCCAGCATCGGAGCGTTGGCAGGTCTTGTCGGGGCCACACTGCTCGGCTTCTTCGCCGCTTTGTTCGGCGGCACACCGTCGCAGATAAGCGGTCCGACAGGTCCCATGACGGTCATCACAGCCGGCCTTGTCAGCGGAGCATGGGCGGCTTCGGGCGGCAACCTGTCCACTGTGCTCATCACGATGTCGCTGTCGGGCATCTTCTGCGGACTTTTCCAGATACTCTTCGGTGTCATCAGGATAGGCAAACTCATACGTTATATCCCCTACCCCGTGCTCTCCGGCTTCATGAGCGGCATCGGTGTGATTATCATTTTGCAGCAGATCTATCCGCTCATGGGACTGAAGTCACCTGTCCTCGTGGTTGACATGATACTCAAGTTCCCCGAAATCATCGCCGGAGGCATCTCCGTCGAGGCTCTCGTTCTCGGACTTGCCACAATCGCGATAATAGTTCTTCTGCCCAAGGTGATAAAGAACAAGAACGTACCTGTCACCCTCGTGGCGCTCATTGCCGTCACTCTTGCGGCACTTCCATTGAATCTTGCCGACAAGTATATCATCGGCGACATACCCTCGGGGCTGCCAATGCCGTTCTTCGCCAACCCCTCTCTCGACCTCGGGGGCATCGACTGGCTGCAGGTACTGAAGCAGTCTGCCATACCGGGACTCACACTCGCCGGACTGGGTTCTATCGACACGCTGCTCACATCGGTTGTTGCCGACAACATAACCAAGACAAAGCACAACAGCAACAAGGAACTTATAGGCCAGGGCATCGGCAATGCCGTGGCGGGACTGTTCTGCGGTGTGTCCGGCGCAGGTGCCACCATGCGCACCGTAGTGAATGTTCGCTCGGGCGGCAGCAGCAAGATCAGCGGTATGATACACTCTCTCCTGCTGCTCGCAATCCTGCTTGGTCTGGGCAGCCTCGTCAGGTTTGTGCCTCTGTCAGTACTCGCCGGCATTCTCATAACCGTGGGTTGGGGTATCATAGACTTCCGCGGTTTCCGCGATCTGAAGCACATTCCACATGACGATGCCTTCGTTCTCATCGTGGTATTCCTCACCACCGTATTTGTCGACCTGCTCACTGCTGTGGGCATAGGCATGGTTATCGCCTGCGTACTGTTCATGAAACGCGCCAGCGATCTTGTGGAAAAGAAATACGAATCCCACGAAATCAACGGTTTCGACAAGGAAAATCCGTGGCCAGACGAGGCAGGTATGCCGGAGGAAGCCAAGCACACCGTCTATGTACAAAGACTTGACGGGCCAGTCTTCTTCGGTTCTGTCACACGCTTCAAGGAGGTGATGCACGATGTGCCTGCAGAGGCCAAGACGGTGATAATACGCATGAAGAACGTGTCGTTTATGGACCAGTCGGGGCTCTATGCCATGGAGTCTGCCGTCACGGAACTGAAAGAACGCGGCGTGAAAGTACTCATGACAATCCTCCAGCCGCAGCCTCGCTATATGCTGTCCACCATGGGCTGCATCCCCGAACTCATCCCCGAGGACTGCATCTTCAAGACTTTCGAAGACTGCACCGACTATCTCCGCAAGACGCTGGAGCAGAAAGCGTAGGCGGAAACACGGTTTTGCCTCTCTGAAACAAGAGTTTCCGCAGTCCGCAAACGGTGTTTTAGCAGTGGTGCATCGACCGTGGTTCGATCGGATATCGGTCGTGGTTCGGTCGGATAACGACCGTGGTACGAACGAATACCGACCGTGGTTCGCCGCAAGAACGCAGGTTTCACCCTGCACAAAGGCTGTGCCGAGAACGGCTCAACCGCTATTTCTACTGCGGAAACAGGTATTCTCTGAAACGGGAACAGGTGAACATCCGTCGGATGTTCACCTGTTCCTTTATAGCGCAACCGCCAAACGGAGTTGCGGACGAGGTTCGGGTTAGTCCTGAACCTTGATTCTTACGTTGCGGTACCACACGTCGTCGCCGTGGTCCTGCAGTGCGATGTAACCGCCGTTCTTGCCCTCGTCGATCATCAGACCGTAGGCTGCCGGGAACTCGCCGCCCTTTGCGAACTTGCTGTTGTCAAGCATTTCCTTCCATTTCGGAGTCCACAGGTGGTATTCGAGCACCTTTTCGTCGTTCTGATAGTGGATGACAGTGCCTTTGAAGACAACGATCTTCACCTTGTTCCACTGGCCGAACGGCTTGGAGTTCTGCGGATTTGCCGGTATCATGTCATAGAGAGAGGCTGACTTGCGGTTGCCGTCGACACCGAGTTGTGCGTCCACATGGTTGTCGTTATCAAGCACCTGGTACTCCGAGCAGGACTGCCAGATGGGCAGATACTCGCCGTCTTCGCCCTTGGCTTCCTGTGCAAGGTAGAAGATGCCGGAGTTTCCTCCCTTGGAAATCTTGTACTCCATCTCGAGAGTAAAGTTGGTGAACTTGTGCGCGAACATAAGATCGCCGCCGCCTTCAGCCTGTGCTTCACCTGTGCCGGAGCCTTTCAGGTGGATGGTGTTGTCCTTGTTCTCCCAACTTGCGGGCACATTCTCCTGACCGTAACCGCGCCATCCGTCGAGGCTCGTGCCGTCGAACAGGATGTAGTAACCGTCCTTGTCTGTCTTGAGTTTTGTCAGGTCATACTGCGGATTCTCCACAATCTCAGCCTCAGCAGTCTGTGTAGTGTCTGCCGGAGCGCAGGCACAACTGCCGCAACCGCAGTTACAGTTGCACTTTTTCTGTCCTCCACACGCCGTAAGCAACAACAGGCTTGCGGCGAAAAACAATGTTTTCTTCATAAATCAGTTTTAATTATCAGTTATAAAAAATCTTTCAGGTAATGTCATGTCAGCGCCGCACCGTATACGATGCACGCTGAACAGTGCAAAGATACACCTTTTTTAGGGTAACGCAAAGGATATCACACCGCATAAAACGGCAGTCGGCAGGGAAACGCAGCATTATTAACAGGAATTAATACACTGGTCGGCACTGCCTGTAACAAATGGTTAACACCGGTGTAACCGTTATGCAACAACATCTCAATAACTTTGCCGCCGAAACAAAATGACACTATTATGAGATACGGAATATTGCTGGCGGCAACCTGTTTCTCTCTCTCTGCATGGGCGCAGACAGAGACGGAGGAGAAAGGAACTGACAGTTTCCCGGTGGAAGTGCACGGGACGCTGCGGTCGAAATACGAATACCAGACCGAGGAAGGAGAGGGTCGCTTCGAGGTGCGCAACGCACGCATCAACGTGGAGGGCAAACTCTCGGAGATGATAAAGTACAAGGCGGAAATCGACCTCTGCGATGAGGGTGCGATAAAGATGCTCGATGCCTATACGAGACTGAAGCCCGCAGAAGGCCTGAAGTTCACCGTCGGGCAGTTCCGTGTGCCGTTTACAATCGACGCCCACCGCTCTCCCCACAAGCAGTACTTTGCCAACCGCTCGTTCATAGCCAAGCAAGTGGGCAACGTGCGGGATGTGGGCGCTTCCGTGGAGTACACCATTGACGCCGGGTTTCCCATCATCATAGAGACCGGTCTCTTCAATGGTTCGGGACTTACCAACCAGAAGGACTACTGGACAAAGGAGGTCAACTATTCGGCAAAGGCACAGTTCATGCTGCCCAAGGGATTCAACGTGACGCTGAGCGCGCAGAAGATAAAGCCCAGCGTGGCAATAATGATGTATGACGCAGGCGCTTACTGGAAGAACGAAGCATGGCACATAGAGACGGAATACCTGTATAAGCACTACGGAGAGAACGCCTTCCAAGACGTGCACGCCATTGACGCCTTTGTGAGTTACGGCATAAAGACCGGCCGGAAACTTGTCCAGCGTGTCACCCCATTGGTGCGTTATGACTTCATGACCGACCACAGTGACGGAACGATGACGGACGAGGGGAAACTCACGACCGACGATTACCGGCGGTCGCGACTGACCGGAGGAGTGACGCTGAGCCTGAAAAAGCCGTGGACGAGCGACATACGCATCAACTACGAAAAGTATTTCTACCGTGACGGAGCCGTCGTCCTGCCCTCCGAAAGGGACAAGATAGTGGTGGAAGTGATGACCCGTTTCTGACGCAGCCCAATTATACCGTGACACAAAAAACGAGAGAAGGCATCTCCCATGGCGGAAGATGCCTTCTCTGTCTGTATGCAGCGTTGTCAGGCAAGCAGCCTCTTCACAATCTGTGAGATTGTGCCGCCCTCCGCCTTTCCGGCGAGTTGCTTCGACGCAATGCCCATTACCTTGCCCATTTCCTTCATGGATGTGGCTCCGGTCTGGGCGATAATGTCTTTCACAACCTGCTCTATCTCCTCCTCGGAGAGAGGTTTCGGCAGATATTCCTCTATCACTGCGACCTGCTCCAACTCGTGTTCCGCCAGGTCGGCACGGCTCTGCTGCGTGAAAGTAGCCGCCGACTCCTTGCCCTGTTTCGCCAGTTTCTGCAGTATCTTGAGTGCCGCATCGTCTGTCAGGGTGTCGTTTGCTCCCGGAGCGGTCTTTGCCTCGAGAAACACTTTCTTGATGTTCCGCAATGTCTCCAGTCGCACCTTGTCGCGCGCTTTCATTGCAGCCTTAATGTCTTCTGAGATTTGATCGTAAAGCATAACCTGTATTATTTGTTTATCTTGACCGTCTGCTTACCAGCCTTGACAACGTATACGCCCTTGGCAAGTCCGGCGAGCGAAATGCGTGTGGCAGCCTTTGCGGACTTCACGAGAGTACCGTCAGCGGCATAGACGCAGAGGTCTGCCGGAGCGGCAACGGCAATGCCGTCACCATTGCGCACGATTGTCTGAGCCTTGTCTGCCACAATGTTGATACCGTCAGTGCTCTTGGAAAGGCACTTGTAATCGTAGGACAGACCGTCAGTGCCGTACTGGACAACGACATAATCACTGTTCTCTGTTGCCGCAGTGAGATATTCAGTTGTCTCCTGAGCGGTGAAACTGCATGTCGCAGGGTCTATCGTGTATGACAGAGGAGCAATAAACGCCCCGCTGGCAGTAACATATGCATATCCTGCCAGACACAGTGAATTGCCGTCAGAGAACAGTCCCGTCATGATTTCGGCATTGTGTTCTGCATCCTCCTCATCATAACCGCTTGCCTTGGCAGCGTTGAGAGAGAGGTCAGAGAGGCTGAGTGATGCGACAAACATATCGCAACCGCCCTTATACTCAAGTCCTCCGAAGAGGCCATCGACATTGAATGTGCCGGCAACATAGAGTTTTCCGTCATATACGAGCATCTTGTCAATGTCGTTGATAACGTTCAATCTATCCGTTGCAGTGGTGTTGTAGACCTTGACAGCGGTCTTGTCGCCTTCGATGTGGGCAAATACGAATGCGTGTTCAACATTTCCGTATTCTTCGTAAGCCAAGGTTACTGTCTCCGTACCGGCCGCTGTGGTCAGTCCAAGAGTACCCACTCCCGCAAAGCCTGCATATACCACACCGTCATTGACAGTGAAGTTTACGTCTTCCGCCTGATAACTTACACCGCTCAACACCCTGTCCTGAGCACCAAGAGAAGCCACCTTTTCAGCCGAACCGAGGTCGGAGGCATTCAGAGAAACGATTGCTGCGAAGTTGAGATCCTGTACTGCCCAGCCAGCATCCACATAGCGGTCTTCGACAGTGAGATCACCTATTGTGACAGCACCCCTGCTCAACAGGGAGAAATAAACCTTGTCACCGTCAACCTGAATCTTGCTTATCGTGGCAGTAGGCTCAAAGAAGGGGAAAGACTCATCGCTTGTCACGACCGAGTAATCAGCAGCCGGAACAAGTGCCACAGCCTCTTTCACCACTCCACTCTTGTCATATTTCACGATGAAAGAGGAGTAACGCGACGTGTTCTCGGCATCTCCGTCAGTGATAGACTTAGCCGCTCCGTCAGAGCCGCACACGTTTGCCTCTGCAGCGAACTTGCCTGCCGCATAGATATTGCCATCCTTATCGGTGGCAACAGCGGTGAACACAGCGTTGCCGTTGATACCTGCCACCCACTGTTTTGCGCCTTTGCTGTCATATTTTGCTATGAACGCATCATTGGCGGTAATGCCTGTGAACGTGGTTGAACCGAACGCCAAGTCACCCTGAAGGCTGTAGCGGCCGGTCACAACAGTGTTGTTGTCGGCATCAATAGCCATTGGGGCACTGCGTAGATAGTCGGCAGCTTCGCCGACTGTAGTGAGTTTGTCACTCCACACCTGTGCACTCGCACTCACTGACAAGGCGAATGCGATGACTGCAAGAAAAGTAAATCTCTTCATAATCGTCTGATTTTAATAACTAAAAATAAAAACTGTATATGCTGTATCGTGATTTCCTAATTGTCACTGCCACTTTTCCAGTTCGGGATTGGCCTCAACTGCCTCGGAGGGGAAGTTGATTGTATAGCGCGAATCGCCCTGTTCGAGTGTGTAGGTGGCATCGCCGTAGACCTTGACAAGACTGGGCTGGGTGGTGCGGCGCAGGTCAAACCAGCGGTGACCCTCAAATGCGAGTTCGCGCACACGCTCGTCATAGACGGTCTGAAGCAACTGCGGTTTGTCCATGTTGTCGAGTTCAGCGGCGTAAGTGGTGTAGTTTGAAGCCGTGTAACGCTTCTGCATGAGCGTCTTGAGCCATGTACGGGCATCATCCAGACTGCCGAGTTGCACTGCCGCCTCCGCCGCCGTGAGGTATGCCTCGCCAGTGCGCATTGAGCAGACATTGTCTTCGCTCGTGTTGATACCCTTCTGCAGGGTGAACGAGGTGAGCGTTGCCTGACGGAAATACTTGCGTTTGCGCTGGTCGCCAGTGCGGTAGAAAGCGTTGACAAACGCCGGCGACGGATTGCCTATGCGCGAGTATCCCGCCGTCATCACCTTCTCCAGGGCAAGTATGCTCTCCACAGACTTGTAACTGTTGGGCTGCAGAGAGGAGGTCTGTGTGAGGTCTTCGAGCTCTCCGTGCTCCTCTATCACGGTCTTGGCGGCATCGAGAGCGTTCTCCCAATCACCTTTATACAGATACACGCGTGCGAGCAGAGCGTCGGCAGACACTTTTCCAAAGCGGTAGTTGTAGCCTTCCCCCCATGTATCAACATTGAGATGGTTCTTCGCTTCCCTGATGTCGGCAATCACTTGGGCGTAAACCGCCTCCAGCGAACTGCACTTCAGCACGGCGTTTACATCCGCCTTGAGCGAGAGGGGTATGCCTCTCGTGTCGGCAGGAGTGCTGTCGGTGTAAGGCGCAGCGTAGAGGTTGGCAAGAAGGAAGTGGCAGTAGGCGCGCATCATGTACGCCTCGCCCACAAGTTGCTCCACCTCTTCGGCGGCGGCATCGGTGATTTGCTTCTGGTGCTCTATTATGTAATTGGAGATGTAAATGGCATGGTAGTAGCGTCGCCACCCGAATGATGATGTGGTGCTCTGGCGGCTCATGTCATTCCATGCCCAGATGTCGAAGTACGAATTGTAGTCATCGCTGCTCGTGGTGCTGGCAGTCAGCGACATCTCATCGGAGCGCAGGGTGGCGAGGCCACGGTCTTCGGGGAAGTTTTTGTATTCGTATGTGAGCAGCGCACGGTACTCCTTGCCTGTCTTTGCTATGACCTTGCCCGTGGGAGTTATGTCAAGGAAACTGTCACAGCCGCAAATCATCACGGCAGACAGGAGAAATGCGAATAAGCGTATTGTTTTCATTGTTTGCAATCTGCCTGTTTTGTTAGAAATTGACGTTCACTCCGAAGATGAAACTCTTGGCTATCGGCTGTGCGTAGGGATTGCCCATGGTCTCCGGATCGAGATAGTTGTCATAGTCACTGGCAATGACAAAGAGGTTGCGTGCCTCGAGTGACAGCGACGCACTCTTGATGCCGATGCGGCCTATCCACTGCGCAGGCAACTTGTAACCGAGGCGCAGACTCTGCAGGCGGATGTAGTTGCAGTCCCTTATCCAGGTGTCGAGCATACTGTAGAGATTGTACTCATTGTACTGCACGTACTCGCGCGGACGCTCGCTGCCGGTCATCAGTTTGGCGAACTTGCCCGAGGTGTTGTCCGCAGTCCACCGTGAGAGGATGTCACGGTTGGTGTTCAGTCCACGGTCAAAGTTCGCCGGATTATACGAAGGCTGCACTCTCACCTTCATGCCGAGGTTATAGGTGAAGTTTATTCCCAACTGCCAGTCCCTGTATTTGAACGTGTTGATGAAACCGCCTGACACCTTCGGGTCGGTTGTTCCCATATAGGTATAGAGATTACGCTGCTCTTCCGCCGACAAGGTGCTTGCCCCTGCGGCATTGAGTTTGAGGAGTTCGGTCGCACTGACCTTCTGTCCGTCCTTGGTGAGGAACAGCGGATAGCCGTCAGAGTCAAGTCCTGCGGTCTTCAAAGCGAAGAGTGCGCCGACAGGATAGCCCTCCCTGCTGGGATAGGTGGAGTTCTGCGCCACAGTCTCTTTTATCACCTTATTGCTGTTGAAGCCGATGTTTATGTTGGTGGTCCAGGTGAAATCGCGCGTATGGATGTTGCGTGTGCCGAGGGCTATCTCCACTCCGTCGTTGTTCATTGTAGCCCAGTTGATCGACGTGGAGGCAAATCCTGTCTCCAGCGGCAGCATCTTCATGCCGATGAGATCGGAACTGTGGCGGTGGTAATAGTCCACTGTCAGCGTCACGGCGTTGCCGAGCACTGCCACGTCAAGACCGACATTCACGTTCTCTGTCTTCTCCCACTTCAGGTCGGGATTGGGCGCTGTCTCGCTCTTTATCACATCTTCGGTGACACCGGGCAGTATTGTCATCCGGTCGAATGTGCCGATGAGGTAAGGCGAAGTGCTCTTGTCGATGTTGCCCTGTAGTCCGTAGGAGGCACGAAGCGCAAGATTGTCGAGCCAAGAGATGTCCTTCAGTGGTTTCTCTTCCTTGATGCGCCACAGTCCGCTCACCGAGTAGAGCGGCAGATAGCGATATTTCTTCGCCACGCCAAACACGTCGCTGCCGTCGAAGCGCACGCTGCCGCCAAGAGTGTAGCGGTGGCTGAACGTGTAACTTCCTGTCGCGAACCACGACACATAGGCGTTTTCCGTCTCCGTTTCCTGGTGCAGAGGATAACTCTCCGCCCAACTCTGGCTCGGAAATACCACCGGCTGCACGGTGAGGGTGCGGCGGTCGTAGCCGTAGGCGACGGAGTAGATGGAGTTGTCGTTGCTGTGGCGCACCTCCGTTCCGAGCATCAGTCCCACGTTGTGGACGTTGCCGAAAGTCTGGTTATACTCCGCCTGCGCCTTCCAAGTCCACTGGCTGCTGTGGTATTCAGTTGTCTTGTGCATACCTCCGTCGGGCAGGAACGACTTGCGGCTGCCGTCATTCTGCACATACTCCGTGTTGAGTTTCTGCTGCCGCATGGCGTATGTGTTCTCGCCAGCATACTTGCCCAGAGAGTAGGAATCGAGTTGATAACCGAATTGGGACGTAAGTGTGAGGAAGCGGTTGAGGCGCAGTTCCGCATCAAAAATAGCCATCACCGAGCGGTCACGGCGTATAGACTCTGAATTGGCACGCTCCTCAAAGATGTTGAAATCGAGCGACGATGTCTCCTTGCCCTGCACATTGGTGTCGTAATTGTAACTGCCGTCCTCGGCATAAGGCAGGAAATAGGAGTTTGCGAGGCGCGAATAGTACACGGGATTGGTAAATCCGTTGGTGTCGGTAAGGTAACTTTTCTGCTTGCGCTCATTGGCGAACACGCTCGCCCCGACATTCAACAGGCTGTTGATGCGGTAGTTCGTCTTGAGCGTAATGTTGTATCTGTGGCTGCCGACACTCTCCACATTGCCTTCCTCACCGGTGTAGCCGACCGACGTGTAGTAGTCGGCACGGTCGCTGCCTCCCGACAGGCTGACGTTGTATTCCTTGTTCAGGGTATTGCGGAAGAGTATGTCGTTCCAGTCGGTGTTGTTCTGCCTCAACTGGTTGATCTGTGCCTGCGCCGTTGGACTGAGGGCATTCCATCCTCCGTTCTTGTAGGCTTGGGTCTCGCCGAGTGCGCTGAGTATATTGGCAACGCCGCCCTTGTTCTCGCGGTAAGTGTAGTCCGAGGCGAGCAGTCCCAACTCAAGGTCAACTTTCTCGCTGCTGTTGAGCAGGTTCAGACGGTCGATGTTTGTCTTCGGGGAGAACGTGAGTTTACCCGAAAAATTCACCGTCGGCTTGCCCTCTTTACCCTTCTTTGTGGTGATGACAATCACTCCGTTGGCGGCACGTGCACCGTATATGGCGGTGGCTGCTGCGTCCTTGAGCACTGTGATGGTCTCTATGTCCGACGGACTGAGCCCCGCTATCGATGTCTGATAGATGTTGTCAATGTCCTTGAGATCGTCAATGGCAGGGATGTCGGTGCCCTCCATCGGTATGCCATCAAGCACCCAGAGAGGTTCCTGAGTGCCGTAGATGGATGCCGTACCGCGTATGCGTATCTTGACAGGTGCGCCCGGAGCGCCCGTTGACGTCACTGACGACAGGCCGGCTATCTGTCCCGACAGAGCCTGATCGATGTTTGTCACCGCTCCGACGGTCTCGTCGGAAATCTTCAGAGTAGATATTGACGCCGTAAGTTTGCGGCGGTCTATTTTCTGATAGCCAGTCACCACCACCTCGCCGACGGTCTCTGCCTCCTGGGCAAGCACCACCTTGTAGTAGTCTTTCTCCGCTGACAGTTTCACCGTGCGCTGTTCATATCCCAGATAACTCACTGTCATGGCGTCGGCACTACCCGAAACGGTGGCGGAGAACTTGCCATCGACATCACACACTATGGTGTGTATTCTCTCTCCCGCCTGCGTAAACGTGACGGTCGCTCCCGGCAGCGGAGAGTCTTCAGCGGTGTCCTCCACGACCACACCGCTCACTGTGCGCTGCTGTGCACACACTGCCGAAGCGGCGAAAAGCATAAGGAAGAGTATTATGTTTCTTGTTTCTTTCATTCGGTTTCTTTTGGTTGTCGTTATTTCGTCTGTTGTCCGAGAGCCGTCTGGATGCGCATTATCACATCCTCATAGTGCATCTGCGTAGCGGTGTCACCGCTCTGTCGGCGGCTCTTCAGGAGTTTGAGTATGCGTGTGAGTTCGCCTCGCTTAACACTTATGGCGTCACTGTTGCGCAAGGTCTGCGTACTGCCGAAGTCAAGGGTGCGCGACGATGTACTGAGTTCGCGGCACGACAGTCCCCAGTTGGGGTCATCCACAATGGAAGGAGCGTCAAACAGATGTTTGTTGAGTTTCACTCCCTCGCCCTCGGCGGCTGCCGTGATGAGGGCATCGACAAAGTTTTTCTGCATCGTCCGCTCCATTATGTCGGGCGATTTGCCCGATATGGTCTTGGCGAAGATGTGTTTGTGGAGCATATCCATCATTTCCACGGCGGTGAATGCGCCGGTGGCGTTCTGCTGTTCGTTGGCTGACATCCGCATCAGGCGGCTATTGTCAAGCAGATCCCACAGCATATAGCACTGCTGGTTCTTGAGAGCATAGTCGGGAGACTGCTCCTGTACGCCGAGCGGAGTGTCCCTGTTGAGGAACGTGTAGTCGGAAAGCGACGTGCCGAACAGCCACTCCGGATAGGTGAACACCTCGTCAAGCAGGAACTGCACGGCTCTCTGCTGGCGTTCTTTCTCCACGAAGGTGAAAGTCTTTCTGCCGTCGTCAATGGTGGTATTGTCGATATAGATGCCGCCTACATTGGCAAGCACATGGTAGAGATACAGACTCCACTGATAGATTACCGCCCGATAGAGTTTCGAAGCCTCGTCGTAACTCTGCCCGGTCTCGCCGGTGCGTGTCCAGTCAACGATGTGCGGCATGATGCGCTTCAGGTTTTCAATGCCGTAGGATGCCGACTTCATGGCATCGTCACCGAGGTCTTCGCTCAGCGCACGCGGGTCTACCGCAGTGCGCTGGCTCTGCGCTTCGCTGTAGCGATATTCCTTTCCGCTGTGCCGACGGAGAAATTCCGCCAGTTCGGTGCGTGCCTTCTCCTCGTCGGGATACCACCTGTAGCCCCACTCTATCGCCATCATGTCATAGCAGCCGATATGCGGACTGACCACGGCGACACCGTCGCCGGGCTGCGCAACATAGTTGAAGCGTGCGTAATCCATGATAGACGGAGCCGTGCCACCCACGCTCTTCATGAACGAGTCGGAGCGCAGAGAGTCGGTAGGCCATGCGTTTGACGCTATCATGTTGTGGCGCAGACCAAGTGAATGGCCCACTTCATGACACGCCACGAAGCGTGCCGCCTCGCCGACAAGACTGTCGGGAAGTGCGTATTGCTGTGCCGCCTTGTTGTAGGCTCCGGTCTGTACCGTTATCCACTCGCGCAACAGCGAGCGTACATTGTGCCACCAAATAACGTCGGCTTCGAGTATCTCGCCCGTGCGAGGGTCGATTGTGGACGGGCCCATGGCGTTTGCCTTCTCCGAAGCGTCGTATGTTATGACGGAGTAACTCATGTCGTCGCCCTCCGCCTCGATGCTGTCGGTCATGTCATAGGCACGCACCGCATTCCTGAAACCGGCCTTCTCAAATGCCGCATTCCAGTCGGTGATGCCCTGTTTGATGTACTTGCGCATATAGGCAGGTATCGCCTGGTCGAGCCAGAATACAATAGGCTTCACCGGTTCGACGAGTTGTCCGCTCATGTATGCGGCGGTATCGCTCGGTTCGAGCCTCCAGCGGGTGATGTAGCGAGGACGCTCCACCTCCTGCTGAGTGTCGCCATAGCGGAGCGCAGACGTGGTGAAGTAACCCACGCGCTGGTTCTCACGCCGGCGCGCCATGGGCTTTTCGGGCAACAGGACAAGTGAACTGCTCACCACAACGGTGACGTTCGTGTGGTCGTTACCCTCATGCACGACGGTCGTCAGTTCCGATGTGGCGGTCACATTGTTCTCAAAAGCCTTTATGTCAATGATGTGCGAGAGTTCACTCTCGGCAGAAGTTCCGAGATTGATATTGCTGAACACGTCGTTGAGACACTTGTTCTTGCCGTTGAAGAGGTCGTTTACCTTGACCACGACGGTGCTGCTGTCACTCGGCAGAGCCTCCACCTTGAGTGCTGCAATGAGCGGATCGATGTAGTTGTTGGCAACCGAGCGCGCCATGACATCGGCGCTGTCGACCTCGGGAGTGACACGCTGCTGGCGCACGGACACCAGTTTGCGCACCTTGTCCCACTCGAAACGGATGCACTGGTTTTCGTAGTTGACGCCACGGTTAACCCCTGCCTCGTTGAGTTCGGCAGGAACTTGCTGCAGTTTGTTGCTAACAAGGAACACGCGGTTCATGAGTTTTACAGGTATCTCAAGATAGAAGTCGTCACCCTTGTGCACGACTTTCATCACCCCCGCCACGTTCACCGTGTCGCTGCCTGTCAGTTTCTTATAGTCGGAAACAGGCTGTTCGACAGTCTTCTTTTTCTTTTTCCAAAGAAATCCCGGCTTGGCCTGTATGCCGGAGAGACCGTTTCCGGCAAATCCCATGCCGGAAACGAGCAAAACGGCGAGTATCTTTTTTGTCCTCTTCACAGATAAAACGGTATGTAATATTTCGTGTTTAACATTATTGTATATAACCAATTGCAAAGTTATACAATTATTTCACAAACACCCCACATTTCTATTCATTTTTCATCCACAACCCTCCATAAAATAGCACAAAGCAATTTTTACCGCAAAAAAGTATCCGTTTTGCAAGCGGAACAAAAAAAAAACTCCCACCGAAGCGGGAGTATAGGTTTTACCCTTCGGCAATTACTGCCTTATTGTGATAAGATGTAGGAAATCTTATTACTCTGAGTGCAAAAATAAAGGAAATTGTCTATACATCCAATAATTCTTTGTACTTTTATCCGAGATTTAACATTCAACTAATCTAAAAGCCTCATTATGGAGAAAATTTTGGGCATTGACACAGGTACTGACAGCCTCGGATGGGCTATCGTGGAACGTGACGGAGAACACTGCCGCCTCATTGACAAAGGAGTGAACATCTTTCAGGAGGGAGTAAAAGAGGACAAAGGCATCGAGGCATCAAGGGCTGCCGAGCGCACACAGCACCGAAGCGCGCGTGTGGGCTATTACCGCAGGAAGGTGCGAAAGACGAGGCTGCTGCGCATAATGAGCGACAACGGCCTGTGTCCGCCACTCTCAAAAGAGCAACTTTCACTATGGAGGCTGAAAAAGATATATCCAGACTCGGAACTGTTCAGGGCTTGGCAGATGACAGACGACAAGGAAGAAAAGAATCCTTACGCCTATCGTCACCGTTGCCTGCACGATGAACTGGATCTGACACGGCAGTCTGACCGCTACATACTGGGGCGTGCGCTCTACCACATCAACCAGCGCCGGGGCTTCCTCAGCAACAGGAAAGACCAGGGCAGCGACGATGACGGAACGGTGAAAGCCTCCATCTGTGACCTCTCGGCAAGGATGCAGGAAGCCGGATGCGAATATCTCGGCGACTACTTCTACACCCTTTACGGCAAGGGAGAGCGCATACGCAAGCACTACACGGCACGCGACGAGCACTACCTGGCGGAGTTCCGCGCCATCTGCGGCAAGCAACATCTCGACGAGAAGTTGGCAAACGCCCTTGAAAAGGCAATCTTTGACCAGCGTCCGTTGAAGTCACAGAAAGGGCAAGTGGGGCATTGCGTGTTTGAAAAGGACAAGACGAAATGTCCCGCTTCGCACCCCCTGTACGAGGAATTCCGTATGCTGGCATTCCTCAACAACATCAAGGTAAGTGTGAATCAGGAGCCGCTGCGCCCACTGAACGATGAAGAGAGGAACAAGGTGATGCCGCTTTTCTACAGGAAAAGCGACTTCAAGTTTGAGGACATCGCAAAGAAACTTGCGCCGAAGAAGCAGTACGCCTACATAAAAGACAACCGGCAGATGACATGGTGTTTCAATTATCCGATGGACACACAGGTGTCATGCTGCCCGGTGACATCACGTCTGAAGGACATTTTCGGCGACAACTGGCTCGATGCGGTGTGCGAAGTCTACACCCTAAGCGAGAACAAGAAGAACGGAACAGTGAAGTCACGCCTGCAGATACTAAATGACGTGTGGCACGCTCTGTTCTTCTTTTCCGACAACGACAGGCTTGCTGAGTTTGCGAAAACACGCCTGCAACTCGACGAAAAGAGTGCGGAGAAGTTCAGCGAGATACGCCTTCCGTCTGCCTATGCGTCGCTCAGTCTGAAGGCAATCTGCAAAATCCTGCCCTATCTGCGCAGAGGCATGATCTACTCTCACGCCGTTTTCATGGCCAATCTGGGAGAAATCATGCCACGATACGAATGGAACAATCCCGAAATGCGTGATGTGGCGATAGACAAGATCTCCGCCACGATGCAGAATTTTGACCCGAAAGCCGGCGAAAAGACACTGGAAAGCCACATCAAGGAATATCTCGAGATGCAATACGGCATCACAGGCAAGGATGTGGAGAAACTCTATCATCCGTCAATGATCGAGGCGTATCCACGCCAGAATCCAAACGAAAACAACATCTACCAACTGGACTCGCCACGCATAAGCAGCGTGCGCAACCCGATGGCGATGCGCTCAATGTTCCGCCTGCGCAAACTCGTGAACCGCCTGTTGGCTGAAGGCAGAATAGACGAGCACACCATAGTGAACATAGAATTTGCCCGTGAACTCAACGATGCCAACAAACGCAAGGCGATAGCGGCGGACAACAAGGAGAACCAAAAGAAGCGTGACGAGGCGGAGAAGAAAATAAAGGAACTGTATCTCCAACAAACGGGGAAAGCCATCGAACCGACACAGACCGACATACTGAAGTTCATCCTGTGGGAAGAACAAGACCACCGGTGCATCTACACAGGCAAAACCATTGGACTGACGGACTTCATCGGACCAACGCCAAGGTATGACATTGAGCACACGATACCGAGAAGTGCAGGCGGCGACAGCACAAGAATGAACCTCACTCTGTGCGACAGCGACTTCAACCGCAACGTGAAGGGAACAAAACTGCCCAGCGAACTCGGCAACCATGACGAGATTCTGCAACGCATTGCGGAATGGAAGGAGAAGTATGAAAGCCTCAACCGACAGATAAGAAAAATCAACACACGCGGAGCAACGACCAAAGAGGCGAAGGACAACATGATACAACGCCGCCACAGACTTGCCCTGCAGCGCGACTACTGGCGCGGCAAACACGAGAGATTCAAAATGACGGAAGTTCCAGAAGGGTTCAGCCGCCGGCAGGGAACGGACATCAGCGTCATCTCACGCTACGCCCGGCTATACCTGAAGTCGGTATTCCATCATGTCTACACGGTGAAAGGCATCGCCACATCCGACTTCCGCAAGATATGGGGACTACAGGACGTCTATTCGAAAAAGGAGCGCACCAACCATGTGCACCACTGTATAGACGCCATTGTCATAGCCTGCATAGGGCGTGGAGAATACGCCAGGCTGGCACAATACTACCATGACGAGGAGAACCACAGATGGTACGGCTCGACAAAGGCGGCATTCACAAAGCCCTGGCCCACATTCACTGAGGACGTGAAGAACGTGGAAAACGAGATTCTTGTGGCGCACTACACTCCAGACAACATGCACAAGCAGGGAAACAGGCGCATCTCCGTGGGCGACAAACAGGTGCAGGCAAAGGGCGATGCCGCAAGAGGCCAACTGCACAAGGACACCTATTACGGAGCGATAGAGGTGGGCGGCACGGTCAGGTATGTACAGAGGAAAGCACTGGCGAGCATGGAAGAGAAAGACCTGAAGAACATCGTGGACGACACGGTAAGGGCTATCGTCATGAAAGCCGTTGCAGAAAAGGGATTCAAAGAAGCCGTCTCGGGCACGATATGGATGAATGAGGAAAAGCGAGTACCCATCAAGAAGGTGAGATGTTATGCCAATCAGGTTACGAATCCGCTGCATATCCGCAAGCAAAGGGACGTGTCACGGAAAGAATACAAACGACAGTTTCATGTCGCAAACGACAGCAACTACATGATGGCCGTGTACATCGGCGAGAACGAGAAGGGCAAGGAGAAACGCGATTTCGAACTTGTCAACATGATAGATGCCGCACGTTACTACAGGACGAGCGACAACAGAAAGAGCATCGGTGACAGTCTTGTACCGCAAAAGAGCACCAACGACTATCCACTCGCCTACACACTGAAAACAGGAACCATGGTGCTGTTGTATGAGAACACTCCTGAGGAAGTGTGGAACGCAAGCAAGGAAGAACTGTCCCGCAGATTGTATAAGGTGAAAGGGCTCAGCGCTATGAGATTCAAGCAGAAAGACAAGACCTACGACTATGGTTTCATAACCCTAATCTTTCATGAAGAAGCCCGGAAATCAGACCAGTTGAAAGCCAAAAACGGCGTTTACAAGCAGGACGAACCGTTCAGACCCCTGATTGCGATGTATCACACGCAACTCAAAGCCCTTGTTCAGGGTTACGATTTTGAGATTAACGAATTGGGAGAAATCAGACTGACAAACAAGTGAGAGGCACATGATAAAGCAGACACTATTCTTTTCAACGCCGGTGGTCCTGTCGCTGAAAAACTGCCAAATGGTGATTTCGTGGAAAGACTGCACCGACAAGGTGACACGTCCGATAGAAGACATCGGGTGCGTAGTACTGGAAAATCAGATGATAAGCATCACACTGCCACTGCTCAACGAGTTGGCAAAAAACAATGTTGCGGTGGTGGTGTGCGACAGCAGTTTCATGCCGACCTCGATGCTGATGAGCCTTGACTCAAATGCCACACAGGCCGAGAGTTTCAAACTGCAACTGTCGGCAACAGAACCTTGCCGCAAACAGGCGTGGAAACAAATCATCGAACAGAAGATACGCAATCAGGCTGCACTGCTCAACAAGGCAGGCAAGGACGGCAACACGCTGCGTCCGCTATACATGAACGTGAAGAGCGGTGACAGCGACAACCGAGAGGGCTTGGCGGCACGCATCTATTGGCAACGCCTGATGGGTGATGATTTCCGCCGGGAACGTGAAGGCAACGCTCCCAACCAGA
Organism: Faecalibacterium prausnitzii; assembly: GCA_963611255.1. Lineage (GTDB taxonomy): Bacteria > Bacteroidota > Bacteroidia > Bacteroidales > Bacteroidaceae > Prevotella. Next base: position 148,430 of record CAVDQB010000003.1, read on the forward strand.
TGCTCAACTACGGATATTCCATTCTCCGTGCGGCGGTGGCGAGGGCTTTGCTCGGTTCGGGACTGCTCCCCAATTTCGGCATATTCCACAAAAGCCGATACAACGCCTTCCCTTTGGCAGACGACGTAATGGAGCCCTACCGTCCCTATGTGGATGAGATAGTACACGGCATCTATGAAGCCGGAGGCACGGAACTCACCAAAGAGGTGAAAGCGGAAATACTCGGACTGCTCAACTGCGATGTGTCAGTAGGACAGGTTAGGCGTCCGCTGCAGATAGCACTGACCATTACCACCGCCTCATTGGCGAAGTTCTTCAAGGGAGATGTAAAGAAACTGTCTTTACCAATAATGTCATGACGGAAGAAAGACTTAATGCCTATCACATCATGTGGCTGTTCGTATTCTTTGATTTGCCAGTGAAACAGAAGAAAGACATGAAGTCCGCCGCCCTGTTTCGCAAGAATCTGGAAAAGGACGGCTTTGCCATGATGCAGTTTTCGGTGTACATACGGCATTGCGCATCGCACGAGAGTTGCGATGTACACATCAAACGGGTGAAAGCATTGCTGCCCGAGTCGGGTAAGGTAAGCATCCTTTGCGTCACGGACAAACAGTACAGCAACATCTACAACTTCTGGGGTAAGCCCAAGAGTATCAGCCAAAGCAAGATTTCAAAAAAAATCATCAGCGAACCGATACAGTTAGAGTTTTTTTAGTACATTTGCACAGAAAGCAAGCCTGCACTGCCATTTCTTATGGATGCTCATACGCAAGGAAACGCTGTAAAACAGCAGTTTAAGCAACATAGGTTGTGGTTTGATGTAGGAAAACCATAGAATACAACGGTCACTGTCATTACCAACGGAGGAGGTCAGTTGTGGTTTGATGTAGGAAAACCATAGAATACAACGTAGCCTCTTTCAGCTGAGGCGTGGAGATAGTTGTGGTTTGATGTAGGAAAACCATAGAATACAACTTGACCTTGCGAGAGAGGGCATCTGAGATGGTTGTGGTTTGATGTAGGAAAACCATAGAATACAACTGTCCACCGCCATGTACATTGCCACCATCAGTTGTGGTTTGATGTAGGAAAACCATAGAATACAACCTTTCTTCTTACGCCACTTAGGTTGTCCCTGTTGTGGTTTGATG
>CAVDQB010000004.1:0-3599 GCA_963611255.1 Faecalibacterium prausnitzii
AAGTATACGCATGACATCTACTTGCGCTGCAAAGATAATAAAATAATGTGTATAAAAGGAGGGAAATGTCCAATCAGAATGCCAGATATTTCCCCACCAGAAACTTCCTTATATCTACAAACGACGCCTTCTCGGACAAATGTTCTGCAAGTCCGGTATTTATCACACGGACAAACAATTCTTTGTGGTAGAAATTATCCCCCTTGTCGAGAAAACTCTCTATTGTCTGAGACTTTGACATAAGGCATATCAACTGATAGTCTCTGTCAATCACTTGCGTGTTACCCTTGGGATGAGCTTTCTGACGATGCTGACTACTCGTCAACAAGATGAGATTTTCATAGGCAGCAGAAATCATCGGGAACTGTGCTTTCGGGAAAATATGGTGAACTTCAGTGGCAACACCTGCAGATAATTCATCGTGCACCTCGCTTACGTCACCTTGCTTGTCCTTGACTTTCCTTATTGCTTTGCTAACCTGATACTCTATATAGAAGTTCACATTCACGTCATTCTCCTTTAATTTGGCCGCTTCATTGCGTGTCTTAGTCTTGTCCTTTCCTATATCACGCCAATTAACCTTATTGTACAGGAGTTCTCCCCAATTTCTTATTTTACCGTTGCTTCCCGGTATCATCAAGGAATATGCATACACATTCAGCACCTTGTGAAACATTCTGTCAGAATCTCTCTTTGACTTTGTCGGAGTATTTGCACTGACAAAACGATGGTACCTGTCATACAAATCCGTTTTTGCTGCGATTATTTCGGATTCTGTTGCGCCCTCACATCTCTCCTTATATTCTCTGAAATAGCGTTCGATGCCACTTGAAACAATAACTTTGCGGAAGAATGCTTGCAGGAAATTGAATGCGTTTCGGTCACGAGAAGCGATGTATTCCAGCATTTCCACGTTGTCTACACGGAACATGAGGCTACGCCGAGAATTGTCTAACGACAGGACATGGGAATATGCCAACAGTTTCAACGGCTGAGCCAACACCTTGTTATACTCATTATGGGCCAGTTCATTATCGGCATAAGGTTTATGGAAAACTATTCTCGTGTTCTCTATAAAGAAAGGTGTCTCCCATAGATCCTTTACTGTAAATGATTTTGTTGCACAGTCTGTACACAAAATACAGTCGGCAATGAAACTGACTATATCAGGCGTACACTTTTGATCAACAAACCTACAATTATGGTTTATACGTATGTCATAATCGGAATAGCGGTCAAGAAACTCTTGTATATCTTCTGTTTTCATGCATCGTGTCGCTTTAATTTACCAAAAAAGAAGACTGAATTATTGTCTATGTTCAAAGAACGGGTACCCCTGTTTCTTGCCACAGAATAGAACTTCGAGAACTCTTCCGTTGAGAAGAAAGCCAAGTCATCCTCGGTTATACGCACATTTCTGTCTATCGGAGTCAGTATTGCGACCGACCCATCGGCAATACAGTTCCTCGGCATAAAGCACGCCCGAGGATTATAAGTCAGATTCGGGAGAAGTATACACCTTTGGTTCATATACTTGGCAACGTCAAGACCGTCGAGATCATCTACATAACTATCATAGTCAGCAATGTTTACAATCTTGTTATTACCTATATTCCGTGATTTCAACACACGAACACGTCCATCGCCTTTTGTCCTGTTTTTCGTTATGACCCGATCTCTGTACGCCTTGAAAACGTTAAGTTCCATCTCGTCTGCGACCTTGTCAAAGTCTACATCTCTGTATATCAACCAATATGGGAACTTGCCGTCTGTGATATATTCCTGCCGGCAATGCCTTACATCTTCTGTTATATAGGATTCTATTGTGGTCTCATCAGGTTTCTTGCGGGTATCAACAACAAAACTGACTGTTTCTATTTTAACCCCCTTGAAGGCTTTCTCTCCGAAATCGATGATATGCGTTATGCGTTTCTCTTGCATCAAAGACCTTGTCACATTGAACTCAGGGGCACTGATTAAACTCTTAGGAACAACCAAAGATACCACATCGCCGACGTTCAACATCTTCTCTATAAAGAACGCAAACACATTGTTCGTGTCTTTGTTTTTTGCATATTGCCTGTACAAAGCAAGGCGTTTCCTGTCCTTAGTTATTTTCATAAATGGAGGATTGCCTATCACTATGTCGTATTTTTTGCTGAAATCGTACAGCAAGGAGTCTGCCACGATGTAGTTAATGTGGACATTTTGCGGAACGTCAATCTTGTTTATGAGTGCTTTAAGCAACACAATGCTGTTCTCATCAATATCCACCACATCAATGTTTACTGTTGGCACATCTGAGTATTTCCGTATCAGAGTCGGAAGAAAATTTCCCACACCGACCGCTGGCTCAAGTATATCAAGTGTCGTATACCCTTTTGCTTCCGGAAGTTTTTCCACTATAGCAAAACAGGTATCTTGTCTTGTATAGTAAGCAGCATTGTCTTCCCTTTGGGCATTTGCTAACTCTGCAATCTTTGACAGTTCGGAGAACGTATGCGATTTGTCGGCATTTATAAACCGTAACAAACTGGCAGCGGCAGTAAGTCCTTTCCGTTCGATTAAGTTTCTCGCATCTTGTTCTGTCAATGTATGCTTACATAACACACGGCGTATTTTGTTCGCTATCTGCCTGAATATAACAGTTGGCACCGCTTCCCCAAGGGTTTGGCGGATATTCATTTCCTCTTTCTTTAGGAACAATTCTTTCTCCCGGGGTGTAAAGCCATTGAGTTTCTCCAGAGGTATATCCGTCCAATTAAACGATTCGGGCACAGACATCATAAGCATGACTTCCCTTATGCTGAACACACGGTTATCTACAGGATGAACAGTATTCTGGCTTGCCAGTATGTCATTTCGTGTATGGATGCACGGAGCGACCTTGTCCCAACACTGACGAGTATACTTGTCTCCATTCTTTTGTGCGTTGTATACCACCACACCATTCTTAACCGTGTGCGGAATACGGGTGATGTCTGTATTGTCAAAGGCCGATTGTCCCTCTTTTATTTCCGATATCCACGCCTCCATCTTAGGATTATACTTTCTGAAATTGTGGTAAATGTCATCCTCAGAAATCTCTCCCATTCTTTTCAACGACGGCAAATGTCCGATAACTTGCCTCAACGTTCTCTCTTGTTGCTTATCCGGGAATACATCATAGGGGGCTATGTCCTTCATATCCTTCCTTACACCGATGACGAGAGTACGGGTTCTGCTTGACGGATTCCCATAATCCTTAAAGTTTATCACCTTGTACAGGACATTATAAAGTCCGCCCAGATTCATCTCTATGGCATCTTTTATGCTTCTGGATTTACCGTCCACATCCGTACACACTGACGTCAGAAACGCCCTGACATTCTCAAACACGAAGAATTTCGGCCTGATCTGGCGAACCATCCTTATTGACTCTACAACCAAAGAGTTCCTGACTATCTCGTCTTTTCTCTTCTTATGATTGGCAACAGACATACCCTGACACGGAGGAGTAGCGATAAGCACATCCAGATCTACTATATGGAAAGACCGTTTCCACATATCCAATTCGGCAAATACCCGGTCTTTTGTCTCCTGCACCGTCATATCACCAC
>CAVDQB010000004.1:3609-149580 GCA_963611255.1 Faecalibacterium prausnitzii
CATAAACACATTTATGGTTGTACGATTGAATCTTAAGCCGCTTTTCAAGAAGTTCTACTGTCGCAACACAATAAAAGTTCTCTTCCTTGAAGCCGTAGCATCCCACACCTGCACTACTGAACAAACTGATATATGTAAGCGGACCATAAAGGGAACGGATTTCAGAGACAACCGTTTCCTCCGTTCCTTGGGGAATACTATACGTCTTTGACTTTGTCATTCTTAATTCTTTTTCTCTATTTCCCATCTACCAAAAGAAAAGCAGACATCAGAAGTCACAACACCGTTTGTCTTTCGCGAGTTCTCTTTTAACCTTATTATATTTACAGTACACGACCATTGTATAACCGATGACCTTTTGATTTCCGTACAAACAGGATTTCCGTTTCTTCATTCCACCGCTGCCATAGAGCGAACCAAGCAAAACGAATAGAGCACAAACAGTCTTCACGACATCCAAGTTTCACTTGTTCTTTGCAAAGATAAGGCATTTTCCGCAACACACAAAGGAAAGTCCGGCATTTCGTTTGGCAATCTGCGACAATCGTTGTTGACACATCATACAGCAACACGGATGAGTGACAATACATTCGTAAAAAATGCGTTTCAAAATCATAACGAAAGCAAAACGGGTATTTCGGAATACGGCTGTCGGTTGATATACGTCAACAAGGAGACGTTTTGATGACAAAAAAGGTAAAATTGTTTGCGCACACACAGAAATGTTCATACCTTTGCATCGGCTTTAGGAAAGAAAGAGTTTCAAGCACTTGAACACTCGGACACACTTCCCTACTTAGCCGAAGAGTTGAAATTGATATATTGTTTAGGTTAGTAGTAATAGATTTAGGTTTTTAGTTATTAGTTTAAGGTAATTAAACAGATTGTTTAACAGGGACAACGGAGGCCGTGAGGTTACCGTTTGTACGAAAAAGGATTTTTAGTTAAACATAGGTAAGCGCCGGCGCTCGTGAAGAGTACCGGCGCTTATCTGTTTACAGACCCCAACATTGCCTATGCAAAGAGGCCGACACGATTTATGAAAAGAATTGCAACATCATCACAAAATAAGCATATTTTATTTTTGCCATTCGCCTCTTTTGCACTAACTTTGCACGTAGAACACCAATCAACACAACATGTCTGAAACGAAGAAAATCAAGACTGCGCTCGTGTCAGTTTTCCATAAGGACGGGCTGGACGAACTGTTGCGCAAGCTCGATGCAGAGGGTGTGCAGTTCCTTTCCACTGGAGGCACACGCAAATTCATAGAGTCTCTCGGTCTGAAATGCCAGGCCGTGGAAGACATAACTACCTATCCCTCAATACTCGGAGGAAGAGTAAAGACCCTGCACCCGAAAATATTCGGAGGCATACTGGCACGCCGTGACAACGAGGGCGACCGCGACCAGATGGCGCAATACGAGATTCCGGAGATTGACCTTGTGATTGTCGACCTCTATCCGTTTGAGAAAACCGTTGCCGACGGGGCTTCCGAAGCAGACATAATAGAAAAAATCGACATAGGCGGAATATCCCTCATCCGCGCCGGAGCGAAGAACTTCAACGATGTGGTCATCATTCCGAGCAAGGCGGAATACGGCTTGCTGCTCGACATACTCAACAACCAGGGCGCAGAAACGACGCTCAGCCAGCGCAGGGACTTCGCCACACGCGCCTTTGCGGTGTCGAGCCACTATGACACGGCCATAAACAAATGGTTCGAGAGCAGCCGAGGCTGATGCCAGAACCCACACATAACATTCTTTCAAATGGGACTTTTTTCATTCATACAGGAAATAGCGATGGATCTTGGCACTGCCAACACCATCATCATAAGCGGCGACAAGATTGTCGTTGACGAACCCTCCGTCGTTGCACTCGACCGCAGAACGGACAAGATGATTGCCGTCGGGGCGAAGGCAAAGATGATGTACGAGAAGACACATGAGAACATCCGCACGGTGCGTCCGCTGCGCGACGGTGTCATAGCAGACTTTACCGCCTGCGAGCAGATGATGAGAGGCCTCATCAAAATGGCTCATCCGGGCAGCAAACTCTTCACGCCCTCGCTCCGAATGGTCATCGGAGTGCCGTCAGGAAGTACCGAGGTGGAACTCCGTGCAGTGCGCGACTCTGCCGAGCACGCCGATGGACGCGACGTGTACCTCATCTTTGAGCCTATGGCTGCGGCCATAGGAATCGGCATAGACGTGGAAGCGCCGGAGGGAAACATGATTGTCGACATAGGCGGCGGCTCCACCGAGATCGCCGTAATCTCCCTCGGAGGCATAGTAAGCAACAACTCCATACGCGTGGCAGGCGACGAACTGACCTACGACATACAGGAATACATGTCGCGCCAGCACAACGTCAAGGTGTCGGAACGTATGGCTGAGCGCATCAAGATCAACGTGGGTTCGGCACTGACCGAACTCGGCGACGACGCCCCCGAGGACTATGTGGTACACGGTCCTAACCGTATCACCGCACTTCCCATGGAGGTCCCCGTATGCTATCAGGAGATTGCGCACTGTCTTGACAAGACAATCGCGAAGATAGAGAGCGCAGTCCTGTCGGCACTTGAGAACACTCCGCCGGAGTTGTACGCCGACATCGTGAAGAACGGCATCTACCTGAGCGGCGGCGGCGCACTGATAAGAGGACTTGCAAAGCGTCTGACCGACAAGATAAGCATACAGTTCCACATTGCCGAAGACCCGCTCCACAGCGTGGCGCGCGGCGCAGGCATAGCACTGAAGAACATCGACAGGTTCTCATTCCTCATGAGATAACACAAAGGGACAGCCACACAGATGAGGAACTTGACAGAGTTTCTGGCACGGCATTACCACTGGTTGCTGTTTGTAATACTCGAGGCTGCCGGCATCACACTACTCTTTAGTTACAACAACTATCAGAGTAGTGTTTTCTTCTCTACGGCAAACAGCGTGAGCGGGAAGTGTCTGGAGTGGACCTCAAAGTTCACTTCCTATTTCAATCTGGCGGAAACGAACCGCCAACTGACACTCCGCAACACCTTGCTTGAGCAGCAATTGGGCAGTGCGATGAGGACAATCGGAAAACTCACCGGCGACACGGCACAGACAAGAGCGGAGATACCGCCGCAGTACACGACCATTTCCGCCAAGGTGGTGCAGAACTCCATCAACAGGACTGACAACCTCATAACCATTGACAAGGGCAGTGCCGACGGAGTGAAGAAGGACATGGGAGTGGTGTCGGGCACCGGCGTGGTAGGCATAGTCTACCTCGTCGGGACGCATTACTCGGTTGTCATGCCCCTGCTAAACTCAAAATCGAGCATCAGTTGCACCATACGCAAGAGGGGATATTTCGGATATCTGCACTGGCAAGGTCCCGACAGCCAGTACGCATACGTTGAAGACGTACCACGACACGCCCACTATGTCAAGGGTGACATCATCGAGACAAGCGGCTATTCGTCTGTTTTCCCAAAGGGAATTACCGTAGGAAAGGTGCTGTGCACGTTCAACTCGCCCGACGGGCTGTCGTTCCGCATAAAGATAAAACTGTCAACCGACTTTTCCAATCTGCATGACGTGTGCGTCATCAATGCTCCAGAGATGCTTGAACAGAACAGCATCCTGAAGGCGGCAAGGGACTCTATAGCAGGCAAGAGCGAATAAACAACAGGCATGAACACCGACACGATAAAATCCATAGCAGGCATCATAGTCCTGTTGGCGGCACAAGTTCTCGTGCTGAACAACATCCATCTCTTCGGATGCGCTACCCCCCTGCTGCTCGTGTACATCATCATCGTGATGCCGGCAGACACCCCGCGATGGCTGTCACTGGTCTTGGGATTTGCGCTCGGCATCGTTTCCGACATATTTTCCAATACCCCCGGCGTGGCGGCCACATCGCTCACGCTCTCCGCATTCCTGCAACCATATCTGCTGAAACTGTTCATCAGCCGTGAAGCGCCCGAGTCTCTGTCACCCTCAATGGCAACGCTCGGCAACATGAAATTCATGTTCTTCAGTTTCATACAGGTCGTGCTCTACTGCGTGTTGTTCTTCTCACTCCAGGGATTCACGTTCTTCCACGTCGGGCAATGGGCACTCTTCGCCGGAGGAAGTACCGTCCTCACCTACGTTCTGCTGCTGACAATAGAAAAAACAAGGCGCGGTTAGATGAAAGACTACAGTCTCGAAAGCCGGAAATATGTCATCGGCGGCGTTGCCATTGCCATTGTCATCATCTACGCAATAAGGCTTTTCACGCTGCAACTGCTCAGCGACGACTACAAGAAAAACGCCAACTCCAACGCTTTCCTGAAGAAAACGGAGTATCCGTCGCGCGGTCTCATCTACGACAGAAACGGCGAACTGCTCGTCTACAACCAGCCTTCCTATGACGTGATGGTCATCATGAACGAGGAGAAAGGACGCATCGACACTCTTGACTTCTGCCGCACGCTCGGCATAACGAAAGAGTTTTTCATAAAGAGAATGGCGGAGATAAAGGACCGTTCGAAGAATCCCGGCTACTCACGCTACACCCAGCAGATATTCATGACACAACTCACGGAACACGAGTTCAGTGTTTTCCGCGAAAAGATGTTCCGCTTCCCCGGTTTCTACACGCAGAAGCGCAGCCTGCGACAGTACCAATACCCTTACGCAGCCCACGTCCTGGGCGATGTGGCGGAGGTCTCCCAGGGCGACATTGACGCCGACGACTACTACCAGCCGGGCGATTACATAGGCAAACTCGGTGTGGAACGCTACTACGAAAGGCAACTCCGGGGAACAAAGGGCATGCAGATACTGCTGCGTGACGCCCGTGGCAGGATACAGGGACACTACCAAGACGGCGCACTCGACACCCAACCTGTTGCCGGCAAGAACCTCACACTGAGCCTTGACGTACGCCTGCAGGCTCTCGGAGAGCGTCTTCTTGAGGGGAAAATAGGCAGCATTGTAGCCATAGAACCGTCCACCGGAGAGGTACTATGCATGGTTTCGTCACCGTCATACTCGCCCCAGATGATGGTGGGCAAGCAGCGCAGCCTCAACCACAAGCGGCTGATGACCAACACATGGCGGCCTCTCCTCAACAGGAGCATCATGGGACAGTATCCTCCAGGCTCCACTTTCAAGACATCACAGGCTCTTACTTTCCTCTCGGAAGGCATACTTACGCCCTCCACGGCGTTCCCCTGCAACCACGGATTCTACCACCGTGGCCTGCACGTCGGATGCCACGGACACGCCTCGCCGATATCTCTTGTCCATGCGATAAGCACTTCCTGCAACGGATATTTCTGCTGGGGACTGTACTATATGCTCGGAAACAGGAAGAAATACCACAGCGTGCAGGACGCAATGGATACCTGGAGAGACTACATGGTGAGCATGGGCTTCGGCTATAAACTCGGCATCGACCTGCCGGGAGAGAAGCGCGGCCTCATCCCCAACTCCGCTTTCTACGACAAGGCGTACAGGAAATCGTGGAACGGACTGACCGTCATATCCATCTCAATAGGTCAGGGCGAGGTCAACCTCACCCCCCTGCAGATAGCCAACCTGTCCGCCACGATCGCCAACAGGGGCTATTACCTCGTGCCGCACGTTGTGAAGAAGATAGAAAGCGAACCCATTGACACACTCTACACGCGCCGTCACTACACCAAGGCGACACGACGCGCCTATGACTATGTGGTCGCCGGGATGCGCAGTTCGGCTCTCGGAGGCACATGCAAGATGCTTGCACGCTATCCGTTTGAGGCCTGCGGCAAGACTGGAACAGCCCAAAACCGCGGCCACGACCACTCCGTGTTCATGGGATTCGCCCCGATGAACAACCCGAAAATAGCCATTGCCGTGTATGTGGAGAACGGAGGCTGGGGCGCAGACTACGGCGTTCCCATCGGAGGACTTATGATGGAACAGTATCTGAACGGCAAACTGTCGCCGCAGTCGGAGAGTATGGCAACAGTGTACCAAAAGAAACGGATAGCCTATGGAAATGCCAGCAGATAGGAAAAGCAGCGTCTGGAGGTCACTGGACTGGTGGACGGTGGGCATATATCTTGCCCTCATGTTCTTCGGATGGATAAGCATCTGCGGAGCAAGTTACAGTTACAGCGAACCGAATTTCTTCAGTCTGGACACCCGGTCGGGCATGCAGATCGTGTGGATAGGTTCCGCCATCGTACTCGCCTTTGTGATTATGATGACCGACAGCCGCTATTTCGACTCGTTCTCGTTTATCATTTACGGTCTGTTACTGTTGCTCCTGTTCGCCACAATCTTCAATCCACACGAGATAAAAGGCTCCCGTTCGTGGCTCGTAATAGGCCCTTTGCGGCTGCAACCGGCGGAATTTGCCAAGTTTGCCACGGCACTTGCTCTGGCAAAACTTATGGGCAGTTACAGTTTCGACATCCGCCGGTGGCGCGATGCGGCATCAGCCCTGGCGATAATCCTTGTACCCATGCTCTTCATAGTGGCGCAAAAGGAGACGGGATCGGCACTTGTCTACGCCGCATTTTTCCTGATGTTCTACCGTGAGGGGATGCCCGGCAGCGTGCTTTTCACCGGCATTGCCCTGGTGTTCTACTTCGTCGTGGGGGTGAAATACGCTGACGTGATGCTGCTCGACACGCCGACCTCCGTAGGAAAATACACTGTCATGCTCGCAGTACAGACCTTTGCCGCCATATTGGTGTATGTGTACTGCCGCGAGAAAGACTACGCTTGGAAGATGCTGGGGATAAGTCTCGGCGGCACCTTGCTTGCCACGCTCTTCGCCGTATACGTCATTCCTTTCAACATCACATGGGTGCAGATTGTCATGACGGTGGCTCTTGTGGCATTCCTCGTCTACCGCTGGCTCTACACGAGGGCAGGAAACTACCTGTTCATACTGTTGTTCACTGTCGGCAGCATGGCGTTCTTCTATTCCGCCGACTATGTGCTCAACGACGTGATGCAGCCTCATCAGCGCACGCGCATCAATGTGTTGCTCGGTCTGGAAGAAGATCTTGCAGGCGCAGGATACAACGTTCACCAGAGTAAAATCGCCATCGGGTCGGGCGGTCTCAAGGGAAAGGGATTTCTCAACGGCACCCAGACGAAACTGAAATATGTGCCCGAGCAGGACACGGACTTCATTTTCTGCACCGTAGGCGAGGAAGAAGGTTTTCTGGGAAGTGCCGGTGTGCTGGTGCTCTTCTTGGCTCTGATACTGCGGCTCATACACCTTGCCGAGCGGCAACCGTTCGCTTTCGGGCGCATCTACGGTTATTGCGTGCTGAGCATATTCCTCTTCCACCTTTTTATAAATGTGGGCATGGTGTTGGGAATAACGCCTGTCATCGGCATACCGCTGCCGTTCTTCAGTTACGGAGGTTCGTCTCTGTGGGGTTTCACCATACTGTTGTTCATCTTTCTGCGGATAGACGCCAGCCGAAACAACAGGCTGCTGTCCTGACAGAGCGCATCAACGCTCCCTCTCGACGGTCAGTCCCACGTCGGCGATACCGGGCAGTATCTCTCTCCTCATGTTGTGGTTGACTTTCACACACAACGAGTCGCCTTTTTCCAAACGGTCAGACGCTATGCGAAAACGGTACTGGTAAATATTTATGCCCTTACCTGTAGAATGGCCGCCACGGTCGGCAAGGACACATTTCATGGTGTCGATGCAGTGCAAGCCCGACGGACTTACACTGCGGTTTATTGTCATCGTTATATTTGTAAATGGGAAATTGTTGGCTGTGCGCATATTGAGGAACAGACCGTAAGTGCCCTCTTCCTCCACGGCAGGCACGCAGAACGTCACCGTGTCGTTGCGTTCCCAGCCTGAGAGCGGCGTATGGGCAAAACTGTCATACACCTTCCGCCCATCGCACGACATCATTGCCAGTGCCACTGCGGCGGTTGCCAACAGGCATATCCGGCTAACCCTCACCCTTGTTGTCCTTTCGGTTGTCCTTGTTTTCCCGGTTGTTGTCTTTCTTGTGACCGTCATTGCGGCGACCGTGGTCGTTGCGGCGGTTGTTCTTGCGGCGCTTCGACTTGTCGAAACGGTTGATGTCGGCGTCGGCAAGCAGGTCTTTCGGTTTCCCTGTCTCACGCTTCTTGCCGTCTTCCTGCAATGACAGGGGACGCTCGCCGCGCTTGTTCATCTCGATAATGGCATTGGCGCGCTCGGCAGAAATGGTCTCTATGTTGGCGGCGATGCGCTTGTCGGTGGAATAGGACACCATTCCGGCAAGGATGTCAGCCTTGAAGAAGTGGTATTCACCGTCCTGAGTCTCGAGCACTATGTTGCGTGCCGGGATGTTCTTTCCTGCCTCCACATACATGTCAGCCTCGTAATTGAGGCAGCATTTCAGTTTCGCGCACATTCCGGCAAGTTTCTGCGGATTGAGCGAGATGTCCTGAAAACGTGCGGCATTGGTGCTAACGGAACTGAAGTTCTTCATCCATGTGGCGCAGCAGAGTTCCCTTCCGCATGGACCCGTACCGCCTATGCGTCCGGCCTCTTGGCGCGCTCCGATCTGCTTCATCTCTATTCTCACATGGAAAGTGTCGGCAAGAACCTTGATGAGTTGGCGGAAATCGACGCGCTCATCGGCTATATAGTAGAAGATAGCCTTGTTGCAGTCTCCCTGATACTCCACGTCTCCGATTTTCATCTGAAGTCCCAAGTCCTTCGCTATCTGCCGACTCTGTATCATGGTGTCGTGTTCCCGCGACTTCGCCTCGCGGTATTTTTCCATGTCAGCCTCCTTTGCCAGACGGCAGATGCGCCGGATATCATCGGGCTGACGCAGGTTTGCCTTTCTCACCTGCAGTTCCACCAGACGGCCGGTGAGCGTCACCACGCCCACGTCATGACCCGGATTGGCCTCCACCACCACAGTGTCGCCTTTCTTCAAGTCGAGGTTTGCCGTATTGTGGAAATATCCTTTACGTGTGTTTTTGAACTGTACCTCTACCAGGTCGGTAGTCTCGTTGTTGCCGGGAACGTCCGCCAGCCAGTCGTAAGTGTTGAGTTGGTGGTCCGAACGCCCCACCCCCTTGTGGCAAAGTCCCTGACAACATCCGTCGGCAAGACGGAATTTCATATCCTTGTAGTCCATTATTTCCTTATTATGAGTACTATTGTCTTGAGGGCAAAGTCAAAGAATTCCATCTTGGCATTGGCGTTCTGACCGATAGCCCTCGTCGTTTTGTCTATCAGATTAAGCATCTCTATCACGTTGGCTTCGTTGACAAAGCGCGCGAAGTTCTTCGAAAACCGCTCCTCTTCCTCGGTCATGTACACGAGTTGGGGGTCGCCGAAGTTGTACATGAAGTTCTCCCTCACCTGCGACGCCATGTACATCAGCAACCGCTTCTGCTTCTCTCTGCCGTAACTAGCCACCGCATCAGCCCACTTCTTCATGCCCATGGTGTTGCGCTGATAGGCGAAACGCATCAGCATGACGAACATTTCGTGGAACTCACGGTTCTCGTTTCCCGTGTCGAGAAACTCCATTGCCTTCAGCCAGTTGCCGCAGGCGATGTGGGTGACGCGCTCCGCCAGAGCGCCGTCAAGTCCCCTCTTGGTCACCAAGGCAGCCTTTACCGCCTCGTCGGAGATGCGCTTTACGTCTATGCGCTGCACACGGCTGCGTATCGTTTCGAGCAGTTTCTGCGGCTCTTCGCTCACGAGCAGGAACACCGTTCGAGCCGGCGGCTCCTCAAGGAGTTTCAGTATCTTGTTGGCAAACGACACGTTCATGCGCTCGGGAAGCCATATTATGCACACCTTGTAGCCTCCCTGGCTCGACTTCAACGACAGTTTGTGGATGAGCACATCGGCCTCGGCGGCGAATATCTGCGCCTGCTGGTTCTCCGTCTTCATCATCGTTAGCCACTCCTCAAAGGTGAAGAACGGCGAGCGGAGCAGCAGTTCGTTCCACTCGGCGGCGAAGTCGTCGCTGACGATATCCCTGTTTGAGGGTGTCCCGGTGGGACGTATGACAGGATAGACGAAGTGCAGGTCGGGGTGACGGAACTTCTTCAGCATCGCCCCGACATTGGCGTTAGTCCCCTCTTCACGCTCTCCCAACAGCCATGAAGCGAGCGACAGGGCAAGCGGCAACGTGCCGTAGCCCGACGCTCCGGCGAGCATCAGCGCATGGGGAACTCTGTCCTCTTCTGCCATCAGCCGCAGTCGGGCGACCACATCTTCCTGTCCTATGTTCTCACTGAACTTCATCTGTCATGCATTATGGCCGTTCCGCCTGTCAGTGTCCCAGCCTGTCGGTTATCTCCGCCACGGAGTCCACGGCCGAAACGGTGTAGAAATGTATCGTGTTGACACCATTTTCGTAGAGTTCACGGCACTGGCTCACGCCCCACTCTATTCCCAACGCCTTGGCGTCGGCATCGGTCTTGCACTTCACAGCCTCGCGTGCGAGGTCTTCGGGCAGGTCCACATGGAACGTCTTTGGCACTACCGTGAGTTGCGAAAGTTTCGCCATCGGCTTTATGCCGGGTATTATAGGGATTGTTATACCGGCCTTTCTGGCAGCGTCAACGAAGTCGAAATACTTGCTGTTGTCATAGAACAACTGCGTCACGGCATACTCTGCCCCGAGGTCTTGCTTGCGCTTCAGGTACTCCAGATCCATCTGAAGGTTGGGCGCTTCCTCGTGTTTTTCGGGATAGCACGCCACCCCATAGGAGAAAGGAGTGCCCGGATGCTTCATCTGGCTGCCGTCATTGAAGAACCCTTCATTAAACCTGTTCACCTGTTGTTGCAACTCCGTGGTGTGCGCATAGCCCCCACTCACGGGAGTGAACACACGGTCCTCCTTCGCCTTGTCGCCGCGCAGGAGCAGCAGGTTCTCTATTCCCAAGAACTGCAGGTCCAGCAATTCATACTCTATATCATCGCTGCTGACGCCCGAACAGATGACGTGCGGAACGACAGGGATGTCGAAACGGTTTTGTATCGCGGCCGCTATCGCCACCGTACCCGGACGGCGGCGCACACGCAGACGCTCAAACTGTCCGCCGGGAAGTTCCCTGTAGACATATTCACTGTGGTGTGTGGTGATGTTGACATACAGAGGATTGTTCGCCGAAAGCCTCTCTATCGTGGCGAACAATGTCTCCATGCCGTTGCCTTTCAGCGGCGGCAACACCTCGAAAGAGAAGTTTCTGCCTTTCAAGTCCTTTATCCTGTCTGTTACTTTCATCCTTTCTTTTATTATGCGGACAACCCGTCCGGCCTACGCCACGATACGGGTTATTGTTTGCAAAGATACTAATTTTCCCCTACAACACCCCTTTTACGCTGTGTTTTTGGGATTGGAAGATTCAATTTTCCGTTGTTTGAGGGTTGATATTCCTTTGTTCTTTGTATCTTTGCCACCGGGTTTGGCTTATGCCACGGCCCAGACATCGTTGGTAAACAAAAAGCATTCGCTATTATTTCGCGTTCAGCCAAAAGCCTCGGAAACTTCTTGGAAATAACGTAACAAGGAATAATTGTGAGAAGGTGTCCCGTATTGGACGCCTCAACTATTCGTATTTTAGCAATGCATCATCGCCTGTGGCGTGGTGCATACCTGATTGGATAGTTGAGGTTTCCATTCCGAGGCTGCCTCAAAGCTGAACGCAATAAGGAGCATCACGCCCTTTTTGCGTCTTGGCGTGATTGATAGTAGGTGCTGATAACACAAAACTGTCAATCATGGCAAACCGAAATCTCAATGCCGCAAAGACGGCCAAGAAAGACGAATTCTACACGCAGATTTCCGATATTGAGCGTGAACTACAGCACTACTGGCCGCATTTCCGTGACAAGGTGGTGCTATGCAACTGCGACGACCCCTACGAAAGCAATTTCTTCAAGTATTTTGCGCTGCACTTCAACAAACTCGGCCTGAAGAAACTCATCTGCACCTGCTACAACGGTTCACCCGTCACGGGCAACGAACTGACACTTCATTTCGACGGTTTTGACGACGACGAGCCAAAGAAAACAGCCTACAAGGTGGAGATAACCGAGGTGAAAGACGAAAACGGCGACGGTGCGGTAGACCTTTCTGACGTGCGCTATCTCCTACAAAACGACAAAAACGTAAAGTCGACACTGGCGACCGGCGACTTCCGTTCAGCGGAATGCATCGCCCTACTCAAGGAAGCGGACATCGTGGTGACCAATCCTCCCTTCTCGTTATTCCGCGAATACATCGGCCAGTTGATAGAGTTCGGCAAGAAGTTTGTCATCGTAGGGCGGCAAATGAACATTACTTACAAAGAGTTCTTCCCTCTTATCAAAGGAAACAATGTGTGGTTGGGCTACGGCTTCAAGGGTGCTGCGGCGCACTTCTACTCTCCCTATGAGGACATTGCGACGGCAGGTGACCACAAGGAAAACATGATTCGGGTGTCGGGAGTAACTTGGTTTACCAACCTGGAGATACCCAAGCGCAACGAGGAAATGGACTTGGTGTGCCGCTACTCGCCCGAAGAATATCCGCAGTATGACAATTATAACGCAATAGATGTGGGCAGAACCCAAAACATACCATGTGATTATGACGGCATAATGGGTGTTCCTTTGACGTTCTTAGACAAGTACAATCCGCATCAATTCCAAATCATATGGCAGGCAAGTGGGAACACTCGAGCCTCTGCCCCTACCGATATATTAAAAGAAATCGGTTATAGGGTTCACCCAGAAGACAGGGGAGGTTGTGCTGTTGTTCACGGCAAACGTCAGTTTACAAGGATTTTGATAAGGAAAATACAAACGAATCAAAATGACAAAACACTATGATGACCATTGAGAAAATAGAGGTGACGGTCGGCGAAATTGCCGACGGATACGTCAACAACGACGAGTTGGGAGTGCGCGGATACGGCGGACGGCTCGACATCCGGCCCCCTTACCAGCGCGAGTTCATCTATAATGACAAGGAGCAGCAGGCGGTAATAACGACCGTTCTGCACGGTTATCCGCTCAACGTGATGTATTGGGTGAGGCGGAGCGACGATGCTGAGTGCCCCTACGAGGTGATGGACGGCCAGCAACGCACTCTCTCGCTCTGCCAGTATGTGGCAGGCAAGTTCTCCTACGACTTCAAGAACTTCTTCAACCAGCCCCAGGACATACAGCAGAGAATACTCGGCTACCGGCTGACGGTGTATGTCTGCGAGGGCGAAGCGTCGGAAAAACTGGGATGGTTCAAGACCATCAACATAGCCGGAAAGCCGCTCAACGACCAGGAAATCAACAATGCCGTCTACGCAGGACCGTTCGTCAGCGATGCCAAACGCCATTTTTCCAAGACCAACTGCGCTGCCTACCGTCTGGGCAAAGACCTTGTCAACGGTTCGCCGATAAGGCAGGACTTCCTCAAGAAAGCCTTGGAGTGGATGGCGGAACACGAGACGCGCAATGGCAGACAGCAGACCTCGGTCGGCTATATGGCCGCACACCAGCACGACCTGAACGCCATGCCGCTGTGGACTTACTTCCAGACGGTGCTCAACTGGTCTGTGGACACATTCAACACGAAGAAGTTCCGCAAGATAATGAAAGGGCTTGACTGGGCTTTGTTCTATGATTTGTATCACGAAGAGGCTCTCGACATCAAGGCAATGGAATCGCAGATCAGCGACCTGATAGGCGATGACGAGATACAGAGGCAATCGGGCATCATCCCGTATGTGCTGACCGGCGACGAGCATTACCTCGATCTCCGTGCCTTCCCCGACAGGACAAAACTCGCCGTCTGGGAAAAACAGCAGCATAAGTGCGCCCTCTGCGGCAAGGAGTTTGACCTCGCTTTCATGGAGGGAGACCACATCACGCCGTGGCGTGAGGGCGGCCGCACAGTGGCGGAAAATTGCCAGATGCTCTGTAGGGAGTGCAACCGGCGCAAGGGAAGCCGGTGACCGGCTGCGGCATGAAAGCCATGCCGCAAGGCACTTGGCACTAATTATTCCGTGCAAAACCTTGGTTGTTTCGGGAAATAATTGCAAATTTGCAAAAAGAAACGATACAATTTGCATATGCCAACTGACGAAAAAACCATCCTGAGAATAAGGGATATAGCGAAAGCAACCATTCCTTCTGGAAGCAAAGCCATACTTTACGGTTCTCGGGCGAGGGGCGATGCCCATGCAGATTCCGACTGGGACATCTTGATTTTGTTGGACAAGGCGCGCTTGGAACAATCCGATTACGACAATATCAGTTATCCTTTTGTCCTGTTAGGATGCGACCTCGGAGCAGAAATCAACCCCATCCTCTATACAAAAAAGGAATGGGATTCCTACAGTTTCACTCCTTTCTACGAGAATGTAAACCGTGACGGGATTGCCATAGTCTAATATATAAGTTCCCTTTGTATGGAAAAAGAAAAACAAGACATACTGACACGTCTCCAGATTGACAAGGCCAAGCGTTTCTTGTCACAAGCAGACGAAATGGTAGAACTTAGACATTGGGATTTGGCAACCAACAGATACTACTACGCTTGCTTCCATATCGTGCAGGCATTGTTCATCAACAGGGGCATCAACGCCCACACACATGCAGGCATAAACACCCAGTTTGGTTTGCAATTTGTCAAGACGGGCATCGTTGATACATCCTACGGAAGTTTTCTGGCGCGTATGTTTCAACTGAGACAAAAGGCCGATTACAACTGTGCCTACGAGATTTCCGAGGAAGACGTACATGGAATTATAGACCTTTCACATGATTTCATAACCACCATTCTCAACCTTATCTCCTTCTAACTGGACCCTATCGGATTAATACTTTCACGCTCTGCGTGGTGTCAGGCTGTCCATGTCGCCTTTCCGCGAGCAGGACTGGCTAACCAACTACCCCCTTTACTCCGTGCCGGCGGTATTCTGACAAATGACGGCAACGGATGTCCCGGAAGAAACAGGCAATGTATTGGGGAAAACAAGGGACAGCAAACGTTTTTTTTATTAACTTTGCCTGTAAATCGGAAAACGCCTTTTGCGGCGCAAAAGTTATGGAAAACCAATACATGAAGACCTTTCCCGACCTGATGAAAGGCAAGACGGTGATGTACGTCCACGGTTTCGGATCGGCGGCATCCACCAATACCGTAAAACTGCTGCAGACCCTCATGCCCTCGGCAAGGGTGATAGCGGAGGACATTCCGCTGCATCCGGCGGAGGCTATGGAGATGTTGCGCGGCATGGCTGCGCAGGAGAAGCCCGACCTGATAATCGGAACGTCAATGGGAGGGATGTACACGGAGATGCTGCGAGGCTACGACCGCATACTCACAAACCCGGCTTTCGAGATGGGAGACACCATGTCGGAACACGGCATGGTGGGCAAACAGACTTTCTTCAACCCACGGAAGGACGGCATACAGGAGTTCATCGTGACGAAAGCACTGGTGAAAGAGTATGCCGAGATGACCACTCACTGCTTCGAGGACATGACCGATGACGACACCGAAAGGGTGTGGGGACTCTTCGGCGACAAGGATCCGCTCGTCCACACGTTCGGCCTTTTCCGCTCACACTACCCCAATGCAATACACTTCCACGGTGAGCACCGGCTTACGGAGCACGTCATCATACGCTACATGATACCGCTCATACGCCAGATAGACGACCGTCAGGAGGGACGCAGGCGCAGCGTCGTCTACATAGGGGCAGACACTCTGAAAGACAGTTACGGCAAACCGAAGTCGAACCTCGCCAAATGTTATGAGTTCCTTCTGCCCCACTACGACATACAGTTCGTGGCTTCCGCCCCCACCAACGACCCGGAAAGCGTCACTGAAATGCAGGCTTGGATAGAGGAAACATTCTCCGCCCCGGCGTGGAACAAGGTCGTTTTCACCAATCATCCCGAACTGTTGCTCGGCGACTACATCATAGACACCCGGGAATACCCCGACTTCATGGGCACAAGCATAAGGTTCGGATCGGACAATTTCAAGAACTGGGAAGAAACACAGACATTCTTTGAACGGCTTGGAGGACAATAGCGAACTGCTTCAGGGACTGCTCCGCGCCCTCGACACGGGTTCGGCGAGAGAGGCTTACAGGACACTGCGGTTTGTCCTCACACGCCTTGTCGACCTCAGCCTGCGCGGTCTGCCGCTACAGTTCTCAGGTTTTTTCGCAAAGACAAGTTACCTGCTGAAGGAACACAAAGCCCCTCCACTGTTGGCAAAGGGAGTGGGCAACGCCCGGCAAAGGATACGCCACCTCGACGAAACCGGCGATGACGAACTGCAAAAGCACTTCCTCCACGACCTCAAAAGCATCACCGGGCTGCTCCACCTGCTGCACCCGGAACTGGAAATACCCGAACGCCTGACAGCGGCACTGCCCTCCGGCTACATGGAGGGAGGGTGGAAGAAAGCCGCCACTGACTGTCTGCGCTTCATCGTGGACAGTTGGGACAGCACACACATACGCGGCAGAGCCGACGAAGGCGACACTCCCGAACTGCTGGTGTGCTACAGCCAAGCCAACAAATATCTGCAGTACGACTACTCGTACCTCACTCCGCTGCTCTCGGAAGGCACACAACTCAACCTCATTCACCCCCGGCAGGAGAACGGAGTGACCTTTCCCGAAATCATAATCCTCGAACCCGACTTCCTCATAGACATCTCTTCGTTGGCGGCAATGTTCCAGGAGTATGGCGTGACACCCCTCACGGCACTTATAAAGAAGATTTCGCCGTCGGTGCAGACACGCTACACTCTGTTCGGAGACTTCGCAAGCCAACTGCTCGACGAGGAGTTGCACGGACTGCACGACCGCCCCTACAAGGACAGCATCGGCGATTTCTGCCGCTCCCACGCCCTCGCCATGGCGGCGTGCGAGGGTCTTGACAAGGATTTTCACGAGGAAGCGAAACGGCAGAAAGAGCACATACACAAGGCATTCAGTGAGGACCTGCCCCGGGCGGTGGCCGATTTCGACCCTTCGGAGGTGGTTCTCGAACCGTCGTTTACCTGCGAGATGCTCGGTCTGCAGGGGCGCATCGACTTTCTGCAACGGGACAGCCGCATACTCATCGAACAGAAATCGGGCAAGGCGAAGTTCGTTCCTGGCGAACAAGGTTTTGTCACACCCCAGAAGACCACGCCCCACTATGTGCAGTTGTTGCTCTACCGTGCGCTGCTGCACTATAATTTCGGCATTCCAAACGAGCAGATACGGCCGTTTCTGCTCTACTCAAAATACGATCATCCACTGCTCCACACCGAGTCTGCACCCGAACTCCTGTTCCGTGCGTTCCGTCTGCGCAACCGCCTTGTGTGGAGCGAACTCCACTACAACAGCGAGGGTTTCGGCATCCTGAAAACCTTGAAAGCGGAAGACCTGAACACCAGCCACACGGCAAGCAGGCTGTGGAGGGACTACACATCAGTGAGTATCGACAGAACACTTGCGCCGTTGCACACGGCAACACCGTTGGAACTGGCGTATCATCAGGCCATGCTGCGGTTCGTGCAGCATGAGTTTGTGCTCTCGAAAACAGGCAACAAGCGCAAGGAGAACAGCGGTGCGGCGGCACGTTGGCACGACTCTCTGGAAGAGAAAAAGGAGGCAGGCAACATCATTGACCGCCTGACCGTCAGGGCGACAACCACCCACATAGTGTGCGAAAACGCCGACCTGAGCGCGTCAAATTTCCGCACTGGCGACATCGTGACGCTATTCCCCTACCGACTGGGCACCGAACCCGACTGCCGGAAGACGATGGTTCACCGTGCGTCAATAGAGGAAATCGGGACTGACAGCATAACACTGCGACTGCGTGTACCGCAGACCAACACCACGGTTTTCGACACTCCGCCTGACTGGTTGTGGGCGGTGGAGCACGACTTCATGGACTCTTCGTTCGCGTCACAGTTCCGCGGAGTCCACGCTTTCCTCTCCGCCTCGGCGCAGAGACGCTCGCTGATACTCACGCAAAGACCGCCCTCGGTGGACAGGAGCATAACACTCAACGGCAACTACCGCGGTTTCAACGAACTGGCACTAAGGGTAAAACAAGCCAAAGAACTATTTCTCATCGTGGGACCGCCGGGAACAGGCAAGACCAGTTTCGGAATGCTGAACACTCTGAAGGAGGAACTCACCGAAGAGGATGCGTCCGTCGCCGTCATGGCATACACCAACAGGGCGGTGGACGAGATATGTTCGAAACTCGTAGAGGAGGGCATCGACTTCGTGAGAATAGGCAACGAGACATCGTGCAGCGAGGTTTACCGTCCCTATCTGCTCGACAACAAGGTGGCGGGAACGGTGAAAATCGGCGACATAAGGGAGTTTGTCAGACGACAGAAAATATTCGTCGGCACAACGACAGCCTTCAACTCGCACCAGGCAATATTCGCTCTGCGCAGTTTCTCACTCGCCATCATCGACGAGGCATCACAGATACTGGAGCCCCAACTCCTGGGACTTCTCTCGGCAAAGCACGGCAACGGCGAGGCGATAAGGAAGTTTGTGATGATCGGCGACCACAAACAACTGCCGGCAGTGGTACAGCAGGAGCAGGAGGAATCGGCCGTTGCAGACCCTCTGCTCTACGCTATCGGACTGCAGGACTGCCGCCTGTCGCTCTTCGAACGGCTGCTCCGCAAGTACAGGGACAATCCGCAGGTGGTCTATATGCTGCATTCGCAGGGACGTATGCACGAGGACATAGTGGCGTTTCCAAGCGCAGAGTTCTACGAAGGACGGCTGTCGTGTGTGCCGCTTCCGCATCAGACGGAACGCTCGAACAACCCGAGGGTGCAGTTCTTGGACGTCAAGCCGAGAGAGGAAGCGGTATCTGATAAGGTCAACACTGCCGAAGCGGACGCCATAGCGGAGATAGTGGAAAAGACTGAAAGCGGCATGAGCATCGGCATTATAGTGCCCTACCGCAGCCAGATATCGGCAGTGCGCAACGCCATACACGAGCGTCTGCACTGCGACAGGGACATAACGATAGACACCGTGGAGCGTTTCCAGGGTTCGCAACGCGAGGTGATAATCTACGGATTCACCGTGCGTAGACACTACCAACTGGACTTCCTCACCGACAACTGTTTCCTGGAAAACGGCAAGACCATAGACCGCAAACTCAACGTGGTGATGACGCGCGCCATGAAGCGGCTCTATCTCGTGGGCAACGCAAGTCTGCTCGCCACCGTTCCGCTGTACAGGAAACTCATAGAGACTTATTCCGTAAAGAAGCAAACAGAACAGACAATAAAGTAAAAACATAGACATGAAAAAGCAACTGTTGACATTTGGCGTGGCATTAGTCCTCGCCACAACATCCGAAGCACAGGTTGACATCAGGATAGACAGCCGCACGACAGGCGTGGAGATAAGCCCCATGCTCTACGGCATCTTCTATGAGGACATCAACCACGCCGCCGACGGCGGCATCTATGCGGAACTCATCCGCAACCGTTCGTTCGAGGATGACGAGACAAAACCGGCCTTCTGGGAACCATACCTGTCGGTCAACGGCAACGTGAAGATGACTATCGCCAAGGACAACCTGCTCAACAGTGCGCAGAAACAGTGCCTGCATGTCGTGACAACTGGCATCGGCGACACCGACGCAGGCGTTTCCAACAACGGATTCTGGGGCATCAACGCGGTGAAAGGGCGCACCTACCGGCTGTCGATGTGGATAAAGGTGAACCGTTCGAGGGAACTCTACGCCATGATAAAAGGCAAGACAGGTACCAAACTCTACGCTTCGGAACGGCTGAAGTTCAACTCCGGGAAGAGGGGTTGGCAGCACGTGACGGCGACACTGACCTCCTCCACCAACGACAAGAACGCAATCTTCGTCATCTCGTCAAAGGGCAACTCGGATTTCTACCTCGACATGGTGTCGCTCTTTCCGCCCACCTACAAGAACAGGGAGAACGGTCTGCGCCCCGACTTGGTAGAGATGCTGCACGATCTGCACCCCTCGTTCATGCGCTTTCCGGGCGGCTGCTTCGTCGAGGGACAGGATTCGCCCGACAACGCGTTCCGTTGGGAGCGCACCATAGGACCGATAGAAGAGCGTCCGGGACACTGGAACAAGAACTGGGGATACCGCACTTCCGACGGACTTGGATTTCATGAGTACCTGCAACTCGCCGAGGACATCGGGGCGAAGCCGCTCTATGTGTGCAACATCGGCATCTGGCACGGAGGCGTGACACCTGTAGAGGATTTGCGCATCTGGGTGGACGAGTGCATGAACGCACTGGAATACGCCAACGGGCCGAAGACTTCCAAGTACGGGGCGATGCGCGCCAAGAACGGACATCCGGAACCTTTCAACATCGAATACATAGAAATCGGCAACGAGAACAACCAGACCGACGGTCAGCAGACATCTGACCACTACTACGAAAGATACCGCGCCTTCCGCACAGCCATACTCAAAAAGTACCCGAAGATGCACATCATAGGCAACGTGGCGGCATGGGGCACTGACGAACCGCGGTGGCAGTCGAAGGAGAAAGTGGCGCTTGTCGACGAGCACTACTACCGCACTCCGGCGTGGTTTGCCGACAACTTCAAGAAATATGACGCCTACTCACGCTCCCAACCGAACGTCTACTGCGGCGAATACGCCGTGACACAGGGTTTCGGAACACTCGGCAACCTCAACGCAGCCCTCGGCGAGGCGGTGTTCATGATGGGTATGGAGAACAACAGCGACATCGTCAAGATGAGTTCCTACGCCCCGATTTTCGTCAACGAGAACGACGACCGCTGGCGGCCTGACATGGTGCGGTTCAATGCGAGCGGCGTT
Source organism: Faecalibacterium prausnitzii (assembly GCA_963611255.1). GTDB lineage: Bacteria > Bacteroidota > Bacteroidia > Bacteroidales > Bacteroidaceae > Prevotella. The sequence goes on from CAVDQB010000004.1 coordinate 24,454, forward strand.
ATGGGCACACCGTCATACTATGTGCAGAAACTCATGGCGGACAACCGGGGCAGCCGAACCCTCAAAGTGACGGAGGGAGACAGGATATTGTGCAATGGAAAACAGATTCTCACGCCCGACGAGAGTTACACAGGCGTGGGCACATGGAACACCCAGGCGGTCTTTGCCGACGTGACTGTCACCGCCGGAACGCACACCATCTACGCCAGCGGAAAGAGGGTTGAGGACTTCACGTTGAGGGCAACGACGTGGGAGGCGCAGAAAAACGGACTGGCACAAACCGGCAACGGCGAGCCTGTGACGGCTCTTGTCAGCACACCGATAGGCGGCACCCGCTACTCAGTGGCGATGAGGGCTAAAAAGGTGTCGGGTGATGAGGGATTCCTCATCCTGTTCAACTACGAGGACAAGGACAACTACTGCTGGTTTAATGTCGGCGGTTGGGGCAACACGGCGAGCGGCATCGAACAGGCGGCAGGCGGCGGAAAGACAGCCTTGAAGACCGTTCCGATGAAGATAGAAACAGGCCGTTGGTATGACATCCGTGTCGACATCGACGGCAACAAGGTGTCGGGCTATGTCGACGGGGACCTTGTTGTGGAGACAGAACTGCGCGGCACGACCACACCGGGACTGTTCACTTCCGCCTCAATGGACGACAACAGCGGCGAGATGATAGTGAAAATCGTCAACACAAGCGGCGAACCAGAGACGGCTAACCTCCATCTCGGCGACTTCAGTGCCGACGGTGCGGAGTTGATACAGATGAAAAGCGTGCGCGGAACAGCGGAAAACACGCTCGAATATCCCACAACAGTCTATCCCGTAAGCAAGCGCATCAGCCTCGAAGGCACTGCTCCGCAGTTCTGCGTGCCTCCTTTCTCGCTGAACATACTGCGCATCAAGGGGAAGAAATAGCGTCCTCCCACCCACTCTGTCAGACGGAAAGCGTTTGCGGAAAGGTTGATGCGGGAGTGCGTCAACTGCCGTATGGCGAAGCAATAACTACGTTCCGACGCTCCGTAAGATGCTTTCTGCTGGTAGTACAACGACCGTGGTACGCTCGTATATCGACCGTGATACGTCCGTACTCCGACCGTTGTTCGTCCGTACCACGGTCGGTGTACCGTCACAAAACATACGCTACACGCCGGTGCAAAGCCTGATGACGTCCTCCTCAAAGGTATCGCGGTTCTTGGCTCTGTTCTTGACTGACGAACGGTAATTGTAGATTGTGCGCGGCGTATAGAACAGAAGGGCGGCGATTTCAGAACTGTCTTTCACTCCAAGACGTATGAGGGCGAAGATGCGCAACTCTGTCGTCAGACGGCCGTTCCGCTTGATTACAATACTGCTATCCTCACGGAGGAGGGCATTGAACTCGTCAACGAAAGTGGGATAGAGGTCGAGGAAGGCGCTGTCAAAGCGTGTCACAAAGGTGGCGGCATCCTCTTCCGACAACTTGGAGGACGACGCAATGTTCATCAGATCCTGCACCTGGTTCGCCTTAATCTTGCGTTGCACGAGGATTTCAAACTTGTTGAGGCGGTCTATGTACTGCGCACAGAGGTCGATATAGAGTTTTGCGAGGTGCTCACGGTGTACATTGATATTGACAAGTTTGCCGTTGTGGGTGTGCAACCTGTCATTAAGCGTGGCGAGAAGTTCGTTGCTGTGCGAGAGTTGCCGCCTGTGGAGCGAGAGTTGCTTGTTCTGCCGGAAGAACATATAGAGCAAGATGATCATTACAACAACAAGGACCGACAGGCAGACGAGCACTATGCGCAGCATGTCATTCTGGCTTTTCAGTTTCTCGCGGTAGGAAGCCACGATGACAGGGAGTTTCTGCGAGATTTCGAGAATGCGCAGACGGTTGTTGTATTTGGTGGCATCGTCCATGGCAAAGTTTATGTACCGCTCCGCCCGATGAAGATCCTGGTGGTCGCGGTTGTAGAGATAGAGGGCAAGATCCTGCAGCGCAAGGTTCTCGCGAGTACAGTTCATGAGATCGCTGATGCACGCCTTGATGACGTATTCCTCGTATTTTTCCATTTTCCCATGTACTCTGTAGTTGTCTGCAATGGCATAAGACGCCATTGCATAGATGCGGCTTGACATGGGAAACTGCTCCGTTGCCTTGGAATAGAAGTCCAGGGCTTTGGTGTCATCATGGTCTATATAGATGTAGTACTCACCCATATAGTAGTTGTAGGCAGGGTCATCCTTGTCGAGAAAGCCCATGGCCTTGCGCAGATAACCCTTGGCTGTCTCCATGTACTCCTGCCCGTAGACGCTGCCGGTGCAGTAGGACGCCCTGTACTGATAGATGCGGAAGCATGCCTTGTTGTACTTGAACCCCAGGCGCGAGTCCATGTCTGACTCGTCAACAGACTTGATCAGGTCAAGCGCTTCGGCGTAAAAACCGCCGATGGCGAGCAGTTCCGCTTTCCTGATAAGGGCCAAGTCACGATGATATCTGTTGCCAATAGAGTCAGCGAGGCTTATCTCCTTATTTATATACAGCATGGCTGAGTCCTGCTGAAACACATAATACTCATCGTAAAGGCGGTGGTATATGTCGAGCAATTCTTCCGGATGACCAGCGTGCTGGGGTATTGTGCGCTTCACCAAGTCTATGTTCATCTGCTTCTGATCATATATTTGCGGGGTGCAAGTCATAATACTGTCAAGCCAATCGAGCAGAGCCGCATTGTCAGCCTTGGCGTTCACCCACAGGCAGACAAGGACTATCAGAGAGATTATGCGTTTCATCTGTAGCATAAATGCATTTAGGTTTCTGTGTCGCAAAGGTGAGAATTTATTTTGGTTTGACCTAACTTTTTCCTTTATTTCTTCCATTTCCCGTTAAAGAAACTTTTTGCCGGATGTACTTAACCCCTTTCCTGAAGTAACTTTACAGTAGTGGTTTTCAGGCAATTACAAGATAACTCATTTTTGAAAAATGTACTTATCATGTACTGACATCATATTTTTCACGGTTTATATCCTACATTTGCGGTCGACAAACAACTAAATCTAAATCACAAAAAATGAAAACAATGAAGAAATCAATCACCTACTACCTAACGGTTTTCCTCTTGTTGTTCATGTCATCATCAAATGTATTGGCACAGAACAAGGCCGTCAATGGTATAGTAAAAGACGTTCTCGGCGACCCTGTCATTGGCGCAAAGGTTGCCGTCAGAGGTTCGACGAGCGCCACAGTGACTGACGTTGACGGAAAATTTACGCTCTCTGTCCCGGCAAAAGCGGAACTTGTCATCTCTTATATAGGATATGACGATGCGCAAGTGCCTGTCGCAGGCAAGTCTTTCTTGGAGGTTACGATGCAGGAAGACAACCAGTTGCTCAACGAAGTTGTCGTTGTCGGCTACGGCACAATGAAGAAACGTGACCTGACAGGCGCCATTGGCTCGCTGGCCGCCAAGGACATGGAGAATACGCCGGTAGCCAACATAGGCCAGGCCATACAGGGAAAGATTGCCGGACTGCAGGTCATTGACAACGGCACACCTGGCGACAACGTCTCCATAAAGGTACGCGGACTCGGTTCTATCAACAACTGCGACCCGTTGGTTGTCATTGACGGAGTACCTACAGACCTCGGCATCAACGCGATAAACATGGCAGACGTGGAGCGGCTTGACGTGCTCAAGGACGCTTCAGCCACCGCTATCTACGGTAGCCGCGGCGCAAACGGCGTCATAATGATTACCACCAAGAAAGGCAAAGACGGCAACGGCAGACTGTCACTTGCCGCCAACCTGTCGGTGCAAAACGCCACCAAGACCCCGAAACTGCTCAATGCGAGCCAGTATGCAGCACTCAGCAACGACATGATGGTCAATTCCGGCAACGCCGCCAACCCAGAGTGGGTAGACCCGACAACATTAGGCGCCGGCACCAATTGGGTGGACGAGATGTTCCGCACAGGATATCTGCAGAACTACACGGTGAGTTATCAGGGCGGAAACGAGAAGTCGCACTATTATGTGTCAGGCGGTTTCCTCAACCAGAGCGGTATCGTGAGGAGCGTGAACTACCGCCGTTTCACCTTCCAATCAAACAGTGACTCACAGGTACTCAAGTGGTTGAAGATGTCAAACAACATCACTTTCAGCGCTGACAAGAAAGAGCATGGCTCTTACAGTATAAGCGATACTTATCACGCACTGCCTGTCTTTACCGTCAAGGACGAGACCGGCGACTGGTCAGGACCTACAGGCAACTCCCTGTGGTACGGCACTGTGAGAAATCCGATCGGCCCAACCACAACCGACAAGAGCATAACCAACGGTTACAACCTGTTGGGCAACATCACCGCAGAGGTGTCTTTCACCAAGTGGCTCAAGTTCAAGAGCACATTCGGAGCGGACGTCAAGATCTGGTTCAACGACAGTTATTATCCGAAATACGACTGGAAGCCTATCGCCACAGAGGAAGGCGGACGTTACCAAGCCAGCAACAAGTCGTTCACTTACCTGTGGGACAACTACTTCATCTTTGACCACACGTTCGCAGGAAAGCACCATGTAGGCGTGATGGCGGGCAGTTCCGCACAATGGAACGACTACAGTTACCTGAACGCGAAGAAGACTGTCTTCGCATTCGAGAGCGTGCACGAGATGGACAACGGACAGAAGATGTACTCCATAGGAGGTAACGAAACGGAGTGGGCTCTGCTCTCCTATATGGCGCGTGCAAACTATGAGTACGACAACAAGTACCTTCTCACCGCCACCATACGCCGTGACGGTTCGAGCCGGTTCGTCGGAAGCAAACGCTGGGGAACGTTCCCGTCAGTGTCGGGAGCGTGGAGAATATCCGAGGAAGCATGGTTCCCGAAGAACGAATACGTGTCAGACCTGAAACTCCGTGTGGGATACGGTGCGACAGGTAGTCAGGCAAGTGTGGGCAACTACAGTTATCTTGCATCCTACGTCCCCCATGTCTACTCTTTCGGATATGACGGCAAGGAACAGGCATCGCTGATTTCGGAGACGCTGTCCAACTCCAACATCCACTGGGAAAAGGTGGCTCAGACCAACATCGGCTTCGATGCCTCGCTCCTCAACTCGAGAGCCTTCGTCTCCTTCGACTACTACATCAAGAACACAAGCGACATGCTGGTGAAGGCCTCCATACCTATCACGTCGGGATTCTCCGGCAACAGCACCACCTACACCAATGCCGGCAAGGTGCGCAACACCGGTTTCGAAGTGTCACTCAACACCATCAACCTCAAGGGAGAACTCGGCTGGGAGACAGGAATAGTCTATACGTTCAACAAGAACAAGATAAAGAGCCTCAACAGCGATGTTCCCTACTACATAAACCAGATAAACAACTCGTATGTAACGATGCTCGCAAACAACTATCCGATAAATGTCTTCTACGGATATGTTACCGACGGCATCTTCCAAAACGAGCAGGAAGTGAGGGACCACGCCATACAGGGCGGTGCTGAAGCAGGTGACATACGCTTCAAGGACCTCAACAACGACGGCGTAATCAACGACGAGGACCGCACAGTGCTCGGCAATCCCAATCCGACACACATGTTCTCAATGACCAATACACTCACCTACAAGGGCTTTGAGTTCTCTTTCTATCTCCAGGGAGTGGCAGGCAACAAGATTTTCAACGCCAACAAGATAGACCTGACAGGTATGGCGGCAGCCTACAACCAGATGACAGACGTGCTGAACCGCTGGCACGGCGAGGGCACGAGCACCACTATGCCGCGTGCAGTGTACGGCGACCCCAACGGCAACAACCGCATGTCGGACCGCTTTGTGGAGAAAGGCGACTACCTAAGACTCAAGAACGTGTCGCTGTCATACAACTTCCCGAAGCAGTGGTTGAACGCCCTGACGATAGAAGCAGCAAAGTTGACCGTCTCCTGCGAGAACGTCGCTACACTCACAAGCTACTCAGGCTTTGACCCGGAAGTCGGTTTCAACGGCATCGACCTGTCCAACTATCCCCTCTCAAGAACCTTCAATGTAGGTATCAACATCAATTTCTAAAAACCAAAACGACATCATGTATATGAAAAAGATATTGGCATACGCTCTCAACCTGACGGTCGCACTGACTACACTGACGTCTTGCAGCGATTTCTTGGACAAGACACCGAAGAACACAGTAGACCCTGAGACTGACGTAGACGACGATGTGGCAGTGGCATTAACCAATGCCTGCTATCACGGATTAAAGAATTCCGACCTGTACAACATGCGTATATGGACCCTTGACATTGTCGCCGGGAACAGCCTTGTGGGCGGCAGCGGCGGCACAGACGGTCTGGAGACCGTGCAGGCAGCCAACTTCACGACCCAGAGCGACAACGGTATGGCTCTCTATATGTGGAATTCACTGTGGACAGGATTGGCCCAGTGCAACATACTGATACAGGCTCTCGAAGGCCATGACCTGGCTAAGGGCAGCATCAAGGAGCGTTCGCTCGGCGAAGCCTATTTCCTCCGCGCCCACTACTACTACATTCTCGTCCGCCTGTACGGTGGAGTGCCGTTGCGGACTGCGCCCTACAACCCGGGAGAATCCACAGCCATAGCACGCGCAAGCAAGGAAGAAGTGTACGAACAGATAATCTCCGACACGAAGAAAGCAGTGGAAATGCTTCCCGCAAAGTCGGAACTCGACAACGACAATGTGGGACGTGCGTGCAAGGATGCAGCCCTTACACAACTTGCAGACGTCTATCTGACGCTGGCTTCCGACAACAAGTCAAACTACCAGAATGTGGTTGACCTGTGCGACCAGGTGACTGCCTTGGGCTATGACCTGACAAAGTGCAACTATGCTGACAACTTTGACGCCACCATAAACAACGGTAAGGAGTCCATATTCGAGGTGCAGTTCGACGGCAATACGGAGTATGATTTCTGGAGTGCCTACTCTCAGGCCAACTGGGGCTCCACCTTCATGGGACCGCGCAACTCCGATTTCGTGGCAGGAGGCTACGGTTGGAATCTTCCTACGGCAGAGTTTGTAAACCAATACGAGAACGGAGACCTCCGCAAGGACGTAACTATTCTCTACGAAGGATGTCCCAATTTCGACGGAAAGACCTACAAGAAATCTTACTCTACGACCGGTTACAACGTGAGAAAGTTCCTCGTGCCGAAGTCTATATCGCCCGAATACAATACCAATCCGGCAAACTTCGTGGTCTACCGCTATGCCGACGTGCTGCTGAAGAAAGCCGAGGCACTCAATGAATTAGGCAAAACAGACGAAGCGGCAGTGCCATTGAATATAGTGCGCACACGTGCGGGATTGCCCAACGTGTCGGGTCTCAGCCAGGAAGAGATGCGTGAAAAGATCATCCATGAGCGCCGTATAGAACTGGCATTCGAGGGTCACCGCTGGTTTGACATGATAAGACTCGACGGCGGAGACTATGCTGTCAACTTCCTGAAGTCCATTGGCAAGACGCTTATAACCAAGAACCGTTTGCTCTTCCCTATCCCCCAGGTAGAGATGGACGCCAATCCGCTGATGACACAGAACCCCGGTTATTAATCAAAAGAACTAAAAACAAGATACCATTATGAGACGTTATATATATAGTGCAATGGCGGTAGTCCTTACATGTATGGGATTTGCTTCCTGCACTGACAATGATTACGCTGAATTAGACAAGGGCCGCGATGTGCTGACCCTGACATCTGACCAGAAAGCCTCGGCTCTTGACGAGAACAGTCACGATGAAAGTGCCATAGCACTGAACTGGACTACAGGCAACAACTACGGCTCTGGCAACAGAATAAGTTACAGGCTGGAACTGGCAAAGGGCGGCACTAACTTCGCCAACGCGTATGTTCCGGTGAACGGCGAGACACAGACTTACGCATGGAGCGCATCGCAGGAGAACCTGAACGACCTGCTGCTCGACAAGTTGGGCGGCGTGCCCGGCGTGCAGACCACCATAGACGCCCGCGTCACAGCAACGGTGAGCGGATATGAAGAGGTGCAGACATCAGAGTTGCAGTTTACCGTCACTCCCTACCAACCGGTGACAAAGACACTCTACATGATAGGTGACGCCACTCCCAACGGCTGGGATGCCGGCAACGCCACGGAGATGACATGGTCTACAAACGGCCTCTTCGAGTGGGAAGGCACTCTTTCCGCAGGAGAGTTCAAGTTCATCACCACCAAGGGAAGTTTCCTCCCGTCATACAACAAGGCCGATGACGGCAGTCTCGTGCTGCGCACAAGCGACGACGAACCCGACGGCAAGTGGGTCATCACCGAGGAACACGACTACAAGGTGATAGCCAATCTGCTGGCAGGAACTGTCAGCATAGAGAAGTCAGACGGCGTGAAACCTGCCTTCAGCGAGTTGTACTTCGTGGGCAACACCACCGGCTGGGGCTTCGTAAAGATGCAGCAAGACGCTTTGGACAAGTTCCTCTTCCGCTTAGGCTACTACTTCGATTACGGCAAGGGCGGAGAGTTCAAGTTCGGCACAGCCTCCGGTTCTTGGGAGAATATGTACAAGGCAACCCAGGCGAACGCTCCTTACACCGACCAGAGCACGTCATTGGTCAAGGGATATGACCCTGACAACAAGTGGTACTTGCAGGACGACGAGTGCGGGAAGGCATATAAGATATGCGTGGACATACGCACCGGCAAGGAGCGCATGATGATGACAGAGTTCACACCCTACCCGATGATCTATCTCGTGGGTGACGCAACGCCCAGCGGATGGGATATCGCCAACGCCACAAAGATGAAAGCGACAGCGTCGCCATACATATTCACATGGACAGGACAACTCAATGCAGGTGAACTGAAGTTCTCTTGCGACAAGCAGGCTGACTGGGCAGGCGCATGGTTTATGTCTTGCAAAGCCGGTGCAGAGCCTACAGGCGAAGAGGAGAACATCCTGTTCATCGACAAGAGCAACGAGGACTTCGAGGCACAGTACCCGACTGTCAATGTCGGCGACGTGGACAACAAGTGGAAGATAACGGCTTCGGGCACTTACAGCATCACCATAGACCAGTTGAACGAAACCATCATCATCTCCAAGAACTAAGATTATGAGAATGTATCAGATATTATTTGCATTACCCTTGGTCGCCGCTGCGTGTAGCAGCGACGACCCTAAGGACAGCCCCGAGAAACCTGTCCCCACGGAGATAATGTCCCCTCTGGTAAAAACAACATCCAATCTGTCCCTTGACATTACTACCGACAAGGCTTGTTATAGCCCCGGTGAGACTGTTTCATTCAGTCTCACCGGCAACATCCCGAGCGGTGCGAGGATACGCTATCGCCACGGAGCGGAAGTCTTGGAGGACAAGTCTCTCACTGACAAAACATGGAGTTGGACTGTTCCGTCGGAGGACTACAAGGGCTATATGGCAGACATCTACACCGTAGACGGCGACAAAGCGCAGACGCTCTACGCCACTGTCGGCATCGACGTGTCGAGTGACTGGAAGAAGTTCCCGCGCTATGGGTTCATCGCAACCTACGACAGGAGCAAGACAGACGACGTCATCGCCAACGAGTTTGAGTTCCTCAACCGCTGCCACATCAACGGTCTGCAGTTCTACGACTGGCACTACAAGCACCACTGGCCGTTGGGCGGAACCCCCGGAAACCTGCTTGACATATACACGGACATAGCCAACAGGGAAATCAGTACACATGTCGTGAAGGAGTATATAGCGCAGGCACACGGCAAGGGAATGAAAACGATGTTCTATAATCTGTGCTATGGCGTGCTCAACGACGCCGAAAGCGACGGTGTAAAGAGCAGTTGGTACATATTCCACGACACAGGCCACAAACTGAAAGACACGTTCCCTCTCTCCTCTTCGTGGAAAAGCGATATCTTCATGGTAGATCCCGCGAACACGGGATGGCAGGAATACATGGGCGACAGGGTTGACGACGTATACGCCGCACTCGGTTTCGACGGCTACCATGTAGACCAATTAGGCAGCCGTGGCACTTGTTACGATTACTACGGCAGCAAGATTGACCTCCGCACCGGTTATGGCTCGTTCCTCAACTACATGAAAAAACGCCAGCCACAGAAAACTCTTGTCATGAATGCAGTGAGCAACTGGGGAGCGGAAAACATAGTGTCCGGAAACAAGGTGGACTTCATGTACACCGAAATGTGGGGGACCGAAGACCAGTTCTCCGACCTCTACAGCGTCATGAAAGAAAACAAGTCATACTGCAACGGCAGCCTCAACCAGGTCTATGCGGCATATATGAACTACAACCAGAAGTCAAGTTACTTCAACACACCCGGTGTGCTGTTGACCGATGCCGTGATGTTCGCTTTGGGCGCGTCGCACCTTGAGTTGGGTGACGGACACATGCTGTCAAAGGAATACTTCCCTAACGGCAACGTGAAGATGTCGGATGAACTGAAGACTGCCATTGTCCGCTACTATGACTTCCTCGTCGCCTACCAGAATCTTCTGCGTGACGGCGGTGAGGAAACGGTGAGCGACCTTGCCACAAGCAGGGCAAACGTCACTCTCAACGCATGGCCTCCTGTGCTGAAGAGTGTCACCACATATTCCAAAAAGGTTGACAACAAGAACATTGTCCACCTCCTGAACTTCACGAATGCCGACAACTTGAGTTGGCGTGACATTGACGGCACACAGCCGGAGCCCGACGTTATCAGCAACATCACCCTCCGCATGAAGGCAAAGAACGCCGCTAAGGTATGGGTGGCAACGCCCGATGTGCTCGGCGGAGCGCCGCTGGAACTGAACTTCAAACAGGAAGGCGACTATGTGACGTTTACTGTTCCGTCGCTGAAATACTGGACCATGATAGTAGTGGAATAACAACATCTGAAACGATATTACTGATATGAAGAAATTATTTGCGCTTGCGGGCATACTCACTGCTTTCGCCTTTTCGGCAGAAGCGACAGAAGTGGCGTCTCCGAACGGCAGCGTCAAGGTGGACTTCACATTGGAAAACACAGTGCCAACCTACTCTGTCACCTACAACGGCAAGGCAGTCATCAACCCGAGCCGCATGGGATTCCAGTTGGCGAAGGGCGGTGCCGACCTGCTGGACGGCTTTTCCGTCTTGGAGGAAAAGACATCAACATTCGACGAGACATGGAGTCCGGTGTGGGGAGAGAACAAGTCCATACGCAACCACTACAACGAACTGCTGGTGGAAATGAGGCAGGCTTCTACCGACAGATATATGAACATACGCTTCCGCGTCTATGATGACGGCGTGGGATTCCGCTACGAGTTTCCGCAGAAAGGCACGCTCAACTACTTCGTGATAAAGGAAGAGCGCACGGAGTTTGCCATGACCGGCGACCACACTGCCTGGTGGATTCCCGGCGACTACGACACCCAGGAGTATGAATACACCAAGACACGCCTGACCGGAATACGCGGAGCACTGCGCGGAGCGGTGACGGGCAACCTCTCGCAGACGGTCTTTTCCGACACGGGAGTGCAGACTTCGCTCCAGATAAAGACCGATGACGGCATCTACATCAACCTGCATGAAGCCGCACTTGTCAACTATCCGTGCATGCATCTCAACCTTGACGACAAGAATCTTGTGTTCACTTCATGGCTGACACCCGACGCCCAGGGCATGAAAGGCTATATGCAGACACCGCAGAACAGCCCCTGGCGCACAATGGTCGTCACCGACGACGCACGCAATATCCTGGCCTCAAACCTGATACTCAACCTCAACGAACCGTGCAAACTGACCGATACTTCATGGATACACCCCACAAAGTACATCGGAGTGTGGTGGGACATGATTTCCGGCAGGGGCGACTGGGCCTACACACAGGACTATCCTTCCGTGAAACTCGGACAGACCGACTACTCAAAAGCAAAGCCTTCGGGCAGGCACTCTGCCAACAACGGTAACGTGAGACGCTACATCGACTTCGCCGCAGAGCACGGTTTCGGCGGCGTTCTGGTGGAAGGCTGGAACATCGGATGGGAGGACTGGAGCGGCAACATGAAAGAAGACGTTTTCGATTTCCTCACTCCCTATCCCGACTTTGACATAAAGGCTCTCAATGACTACGCCCATTCCAAGGGAGTGAAACTCATCATGCACCACGAGACTTCGTCCTCTGTGATGAACTACGAGAAATATATGGACAGGGCATACCAGTTGATGAAGGACTACGGATATGACGCCGTGAAGAGCGGATATGTGGGAAACATTATCCCGAGAGGCGAACATCACTACAGCCAACTGGAGGTGAACCACTACCTTTACGCCGTAAAGCGCGCCGCAGACTATCATGTCATGGTCAATGCACACGAGGCCGTGCGCCCGACAGGACTGTGCCGCACCTATCCAAACCTCATCGGCAACGAGAGCGCACGCGGCACCGAGTACCAGGCTTTCGGCGGTACGCGCCCCGGGCACACCGCAATCCTGCCGTTCACACGCCTGCAAGGAGGACCGATGGACTTCACTCCGGGCATCTTCGAGATGGATTGCGCCAACGGATCTCACGTCAACTCCACCATCTGCGGACAACTTGCACTGTATGTAACAATGTATAGTCCATTGCAGATGGCGGCGGATTTCCCCGAGAACTACGAGAAACACATGGACGCATTCCAGTTTATCAAGGACGTGGCTCTCGATTGGGACAAGTCAGTTTATCTGGAAGCGGAGCCTATGGAGTATATCACCGCTGCACGAAAGGCCAAAAACAGCGACGACTGGTTTGTGGGCGGAGTGACTGGAAATGAGGCTCATGAAGCCACGGTCGACTTTAGTTTCCTTGACAAAAAAAGGAAATATGTAGCCACAATCTATCAGGATGCGAAAAATGCTGACTACAAGACCAACCCGCAAGCCTATGTCATAACAAAGAAAAAGGTGACAAGCAAGACTGTGATGAAGTTGGCCGAAGTGGCGGGCGGCGGCTTTGCCATTAGCGTGAAGCCTGAATAAATAAAGGTATTTTATGCAATATATTGGTTGTTAGTAGCGTAAGGAGGTTCTTTCCGTGTCTCAAAACACTGGTGGAATCTCCTTCGTTTTTGTTCTGTTTATAAGAATTATTACACAAAAACATAAATAAATATCATATAAAAGGCGTCTGTTATCAAAATTTTTCATACATTTGCAAAAGATAAGGTATTACGAGAGTAACACCTATTTAATTAATAACTATAAACCTAATTATGAGCAAAAGAAAAGCAAGAGAAGGACATCTGTGCAAGTATGCTTTGAGCACAGCATGTCTGATGGCTGGACTGTTGTCAGCCACGCCCATGTCTGCCTTACCGACACAGGCGAATGCTTCCGGTGTGGAGCAGCAAGCAACGTTTAAGGTAAGCGGACAAGTCACCGACGTCAACCGAAATCCGCTGACCGGTGTCGTTGTAAAAGTAGAAGGAATATCCTCAACCATAAACGCAATAACCGATGTCGACGGTATGTTCAGCATCAATGTGCCGCACGGCACCCATACCCTGACATTCTCCTACATCGGATTCACGAAACACACCGAGAGGGTTTCAGGCACCAGAGTCATCAATGTGGTCATGGAAGAGGAGACCAACACGTTTGACGAAGTGGTGGTCACCGGTTACACATCACAGAAAAGGGCATCCATCGTGGGTGCTGTGGAGACCATCAATCCGCAGGACCTGCAGTTCGGAGCGACCCGAACGCTCTCCAACAACCTCGCCGGAAAACTCTCGGGTATCATCGGCGTGCAGCGCTCGGGAGAGCCCGGATACGACGATTCGAGTTTCTGGATACGCGGTATCAGCACCTTTTCCGGCAACAGTTCACCTCTTATATTAATAGATGGAGTGGAACGTGACCTCAACAATGTGGACGTTGCTGAAATCGAAAGTTTCTCTGTGCTGAAGGATGCGTCCGCAAGTGCCATGTACGGTGTGCGCGGTGCCAACGGCGTAATCGTCATTACCACAAAGCACGGCAAGATAGGTCCGCCGTCAATCAAGGTGCATATAGAGCACTCCATCAACCAACCGACACAGTTGCCGGAGTTCCTTGACGCACCTGACTACATGACCTTGCTCAACAAGTTGGCGGAGCAGGACGACTCGCCGCTGCCTTTCGAGCAGACAACAATAGACCGCACGCGCAGCGGCTACGACCCTGACCTCTACCCGAATGTCAACTGGGTGGACGCCATTACCAAGGACTACGCCTACAACAGCCGTGCCAACCTCGACGTGAGCGGCGGTTCCGACTTCCTGCGTTATTCCGTTGTGGCTTCCTACTTCAAGGAGTCGGGCATACTGGAGCAGGACAAGAGCCTCATCGTAGACAACGCCACGAACAACCAGCAGTTCAACCTGCGCACCAACATCGACATGGATCTGACCAAGACAACGCTGTTGCGCGTGAACATCGGCGGTTATCTCAACAGGTTCAAGAAGCAGCGCTGCAACACGGACGAGGCGTTCAGCCAGGCTTTCGCCACACTGCCTTTCGTTCATCCGGCACGCTATAGCGACGGTTCCATACCGGTGCAGAGCATGAGATCCAACCCTTGGGCTACGGTTACCCAGGGCGGTTACGACTTCATTACCTCTTCCAAGATACAGACACTCTTCTCTCTGGAACAGGATTTGAAGATGTTGTTGCCGGGTCTGAAGGTAAAAGGTCTGTTCAGTTTCGACCGCTGGAACAAGAGCAGCCGCGGCCGTACGCTCAACCGACCCACCGTTTATCCCGCCACAGGACGTGACGAACACGGCAACCTTGTATACACCCAAGGTTCTACGGGTGACGACTCCATGGGCTCATACACTTCCAGCGAGTACGGAAACGCACGCGTCTACCTTGAGGCAGACATCATGTACAAACAGCGTTTCGGCAAGCATGACGTCGACGCAATGCTGCTCTACAACCAGCAAGCCTATGACGACGGTTCTTATCAGGACTACCGCAAGCAGGGCATTGCAGGCCGTCTGTCCTACACATACGACAACCGCTATGTGGGAGAGTTCAACTTCGGCTACAACGGTTCGGAGAACTTCGCAAAAGGAAAGCGTTACGGTTTCTTCCCGTCGTTAGCCGTAGGTTGGCTGTTGAGCGAGGAACACTGGATGGAGAGCATGAAGAAGACTTTCTCGAAGATCAAGTTCCGTGCTTCCATTGGTCAGGCCGGCTCCGACAACATCGGCGGACGCCGCTTCGCATACCTCACCACCATGAACACGGGTGCACAGGGTTACACTTGGGGAACGACAGGCCAGATGAGTTACAGCGGTATCACCGAGGGCGACATAGGCGTGTCCAACCTGACATGGGAGACCGTCACGAAATACAACTTGGGTATTGAACTCGGACTGTTTGACATGCTTGACCTCAACTTCGACATCTTCAAGGAGAAGCGCAAGGACATCTTCATGAAGCGAAGCATCATTCCTACCCAGACAGGATTCATCAATGCACCGTGGGCAAACTTCGGAAGAATGACCAACAACGGTCTGGAACTCACCCTCAACTTCCACAAGCAGTGGAACAAAAACCTCTTTACATCAGCCTATGCGAACTTCACCTACGCCAAGAACCGCGTGGATGAGTATGACGAGCCGGAAGTAAAGAAAGGCACACACAGGGCACAGACAGGGCGTTCGCTCAACGAACTGACTGGACTTACGGCTGAACGCCTCTTCACACCCGAGGATTTCGACGAGAACGGCAAACTCCTCGAGGGCATCCCATCACAGGACGGAGTGGGCGGAACCAACCTCAAGCCAGGCGACATCAAGTATAAGGACATGAACGGCGACGGTGTCATCACCGAGGAAGACGCCGGTTTCATCGGCGGAACTACCGATCCGCGCAAGGTATTCGGCTTCGGCGGCGTCATCGCATACAAGAATTTCGACTTCAACTTCTTCTTCCAGGGAGCGGCCGACACCTACCGCATGATTGGCGGTTCGGCATATTTCATCCCCGGAAGCGGTACTACCGTGCAGGGTAATGCGTACGCCAAGAACATCAACGACACCTATTCAGAGGAGAATCCCGACCCATACGCATTCTGGCCAAGGTTCACCTACGGACCGAACCTGAACAACTACCGCGCTTCAACATGGTGGAAGAAGGACATGAGTTTCCTGCGTTGCAAGACCTTGGAACTGGGTTACACCCTCGATTTCAAGTGGCTCAAGCGCCTCTATGTAAAGAACCTGCGCGTCTATGTCAGCGCAAGCAACCTGTTCTGCCTGTCCGGTTGGAAACTCTGGGATCCCGAGTTGGGCACCGGCGACGGTCTTAAATACCCGATGAACCGTTCTTATCAGTTCGGACTGGACATCAACTTCTAACACACAAGCATACAACAATGAAAAATATAAAAGCAGTTAAATATTTCGTGGCGGGTCTGCTCCTCACAACAGTGCCGACCTCCTGCTCTGACTATCTGGACAAAGAGCCTGATACAGAACTTGAACTTGACATGGTGTTCACCAACCGTGACAAGGTCTACCAGATGTTGGCATACTCCTACTCCATCATCGCCAACCCCGACAAGTACCGCGTCATCGACTTCGGCTACGAGGTCTTTGCCGACGACATGACCCCCTCACGCCGCTGGCAACAGTGGAACTGGAGTGCCGTGATACCTAAAATCTTCGGAGAATGGACAGTCAACTCCGCATGGAACGGCGACCTGTGGGCAGGAATGCCGAAGCGCATACGCCAGGCATACATCCTCCGCGAGAACATAAAGGCACTGCCCGAACAGAGCCTGTCGGCCGCCGAGGTAGAGAACATAAAGAACGAGATCAAGTTCCTCACCGCATACGGCTGGTGGCAAATGGCGGAAGCCTACGGCGGAATACCGTTCAAGCACGACTACATCACCCCGACGAACTTCGGACTTGACGACCTGATGATCGGACAGAGCAAGTTTGACGATGTCGTTGACTATTGCGACAAGGAGATGCTTGACGCCGCCAACGCACTGCCTGCCACCTATGAAGACCCCGCAAAGTTCGGCCGCATCAACAAGATCATGGCTCTCACCGTGAGAGCGCGCATGCTTCTCTTCGCCGCTTCACCCATTGCAAACGGCAACACATGGTATGCCGACTACAAGAACTCCGATGGCGAGAACATCATCAACCAGACCTACGATCCCCAGAAGTGGGTCAGGGCTGCCGAGGCGTGCAAACTCTGCATCGAAGAAGCCGAGAAAGCCGGTCACGAACTGTACAAGGAGTACAACGACGACGGCACTATAGACCCGTTCATGTCTACCTACAACGTTCACATCAAGCGTTGGACGGAAGGCAACAAGGAGATTACATTCCCCGTGACACGCGACAATTCCTACTCCAGCGGCGAGGGCATACTGACTTGGTCATCCGTCCGTGAAGTGGGAGGAGGCAACGGTCTGGGTGTCTATCAGGGACTTGTAGACGCCTTCTTCACCAAGAACGGTCTGCCGATAGACGACCCCAACTCCAACTACAGCGAGGACGGGTTCTCTACAGCAGTGGAAACACGCAACACCAAGTGGGAAAACGGAACTGGCAAGGCCGGCGAAATCACCGCGGAACACACATACAAGATGTACTGCAACCGTGAGCCGCGCTTCTACAATGCCGTGACCTACAACGGAGCATGGCTCAACTATGTCGGCAGAAAGGCGGACATGATGTACAACCACACCGACAACGTCCGCTCGTCATCACCCCACGACGCTCCGCAGAACGGTTATCTGCTGCGCAAGGCGATATGCATGACCGACAACATAAAGACCGGCCGTGTCACCTCACGCCAGGCTTTCCTCTACCGTCTTGCATTCACCTACCTCGACTATGCGGAGGCTGAGAACGAGGCTTACGACACTGGCGACGCACGCGAGAAGGCTCTGGTCTACCTCAACCGCATCCGTGAACGTGCCGGGGTAAGACAGTACACATTCGACAATGTGGACATCCTCAACGATGACTACATCCACTTGGACAACACGCAGGAGGCTCTTCGCAAGGCCATCCGCGCCGAGCGCCGTGTGGAACTGTGCTTCGAGGACAACCGCTGGTATGACATCCGCCGCTGGCTGGACGCAGAGAACCTGCCGGAAATGGTCGGCGAGGGCTACGGCATGAACTCCGAGGGCGACACAGACGAGACTTTCTATGAGCGCACAGTATTCCAGACACGCATCTGGAAGCGCCAGTACTACTGGATGCCTATATACATTGACGAGTACGAAAAGAACCCCAACCTCGTGCAGGCTCCTTTCTGGAACAAGTAAACCTTTGAAACGAAAAGAATATTTATATGAGAACGAAATACAGTATCTACTGCCTTTTGGCATTATTGGCAGGTTTCACATCCTGCAACAAGGATGATGAGATGTACACATTGCCCGATCGGGCTGACGAGATGCACATCCAGAGTTCGGCAAGTGAGGTCACTCTGGACAGGGGCAAGGCCGACAAGGCTGCAGTGACATTCACTTGGGATGCGGCCACAAGTCCCGTTGCCGACTACGAGAGCATCACATACGCTTTCCGTCTTTACGCCACAGAGATGGGTTCTTCCTGCACCACGGAGTACTATGACTTGGGAGAGACCCGTGAAATATCGCTCACCCATGAGCAACTCAACACCATTGTGTCACGCTGGGTGACCGCAGGCACACAGGTATCCATATCCGCCGAGGTGCTGGCATACGTCAACAACGAGGTGAAATACGTCAAGCCTGAGTCCTCCATAGTGGAATTCACGGCTGTGGGTTATGAGAAATACCCGGCCAACCTCTATATGCGCATCACCGCCAACGACGGCACTACCTCTGTAACAAGGCTTAGCCAGCGCAACCTTGGCACAGGCATCTACGAGGCATCCCTCACCATGCAGCCGTGCAAATACCACTTCACCACCAGCAGCGACAAGGATTATCCTGCTTACGGACTGAGCGAAGGCGAGTTGATGGAGTATGTCAACGACGGCACAATCAAGGAGTTCACCTTCAGTGACAGCGGCAAGCGCACCGTCGTAGTGGATGTCAACAACGAGTACAACGACTGCCGTGTGTTCAACATCATCGACCTGCCCACACCGGGAACAATCCGCATGTGCGGCAACGGCAGTTCCATCGGTTGGGATCCGGGCTCTGCCGAGGGTCTCTTCACAGTGGGAGACGCACGTCATCCCTACCTCTATTCATGGACAGGCAACTTCAATGAGGGCGGAGAAATAAAGATCAACACCGGCACGGGCTGGGGTGACCAGTTCTTCTACGCTCCCGAAAACGGAGCCGATCCTGCCACTGACCACCGCCTGTTCAACTATCGCTACGAGAGTGACGGCGGCGACTGCAAGTGGGTAATACGCACTTCGGGCAAGTTCAAGTTCACTTTGTCGCTCAATGCCGACGACATGTGGACGTCATTTGAGCCTGCTGACTAACAGATAACAGATGTCCGCCAAACAGAGCCTCGCCTCATGCAGGTCTCTTGTTTGGCGGACATTTCTTTTTGTTCCGTCGCTTTCTTTTCCGGGTATCAGTTCACAAGTTCAAACTTATACCCCATCCGTTTCAGTTCGACAGCCGCTCCCAACAGGTAGAGCACCCTTATCGACCGTGCATAGACATGGAAAGCGAGCGGGCTTTGCGGGTCTATCTGCTCGCGGCGTATCATGTCAAGAGCCTGCTGCGAACAGTTCTGCACCACCCTTTCGGTTTCTTCCGCCTCATACTGCGGCATCTTTATGATGTCAAAACGTATCACCTCGTCCATATAGTCAAAACCACGCTTGTCACGGATATACCCGTAGAGATCGGGCATCTGGCTGTAAATGTCCCAGGCGTCATCCCAGCAGTGAGCCACAGCCATGCCGAGATACATCGCCCAGCCCAGTGCCACGGTGGGATATTCGGCTATCTCTTTCACTCCGTCAGCCACATACGACGGTGCCATCTGCTCCCATTTGTCGGTGATGTCCTGCGACTCGAGCAACTTTCCACCCAACTTCTGCATTGACGTGAGCATCCGCAGCAAGTGCTGCATGAGTTTTTCCTCGTAGTTGTGCAAATATTCGTGCTGTTCCATAATTCAGAATTTCCTTTCCCTGACGTGGCAGTAAGGACTGCCGCCGGTATTGTCATAATAATGCTGGTGATATTCTTCCGCTATCCAGAAATCGCCAAGCGGCCTCACCATGGTGTTCACCTCGTAGCCCTTTGAGCGGAGCGTGTCAGCCAGTTCCTCCGTTACGGTTTTCTGCAGGTCGTCCGCATAGAACACGGCACTGAGATATTGCCGTCCCTTGTCTGCCCCCTGACCGTCGGTCTGCGCCGGATTATGGATTTCGAAGAACAGTTTACAGAGGTCGGAAAAATTCACTTCCTCCGGATCAAACTCCACAAGGACAGACTCAAGGTGGTCTGTCTGCTGGGCACGCACCTGTTCGTAGGTGGGCTGGAGTTGCGCTCCGCCGGTGTAGCCCACCAGCGTACGCTTCACGCCGGACACTTTTTCGAAATGGTGCTGCACTCCCCAGAAACAGCCGGCGGCAAATGCCGCATACGCCAGACCTGCCGTCGCTTCATACTTTACCACCCTGTTGCGCACCTCCACTGCCGCCTTTACCATCTGCAGAGCCTTGCCATGCCTTTTCTGGAGGTCGGGATAGGCTTTCCCCCTGGCGTAGTTGTGCTGCAGGTCATTGTATTTCACCTTCAGCGCAATGGGGTTGTGCGAGTCTATGATGTGCTGCACATAGTCATAGTAATCCGTCCCCTTACTGTGCGTGAGCAGCCCGAGGGCTTTCACCACGCCTGCCGGTATGCCCTTGTCGAGCAGTTCCTGTGCCGTGACTGACGTGTCCTCCAGTACGTCATGCAGGAATCCGGCGCACCGTTCTTCGTCCGTCGAACCCATGAGACCCACCTGCAGGGGGTGCAGTATGTAAGCCTCGCCATCACGGTCAGTCTGCCCTGCATGAGCCTCAACTGCTATTGACAGAGCCAAATCAATGACATTCATCTTCCTATAATGTGTTTATCACCGCCGCCACATCATCGGCACAGCGTGCGTCATTGTATGTCGTGCGTGCCAGTTGCAGTCCCTTGCGCCCCATCTCAAGGGCTTCCTGAGGATGGGTTCTCATGTAGTCGACAGCCTTGACCCACCCTTCCACATCACCATAGGGCACACTTATGCCGCAGCCCTCAGCCTCAAAGTCTATCGGGATCTGCGGATTGCGGCTGCAGATGACCGGTTTGCCCAATGCCAGAGCCTCCACCACGGTGGTCAGACCCACCGTGTACTTGCTCTCCTGACAGCACACCACCACGCAGTCAGCCTTGCGCACAAGGAGCGAGAGTTCGTGCGGTGCGAGCCTGTCGGGATAGTGTATACTGATGTTCTCCTTTTTCTCAAGGTCGCCGAGCACCTTTTCGTAGTTCACTCCTCCACTGTTACGGCCGACATAAATTTCCAGGCGGCAACCCGTAATGTTGAATGCGCTGACGAGCGTGGGCATGTCACGCATCTCCTTTCCCGTGGAGATGAACACCGGATCGGACGTTTCCTTCTTGCCGGACACCTCTGTAGGCGGCAACGGATCCATGCCCCAGTGACCGAGGTGCATCCTCTCTGGACGTGCCTTTTTCGATTTCAGCGAGTCGTCGATAAGTTTCTGCGAGAAGAAAAACATGTGGTCGAAGCCACGGTAGAACAGTCTGCCGAGAAGTTCGCGCCACTTTGTCTTGGGTGTTATTATGGGCTGGTGATGCCATATCACTATCGGCTTGCGGTAAAGTCCCAGCGCACGCAGCATGACAAGCGGCTCTATGCCGCGGTAGTGGGTGGCGTAGACGGCATCGAAGTGCTCGCGGCAGGTGAGTATCCGCCATGTGTTGCGCAGCATCATCTTCCACCGCGGCAACCCGAGGCGTGACTTGTGCCACACGACGCCTATGCCGTGGCGTTCCTCAAGTTTGGTTGCACCGTAGAGATAATGCGGAGGAAACTCCCCGAGGCGCAACTTTTCGAGAATGAACTGTATGTCCTGTGTATGGTAGAAATAAACTATCACCCTGCAAAGTTAGTAAAAACATCCTCTTGCAGCATTGACTTAGAGGAAAAATCACTATTTTTGCGGTCTACAAGTATGGCATCCTTAAAGGAAAAAACCGGTGACGGCCTCTTCTGGGGAGGCATGAACAACCTCACGCAGCAGGTGATTGGTGTCGTTTTCGGCATCATTCTCGCACGGCTGTTGTCGCAGTCCGACTACGGTATGATGGCGATGATAGGCATCTTTTCGCTCGTTGCCACAGCACTGCAGGACAGCGGTTTCAAGACGGCACTCGCCAATATGGACAACCCGACCCACCGTGACTACAACTCGGTGTTCTGGTTCAACATCATCGCCGGACTGCTGCTCTACGCCCTGCTCTTCTTCTGCGCGCCGCTGATAGCGCGCTTCTATGACAACGACGCACTCATTCCCCTCTGCCGCTACGCCTTTCTCAGCATCGTAATCGCCTCCTGGGGCACCGCCCAGAACGCATGGCTGTTCAAGAACCTCAGGGCAAAGCAGCAGGCAAAGTCTGCCATGGCGGCTGTACTCCTGTCGAGCACGGTGGGCGCAGTCATGGCTTTCTGCGGCATGAACTACTGGAGTCTCGCCACACAGGGACTTGTCTATGTGTCCGCCTACACTCTTCTTGCATGGCACTACAGCCAATGGCGGCCTTCCGTAAAGGACATCTCCTTTGAGCCGGTACGCCGTATGTTCCGCTTCTCCTGCAAGATTCTCGCCACCTCGATAACGACTATCATCAACAACAACGTGCTCAACATCCTGCTCGGCCACTATTTCGGCGAGCGCAAGGCAGGTGTCTACAACCAGGCATACCAGTGGGACGTGAAGTGCTTCTCACTCGTGCAGAACATGGTAAACCAAGTGGCGCAACCGGTATTGGTGGACTTGCGAGGCGACGGCGGACGCCAACTGAACGCCATGAGGAAGATGATGCGCTTCACGGCGTTCATTTCCTTTCCCCTGTTGCTCGGGTTAGGACTTGTGGCAAGGGAGTTCATACTGCTCACCATCACCGGAAAGTGGATAGAGAGCGCACGCTTGCTGCAGATACTCTGCATCAGCGGAGCGGTCATGCCGCTCTCTACGCTGCTGTCAAACATGGTGATTTCCAAGGGGCGTTCGGGCATCTACCTGTGGGTGACGCTCGGTCTGGGACTGGCACAGATACTCACCATGGTGCTGATATTCCCCTACGGACTGCACACGATGGTGGTTGCCTATGTCCTGCTCAACATCCTCTGGATTTTCATCTGGCACGGTTTCGTGTGGCGGCTCACCGGTTACAGTCTGCCGCAGTTCCTCAAAGACACCGTTCCCTTTGCCCTCGCCGCAGTCGGGGTGATGGCTCTCGTGGGACTGGCGACGGCTTCCATTGAGACGCTCTGGCTGCTCCTGACCACGAGGATAGTGCTTGCCGTGGCGGCTTACTACGCCGTGATGAAGGCGGCAAGGGTGCAGATACTCCGTGAGTGCGAACAGTTTGCAATAGGAAAGTTCCGAAAATGAAAAACATAGCGATAATTCTTGCCGGAGGCAGCGGCAGCCGTTTCGGCGCCGATATGCCCAAACAGTTTATGGAAGTGGCAGGAAAGATGATAATAGAGCACACCATCGACGCTTTCGAACGGCATCCGCTGATTGACGGGATTGCCGTTGTCAGCCGTGCCGACTACATGGACGAGATGCGCGAGATAGTGCGCCGGGGCGGCTACCGCAAGGTGTCGCGCATACTCCAGGGCGGCAAGGAGCGTTACCACTCGTCGCTTGCTGCCATCAAGGCGTTCACTTGCGACGACGACAACCTGCTGATTCACGACGGCGTGCGACCGCTTGTTTCCGACCGAATCATCACCGACTGCGTGCAGGCTCTCGCCGACTACGAGGCTGTTGACGTGGCCGTGCCGGTCACCGACACCATAATAGAACTCCGTGAGGACGGCAGCATGGCGCGCATTCCGCAGCGGCGGCTGCTACGCAGTGCGCAGACACCGCAGTGCTTCCGCCGGGGTGTCATCGCCCGAGCGTTTGAACTGGCGATGCAAGACCCCGAGTTTTTCCCCACCGACGACTGTTCCATTATCCTGAAATACATGCCCGAAGTGGCGATAAAGGTTGTCGACGGCGACCCGACGAACATAAAGGTCACCTACAAGGACGACCTCGAAACGGTCAGACGGACACTAAACCATCTCCAGCCATGAACCCTTCAAAAGTTGACATATCGGTACTGATGCTGTTCTTCAACCGTCCCGAACGCCTTGCGGAGGTGTTTGCTGAGGTGAAGAAGGCACGTCCCTCACGCCTGTTCCTCTATCAGGACGGAGCGAGAGACAGCCGCGACCTGCCCGGGATAGAGGCTTGCCGGCGGATAGTTGACGACAGCGAGATAGACTGGGATTGCGACGTGCACCGCCTGTACCAGGAAAAGAACTACGGATGCGACCCCTCAGAGTACATTTCCCAGAAGTGGGCGTTCTCCCAAACCGACAAATGCATGGTGCTGGAGGACGACGATGTGCCGTCGCAATCGTTCTTCCCGTTCTGCAAGGAACTCCTCGACCGCTACGAGAATGACTCCCGCGTGTGGATGATAGCCGGGTTCAACGCCGAGGAGAAGACCCCTGTCAGCGAGAGTTACTTCTTCACCTCCGTATTCAGCATCTGGGGTTGGGCATCTTGGCGGCGTGTCATCGACACCTGGGATGCCGGTTATTCATGGCTCGAGGACAGGAAACTGTTGGAAAAGGCGGAGAATGTGATAAAAGAAAAGAAACTGCGTCAGGACATCATCCCCATGTGCCGCGACCACAAGGCAAGCGGCAAAGCCTATTACGAGAGCATCTTCTGGTCGTCGATGCTCCTCAATGACGGCATCGCCATCATGCCCTCGCTCAACATGATCAACAATCGCGGCGTGTCGGATGCCTCCACCCATTTCCAGGGTTCGCTCAAGACAATGCCCCGGAGACTGCGCCGTCAGTTCACCATGCCGCGCCACGAGATGACGTTTCCCCTCGTCCACCCCACCGAAATCAGCGAATACACGCCTTTCAAGGATGCCGTCTACCTCCGCAATGCGTGGGGGCATCCGTGGAGAAAGGTGCAGTACTCCGTCGAGGAACTGTTCCTCAACCTGCGCCACGGCAACTTTTCCGTCATCCGCAAGTCTCTCCTGCGCCGCCTCCGCAAGTGGTTCGGCCGCCAAAAGTATGCTTAACGGCAAGCCGTCGCAGTCGTTGCGGCGGCGGTTCACGGACGTTATTCGGGCGAACCACGGTCGATAGCCGGCCGGCTCACGGTCGTTATTCAGTCGGACCACGGTCATGAACAAGGCGCAAGAACACCGTTTGCAAACTGTCTGCAGGGTGTTCTTGCGCCTTTAGAATACGTCGGGGATGCCGCAACTACTACGTTTACTTCACCAAGACTTTCCGTCCGTTGATGATGTTAAGACCCTTCCGTGGAGCGGAGAGCCGCTGTCCGGCGAGGTTGAACACGCCTTCCTTTGCGGCTGAAGCGGTCTCTGTGTCCACAGTCTCGATGCCGCTGGTGGCATTGGAGAACACGATGTTGTGGAACATGGTGTTGACCGTGGTGACAGGAACGGCATATACGGAGTGCGTGCCGGTAGTCTTCACTATGTCGATATCATAGGAGTTCCAGTCAGCCTGCAACTCTGCCACGGTGCCTATCTTTGTCGTCGCGTCTATCTTGTCTATGTAAACCTCGTAACTGCCGACAGCGGAACTCGACCAAAGGCGCAGTGTCGCGTTGGTAGCACCCTCGCTTCCGAAGTCCACATTCTTGAAACAGATGTAGCCGCTCTTTGCCCTTGTGGTGTTGGGAGTGGTGCCGTCATCGTCGCAACTGTTGGAAAGCTGCATGAACTTTATGTCATCGAACACCTCAGCGCCTATCGGGCTGTACGCCGATTTGTGGAACTGGCGGTTCACATGGGCATTGAAGGCGACGGAAACTGCCGTAGACGAGCCGAAGGCATCGTTGGAGAAGTTGTTTCTGTTGTCTCCGTCGACCCAGATGAAGTCCTCCGGTGTCTTGTAAAGCCAGCGCGACCAGATGACGCCTTTGGAGTTTGCGTTCTGCAAAGCGAACCATGCGTTCTTCTCCATCCACTCGAACACGCTCTCGTCACCGAAGGTCTGACCGTAGAGACGGACATATCTCATGAGGATTCCCTTGAATCCGCACAGGTCGCCGGTGGCCACCTGGCAGACATGGACAATCTTGTTGGAGTTGGTCAGGTGGTTGTATGTGTATTCCCAAACCTTCTTTGCGTCCTCCATATACTGCTCTTCGCCGGTGAGGATGTAGAGTTTCGTCGCCGCACCGAGCATCGTTCCCTGGTTGTAGGTGGATGCCCACTGGTTGACGCCATTGAGTCCTGTCCATGTGGAATTCCATGTTCCGCTGTCGTAGACCTGTCCTGTCGACGGATTGAAGAGGACTTTGCGCTGTACGGCATAGATGCCCTTGGCTTTCTCAAGGTAGGATTCGTCACCCGTCATCTCGTAGAGATAGCACGCAGCAACGGTCGCCGGGCAGTTGATGCAGGAGTTTGTGCCGTTCCAACTTTCGGAGACTTGCTTCCAGCGCAGGGAGCCTCCCTCTTCCAGGGCGCGTTCATACATCTTGTCGAAGTTTGACTTCGCGTAGTTGAGATAGTTGGAGTTGTTGAAATATTTGTATCCTCTTATGCAGGCGAGAATCATCCATGTGATGTCGTCGTTGTACTCGTTGTAACTCCAGTCGGTCTTGTTGCGTCCGTTGGAAACGAAGTTCGTGACGAGGTTACTGAAGTATGTCTGATACTTCTTGCTGCCCGTCGTCTCGAAAGCATCAAGGATTGTCTCGAACATCTCGGCGTCTCCCCACCAGCCGCCGCCGCCAAGCACGCATCCGGGAGAGGCCGTGTGGTAGTACTGGGCGATATAACTGTCGATGATTGCATCGCGTGCGTTCTCGTCAAAACAGGTCGACACGGTGCCGGTGTACTCCGTGAATTTCCACTCCGTCAGTTCCGCATCCGCCGTAGAAAGAGCCGTAAGGGAAATCTTCGACTCGTCTGCCGTGGAAGCAGCGCCTGCAACGAAGTCACTGTCAAACGCCACGAGGTAGTAGGTATCGGTCTTTCCGTCCACCGCTTTCAGTGTCCAGTTGCCGTAACTACGCTTCGTAGCCTCCGTGCGTGCGGTAACCGTAGTCCCCTCACGCGCCTTGCCGAAAGCGCACAAGTAGGTGTCGAGGTAGCCGGACTTGAACGAAAGGGAGCCGTCACCGTTGTCAATGCAGTACCATAACTGGGACGGCACGTTCGTCTGTGACCATATCTCCAACTGCACATTGTTGGTCTGCGAGGCTTCAGGGATGATGATTCCCTTGCCGTTGAGGGTGATGGCATACCACTTGCCGGGCGTGACGGCATGGGAGACAGCCGCCATGACAGCAAGCAAAGCGATGAGTAATGGTTTCTTCATATACGTTACTGGTTTATGGTTATATGCTACAAAGTTAGCAATAAAAAACACAAAATGCCCCAAAGAGCGGCATTTTGTGTTACAATCTTGTTTTTCGCGTGTCAGCACACAGGTTTCCCTGCCGCATGACACCGGCATCTACGCTTCTTTCTTGCTTTTTCCGAAGAACCTGTCGACGACAAGCGTTATGGCGGCGTCGCCAGACACGTTGCAGGCTGGGCCGTAGCCGTCGAGGGCAAGGTATATTGTCATCATGAGGGCTGTCTGCTCAGGGCTGAAACCGAGCACGCTCTCAAGCAGTCCGACCGACGCCATGAGCACGCCGCCCATAACTCCCGGAGCAGCGACGGCGGCTATCGCCTGGAGCAGAATGAAGTTCACGATGAGCGGAAAGCCTATGTCCATGCCCGACATATACATCACCGCCACCGACGTGGTCATGAGTTTTATCGTGGAACCGCACATATGCACCGTACCGCAAAGAGGTATCGTGAAGTCGGAAATCTCTTTGCTTGCGCCCATTTTCCGTGCGCACTCCAGCGTGACAGGGATGACCGCCGAACTGGAACAGATGGAAAAGCCGGTGAGATAGGCCGGAATGATGTTCCAGAGACAGCGCAACGGATTCTTCCTTGCTATGGCGCACGCCACGCAGTACTGCAGGACGAGATAGGTGATGGACAGCGCCACGCCGGTGGCAATGACCTTCACACCCGATCCGAGCACTATCTCAAGTTGTCCCTTGAAACTCATCTCGCACATCATCGTGAAGATGTACCACGGCAAAAGCGGTATTATCACGCGCTCAATGGTGAGTTTCACTATCTCGCCGAACTCGTCGAAAGCACGGCACATCGCCGTCGCCCCGGTGAAGATGCCGCCCACGCCTATCATGAAAGAGAGGCACAGGGCGGTGAGGATGTCGCATACCGGCGGTATGGACAGGCTCACATAGGGCACGACTTCCGCCGCCGTGGCAGCCGAAGAGGATATCTCGCCCACGGAGAGATAGTGGGGAAGCAGACTCGTGGCACAGCCGTAGGCAAAGAACCCGGCACCTACCGTCGACATGTACGACAGTCCGAGAACGGTTATGAGAATTTTTCCTGCGCCCTTGCCGAGCCTAATGACCGAGGGAGTCACAAGCCCCAGCACAAGCAGAGGGACGATAAACTTGAGGAGTTGGGCAAATATGCCGTTGAAAGTCTTGAATATCCTCACAAGAAATTCGGGTGCCACAAGTCCGAGCAACGAACCGATGACAATGGCACACACCACTTTCGGGAACAGTCCTATTTTGCGTTTCTTCATTTTCTGTTGCGCTTATTTCTTTATAAATTTCTTGCCCTGGCTGATGACAACACCCTTTGCGTTGCTTCCTGCCTGTATGCCGGAGGCGGTATAGAATTTCTTTGTGTCAGACACAGCGGCGATTCCGCCGATTCCGTCGGCTACTGAGAAATGTGCATAGAGCGTCATGTCGCCGTCGACAGCGGTGTCAGCGGTGTACCGGTTGCCGTCCTCGGCAGCGTCAAACCAGCCGTCGAATGTCATGCCGTCCTTTTCCGGATCGGTCGGGAAGGTCAGTTTCGCATTGTTGTAAGAAGTGGCATAAGCATCGTCACCGACCATATACTGCGTCTTGTACACTTCCTGCCCTTCGGAGAAAAGCACCGGGTGACCGTCAGCGACTGAGAGGTCCTGACCGAAGACCGTCTCGCTGCGGCCGGCATTGAGCATATAGCACAATGCTCCGCCGTGCATCTCGTCTTCTGTAACATCGGTTGCGCCGTGGTCAGACTTGAGAGAACCCGTGTTCACCACATAGTTCTGGAGGAACACCGTGTTGGTTTCCTCGCCTGTGGCAGAGCCCGCCATTGCGCCGTAAGCCTCCGGCTCAGTGCCAGTGCACTCCACTTTACCGCCGACATAGTTGTTGTCGAGCGTGATGCAACCTTTCGTCAGGTTCGCATACCCGATGATTCCGGCACCGTATTTGGCAGCGTAAGAAGACGTGTTGCAGATGTTGCCTGTCATGTAGGAGTTGGTTATGCTCGCCTTGGCATTCTCCACGGCGGAATTGGCGGTGCCTACCAGACCGCCGTAACCCTTTGTCTTGCCGTCGACAGCGGCTATTGTCATCGTGCCCTCATAGGAGCAACGGTCGATGTCAACCGCCTTCATGCGCCCGACAAGTCCGCCCTGATAGATGCCGCAGCCGCCCTCACCGTTGATATCAACACGCGAGTGGCAGTTGACAAGGGCATCAAGAGCGTTGGCAAGCCCGACAAACGAACCGTAGTCGGCGTTATTCCCGGTAGGCAACTTAGATATTGTCATCGTGCCCTCCAAGGTCAGGTCCTTTATCGTAGAGGTGCTGTTGGTCTGTCCTATCAGTCCGCAGTTGAGGTCAGCGGCGGCAGGAGCGAGGTTGAGACCCTTGATTGTATGCCCACAGCCAAGGACACTGCCGTTGTAGTACTTGTCCTTTCCTATCGGTGTCCACTTGTAGCCGCCGAGGTCAATGTCCTCTTTGATAATCATGCTGGCAGACATTATGCCCTCATTCGACCTCTCTGCCACCCATGCCAGTTCCGCTCCGGCATTGATGACATAGCAGTTGCCCGCCCCGAGGGCAGGTTCCGACTTCGTTGTGCCGTCCCATGGCGTTCCGGCAGCGATGCGCTCGGGTATGCCAGCCGTCGGATCGATTGTGGCGGAAGCACCGTCGGCATCGGTATATGTCAGGCTCGGGTCTATAACAACGGCGTAGAGACCGTCTATACCGTCACCTGCCGCGCTGGCAGTCTCGGCGTCTATGTAGACACGGCCGTTTACATCGGGAGCGATAGCGTGCTGTACGATAGTGGCAGGCTGTCCATCGAGAAGATAGGACAGCGTGATGTCGTAGGTCTGACCGTGGTAGAGACCTGTGAGAAGCAATGTTCCGGGCGTTTCAGAGGTAAACGCCTTGTTGACGCTCACCTTGACTGCCGTGGGTACATAGGCGTTGTCGATCATGTTCTCCACCGTAGCGGTGATGTCGGTAGCGTTGAGGATGTTCCACTGAGTGCCTATCAGTTCGTCCGCCTTGTCACTTTCGAGACTGAGGTTTATCTTCCTTGCCAAAGGCTGGTTTACCACATCGGGATTGACGCCCCACTTTTCAGAGAGGGAAGTTATCTCCTTCGGGTTGGCGAGAGCGGCTGTCACTGCGTCCTTGCACAGTTGCGCGAGATTGTCACTGATAGATGCCGGGTGATAGGTCACAGTCTGCGGATCGATGCCAAGCACTGTGGCGGCGTAAGCCAAGCCCACGGTGTAGCGGCCGTATTCGTAGTTCATGTGGTATCCGTCACGGTTCATGTTCTGGCCGATGTAGGTGGTACGGCAGTTCTGCACTGCTGTTCCGGCAGGCACTACGG
Source organism: Faecalibacterium prausnitzii (assembly GCA_963611255.1). GTDB lineage: Bacteria > Bacteroidota > Bacteroidia > Bacteroidales > Bacteroidaceae > Prevotella. Next base: position 55,481 of record CAVDQB010000004.1, read on the forward strand.
TGGAAATGCCAGCCTCAGCGGCAGCCTTGTAGGCGCACTCAAGGATTGCATTGTACATCGTCAGTTGGTCATTGTTATAGAGAGGGAAGTCCTTGTAGGTGGAAGAAGCGTCGTAAGCCCACGTCATATAGAGGAAAAACTTGGGATTGGAGTTCTGTCCGTTGGCCTTCACATAGTCCATTATGTTGGTCAGCCACGGGAAATAGTGGTCATAGACACCGCTATAGTTGTGGTCGGTCTGGATGACCACATAGTCCCATTTCTCGTCTTTGAGACCCACGTCGAATATTGTGTTCGCCTGAGAAGAAGCCACTCCCTCCTCATTGATCTTACGATAGTTGTAGATAGCGTTGTTTGTCGTGATGTAGCCAACGTGCTGTTCGAGCGTAGTACCGCCCTTGTAGGGATAGCCGATGATGACTTTCTTGCCTACCGAACGGCATATCGGCGAGAGATAATCCTCCACTGCGTCGACCGTAAACGAGTTGCCGATGCAGAGCACACGGATGATTCCGTCGGGAGAAGGGTCGGGATCCGGCTCCGGTTCGGGGTCGGGAGTGACATCGGGAAGGGTTGTCTGCTCCACTCCGTCGAGAGTGAAGTGGTCGGTGTAGTTCTCCGTGATGTTTACCGTTCCGCCGGTCTTGCCGGTCCAGATGCCGTAGTATGTCGGCGTTGCAGCCACAGTCATGCTTCCCTTTGCGATGTTGCCGGTGATAGCGACCGTACCTTTCGACAGGTTGGAATATCCCACCAATGCCGCGCCATACTTGATTGTGGACGTTGTGGACGAAACTATCGTGCCGCCGAATGTACATTTCTCCACGGTAGCCTCAAGGTTCTTTGTACTCGAATTGAAAGAACCGAGCAGACCGCCCCAACCGTTTGTCATTGTAGCGCCCTCGGCTATGGTCATCTTGCCTGTGTAACTGCAGTTCTTGATGTCCGTTGCCTTCATCCTGCCGACAAGTCCTCCCATGTAGTTGCCGCCGGTACTGGTGGCTGAAGAGGCTGAATATGTGATGTTGACACTGGAGTGGCAGTTCTCTATGGAAGCCAAATCGTTGGCAAAACCGATGAGTGTGCCGATGTCGGCATTGCCGCATTGCTCCACGACAATCTCGCCTTCGATCGTCAGGTTCTTGATTACCGCAGTCTTGGAGTCGTCGCCTCCGCAACCGCCGATGAAGCCCGTGTTGAGATCAGACGCATCAGTGACGATGTAGAGTCCCTTGACTGTGAAACCGCCACCGTCGACATTGCCGGCAAAATAGTTCTTTGTGGAAGTGTTGGCATTGTGGCCTATCGGTTTCCAAGGATGGTTTCCGAGGTCGATGTCATTGGCCAGCACGAAGTCATGAGTGTAGGCTTCGCCCTGATTTGAGGCGTTGGCAATCCACGCCAGTTCCGCTCCTGTGGTCACGACATACGCTCCGTCACTGTTGACAGAAGGCTCTGTGAGCGTCGTTCCGTCCCACGGGTCGGCGGCGTGCACCGCTCCGAGAAGACTGCTCAGCACAAAGACCGCACAGAGAAAAAGCAGTCTTGCGAGTGATTGTTTTTCTTTCATAATAGAAATTGTTTGAGTTATGGTTGTCTGTTACCGTTTGAGATATTTCTTGCCGTTGCGTATGACGATGCCCTTGTAGGTCCCGTCAACACGCACACCGTATATATTATACAAGGTATTGTCACCTTCCGCCGGACTGATGTCGGCATCAGGCACCGCAATACCGCTCGCCGCACCGTACTCATAGGCTCCTCGCACCGACAGACCGTTCATGTTGCGTTCACAACCTCTCTGGTCTATGGTGAGCACAGAGACCATGTCGGCATCGTCGTCGGCATCACCATAGAAGCGTGCTTCGCTGTAGTTGTCGGCAGGAACGTCGTTTATGTACTTCGTGCCGAATGCCAATGACTTCACAGCCACTACCGGCGTGTTGCCCTCATCGGTCAGCGCGGCGACGAACTTGCCGTCCTTGACCTCACCGTTGAGCATCGTTGCCAGTGCCTTTACGGCGTTTGAGTAGTCCGACATGTGGTAATCGTTGTCGGAAAAGTTGAGATGGCAGTTGGCGGCGGAGGAGTAGACATTTCTCTGGGTGTCCACATGGACGAGGTTGGTCAGGTACACATCGCCGCCGGTGGAGGCATTCGACTCGTTGCCTGCGATGATGTTGTTGTACAGTCTGACCGTAGCGTCGGTCGTAACCTGTACTGCCGCACCGTAGAAGTTGTCGGGGACGCTTCCGCCAGAGAGGCATGAAGCGGAGTTGCCCACAATAGTGTTGCTCACAAGAGCCACCGTCGACGCCTCGCCACTCAGTGTCAGGAGGATTGCGGAGCCACCTCTCGTCTCTATGCCGGGCAGTCCTGCCGCCACAGTTCCGCTCATCACGTTGCCTGCGAAAGTGTTGTTCGCGAAACAAACCTTACCCGTGTAGTTGGAGCGGGAGGCGTAATAAGTGCCGGCATTGGTGGCGCAGTTGTCATGGAAAGTGCATCCGCTGACGTGAAGTTGCGAGAACGAACCGGTGAAACAAGCCGAACCCATGGCGGCCTTGTTGCCGTAGAAGACACTGTTCTTTATGGAATAGCGCCAGAACAACTCGCTTGTGTTGGTGGGAGAATAGAGTGCTCCGCCCGAGCCATAGAGGGACACGTTGTTGTAGAAGCGGCAATTTGTGGCGTTAATCTGACCTGTGCAGTAGACGCCTGCGCCGTTGCTGTAGGCCACATTGTCGTGAACGGTGCAGTTGTCGAGGTGCACGATGTTGCCCTGACAGTAGATTGCGCCGCCCTGAGCCGTCGCCCCGCCCTGCGGAGCATTGCCTCCATGGAGATCGAAATTGGCGAGTTCGAGGGCGCAACCCTGTGTAACGGTAATCAGATGGCTCACGTTGTCGGACGTATTGCTTATCGAAAAGTTGTCGTAGACATCATCACCCTTGGTGTCGCCCGACAGTTCCGTCAGTCCGACCACCTTGGTAAAGTCGCTGTTGTAGCCGCCGATGATTGTCAGCGACTTGTTGACTTTCACCGTGGCAGTCTTGCCCGAACCGGGAACAGACAGTTTTCCTGCTTCCACAAGAATGGTGTCGCCCACGCCGGCTTGGGCTATTGCGTCGTTGATATTGCCCGAAGTGGGGAGTTTGTATGTCCTCGTAGGGTTGTATTCATTGAGGGTTATAGTGGCCTGAATGGCAAAGTGGTCGCTCGGAGTCTGGGTTCTTCCGTAGGTGGCATTGATGTTTTTGTAAATGTCGACCGTCGCTCCCCTGACCCATATCCAGTCCAACCGGCTGCTGCTGTGATAGTCGGGGTCCCAGAATTCCTTGCTGTTCACGGTGTGTTTCGACAGTGTGCCGTCGCCGTTTTCTATGCCTACGGTAGTCTTTGCGGCTGCACGCGCGTCCTGCATATAACTGCCCATAAGGTTATAAAACGGTATGCGGACTTTGGAGGAATTGTGGTCTCCGGCGATGACAACAGGATATGCACCCGCCAATTTCCTTATCTGATCCATGTTGATGCGTGCCTGTTCGTTGCGCGCATCGTCACCTTGGTGGTCGAGATGGGTCTCAAAGAAATACAGTATCTCACCAGTCGCCTTCACTTTCAGTTTCGCCCAGACGGTGAAACGGTAGTTGTTCTTGTTATTGTCCCAACTGATGGTCGGCGTTGTCAGGTCTGTGGCGAGGAAATACACGCCTGAATCGAGGAGGTCGAACTTTGCTTTGAGGAAAAGAATGGGATTAAAGTTCTCGCCTGTCGTGCCCGGTGTCTTGAGGTCACTGTACTTCACGAAAGTGTAGTCGGTCAGTTGTTCCTCAAGATAACTCAGTATTGCGCCGCCATGACACTCGTTCAGGCCGATTATGTCATAGGCATTGTCAGTGATGGTCTGCACTACCGCCGGTTTCCTTACGTTCCAGTCGCGCTCGCCGGTGTCTCCGCTGCTCGGGCAACGGATGTTGTATGTGCCGACATTTACCGTGGTCTGGGCCAACGCCACCGCCGCCGACAACTGGCAAAGCAGTGACAACGCCCAAGCAAAAACTTTAATCCTATTCATCGAGTTGTGTCTTTAAGGGAGTTATTTCACGACAACTTTCTTGCCGTTCTTTATGACAATGCCTTTGTAGTTGCCGTCTACGCACTGGCCCTGCAGGTTGTAGAGACGGCCGGAAGCAGTCTTTTCCGCCTTTGTCACATTGGCAATGCCTGTCGTGTTTGAGTAGATGTCGAATGCGCCGACACAGTAATCCTGGTCCTCGCCGGTGTTGCGCTTCACGCCTGTCTGGTCAACCGTGAGGTCGGGAACAGCGTAGCCGGTGGTTGCGAACAGAGGTTCTGTCGCCAGACTTTCGGCGTATGTATTGATGTCGCTGACGTATGCAGGGTAGAATTCCTTTGCCTCAAGTGACTTCAGGTAGTCGGCTTTTGGAGCGATCACCTTGTTTGCATTGTCGGCAATATCCTGATCGCCGAACACGGCTGCGTAAGTATTGGCAGCCTCCATGTTGTTGTATGCGCCAGTAGTGATATAACTCCACTTGTCCGCCTCAAGCAACGGCAGGCACGAACCTGTGAGATTGAAGTTGGTAAAGTCGCATTTCGGTGCGAATGTAGGTGCAGCCTCGCCGTTCGCAGCACCCTTCATGACGATCGGAGCGTATGCAACCGTACCGTTATCGGAACGTCCCACGATGATGGAATTGTACATATCGAAGTTTGCGTCAGCCTGCAGGCGAAGTTCAGTACCCACCAACGAGCCAGGATTGGAGACTGCCCCTGTCTCCGCATCGCTCTTGTAGAGTTCGGAAGGATCGGCAGTGCAGTAGTTGCCCGCTATGGTTGAGTTGATGATGTGCAGTTTGCGTGTGGCGTTCTTGTCGCCGTTTGCCACTACGCCACCACCCTCTGCATAGGCAGTATTGCCGGAAACGGTGGAGTTGACGATATACATCTCGCCGGCGGTGAGGGCTATTGCAGCACCGTATTTGTCGGTAAGCGTGTTGTTGTAAAAGGCGCAACGCTCCACCGTACCGCGCGAATAGCGTTTGTCGGTATTGATGTTCACGCGCAGTGCAGCACCGGTCTGGTTTGCCACGTTGTTGTAGAACTTGCAGTCCCTGACGTTGTAAAGCGAACCGTAAACATTGAAACCTGCTGCCTTGGCGGCATAGTTGTCGTGTACATCGCAGTTGTAGAGTTCGCACCAACCCTGGGCTACACAGATTGCGCCCCACCCTGCCAGATTGTCTGCGCTCTCACTTTCCGGCCATTCATTCTCGTTATAGGCGCAAGTAAACTCAAATCCGTAGAAGGTAAGAGGCTTGAGCGCCTCGTCCGTAACGGTGTAACGGTCTTCGGCAGTATTGATTCCGTTTGAACCGAGACGCATATACACAAGGCACTGGGCATCGCCCGGAGAGGCCACGCCATCACCGTTGAGGTCGCCGGAGAACACCGTCGGGGTGGCAGACGGCCAGGTCGGCCATTCCGTCACAGCACCTTTGGTCGGGTCGCAACCGCCCACAAAGATGTAGCCACGGTACATGCGCTGCGGCACACCGCCTGCCTCGAGGGTCGGATAATATGTACCCCCAGCGAAGAAGAACACGTCACCGTTCTTGTACTTGGAGTCTGCCTCTTTCTTTTTGGCGGTAGCCTCATTGTCATAGATGTCCCAGATGGTTATGGCTTTGTCCCATGAAGAACCGTCATTGCCAGTCTTGGCGTTGCCGGGGACGACATAATACTCTGCCGAAAAAGCGTTGGCAGAAGCAGCGATAGCCGCTGTCAGGAGTAAACTTTTGATTTTCATAGTTCAATTGTTTTATTTGTTAATACTGATTTTCACGTTTTCTTTCAGCCAGTTGGCGTAAAGCCGGTCATAACAGACCTTGAGTTCGGCGATGTCACTGACCTCTTTTGACTTCACCTCGTAGAGGAACGGTCCCCGGTAGCCAACGTCGTTGAGTGCCGACAGCACGCCGTTCCAGTCCACAGAACCGCCTCCGGGCATAGCATGACGGTCTTTCTGTCCGTTGCCGTCGCATACATGGAGCGTGTGAACCCTGCTGCCGAAGTGGCGTATGAGTGCCACCGGGTCGGTGGCATGGTTGGTGTCGATTGCCACGCCAACGTCTTTGGGGACGAGTTTCATGATTTTCTGCATCTCGTCAAGGTTGCGCCCGATGGCGCGGGCGTATCCGTCGGTGCGCTCAACCGTAGGCCCGAGCATATTCTCTATCACCGTTTCGGCACCTATCTGCTTCCCCCACTTGCTGAGAGACCTCATGCTCTTGCCAAGCGTTTCTATGCGTTTGTCACGGTCACCGTGCTCCAACTGGTAGAAACTGGGGTGATACAGCAGGATGTGTGGACGCAGCACGCTCACGGCATCAATGCAACGGCGGTACTTTTCCAGACCTTTGCGCAGCGTTTTGCTGTCGGGATGCGAAGGATCACACTCCTTCTCGTAGGGCATGTGGATAGACCAGATGCGCACGCCAGCCTCATCCGCCGCTTTCTTCACCTCTGCAAAACGCTTTTTCAACTCCGTCCAGCCCAAGGCTTTATCGCCGTTTACCAATCCGGAAAGGGATATTTCGATGCACTCAACACCTTTTTTGCGTGCGGCGATGAGGTTCTCACGCGTCAGGCCGCCCAAGCCGTGGAACACACTGATGGTAGTTCCGACAGGACGTTCAAGGGGGAACTCCACCTTGATTTCATTGCGTATGGAGGTCTCTGGGATATCCACGGTGACGCGTTCTCCGGCAAATCCGCACAGTTGCAACTCATAACCCCGGCTCTGCAACTGTCCCTCATAACTGCCCTCTGCGGCGCTTATGGTGATGCATACCTTGCCATCGGCCTGACGGTAGTTGAGTTTTGTCTTGGCGTAAGCATCCTTTTCGTACTGGCTGGTCACGCCATCATCCTCGTAAAGGGTAAACGTATTGTCGTCGCCTTCACGTCCCGGATAGACGCGGAGCACCACTTTCTTCAGTTCCGCACTTGCCGGACTGTGGCCGAAATCAGCCGGTGCTGAGGGCAGAACTTGGGCTACGGCGTTGCCGGCAACACATATCATGGCTGCCAGCAACAATGCCCTTATAAACGTTCTCCTGTTGTTCATCGCGTCTTTCCCTCCGTTCGGATGTTGCCGTTGCACTATTCCTCTACATGGAGAACCACACGTTTGGTCACTCCGTCGTATTTGTAGTGAGGATAATCGAACTGCGCCCAGAAACTCAGTTCGGTGTCGCCGGCTTTTGTAAGGGTTATCTCCGGCGAAAGGAACTCTCCCGTATCCGCCGTAGGAGTGACGAACATGGCTTTCGTGGCGTAGTCGTAGTAGAACCAGTATTTCGCCGCCTTGATGTCTGTAGGCAGATCGCTCTTCATCTTTACGCTCAACTGCACCTTGTCACCCACATGATAGGTCGCCTGGGAAGGCGTGACGGTTATCTCGGTAAATGTCGGTTTGGGCAGTTCGTCGTCATCACTGCAACTGGTGACAGCAAGGCTCAATGCGGCGAATACAGCGAAGAGAATGTATGCAAATGGCTTTTTCATTGTTCTTTTTCCTTTCCTTTTGGTTATTTACGGTCTATGTCATCCCAGTTGGGATTCTGTGTGAGCGCACCCTTGGAGAGGGTTAACTCGGTCAGAGGCAACGGATAGAGATAGTCGCGGTTCTCGTCATGGCGGCGAACCATGTCCTGCAGGGCGATTACAAGTCCCTTGTCACCCTCCGACAAGAAGATGTCTTTGTTGATTGTCACAGCGGTCACGCCTGTCGGAGCGGAATATCCGCGGCCTGTCTCGGGGTTGACCACGAAGTCGATAGCGCCGTCGCCGTCCATGTCATAGCGTCCTTTGCCCGGCACATAAGGACCGAAGAACTCGTGTCCATTGGCTGTTCCATCGGCGTTCTGGTTGTCAAAGCGCAGCAGTTCGCGCCACCTTACCAGGTCCTGATAGCGGAATCCCTCCATCACGAGTTCTATTCCGCGCTCACGACGTATCTCCAATATCACTCCGCAATCGGCTCCTTTGTCCACGTTGCGGTAGCCATACTCTTCGCCCAAAAGCAGCGGATCGGGATTGGCATTGGCGTCGGCAAGCGACAGGGACGGCATTCCGGCACGCGAACGCAACTGGTTGACAGACTTGTCGAGGTCATCCTGCGTTATCGTACCGAGTTCGGCGAGAGCCTCAGCGTAATTGAGGTAGACCTCGGCAAGGCGGAATATGGAGATGTCGACATGGGAACCGGAAGTGGCAGACGGCCCTTCCACATACTTCAGCACAGGATAGCCTGTCATTGAAAGGTTCTTCCTGTAGACCGCTTTCTCCCCATCCTTGTAGGTAAAGCCCTTGGTCAGCATGGTCTGACCCATGCGCGGGTCGCGGTTTTCCGTCTCTTTGTCAAACGGGAGCGTAGCATAACCATCCTTGTCGGTAAACCTTGTGCCGTCCTTCATGAGATATGTCAAAGCGAAAGCCCTTGTAAAGCCTGCCGCACCCTTTGATGCCACGAGGGCGAATGCGGACGCTTCATGGGTGGCAACGCCGTAGGAGCGTGAGAGGATTATCTCTTTCTCGTTGGAGGCACTGCCCACGAACAGGTCGTAATAGGGTTTGCTGCCTTCCCGGTACAACTGGTACTTGCCGCTTTCCATTATCTCCTTGGCAGCGTCAGCGCTCTTCTGGAGCAGGTCGGCGTATGCAAGGTTGTCGGGATTGAACACGTCTCCGGCATGATACTTGCGGAATGTGCCCTCATAGAGGCACGCCCTCGACTTGAGAGCCAACGCCGCATAGCGGTTGACTATGTACTTGTTGTCAGAAGTCTCGGGCAGTTGCGCAGCCGCCTTGTCCAAGTCTTCCACGATGTGACTGATGACTGTCTCGCGGCTGTCACGCGCTTTGCAGAGCAGTTCGTTGTCGTCATTAGCCAGCACTTGGTCATACCAAGGGGTCTCGCCGAACTTTTGCAATTTGTCGAAGTAGAAGTATGCGCGCCAGAACAGTGCCAGTCCCTCGTATTTCTTGCGCACTTCCTCATCCTCACAACGGTAGATGTTCTGGAGAAAATAGTTGATGTGACGCAGCGAAGTGAAACTCCAGCCGCCGCCAGTACTCGGCACGACATGTGCATAACCGCGTATCACGTCATTGTAGGACAGTCCGTGGACAACGCAGTCGGAAACCTCCTTGAACATGTCTACGGCATCCGGCAACATGGTGTAGAACTGGTTGCTGTACAGTTTCAGTTCTTTCTCTGTCTTGAAGAACGTCTCCGGCGACACCGAATCCTGGGGATACTCGTCCAGATCGCAGGACACAAGTCCCACAGCCGCCATACTCAGTAAAATTATATTTCTCAGTCTCATAGGGATTCAATTGTTAAAAGGTTACGTCAATACCGAAAGAGAATGACTTGCTGAACGAATAGACCTCGCCCGAACCGATGCTCTGGTTCTTGGAATCGGCCGCTTTCGCCACGTCAGACACCGCCTGTTCAGGGTCGATGTATTTGTTGTGCTTCTTCAGAGGCGACCAGTAGAAGAGGTTTTCTCCAGTGAAATAGACACGCACCTGGTCAATCCACTTGCCCAAAGAGGAGAACGTGTAGCCCAGTGTCAGGTTCTTCAGTCGCAGGTAAGCCACATTCTGTATGTAGCGATCATTGATTGCGGTGAGTTCAGCGTTGTGGCTGTAGTTGCCGGAATATGCCACATAACCTCTCGGACGCGGGTAATAGCCGTCCGGATTGTCCTCTGACCACATGTTGTCTATCATCTGTTGCGAGAGGAAAGTGTTGTGCGGACGGCAGTAAGAACCCCAGAAGAGGTTCGACTGTCCCGCTCCCGGATACCAGTCACGCTTGCCTATGCCCTGGAAGAGCACAGAGAAATCCACTCCGTTCCAGTTGAAATCGCCGCCGAAAGAATAGGAATAGCGCGGCAGCACATTGCCTATCACCTTCAGGTCACCGGGATTCTTTATCGTGCCATCACCCGTAGAGAGTTTCTTGTCGCCGTCAATGTCGAGGTATTTCAGGTCTCCTGCCATCCAACCCGTGTAGGGGCTCTTGGCGTCAACAATGTACTTTTGCAGATAGGTGAGGTCAACCTCCGACGCATAAGCGGCCGCCTCCTCGTTGGTGCGGAACAGTCCGTCGGTGCTCCAGCCCCACAGTTCGCCGAGGGTTTCACCCACATAGTGGTCGCCAATCTTGCCTGTCTCGTTGTCGAAACGCGTCACCTTGGTCTTGTAATCACCTATATTGGCGCGCAGAGTGTAGTTGAACTTCTTGTCAAGCAGTTTGAACGAGTCGTGCCAGGACAGTCCTACCTCCCAACCGTTGGTGCGCATGTCCGCCGCATTCTCCTTTGGCACGGATGCTCCATACACCGCCGGCAGCGACGCACCGTTGACCATCATGCCCGTGGTGTTGCGTATGTAGTAGTCGGCGGTAAGGCTTAACTTCTGCAAGAACGTCAAATCGACACCCCAGTTGTAGGTTGTCACCTTCTCCCATGTGAGGTTATTCGACACAGGAGCGGTCTCTTGGGCGTAGGTAAGGGAGTTCTTGCCGTCGAGGGAGTAGGAATCGTTGGTCTTCTTGGTGTTGATTTCCTGTATGAAGAGGTAGTCGCTCACCTGCTGGTTGCCAAGACTACCGATGGAGAAACGCAGTTTTGCATTGTCCCACCAGCCCTGCATGGGTTTCCAGAACTTCTCTTCGCTCATGCGCCAACCGAGAGAACCAGAGGGGAAAAATGCCCAGCGGTTCTTGCTCCAGAAGCGTGACGAACCGTCACTGCGACCCGACAGTTCCACAAGATAGCGTCCTTGGTAGTCGTAGTTGAAGCGTCCGAAATAGCCCAAGGTCTTGTATCGCGACTGACCACCTGTCACTTCGTAGGTCGTGGCATCCGCAAGATTGAAGTCATTGAGTTCTTCCGACAGCAGACCATTGGCTGTTATGCTGTTCTTGCGGTAGTATCTGGTGTCATACTGCATACCGACCATGGCCTTGAAGTTGTGAGCCTTGGCAACAGTCCAACTGTAGTCGAGGTACATCTCGAACGTATGCTTGTAGGTGGACTGGTTAGCCTCCGTCAGTTCATTGCGGAACTTGGTCGACGGATCGTCAGGTGTCCACGTCTCCACTCCCACCTTTGTGGAGTAAGGAGCGATTGTGTAGCGGTACTGATCAAACAGATGACGGAACAGATAGGAGTGCGCAAGATGCAGTTGGAGGTTCTTCACGATGTCAACAGCGAGGCTGTTCTTTATTATGACCTCATTTTCTTTCTCCATGTTTGACGCCTTTCCGTAGGACAACAGCAGGTTGAAGCCGCCTGCCACCTCCGCACTCTGGTTACTGTAGGTCTGCTTGTGCACGATGCTTCCGTCGGGATTGAACGGCACGATGTAGGGAGTGGCACCGTAGGACACGTTGGAGAACGTGTTCTGTACGTTCGCCTGTCCCGGCCACCAGTTGTATCCGTAGTAGTAACTGATGTTGTTGGAATAGTGCAGCCACTTGGTTATGTCCACCGACAGTTTGCTTCTCAGCGAGTAACTGTCGTACGGGTCATTCTGGATATTCATGATTCCGTCACTCCCGAAGTAACGTCCGCTGACATAGTAGCGCACCTTGTCGCTGCCGCCTCTTATCGAGACGTTGTGCTCACGCTGCATACGCGTGCGCTTGTAGAAATATCCGTACCAGTCGAAATTGCCGTAGTACTTGTATGTGCCGTCTGTCTGCGCCACAGCCCAGGGGCGGTTGGGATTCTCGCTTGTGTCGTTACGGCGCATCCAGAGTTCTGCATAGTCCTCGTCGGTGTACTGTGCATAAGTGCCCGACTTGTTGCTTGCTGCCCAGAATGTCTCCGTCATGCGAAGCCAGTCGTAGCCTTTCGTCACATAGTCAGTAGAGGTCGTGTTCTGCAGCCAGCCGTATTTTGCGTTGTAGTTGACCTTGGTCTTGTTGGAGCCGCCACTCTTTGTGGTCACGAGGATGACGCCTGCCGATGCTTTCGTGCCGTAGATTGAGGCTGCGGAAGCGTCCTTCAGGATTGATACGCTCTCTATGTCATTGGGGTTAAGGCGCGAGAGTGACGTCTCCACACCGTCGACGAGTATCAGCGGAGTGCTGCCGTTGAGCGACGCAGCACCGCGGATATCGATGCTGTAACCGGAGTTTGCCTTTCCCGAATTGATGCCGATGTTTACCGAGGGGTCAAGTCCCTGCAGTGCCTGCGCCGCCGAAGCCACCGGCCGTCCCTGTGTCTTCGAGGCGTCGATGACAGCCACCGCTCCTGTGAGGTTAACCTTCTTCTGCGAACCGAAACCCACAACGACCACCTCATTGAGTTCGTTGCGTTCCTCGCCAAGGGCGATGTTGAAGTTGCGTTTCTGGTTTACCTTTATCTCCTGGGGAGCAAATCCGATGTAGGAAACCTCCAACACGTCGGAATTGGACGCCTCCAACTCGAACCGTCCGTCGATGTCTGTTATCGCACCCGCATTCTTGTTGCGCAACTTCACGTTCGCTCCGATGAGGGGTTCTCCCTTCTCGTCAGTGACGATTCCTGTTATTTTGTCCTTGCCGTCGGCGGTTCCCGTCTCAGATTTCTGGTGTTTTCCCTTTTCCGTAAGAATTACCACATTGTCCTTTTCAATCTTGTAGGCGATGCCGGTACCGTTGAACAGGCGGTCGAGACATGTCTCCACAGAGGCGTCACGCACCTGCAGGGTGATTACCTTGTCCAGATCGGCAAGGTTATCCTTGTAGAAGAAGTGTACCTTTGATACGCTTTCAATCTTGTCCATAGCCTGTTTCACGGTGACTTTCTTAAGGTTCAGCGTGATGCCGGCGGCGTGCAGAGCCATTGAAACCAGCAGTAACAGCAGTGCCAGGGATGTTCTGAGACTGTAGTTTGTTTTCATCTTATTTGGTTTTCTTGTTATTGTATATCAGTATTGTACTGTCGTTGGCGTGCCTGTAGTCTATTCCCGAAGCCACGGACAGGGCATTGAGCACGTTGTCAAGCGTGCCGTTGCCGAGATAACCGCTGAAAGTCTCGTCATTTATCTCGGGAGAGGTGATGACAAAACGCTTTCCGTAGTTGCGTGAAAGTTCGTTGACGATGTTCTCAAGGTTCTCGTTCTGGTAATAGGTGTAGCCGCTTATCCACTCCATTGCACTGTCCTTGCGCACTCTGGACTGGCTGAGGTTGCCAGTGTTCTTGTCATAAGTGACGCACGTTCCGGGTGTCATGAGGTTTTTCTGCGTGCCCGACGTTACCATGACCGAACCCTCGCGCAGTATGACCTTGGCGGAATTGTCCTCCTTGTAGTTCTTTATGTCGAACTTGGTGCCGAGGCACAGCACCTCCATTCCGTTGGTTATGATTTTGAAAGGGTGGTCTTTGTCCGCCGCAACCTCAAAATATCCCTCGCCGTCGAGGTGCACTATGCGTTCACCATGCCTGTTGTCGAGCGCATAGGAGAGCGTAGAGCGCGTGTTCATGTGTACCGATGTGCCGTCGGGAAGTTGCAGCCGGGAGTGGTTGGCAGCCTCTGTCGACACCTCAAAAGGATTCTGTGCGGAAGCGGGAACTGCTATCTGGCGGTAGAAAAGGACACCTGACGACAGGGCAAGAACCACGCACGCCGCAGCCAACAGTCTTGTGACGGAGAACAGTCTGTGCAGCCTGACTTTCCCGCCGCTGTGGCACTCCTCGACAATCTGCCTGTATATGCGCTGCTTCTGCCTTTCCGACATCTTGTTGTCACTGGCTTCAAGGTCGGCGTCAATAATCATACGCAGTTCCTCGTTGTCCCTCATCCAGTCGAACAACTCTTCCTTTTCCTGTTCCGAAGCCTCCTCCCGGAGGTACTTTTCGGCAAGTCTCTCATAATAATATCTGTCGTTTACCATATCGCGTAAAGGTTTAGAGGAAGTGACAACAGTATGAGCATGTTGGCGTAGTCGCCCAGATGCTCACGCAGATAGCGCAGTGCCATGGTCATGTGTGCCCCCACGGTCTTTTCCGAAATGTTCATTTCCTCGGCTATAGTGTTGTATGGCTTGTTCTCGATGCGGCTCTTGTAAAAGACCTCACGCCGCCTCTCGGGCATCTTGTCCATGAGTTTGAGAATGGCTTCACGCAAATGTTCCTCGTCGATAATGCCGTTGGTATCGGTGTCATTCTCCTCTGTCGCCGTGTTTTTCAGGTAGTTTTCGTAAGCGTATTTCACCGCTTCATGCGCACACATCTTGTAGAAAGTGTTGCGGACTACGGAGAACAGGTAGGGATGAAGCACTGAGTAGTCGTCGAAATGTTCCCTTCTCTCCCATATCTTCATGAATACCGTCTGCACCACTTCCTCCGCCAGAAACTTGTTGCCGGCAGAATTACGCATGATAAAGTTGTACACCTTGCCGCTGTACAGTTGGTACAGACGGTGGAATGCGTATTCAAAATCCTGTTCCTTTTTCTTGTTCATAGGCAGTAGTCAGCAGTTTTCAGTCACATCTCGTATCGGTTATACCTTTAAGTATGGGCTTCTACTTATTGCTTTAATACAGTTTAACATTTCAAAGAGTTACTATCATGCCCCATCCTCCGCCTTTCGCCATGTGGATGTCGCACTGTCCGTCGGCGGCGATTTGTGTGTTTTCATGACGGTAGTCCTCCGCTACACGGTCGGAATTGATGCCGTCGCTCATGACCTCGGCTGCCTTTCCGCGGCACTCCTCAGGCAGAGTGACGTGCAGGGTGCGCTCGTTCCAGTCATTGATAGCGCCGATATACCACTTGTCACCCTTGCGCCGCGCCACGACGAGATACTCTCCGAGGCTGGCAGCCAGCACCTTTGTGTCGTCCCACACTGTGGGCACGCTGGCAATGAAGCGTGTGCACACAGGATCTTTCTTGTAGAGTGACGGCGAATCACTGAGCATTGTGAGCGGCGAATCATAGCAGAAATACATGCCGACTTGGTGCATTCGCGTGCCCTGACTCATGGGATTGCGCTTGCACGGCCAGTACATACCTTTCAGGGAGTTGCGCATGGCGCCGGGAGTATAGTCCATCGGACCTGCCACCATACGCGTGAAAGGCAGCGTGACATCATGTTTCACCATGTCCAACGTGTTGGGTGACCAGCGCATCTGCTCGAGTCCGAACACCGCCTCGAAGTTGACGACGTTGGGATAGGTGCGTTGCATGCCCGAAGGCTTGCCCGTTCCATGGAAGTCTACGAGCAAATGGTGCTGTGCGCACAGTTCTGCCGTGCGCCGCATGAACTGCATCATGGGCTGGTCATCACGGTTGAGGAAATCTATCTTGAACCCTTTCACGCCCAAGGAGGCGTAGTGGGTCACCGCCTTTTCAAGGTCTCTGGCGAGCGAGAGGTAGCCTGCCCACAGCAGAATGCCCACTCCGCGGCTGTCGGCGTAGTCGACCAGTGCCTTGATGTCTATGTCGGGCACGAGGTCAAAGATGTCGGTCGACTTGGTGGAGAACCACCCCTCGTCGATGAGTACATACTCCAGACCGTACTCCTTGGCAAAATCTATGAAGTAACGGTAGGTGTCATTGTTGAAACCTGCCTTGAAGTCGACATCATAGAGGGCACTGTTGTTCCACCAGTCCCACGCCGCCTTGCCCGGCTTTATCCACGACGTGTCGCCTATGCGGCACGGAGAAGCGAGCCGGTAGACCATGTCACTGTCCACGAGGTCGCCGTCCTGACGTGTCACGATGAATGCTCTCCATGGGAAAGTGCGTGTCCCGGCGGTGCGCGCCATATAGTTCTCGCGCGAGGAGACCTTCATCTCTATGTTGCCGTGACCGCCCCTCTCCAGCGTCTTGGGGTATTTCGGGAATACCGCACCCAGCGTCAGCGCCGCGTCAGAGGACTTGAGCAGGTAGATGCCGGGATAGTCTTCCTGGTCGGCCTCCACCATGCACAGTTTCTCGCCGCCGCCGAGTGTCACGGTGAAAGGCATCGCCATGAGGTTCTGTGGGTTGGTTTCCGAGATGCGCTGTGGAGTGAACTGGCACTGCTGATCGTTCCACCACTGCTCGTCGAGCGGTGCTCCAGGTTTCTTTGTACGGTTGATTATATAGGGCACAGTGGCCTGAAAATCTTCCTTGAAACGGTAGTTTGCCGTCTCCTGCTCCACGGTCACGGAGTCCTTGACAGCACCTGTGAAGCGGTAGGCCATGCCGTCATTATACATACGGAACTCCAAAAAGTAGCCCTGACAGACGAGTGTCAGACTGTTGTAGCGGTCTTCCACCGACGCCCTTTTGTAAAAAGGTGACGCTATATCCTTGTTTATACTTCTGCGCTTCACCCTTGCCGAGCCTGTATTTTCGCCCCACACACTGCCGCCGGCAATCCTCATCGCTATGGGCGAGGGCTGCAGTATCTGCTGTTTTTGGCTGCCGAGGGTAAACGTGGTGACCTTTCCTGTGCTTATCACACTGCCCAACCGTCCGTCGGGTGAGGTGAGCGTGTAGTCCTTGGCATTGGCTGCGAAGGCAGCGGAGAGGAGCAAGAGGGATATGAGTTGTACTTTCATGGTCGTCAAGGGAGTTGGAAGTCGCATATTATCGGGTAGTGGTCGGAGACATAGGTCACACCGTAGGACGGTTCGTCGTGGGTGGCAAACCGCACCGGAGTGGCATTACGGTAGAATATATGGTCGAGATTGTTGGGCCAGGAGCGGTCGCCGGTGGGTTTCCAACCGTTGAAACTGCTGCGGCTGTCGGTCTCTTCGCTCATCTCGCGGGCACTGTACATCCACTCGTAAAAAGGCACGAGGCTCTTGCGGCGGGGCGCACGCAGTTCCCAACTGGCGTTCATGTCGCCCGTGACAAATACCGTCGCCTTTTCTCCGGCTATGTCTTTCAGGCGGTCGACTATCAGCCGTGCGCACTTCACACGCGCCGTATTGTCGGCCTCTTCTTTTTTATAGGGTAGGTGGGTGGTGAGGAAATAGAAGTCCTTGCCGGTCTTCAAGTCCTGCAGACGCACCCAGATGGCGGCGCGGATGTTGTTTTTGTCGGTGGTCTCAAAGGACACTCCGGGACGCTCATAATCCCTGGTGAGCCAGAAGTAGCCCCATTTCTTCATCCTGAACATGCCCTTGCGGAAAAAGACCATTATCCTCCCGGAGTTCTTTTCGGTCACCTTGTCGCTCAAGGGGATGCGGAGATACTCATAGGCGGGCAGAAGCGAGATGATGTCTTCGTACTGTGAACCGCGCGGCTCCTGCATCCCGATGATGTCGGGGTTGACCTCACCTATCATCCTTGCACAGGGCAGACGGCGTGCGGACCATGCGTTGTCGGCAGTGTCCTTGGGGTTGTCAAAACGGATATTGAACGACATGACCCTCAGGTCAGCCGTCTGTCCCATAGCCACGGTGGCAAAAGCCACCATAAGCGTAACCAGTAGATTTTTCATGTTGCGATGTTTCGTTTATAGTAATATCACCCTTGAATACCTCGAAGAGGTACTTTTACTTAATGCAAGGGGCGATATTTTCCCAATTTTAACATTCACCGACTCTGTACGACGGCACAAACCGCAATTTCGTTCCATGGATACCACAGCACTTTCTTTCGGGTGCAAAGGTATCTACCAAGCGTTACAATGCAGTCACAAGACGGTTGCAATATTGTTGCAACCGTCTTTCCGCCGTGTAAAAACGGCATAGCGGCAGCCCATGACGTGCCTGTTAAATAACCTTAACATCCGTATACATAACACAAATAATGTCTGCAAGTTGTATAACTTTGCAACAGAGAGAGATGCACAAGACCGATATCGACATCTGCAAATTCCTCGTGTGGGATGCAGAAGCCTTCCGTTTGCTTTACAAATACTATTACAAGGCTCTGGTAAACTATTCCATGCAACTCGTCGTAAGCCAGGACGAGGCGGAGGACATAGTGCAGTCGGTGTTCACGCTGCTGTTGGAAAAGAAGTACAGTTTCCTCAACATGAAGTCCCTTGAGGCGTTTCTCTACAACTCCACGAGAAACTCCAGCCTCGACAAACTGCGCCACAAAAACGTGGAAGACCACTATATAAAATCGGTGGAAGAGCGTTACGGCGCATATCCCACGGACGACAGCGACGGCATTTACAGCGAAGATGTCTACCGGCTGCTGTTCGACTACATCGACGAACTGCCGCCCAAGAGCCGCGAAGTGTTCCTCCTCTACATAAAAGGCAAGACAAACCGTGAGATATCAGAGATGCTCGGAGTGTCGTTTGAGACAGTAAAGACACACAAGAAACGCAGTATGGCTTTTCTTAGAAAGAAGTTCAGCGGCAGCGAACTGGTGCTTTTCTATGCGCTATCGACAATCAGCCACAATGTCATCAAAATAAACGATATTGTGTAATTCTGTCCGTTTATTTTACCAAAACCAAACATTTTTTCATCATTCCTGTCCCTCACTTTTCACGTCTGAACGTTTTTAGTTACAGAAAACGCAAAAGATGAAAGATAAGAGAGACATTCTGAGTATCATTGTGGGCAAGATTTGCGGCATGATATCCGGCGACGAGGAACGTCGGCTGGAGGAATGGCGCAAGGCGGACGACAGTCATGACGACACATACCGCCAGTTGATGGAATCCAGCGACCTGGAACACCGCTACCGCCAGTATGCCGCCGTAGACGAGAAACGTGCGTGGCATGAGTTCCGCGACAGGCATTTCGCAGGCAGGAAGTTCCGCACAGAGCGCATAGCAGCGGCTGCTTCCGTCGCCCTGATAGTGTGTGCGGCTTGCGCAATCTATTTCCGCAACACCGCAAAAGCACCGTCTCCGCAGATGCAGGCGACTGAGTACAGACAAATGGAACTGTCGAACCGCGAGGGAAAACAGCAGGCTGTGCTCTACATGCCCGACCGTAGCAAGGTGAGCATGAAGAGCGAAGGCAAGGTATGCGACGTGCAGTCGCACGAGTTGGAGGACGGAGACTACCAGTTGGCGACAGGCCAAGGCAACGAGTTTTGGGTGACCTTGGAGGACGGAACGATAGTTCACCTCAACTACAACACCAAGTTGAAGTTCCCGGCGCACTTCGCTTCCGACTCCAGGACGGTCTATCTTGAGGGCGAAGCCTATTTCAAGGTGTCGAAAGAGAATGGAAGACCGTTTATGGTAGTTACCAATGACGCCGTCGTAAAGGAATACGGCACGGAGTTCTCGGTAAGCACCAACAAGCGCGGATGCACCGAGGTGGCTCTCGTGGAGGGCAAAATCAGCGTGCTGAAAGGCAACAAGGAGTATCCCATAGACGTGGGTGAGGTGGCGGAAATCACACAGACGCGCATCAACATAGCCCAAACCGACCTTACGCCCAACATCTCATGGAACAACGGAGAGTTCGTTTTCCGCAACTGCAACCTCGAAAAACTCATGGAAGTACTGGAGCAATGGTATGGGCTTACGGTCAAAATAGAGTCCGACGACCTGCGTTACATGAAGTTCAGCGGCAACATCGACAAGTACGGAAAGGTGGACCACCTTCTCCATGCCATAGGAAAAATCACGGGACTGGATATTGTAAAACATAATAAAGAGGTCATCATCAAGAAATGTAGTAGTTATGAAGATTAGTAGAAAACACGCAATCCGCGTGCCATGGAGGCTGGCGGTGTTGCTATCAGTGATTGTTTTGTTTCAGACGTTCCTCGCACCGGCTGCCCAAGCGCAGAACATTGAGGACCGCCTGGTGACGGTTGACATCAGCCAAGGCACCGTCTACGACTTTTTCAACCAGATGAAGAAGCAGACAGGACTTGACTTCATCATGGCGGAAAACAACCGAATGGCTCTGCCGAGGATAACCGTCAAGGGGAAGAACATCACCCTGCGCAAGGCTATGAACACCGTAATGGCACAGATACACGCCAACTACGAGATAGAGAACGGCATCGTGACGGTGAGCAACATAGACCGTGGCAACAGAAAGGTTATGGGTGTCGTGGCGGACGATTCGGGCGAACTGCTGCCAGGAGTTCACGTCATCGTGAAAGACGGGATGCAGACTGTCACCGACGACCAGGGACGCTACACGGTGACCGTTCCGACCTCGGCGTGCTCCATAACATTCTCTTACGTCGGCATGGCACGCAAGACCGTGAGCATAGGAAGCGGCAAGTCAGCGCTGAAACGCAACGTGACGCTCGAGAACGACAACCAGATCAGCGAAGTCGTAGTGACGGGTCTCATGAACCGCGACGCCAAGACTTTTACCGGAAACGCATCCGTATACAAAGGCGATGAACTGAAGACGGTGGGCCACCAGAACATTCTGAAGAGTCTGGCACTGCTCGATCCCTCGCTGTCGCTGACGGAAAACATCGACATGGGTTCCGATCCGAACACCATGCCGGAGGTGCGTCTGCGCGGCGAAAGTTCTTTCTCCGGCTTCAAAAACATCGACAAGTCAGGTCTGCAGAGCGATCCCAACCAGCCGCTGTTCATCCTTGACGGTTACGAAACGACGGTCGAGCGCATCGTAGACCTCGACATGAACCGCATAGAGTCCGTCACGATACTGAAAGATGCCGCCGCCGGAGCCATCTACGGAGCGCGTGCCGCCAACGGAGTGATTGTCGTGAAGACAAAACGCCCCGCAGAGGGACAACTGAAGGTAAGTTACAACATGGACCTCGATGTGACTTTGCCCGATCTGTCAAGTTATGACCTGCTTGACGCCAAGGAGAACCTGCAACTGATTAACCGCCTCGGACTGTACCGCAACAACGACGGCACGCTCCGCCCGGAGTACAACGAGATAGCGAAATGGGTGGCCCAGGGTGTCAACACGGACTGGCTGTCACAACCGTTGCGCAACACTCTGGCAATGAAACACTCGCTCAACCTGCAGGGAGGAGACACCCGCATGCGCTACGGAGTGGACCTCAACTACGCAAACAATCCGGGTGTGATGAAGGAATCCAAGCGTGACAACTACGGAATAGGCGTGGACCTGTCCTACAACTTCAAGGACAAATTGCTCTTTTCCAACTATCTGAACGCCTACCAATCCAATTCCACCGAATCGCCTTACGGCAGTTTCGGCGACTACACCACAATAAACTCGTTCTATCCGATATACGACAGCAACGGCAAACTGTACAAATACTACTCTTACACCAACGAGTACGGCAGCCAGAGCAACCTGTGGGGCAACGTGAGCAATATGCCCGTCAACCCTCTCTACGAGGCAAATGTGGGCAATTTCGACAAGTCAAAGCAGACAAACATCAGTGACAACTTCTCGTTCGACTGGCGAATACTCGAGACACTGCGACTGAACGGACGTTTGAGTTACACGAAATCACACTCGCAGAGCGATGTCTTCGTGTCGCCGAACTCGTCGACATACAAGGACTACGGAGACGGCATGTCGGACGTGACGACAGCAGACCAGATACTCAGGGGCAAGTACACCTACACGGTCACGGAGCGCGAGTCGCTCGAAGGCAACGTGTTCCTGACATGGGCACAGTCCTTTGACAAACACTTCATCACCGCTTCCGCCGGTACATCACTGTCGGATTCCAAGAGCACAGTGACCGGCTTCACTGCCCAAGGCTTCGGTGACGGCGACTCTCCGTCGCCCGCTTATGCGCAGGGATATGAGAAGGGAGGCGTGCCGAACAGTGCCGAGGGCCACGCAAGACTGGCAAGTTTCTTCGCTTCCGCAAACTATGCGTGGAACGACCGCTACCTCTTCGACTTCTCCTACCGTCTTGACGGTTCGTCAGAGTTCGGCACAAAGGAGAAGACAGCGCCGTTCTTCAGCACAGGTATCGGCTGGAACGCCCACAACGAAGAGTTCATCAGGCGGTTAGGCTTCATCAATATGCTCAAACTGAGAGCCACTTACGGTGAGGTAGGTTCGGTGAACTTTTCGCCCTATCAGGCAAAGGACATCTACAACTTCACCACTAACGACCGCTACGACGGAAACATCGGCGTGACGCTGGCAGGTCTCGGAAACGAGCATCTGCGCTGGCAGACGACGAAATCCACGGACTTTGGCATCATCATAGGGTTGTTCGGGCGTGTCGACATCTCGGCAGACTACTACCGCAAGACCACCGAAGACATGGTGCTTCCCGTGACTACGCCTCCTTCTGTGGGCTTCAGCAGTTTCACGGACAACCTGGGACG
Organism: Faecalibacterium prausnitzii; assembly: GCA_963611255.1. GTDB lineage: Bacteria > Bacteroidota > Bacteroidia > Bacteroidales > Bacteroidaceae > Prevotella. The sequence goes on from CAVDQB010000004.1 coordinate 77,747, forward strand.
CATGAGAAACCAGGGCTACGAACTTGCCTTGCGCGCCTATATCATCAAGAAGCCGCAACTCAACGTGTCGCTCTTTGCCAACGCGAGCCACAACGAAAACAAGATTCTCGCAATCTCGTCCTACCTGGAATCCTACAACAAGTCTATCGATTCGTCGGAGGGAATGTCGGAAGCGGAATACAAGCAGGCTTCCCACAAGTTCCTGACGAAGTATGAGGAGGGTCAGTCTTCGACCGCCATATACGCCGTGCGCTCCCTTGGCATCGACCCGATGACCGGCGAGGAACTGTTCCTAACACGCGAAGGCAAGCCGACAAAGACATGGAGCGCAAGCGACAAGGTGGTTGTCGGCGACACCGAACCGACTGTCCGCGGCACCTTCGGAGCCAATGTCGGGTGGAAAGGACTGTACCTCAACCTCACGTTCTCTTACCAATGGGGCGGTCAAGCCTACAATCAGACGCTGGTAGACAAGGTGGAAAACTCCAACAAATACCAGAACGTGGACAAGAGGGTGCTCACCGAGACATGGCAAAAGCCCGGCGATGTGGTAAGTTACAAGGCGAACATCACCGACCGTCTGACCCAGTCCTACACCTACGCAAGCTCGCGTTTCGTCCAGGACCTGAACATTCTGCAGCTCTCGGCTCTGTCCGTGCAGTATGAACTTCCCAAGAGTTGGATTCAGCCATTACACATGGAGAGCATCCGATTGTCATTCAACACATCCGACCTAATGTATCTTTCGACCGTCAAGCGCGAGCGTGGAACATCCTATCCTTACGCCAGAGCGTTCACTTTAGGTCTCCGTGCAAACTTCTAAAACGCAAAAAACATGAAACTCAAGATATTCATATTGTCAGCAATAGCCTGCGTCTCCATGTCCTCATGCAGCGACTGGCTTGACGTGCAGCCCTCGACACAGAAGGACAGGGAAGACTTGATAAAGACCGATGACGGCTATAAGCAGATGCTGTACGGCGCATACATCAATCTGGTAGGCACTGACCTCTACGGCCACAACCTCACTTACGGTCTGCTGGAGGGCATCGCCCGCAACTACTGCAAGAACCCCGTGACCAACTACAACTACGAAAACACGTCGGTAAGGGGCACTATTGACGCCATCTGGGACAAGATGTACAACAACATAGCCAATGTAAACAGCCTGCTGAAAGACATCGAAGACCACGCGGACGCGTTCTCGAAAGGCGAGATGGAACTGATAGAAGGCGAGGCGTACGCCATGCGCGCATACATGCACTTCGACCTTATGCGCATGTTTGCGCCTGCCTATTCACTCGACGAGAACGCCATTGCCATTCCCTATGTAGAGACCTACGAGCGGGTGAGATACCCCCACATATCCGAGAAAGAAGTGGTGGCAAAGGTGCTGGCTGACCTCGACAAGGCTGAGACACTGCTCGTGAAAGCCGGCGATCCGCTCATCTCCGGGCCGCAGGACATCACCTACTCTGGCAAGGGAGACCTCACTGCCAACCGCCAGTACAGGTTCAATTACTGGGCTGTACAGGCTCTCCGCGCACGCGTGTATATGTACATAGGTGACGAAGACAAGGCTCTGGAGTATGCCAACAAGGTCATCGAGGAAGGTCCGTTCACTTGGGTCAACGAGTCGAACATATCTTCCGGCGGCGACAAGATATTCCTCACGGAGTTGATATGCGGTCTGGACGTGCCCGACCTGCCCAATTACTACGAGTCATACTTCAAGTCAGAGAGTTATTCTCTGTCTGACGGGTGGGGCAACTACGGCCTTAACGTCTTTGAAGACGCCAACGACTACCGTTACCTTTACCTCATCACGAACAACAAGGCTGGCGACAAGGTCATCTCAAGCAAGTATGACCAGACGACAAGTTCAAGCGGCGTGGTGAAGAAACAGACCGTTCCCCTGATACGCCTGGGCGAGATGTACCTCATAGCAGCGGAATGCAACAAGGTGAAGAACCCCTCGAAGTCGGTGTCGTTGCTGCGTGACCTGAAACTGCACCGCGGCTATCTGTCGGAGGACAAAGGCATCTCCGACGCGGCTACTGCCGACGAACTGCAGGACTACATAGCAAAAGAGATGCGCAAGGAGACCTACGCCGAGGGACAGATGTGGTTCTACTACAAGCGCAAGGACTCACCGACCACTCCCGACTTCAACCCGTGGTGGTCGGGAGCGACAACCGCCATGACTACGGCATACTACACATTCCCATTGCCTGAAGACGAGAAAGAATACGGCAACATACCATCTTCAAAATGACACTTATGAAAAAGATATTAGCAATATGTGTGTCCGCGGCCATGCTGACGGCTTGTTCCACGGACGAGATAGACGTCTTTGACAGCCACAACTACCTGTCATTCTCTTCGCAGTCGATGTCCTACACGTTCGCTTTCGACGGCGACGGGACGACATCCGCAGACTTCGACATCCCCGTGACCTACGCAGGACGCTACAACGACAAGGACGTGACCTTCTCTGTAGTGGCTGTCCCGGAAAAGAGCACCGCCGTGGAGGGCACGCACTACCAGTTGTCTGACGCAAAGGACATGGTCATCAAGGCGAACTCCAACACGGGAAACCTCACGCTGAAACTGTTCCGCACGGAAGACATGAAGACCGGCAACGACACCCTGGTGCTGGCTGTCAAGGCGAACGACCACTTCCTGCCCGGCCCTGTCGACACGATGAAGGTGGTCATAACAGACCGTATCATCAAGCCGGACTGGTGGACTTACAGTCCCTATGAACGCTACCTCGGCTCATACACAGAGTTGAAACTCAGGCTTTTCCTTGAGTTCATGGGCGTAAAGGACGGTTCCGACCCATTCGACACAGACGAATACGTGCAGTGGCTGGACTACGGAACAGGCAATTACATCTATAAGTCATACAAAGACTGGGAGGTCAAGCCCAAGGTAATGGAGTTCCGGCAGTGGCTGCTCGTCGACAAGGGCAACCCGACGGACACCGACGGCAGACCGGTAGCGGAGACTTTAGGCAATTTCTAAACGTAAAGAGGAATAGACATGAACAAGATAAACATACTGTTGGCGGCTGTTGCGACCGCGACACTGACATCTTGCCTGAGCGACGAGGGCAACTATGACTACAAAGAACTCGGCACAGTGGACATCACGGGGCTTGATGACACCTACCGTTTCATACTCCAGGAGAAAGTAAGCCTGCAGCCCCGGATTGCGACAAACATCGATGAGAGCCGCCTGACCTACTGCTGGCGAGTGGGGGCAGACACCCTCGCCAAGACAAAGGACCTGGAATACACGTTCGTGAAAGTGCCCACCAGTTCCGACCCTCTGACCTTCGAGGTCTACGACAGGGCTACTGACGTGCGCTACGCCAAGGCAATGAGCATGAGCGTAGTGTCGCCTTTCTACACCGGCTGGCTCATCCTCGCCGACGAAGACGGCAAGAGCGTGCTCGACTTCCAGTCCTACGAGGCTGACAACACCTTCTATCACGACCTCTACAAGGAGGTGAACGGCAGCGACATGAAAGGCTCTCCCGTGGCAGTGAAGCAACTGAACTATCAGGACGGATTTACCGGAGGCTATGCCGACAGGGTGGTCGTGGTCAACAAGAACGGCGCTTCGCCCGACCTCGACGGCACTTCGCTGCTCGAGTACACCACATTCGAAAGCCAGTTCAAGACCGACAAGGCTCCCTCATCCTGCAACATCACGGCGGAATACTACAATTCCGACAAGGTGGTGTGTGTGGTCACGGAAGACGGAAAGGTCTACGGCAAGACACCGGGAGGCATGGGAACGCCCGAGGACGGATATTTCCAGTACCCCTACCGCGAGGATTCCAAGGGCTACACACTGGCTCCGTTCCTCGTGCGTGCAGGCTACACGCAGTACTATTTCGGCTTTGACACGAAGAACAAGAGGTTCGTCAACTTCACGTCCTCCTATCTCTCGTCCACCGTGTCGGCACCCACTTGGGACCGCACCGCATCACTTGAGGGCGTAGACCTGGACGAGATTGAAGGCACGCCGGTGTGGATGGGTTCGTTCCTCTACAACGACAAGGTGTACACAATCATGAAACGCGGCGACGGACACTGGCTCTACCGCTTCAGCGTTTCTTGGGACGGAACAAGCACCATGACCGATTGCGTCAAACTGCCTGACGGCCTTGTCACCGACGGAACGCTCTTCCAGGTGCACCCGACATCGCCCTACCTGTTTGTGACGAGCGGCAACAAACTCCTGGCAATCAACCTCGACAACCTCGGGAACATGGATACCGCAGTCAACGACATAGCCACCTACAGCGGCGAAATCACCGCCATACACTACGCCTACGACAACAACAAGAACATAAACGAACTTGCCATTGCCATACAGCAGTCGACGGGCACTGCGTCGGTGCTCCTCATAGACCCGCAACTCACCGCCCACGGACAGATACTCAAGCAGTATGACAACATCAAGGGACGCGTGGTGAGTCTCTACAGAAAAGTAATGTAAGAAAGGGAAACGCATGAGAAAGTATTCATTGGCATTCATCCTGCTGCTCGGATCGCTCCTCACGGCGTGCGCAGGCGAAGAATACAAGATTACCGGCGACGTCACCGACGTGCCCGACGGCACTGTAGTCTATCTGCAACTGGTCGGTCCGCCGGCGCAGCAACTCGACAGCGTGGAGGTGAAAGGCGGACACTTCGAGTTCTCCGGCACCGCACGCGACAAGGCGGAATGGGCGTTGATCACGCTGAAAGGACAGTTCGTGGCACTATGCGACTTCTATCTGGAATGCGGCGACATCACCATAAAGGGCAGCCGTTACAACACCACGGCGACAGGAACGGAGACAAACAGGCAGTACAACATCTACAACACCGACATCAACCCCATGTTCGGCGACATCTACAACGTCAATGTGGCGTTGGCAATGGCGGAGACGCCGGAAGCCAAAGACAGCATCAAGGCGAAGAAGCAGGCTCTCGAAGCAGAACTGCTCGGCAAGGAAACGGCGTTCGTACAGCAGTATCCGGCATCCCCGGTATCGCTCCGCATCGTGGAATACATCTGCCGCAACGCCAAGTCTGACGACATCCTGCGCTACGTCTCCTACCTGTCGGAAGACCAGCAGGCAACCGAGACCGTCACCAAACTGAAGGACTACGCACACCGCCAGAAACTGACCGAAGCCGGGACAAAAGCCCCTGACTTCACGCTTACTGACGACAAGGGCGGCAAGGTAAGCCTTTCCGGCTACCGAGGCAAGTATCTGCTCATCGACTTCTGGGCGTCATGGTGCGGCCCGTGCCGTGCAAGTTTCCCGGCTGTCAAGGAACTTTACGCCAAATACGGCGGCGACAAGTTCGACATCCTCGGCCTGTCGCTCGACAAGAAAGACCCCGCATGGCGCAAGGCACTGGCGGAAGAGAAATGCCCGTGGACACAGGTCGTCGACCTCGACGGCACAGTGGCCAACAAGTATGCCGTGTCCACGATACCCCTGATGGTGCTTGTCAACCCCGACGGCACTATCTGCGGCAAGTTCGACAAGGCGACCATAGCCGACAAACTCGCGGAACTATTCCCCGGCAAGTGACGCCGCGGCACTACTGATACATAACATCCGCCTCCCGTCTCTGCGCCGCAGGGGCGGGAGTTTCTTTTCTCACTGCCGCCGCAAGCACCGCCACACAGGCGTAAAAGCACCGTTTTCGCAGTGCCATAGCACCCTTTCTGCACCCTGCCCACGACCGTGGGCCGACCGAATACCGACCGTGAACCGCTCGAACCACGACCGTCATCCGACCGAACCACGGTCGTGGTTCGCCCCCACTACGCCGCTACCGCACCGCAAAAGCACTGTAAACGAACAGGGAAAGAACGGTTGTGGGTACATCAAATTCAAGAATGGAGAACACGTTCTATATTGTTGTCATATTCGTCATCTGAAAGTTTATACTTTGCAAGTGCCGAATGTCTATCAACACCTCGTGCCATTGCGCCATACGCACCCAGGATTCTTAAATCGTAATAAGAGATTTCTTCGTCTAAAAGTTCTGCGTGCATAGCAGTCGTAAATTCCTCTTTCATGTTTTTTGTCGCAAAAATACGGTTTAATTAACGGTAGGACGTGTATACGCCTACCTCTGAAATGGCGAGCATTCCCTGGCTCTTGGTGAAAGTGATGCGCACGGCATCGGCCTTGACCGCCCCGAAACGGTGTATCTTCACACGGTTCTTGTCAGCGGCAAGTCCGTCGAACACGGCCGTCCACACACCGTTGTGACGGTATTCCACGCGGTATTGCAGAATGGCTCCGCCCTCATATTCGGTTATTGTCACCATGTCGATGAGCTGCGGTTTCTTCAATTCAACCATCCAAAAAGGGTCTTGGGTAAGGCTGTTGGCCACCCACGGCGTGGTGAAATCGTCGTCGTTGGCAAAGTCCATGAGGTTGCAGTCCCAACTCCACGACGACTCTGCAGGCATTCCCTTGGCAATGTTGCGCTCTGTAATGGGTGCGTCACACGGTGGCAACTCGCTCACACGACCGTCGTTGCGCCACATCTTGCCCATGGCCTTGAGAGCCTCAAGAGCGTTGTCATCCATGCGTCCCTCACGGTTCGGCGCAACATTGAGTATGAAGTTGCAGTGTGCGCGGTTGTAGGGCACCACCATATCGTTGATTATGTGTGCAGGATTTTTGAGCGTGTCGGTGGGAAAATAGTCTTTCCAGAACCACCAATTTGTCTGTAGCGGCAGGCAAGCCAGAGCCGGCAGACGGTTTTCCGAAGTCGAGATTTTCTGCCCGGCGCCCTGCTCATACGACTTTATGTCGGTGTAGAACAGAGCCTCGCGCGGATATTTTGCGGCGTTGAGATCCATTACAAGACATTCTGGCTGCAACGACTTTATGTAGGCATAAATCTCGGGGAAAGGCACATCTTCGTAGCTTATGCGTGACCACGGAGCGTCCCAACCGTCGATTACGAGTGCGGTTATGGAACCGTAGCCGGTGAGCAACTCGTGCAGCTGCGCCTTTATCATGTCAACCTTTTCGCGCGTCACCATGCCCGGACGTATGCGGTGGTGCGTGTCGAGTATGGAGTAGTAGAGCATCACCTTGAGCCCTGCCTTGCGGAAAGCGTCGGCATATTCGCGCACCACGTCGCGCTTCAGTGGTGAGTGCATCACGTTGTAGTCGGTGGTCTTGGTGTCCCATATACAGAAACCGCTGTGGTGCTTTGTTGTGAGGCATCCGTAGGACATATTGGCCGACTTGGCGGCGCGTGCCCACTGTGCGCAGTCAAGGCGCGTGGGGTTGAATGTCTGTGCAGGGAGGTCGGGATCGGGCCAGTCTTCGGGTGCGAAGGTGGGCATATTGAAGTGTATGAACATTCCGAAGCGCAGGTCGACGAAATCCTGCTGCAGCTGGTGCAGCGTCTTTGGCTGCGCTGCGACAGAGAGTGCGCAGACGGCGGTGAGAACAAATGTCAGTAAGTATTTTCTCATTTCAAGGTTGTGGTTTTTATTTTCAATGTTTATGCAAAGCTACAAAAAAAGTGAGCTAAACGCCAGCCGCAGTGCGCTCTTTTTGTTATGCAATGTGCCATATTGCGCCGTACCAGGGCGGTCTTCGGGCAACATTCCGATAAAAAAAGGCATGATAGTCGGACTTATTCATTATCTTTGCTTCAATAACGTGCATAACTATAGAATCGCGTATAACAACGAATGAAGGAAGGAACAAGCAAGAAACCGATTATAACCACAAAGTGGTTAGGCGGCATATCATACGAGATAGCATTTTGGAACAACGTGTACCGTTGGCCACACACATTCAAAGGAATGATGGGATGGGCCAATTACGGTTCAAAGATTGAACTTGAAGGCTTTGACGCCAATGAGTTCCTCCAGAAGTTTGACGAGCCTCATGTTTATGACGTGGGGTGCGGAATGAGTTATGCCATTGGTGACAAGTTGGAACGTGACGGTCATCTCATACCGCTTGATGTCCACTATGTAGATCCGTTGGCCATTCATTTCAACGATATTCTGCGCAGGTACAAAAAGGATTTGCCCCTTATTGAATTTGGCATGGCCGAATACCTTTCGGCTTTCATACCGAATTCGGATGCTTCCTTGATAACGATTCAGAATGCGCTTGACCATTCTTCCATGCCAATCAAGGGCATTGTAGAGGCGTTAGTCTCGCTTAGAACGGGCGGTGTGCTCTATCTAAACCATCATCCCAACGAGGCTGAGACGGAAAAATACAAAGGTTTTCACCAGTACAACGTGGACGAACGAGACGGAAACCTGATAATCTGGAACAAACAAGAACGTATAAATGTCAACGAGTTGCTTCAGGATTATGCTTCTGTAGCGACACAAACGATGCCAAACGGGCATATAGTGGCTGTTATAACAAAATCTTCCAACAGTCTTCCATCGCATTTGCAGATCTATGTAGACGACAAGAAAGACAAAGGAGAACTATGCCAAGTGCTCCTGCAGTTTCAGCATGACAACACGTCTTTGTCTGGAAGCATCAGGGAAAGTATTCATTTTGGCGTGTTGAACGCAGTGCAGTGTTGCGCACAGATGTTGCCTTGGGGGCTGAAGATGAAATTAAAGCGGCTTATTCGGCAGGCGTAAAAGAAAGGGGGACAGCCATTACGACTGTCCCCCCTACTCTATTGTGATTTATTAATTATTCAGCCTCGTTCGCTTCAGCGGCGGGTGCAGCAGCCTCTTCAGCAGCAGGTGCTTCGGCTACAGTTTCCTCTGCCTTGGCAGCAGACTTGCGTGAACGGCGAGTCTTCTTGGCTGCCTTAGGAGCCTTTGCCATATTCTCGTCGAAGTCGACAAGTTCGATGAAAGCGATTGGAGCAGCGTCACCCTGACGCAGACCGAGCTTTATGATGCGTGTGTAACCGCCCGGACGGTCAGCGACAGCAGGTGCTATGGTCTTGAAAAGTTCTGTTACGGCCTCTTTCTTCTGCAGATAACGGAACACGACACGACGGGAATTTGTGGTGTCGTCCTTTGAGCGTGTGATCAGAGGCTCTACATACTTCTTCAGGGCTTTTGCCTTTGCGAGGGTCGTAGTGATTCTTTTGTGCATGATCAGCGATATTGCCATGTTGGCAAGCATGGCATCGCGGTGGGATGCAGTACGACCCAGATGGTTGAATTTCTTATTATGTCTCATTTTTGTTTTTACTTGTTAGCGGACAGTTTCCTACTTGTCCAGTTTGTACTTTGATATGTCAGTTCCAAACGTAAGATTCAGACTCTCGAGCAAATCATCAAGCTCAGAAAGCGATTTCTTGCCGAAGTTGCGGAATTTGAGGAGGTCAGTCTTGTTGTACTGTACCAAGTCGCCGAGTGTCTCCACGTCAGCAGCCTTGAGACAGTTGAGAGCACGGACACTGAGATTCATGTCAACGAGCTTAGACTTCAAGAGCTGGCGCATATGAAGAACCTCTTCATCAAACTCCTGATTGACATCCTGCTCGGCTGTCTCCAGAGAAATCTTCTCGTCAGAGAAGAGCATGAAATGATGAATCAGTATCTTCGCAGCCTCTTTCAGCGCATCTTTCGGGTGAATGGAACCATCCGTCGACACCTCAAGGATGAGTTTGTCATAGTCGGTCTTCTGCTCAACACGATAAGGTTCAACAGAATACTTGACATTACGGATAGGAGTATAAATAGAGTCGATGGGGAGAACAGTTACGTCAGTGCAGTACTCACGGTTCTCGTCAGCCAGCACATAGCCACGACCTTTGTTTATCGTGAGGTCTATCTGCATTGACGCTTTGGCATCCAAATGACAAATCACCAGTTCCGGGTTTAACACTTCAAATCCAGTCAGATACTTACTGATATCGCCTGCTTTGAACTCGGTGGAGTTCTCAACAGTGATACTAACTTTCTCATTCTCGAATTCTTCTACTACTTGCTTGAATCTTACTTGCTTCAAATTCAAGATGATGTTGGTAACATCCTCCTTTACCCCGGGAACCGAAGAGAACTCATGCTCAACGCCTGCAATACGCACAGTGTTGATGGCATAGCCTTCGAGCGAAGAAAGAAGTATGCGGCGAAGGGCATTACCGATAGTAACGCCGAAGCCAGGCTCCAACGGACGGAACTCAAACTTTCCGTACTTGTCGGTGGCATCCAACATCAAAACTTTGTCAGGTTTTTGAAATGCTAATATCGCCATTGACTTAATGATTATTTAGAGTACAACTCAACGATTAACTGCTCTTTGATATTCTCGGGGATATCGGCACGCTCCGGCTTGTGGAGGAGTTTGCCTGCCTTGCTGTTGTCATCCCACTTGATCCAAGGATACTTGCTGTGGTTGAAACCTGCAAGAGCGTTCTCGATAACTTCAAGTGACTTTGATTTCTCACGAACAGCGATTATCTGACCAGGCTTTACTGAGAAAGACGGTATGTTGACCACTTCTCCGTTGACTGTTATGTGACGGTGACCGACCAACTGACGTGCTGCACGACGAGTAGGAGCTATTCCAAGACGGAACACCACATTGTCAAGACGGCACTCAAGAGACTGAAGAAGAACCTCACCGGTAATGCCATCAGCCTTGGCAGCCTTCTCAAACAGGTTGCGGAACTGACGCTCAAGCACACCGTAAGTATATTTAGCCTTTTGCTTCTCCGCCAACATGACAGCATACTCGGACATCTTACGACGGCGGTTGTTGCCATGCTGTCCAGGAGCGAAGTTCCTCTTGGACAAAACTTTTTCCTTACCGAGGATTGCTTCACCAAACCTACGGTCGATTCTTGATTTCGGACCTATATATCTAGCCATATTCTAAGCTTTATTTATTTACTGTTTCTTCTAATTCAGTTCTCTTTATACCTTGCGGCGCTTCGGAGGACGGCAACCGTTATGCGGCAGTGGAGTAACGTCAACTATCTCAATTACCTCGATACCAGAACCGTGTACGCCACGGATAGCGGACTCACGGCCGTTACCCGGACCCTTTACATACGCCTTAACCTTGCGCAAGCCGAGATCGTAAGCGACCTTTGCGCAATCCTCTGCTGCCATCTGGGCTGCATAAGGAGTATTCTTCTTTGAACCGCGGAAGCCCATCTTACCGGCAGAAGACCAAGAGATAACCTGACCTTCACTGTTCGCTAAAGACACAATGATATTGTTGAAAGAACTATGAACATGAAGCTGTCCGATAGCATCAACCTTTACATTTCTTTTCTTAGTGACTGTTTTCTTTGCCATAATTAATCCCTTTCAAAATTACTTGGTAGCCTTCTTCTTGTTAGCAACAGTCTTCTTCTTGCCCTTACGTGTACGAGCATTGTTCTTTGTGCTCTGACCACGAACAGGAAGACCGTTACGATGACGAACTCCACGATAGCAACCAATATCCATCAGTCGCTTGATATTCAACTGGATCTCAGAACGGAGATCACCTTCAACTTTGAATTCAGCTGCGATAATTTCACGGATCTTGGCTGCCTGATCGTCAGACCACTCGCTGACTTTCAAGTCACGGCTCACGCCGGCCTTGTCCAATATCTTTGCTGAACTACTTCGACCTATACCATAAATATAGGTCAATGCGATTTCGCCACGCTTGTTCTGGGGCAAATCTACTCCAACAATTCTTATTGCCATTGTTTAATGAATGAATAAATTAACTACTGTAGGGAACGATTCCCAATAAATCCGAATGGCAAAATTACACAATTAATCCGCCAAATCCGAACTCTTAGGACTTCGCACCCAACCTTTTAACTTTTAGGATTCAACTTTTAACAAAAATTAAAAGCATTAACCTTGACGTGTCTTGAACTTTGGGTTTTTCTTGTTAATCACAAAAAGACGACCCTTACGACGAACGATTTTGCAATCGGGCGTGCGCTTCTTTAATGATGTTCTTGTCTTCATATCTTTATTGACTTATTTGTATCTGAAAACGATTCGCCCCTTTGTCAAGTCATAGGGACTCATCTCAACCTTCACTTTGTCTCCGGGAAGAATCTTGATGTAGTGCATACGCATCTTTCCCGATATGTGCGCTGTTATAGGACAGCCATTCTCCAGTTCCACGCGGAACATAGCATTGGACAACGCCTCCACGATGACTCCGTCCTGTTCTATCGCTGATTGTTTTGACATATTATTCTCTTGTTCTAACTTTCCACTCCTTCAAACGAAGACAAAATCTCCGACTTGCCCTTTCTGATGACAATCGTATGCTCGAAATGAGCGGCTTGTCTGCCGTCTCTGGTCACTACACTCCATTTGTCGGGGAGCAGAGCCACTTGACGTGCACCAAGGGTTATCATCGGTTCTATGGCAATGCACATTCCTTCCTTGAGCATCACACCACTTCCACGCCTGCCATAGTTGGGTACAGACGGTTCTTCATGCATCTCCCTGCCTATGCCGTGACCAGTGAGTTCTCTGACAACACCGTAACCAAACGACTGACAGTAGTCCTGCACTACAGAGCCTATGTCACCAACATGTGCACCGTGTACGGCTACTTCAATAGCCTTGTAAAGCGACTCTCTCGTCACCCGAAGCAGCTGGCGGACTTCCGGAGCGACTTCACCCACACAGAACGTATAGGCACTATCGCCATTGAAGCCTTCCAAAAGTGTGCCACAGTCAACCGAGATGATGTCACCGTCTTTCAAGACGACTTCATCACTCGGTATGCCGTGCACAACGACACCATTCACTGATGTGCATATACTCGCCGGAAAAGGTTCTCCAAAAGGATTCGGAAAGTTCTTGAACGTGGGAATTGCCCCATTGTCCCTTATGAACTCCTCCGCTATTTTGTCCAACTGGAGCGTTGTAACTCCCGGCTTTATATTTCTGCCTATCTCCGCAAGAGTATCACCGACAAGTCGGTTTGCCTTGCGCATGAGTTCAATTTCGTCTTCTGTCTTAAGATAGATTGCCATTAGGATAACATCTGCCTAAATCAATAGGCAGAAACGTTTCCGCCACGAGTATGTCCCGAATTAAGGAGACCGTCATAGTGACGCATCATAAGGTGGCTCTCAATCTGCTGCAAGGTGTCAATAACCACACCTACAAGAATCAGAAGGGATGTTCCTCCAAAGAACTGCGAGAAGCCCTGCTGTATATTCAGCAGTCCTGCCAATGCCGGCATTATGGCTATGAATGCGATGAAGAGGGACCCCGGGAAAGTAATACGCGACATGATAGTATCTATGTAGTCAGCCGTTTCCTTTCCAGGTTTTACTCCTGGGATAAATCCATTATTGCGTTTCATGTCCTCTGCCATCTGGGTAGGATTCATCGTAATTGCCGTATAGAAATATGTGAATGCTATGATAAGTATCACATATATTATATTGTAAGGCAGACTACGGTTATCCATGAGAGCATGAAGTGCGCTTGACGAATTGTCGGAGTTGAACTGGACGATAGCCAGAGGAACAAACATCAGCGCCTGTGCAAAGATTATAGGCATCACATTTGCAGCGAACAGCTTAAGTGGTATATACTGGCGTGCTCCACCCATCTGCTGACCGTTAACAATACGCTTTGCATACTGTACCGGCACTTTGCGTGTGCCTTGTGTCAGGATAATGGCTGCGCAGACAACAGCATAGAGTATGAGCAGTTCAGCAATGAACATCACCACTCCACCACCAGAGATCGCAGTAAGACGAGAACTGAACTCCTGTACAAACGCCTCAGGCAAGCGAGCGATGATACCTATCATGATAATCATGGATATACCGTTTCCTACGCCTCTGTCTGTGATACGTTCGCCAAGCCAAAGGATGAACATGGAACCGGCGGCAAGCATAATGCTGGCCGGTATCATGAATGCAGTCCAGTCTATTCCAGAAGCCAACGCCCCCATAGCCTGGTACTTCAGGTTGAAGAGATAAGAAGGTGCCTGGAACAATAGGATAGCCACTGTCAGTCCACGAGTATACCAGCTGATTCTCTTCCGTCCGCTTTCGCCCTCGCGCTGCAACTTCTGAAAGTAAGGAACAGCCATCGCAAGAAGCTGCATGACAATTGAAGCTGAGATGTAAGGCATAATTCCAAGTGCGAATATTGACGCATTGGAAAATGCACCACCAGAGAACATGTCAAGCAGGGACATAAGTCCGCCTGCTGTCTGCGACTGGAGATTTGCCAACTGGGCCGGGTTTATACCTGGCAGTACTACGAATGACCCGAAACGGTAAATCGCTACAAACAGGAAGGTGATGAGGAGTCGCTGACGCAAATCCTCAACCTTCCAACAGTTCTTCAGTGTCTCAAAAAACTTTTTCATCTATTTCAGATAATAGTTACGTTACCTCCAACTGCCTTTATTGCTTCCTCTGCCTTCTTAGAGAACGCATTGGCTTCAACATCAACTTTTGATGTAAGTTCACCATTGGCGAGAACCTTCACGAGTTCACGACCATTGGTCAAACCAGCTGCAACAAACTCTGCCACTCCAATCTTGGAGAAACTGTATTTCTCTACAAGTTTCTGAAGTGTAGAGAGGTTTACTGCAAGGTACTCCTTATGGTTGATATTCTTGAATCCACCCTTCGGAACACGACGCTGGAGCGGCATCTGACCACCCTCAAAACCTATCTTTCTTGAATATCCGGAACGAGCTTTCGCACCCTTGTGACCGCGTGTAGAGGTTCCACCTAACCCAGAGCCTGTACCTCTACCGAGACGGCGAGTTGAATGTGTTGAGCCTTCAGCCGGTTTCAAATTATTTAATTTCATAACTGTTTCCTGTTTGTAAATTAATCAACTACTTTGACAAGATGATGAACCTTGCGTATCATGCCACGGTTAGAAGGAGTGTCCTCAACTTCTACAACCTGAGAAATCTTGTGCAGACCAAGTGCGAGAAGAGTAGCCTTCTGATCCTTGGGAGCACCTATCTTACTCTTTATCTGTTGTACTTTTACTGTTGCCATAATGTTTCTCCTTATTAGCCGTTAAACACTTTGTTCATACTGATACCGCGAGCACCCGCTATCGTGTAAGCGTCACGAATCTGGCTGAGAGCCAAAATCGTAGCCTTGACGAGGTTGTGAGGGTTAGAAGAACCCTTTGACTTACAAAGGATGTTCTGAACACCTACGCTCTCAAGAACCGCACGCATAGCACCACCAGCCACAAGTCCTGTACCGGCAGCGGCTGGTCTCATGAATACACGCGCTCCATCAAAGTGTGCCTCAATTTCGTGTGGGATAGTACCTTTGAGAACAGGAACCTTGACAAGATTCTTCTTTGCAGCCTCTACGCCTTTGGCGATAGCAGCTGTAACCTCACCAGCCTTACCCAATCCATAACCTATAGTTCCGTTACCGTCGCCGACAACGACAATCGCTGCAAAAGTGAATGTACGACCACCCTTTGTTACCTTTGTCACACGGTTGATAGCAACGAGACGATCTTTCAGTTCTACGTCACTGTTAACTTTTACTTTATTCACTGCCATAATCGCTTAAAATTTAAGACCGCCCTTGCGAGCTCCTTCTGCGAGCTCCTTCACACGGCCGTGGTAAAGATAACCATTACGGTCAAATACAACTGATGTGATGCCTGCTGCAATGGCATTGGCGGCTATAAGTTCACCAACCTTTGCGGCCTGCTCCTTCTTAGGCATAGCCTCAAGTCCTACCGACGATGCGCTGGCGAGTGTTTTGCCAGCCTGATCGTCGATTACCTGACCATAAATCTGCTTGTTTGAACGGAAAACGCACAAACGAGGACGCTCGGCAGTTCCATTCACTCTCTTGCGGATACGGAATTTTATCTTGATTCGTCTTTCTACTTTCTTTGTTGTCATAATCGTAAAAAATTAAAGTTACTTAGCTGATGCCGACTTACCAGACTTTCTACGAATAACCTCACCCTGGAAGAGAACACCCTTACCTTTGTAGGGCTCCGGCATACGGAAAGAACGAATTTTAGCACATATAAGACCTATCAGCTGCTTGTCACACGACTCCAACATAATCAGAGGATTCTGGTTACGCTCTGACTTTGTTTCCACCTTTACCTCGGGAGGGAGCTGGAGGAATATTGGGTGAGTGTAACCCAACGAAAGTTCTATGACATTGCCTTGGTTAGCGACACGATAACCTACACCCACAAGTTCGAGGGTCTTCTTATAGCCCTCGCTGACACCTACTACCATATTGTTCACCAATGAGCGGTAGAGACCGTGGAAAGCATCTTTCTGCTTGTAGTTCACCGGGCTATTCTCATCAACTTCGAATGTCACATGACCATCCTGAATATTTACTTTTATAGAAGGATCTATCTTCTGAGACAATTCACCTTTTGGACCTTTTACGCTAACGACGCCATTCTTATAGTCAACGGTTACGCCAGCAGGTATGCTTATCGGCAATTTTCCTATTCTTGACATACAGTAATCCTCCTATTAATAAACGAAACAAAGAACCTCACCACCAATCTTGAGATCAGCAGCTTCCTTGTCAGTCATGACACCTTTTGATGTAGACAGGATTGCGATACCCAGTCCGTTAATAACTCTCGGCATATCCTTGTAACCAGTGTACTTACGCAAACCTGGAGTAGAAACACGCTTCAAACACTTGATAGCGTTCTCTTTTGTTGAAGGATTCCACTTGAGGGCAACCTTGATTGAACCCTGAGGACCATCCTCTACAAACTTGTAGTTAAGGATGTAGCCCTTTTCGAAGAGGATCTTTGTTATATCCTTCTTCATGTTAGACGCAGGAATTTCCACAACACGATGGTGTGCAGAAATCGCATTTCTGAGTCTCGTCAGATAATCTGCTATTGGATCTGTCATAAAAATAATTTTTAATTAATCGGGCCGACCCCGACAATATTAAACAATAAATATGTGGTAATTTACCAACTTGCTTTCTTAACTCCCGGAATCAGACCTGCAGAAGCCATCTCGCGGAACTGGATACGAGAGATACCGAACTGACGGATATATCCTTTTGGACGTCCGGTAATCATGCAACGGTTGTGAAGACGAATTGGATTTGCATTCTTTGGAATCGCCTGAAGTTTACGAGCTGCCTCATAAGCTTCGGCATAATCCTCTGTAGTTGCAATAATCTTCTTTAATGCAGCACGTTTCTCAGCATAGCGGGCAACAAGTTTTGCACGCTTTACCTCGCGGGCTTTCATTGATTCTTTTGCCATATTTCTTAATCGTTATGAATGTTCTTGAATGGGAGACCAAATGCTTTCAGGAGTGCGAACCCCTCCTCATCTGTTGTTGCAGATGTTACGAAAGTGATATTCATACCCTGAATGCGGTCGATAGAATCAATGTTGATTTCAGGGAAGATAATCTGCTCGGTGATACCCAGCGTATAGTTTCCATGACCATCGAGATTTGTAGAAATTCCCTTGAAGTCGCGGATACGCGGAAGAGCTACACGGATGAGTTTCTCGAGGAATTCATACATACGCTCACGACGAAGAGTAACCATAACACCAATAGGCATCTTCTTACGAAGTTTGAAGTTTGCTATATCCTTTTTGGAATATGTCGCAACAGCCTTCTGACCTGTTATGGTCGTGATCTCGTTTACTGCTACATCTACAATCTTCTTGTCCTGTGTAGCATCACCGAGTCCCATATTGACAACAATCTTCTTCAGTACAGGAATCTGCATAGCGGAAGAATAGTTGAACTGCTTCTGCAATTCAGGAGCTATGGTTTCCTTGTAGACTTTCTTTAACTGTGCTGTATCCATTATTTAATAACCTCCCCTGACTTTTTTGCAATCCTGACAACATTCTTGCCTTCGTGCTTTACAGACACGCGAGTAGGCTTGCCACTCTTAGGATCAATTAAACTCAAATTAGATATATGAATAGCGGCCTCCTGCTTGATTATGCCTCCCTGAGGATGCTTTGCCGAAGGCTTGGCACTCTTCGAAACAAGATTCAGACCCTCAACGATGGCCCGGCTCTTGTCAACAAGGACTTTCAGCACCTTGCCTTTTTTACCTTTGTCTTCTCCTGAGAGGACAGTTACGGTATCACCTTTTCTGATATGTAATTTTGCCATTACCTTAACTTTGTTTTTGATTAAAGAACCTCAGGTGCCAAAGAAACGACTTTCATATTGACTGCACGCAACTCACGAGCGACAGGACCGAATATACGGCTTCCTCTAAGTTCGCCGGCATTGTTCAACAATACACAAGCATTATCATCGAAACGGATGTACGAGCCATCAGCACGACGAATTTCTTTCTTTGTACGGACTATCAAAGCCTTTGATACTGCACCTTTCTTAACATCACTTGTCGGAATGGCGTTCTTGATAGCAACAACAATCACGTCCCCAACACTTGCATAGCGGCGCTTTGTTCCGCCAAGCACTCGGATACACAGCGCTTCACGAGCACCACTGTTATCACATACTGTAAGTCTTGATTCTGCCTGTATCATAATTACTTAGCTTTTTCGATTATATTTACCAATCTCCATCTCTTTGTCTTTGAGAGAGGACGTGTCTCCATAATGAGAACTGTATCGCCTACATTGGCTTCGTTGTTCTCGTCATGAACATGGTATTTCTTCGTCTTCTGAACAAACTTACCATAAATTGGGTGCTTCTCCTTGAATTTTGCGGCAATAACAATGGACTTGTCCATCTTGTTGCTTACGACAACACCCTGTCTTACTTTTCTTAAATTTCTTTCTTCCATCTGGACCATTGTTATTTGTTAAGTTCTCTTTGACGGAGTTCTGTTTTCATGCGTGCGATATCACGACGTGTAGCCTTAATCTGTGATGGATTCTCAAGAGGAGAAACAGAATGGGTCAGTTTCATATTCTGAAGCTTTTCCTGTGCATTCTCTATTTTCTCTACCAATTCCTTGGTTTCGAGCTCTTTTACTTCTTTACTCTTCATAGCTTAAGCGTTTTTATCGTAATCACGTCTAACAATAAACTTAGTCTTAACCGGGAGTTTCTGTGCACCCAGACGCAATGCTTCCTTGGCAACGTCGAACGGAACACCCTCTACCTCGAAGAGGATTCTTCCTGGTGTAACAGGAGCAACCCATCCAGCAACATCACCCTTACCTTTACCCATTCGGACATCAGCAGGCTTGCGAGTTATAGGTTTGTCTGGGAAGATTCTGATCCAAACCTGTCCCTCACGGTTCATATAACGGTTGATGGCAACACGAGCAGCTTCTATCTGGCGGCTGTCAATCCACTTTGCATCAAGTGTCTTGATACCGAAAGAACCGAAAGCCAACTCGGTACCACGGTGTGCATTTCCCTTATTGCCGCGACCATCTTGAGGTCTTCTATATTTTACTCTTTTTGGCTGTAACATGATAACTTTCTTTTTTAGCGGTTATTGTTTCTTCTGCGGTTACCACCACGGCCAAGGCGACTGTTGCCACGATCCGTTCCCTGTTTCTCTTGTGAGAAATTGGGAGAGAGATCACGCTTGCCATAGACTTCGCCACGGCAAATCCAAACTTTGATTCCAAGAAGTCCCACTTTCGTAAGAGCTTCTGTCTGGCAATAATCTATGTCTGCACGGAATGTGTGGAGAGGAGTACGTCCCTCCTTGTACATTTCCTTACGAGCCATTTCTGCGCCGTTAAGACGACCACAAATCTGAATCTTAATACCCTCGGCGCCAGCACGCATTGTGTTCTGTATAGCCATCTTTATGGCGCGACGGTATGAAATCTTTCCTTCCAACTGACGTGCGATGTTTGTACCCACAATAGTCGCATCAAGTTCGGGCTTCTTGATTTCGAAGATATTTATCTGGATATCCTTCTTGTAGAGTTTCTTCAGTTCCTCTCTAAGTTTATCCACATCTTGACCACCTTTTCCTATGACGATACCAGGTCTTGAGGTACATATCGTGATCGTGACGAGTTTGAGTGTGCGCTCAATGACTATACGAGCCACGCTGGCATTTGCCAGACGCTCATTAAGATACTTGCGGATCTTCTTGTCTTCAACAAGATTTTCACCGAAGCTCTTGCCACCGAACCAGTTTGACTCCCAACCACGGATAATGCCAAGTCGGTTTGCTATTGGATTAACTTTCTGTCCCATACCTATTAAATTTCGTCATTAGTTTTAGCGTCAACAAACAGAGTCACATGGTTACTGCGCTTGCGGATTCTGTATCCGCGACCCTGCGGTGCAGGTCTCATGCGCTTCATCGTAACACCTTCGTCAACGAACACCTTGGAAACGTAGAGTTCTACATCCTCTACCTTTTGCGCAGTCTTTGCTTCCCAATTGGCAATAGCTGAGCGGAGAAGTTTCTCAACATCCTTAGCAGCCTGCTTCTTAGAGAAACGGAGTACACCTAAAGCACGGTTAACCTCCATACCTCGTATCATGTCTACAACGTAGCGCATCTTACGAGGGGAAGAGGGTACTCCATTCAGCTTTGCGAAGTACTGTGTCTTCAATGCTGCCTTTCTTGCATCGGCAGCTATCCTTTTTCTTGCTCCCATTATTTTATTCCTGTTAAAATGGATTTAGCCTGTTTATTTCTTATTACCAGAGTGTCCACCGAAGCGACGTGTCGGTGCAAATTCGCCGAGCTTATGGCCTACCATGTTCTCTGTAACGTAAACAGGGATAAATTTGTTACCGTTATGAACTGCAATGGTGTGACCCACGAAATCGGGGCTAATCATTGAAGCTCTGGCCCATGTCTTGACAACGTTCTTCTTGCCGCTCTCGTTCATCGCGAGAACTTTTTTCTCAAGAGATACGTTGATATATGGACCTTTTTTTAATGAACGACTCATAATTTACTCTTGTTAACTTAGTTATTTCTTGTTAGCTCTTTCGATAATGTACTTGTTAGAAAGCTTCTTAGGTGCACGTGTTCTGAGACCCTTAGCGTAAAGACCCTTACGAGAACGTGGATGTCCACCTGACTGGCGGCCTTCACCACCACCCATCGGGTGATCATGCGGGTTCATTACAACACCACGGTTGTGCGGACGACGACCCAACCAACGTGAACGTCCAGCCTTACCAGACTGTTCCAATGCATGATCAGAGTTGCCTACACTACCGACTGTAGCTTTACAAGCGGAGAGAATCTTACGAGTCTCGCCAGAAGGAAGCTTAATTACGCAATAACTACCCTCACGGGAAGTCAACTGAGCAAAGTTACCAGCCGAACGGACAAGCAGCGCACCCTGTCCAGGACGCAATTCAATGTTATGAATCACTGTACCTACAGGAATGTTTGCCAAAGGCAGAGCATTGCCAATCTCAGGTGCGGCATCTGCACCCGACATCACCTTTGTTCCCACCTTAAGTCCATTAGGAGCAATTATGTAACGTTTTTCACCGTCAGCATAGAATAGAAGCGCAATACGAGCAGAACGGTTAGGATCATACTCTATTGTTTCTACTGTAGCTGGAACACCGTCTTTCTCTCGTTTGAAGTCGATTAAACGATACTTCTTCTTGTGACCGCCGCCCATATAGCGAACAGTCATCTTACCGGTGTTGTTTCGTCCGCCGGTAGAGCGTTTGCCATAAACGAGAGACTTTTCTGGCACGGATGCAGTAATATCCTCGAACGTGCCAATAATCTTGTGTCTTTGGCCAGGTGTAACTGGCTTTAATTTACGTACTGCCATTCTTTATTATATATTGCTGTAAAAATCAATTGTGTCGCCTTCTTTCAGAGTAACGACAGCTTTCTTGAACGCAGCCTTCTGCCCTTTGATGAGTCCAGCCTTTGTGTAACGGCTTGAACGCTTGCCGGCATAGTTCATTGTGTTCACGTCTACAACTGTAACATTATACTGACCCTCAACCTCAGCCTTAATCTGGAGCTTGTTGGCTTCCGGACGTACAATGAAACCAAAGCGGTTCGGACGCTTGTCTGTAATCTTGGTCATCTTTTCTGTGACCAGTGGTTTTATTATGAATGCCATATTCTTTGTCTCCTTTTATTTAGTAAGGGTTTCCTCAATCTTGGCAAGTGAACTTTCTGCCACAACAAGAACTTCGGCATCAAGCACTTTATACGCGTTGATTGTAGCCGCTGTCATTACAGTTGCATCCTGCAGATTGCGTGCAGACAGATAGACGTTCTTGTTAGTTTCGGGGAGAACGAGCAATGTCTTCTTGCCTTCTACTTTGAGATTCTTTGTCAGTTCTACAAACTCTTTTGTCTTAGGAGCGTCGAAAGAGAAATCCTCAACGACAATGATTGCATTCTCCTGAGCCTTGTATGAAAGAGCTGACTTGCGGGCGAGAGTCTTAACTTTCTTATTGAGTTTGAAACCGTAGTCACGCGGCTTTGGACCGAAAACTCTACCTCCACCAACGAGTACAGGCGACTTGATGTCACCGCGACGAGCACCGCCACCACCTTTCTGGCGACCGAGCTTGCGTGTTGAACCTGTTATCTCGCTGCGTTCTTTTGACTTAGCCGTTCCCTGACGCTGATTTGCAAGATACTGCTTTACGTCAAGATAGAGAACATGGTCGTTAGGTTCAATTCCGAAGACAGCTTCGTTCAAAGCGACCTTTCTTCCGGTCTCCTGTCCTTTGATATTCAATACGTTCACTTCCATGATTACATCTCGATTAAAACAGTTGAACCATTGTGTCCTGCCACAGAACCTTTCACAATGATAAGGTTGCTCTCAGGAATCACCTTTAACACTTTGAGGTTCTGAGTCTTCACTCTGTCACCTCCCATTTGACCGGCCATACGCATTCCTTTGAACACCTTTGCAGGGTAAGAACATGCGCCGATAGAACCCGGTGCGCGCAGACGGTCGTCCTGACCGTGTGTAGACTGACCTACACCGCCGAATCCGTGGCGTTTCACGACGCCCTGGAAGCCCTTACCTTTAGAGGTGCCTACCACATCTACGAACTCTGCACCATTGAAGAGATCTACAGTGATAGTGTCTCCGAGGTTGTACTCCTCATCAAATTTGAACTCGGCCAAGTGCTTCTTTGGTGTTGTGCCGGCTTTCTTATAGATTCCCATCATCGGCTTTGTAGTGTTCTTTTCCTTTGCCTCTGCGAAACCTAACTGAACAGCCTTGTAACCGTCTTTCTCTACAGATTTAACTTGGGTTACAACACAAGGACCAGCTTCGATAACAGTGCACGGTATATTTTTACCGTCGGCACTGAAAACGGATGTCATTCCGATTTTTCTTCCAATTAATCCTGGCATTTCAATTAAATTTATTTATTGATAGTGTTTATTATGTTCCTATATCTGATTTTCAGACATACTGTCATGTCTGCAAGATGACTACACCTTGATCTCTACCTCTACTCCACTCGGAAGTTCGAGTTTCATCAATGCGTCTACGGTCTTTGCAGTTGAACTGTAGATGTCAATCAGTCTCTTGTAATCGGAGAGCTGGAATTGCTCACGCGCTTTCTTGTTGACGAAAGTTGAACGGTTCACGGTGTAGATGCGCTTGTGTGTAGGCAGTGGAATAGGACCGCTGACAACAGCACCTGTAGCCTTCACGGCCTTCACAATCTTGTCTGCCGACTTGTCTACCAACTGATGATCATAAGACTTCAGTTTGATACGGATTTTCTGACTCATTTTTCTTAGTCTTGAATTCTTTGTTTGTTATTACTGTTCACAAGGCAACAGATACACCGGTTAAGAGTCATTCGCTAACCGGTGTCTGTTTGCCTCTTATTGTTAAAGGAGGTCTGTACGACCTTTCATCTCCTCAAGGATTGTCTTTGCTATAGAGTTTGAAACCGCTTCATGGTGGTCATACTCCATAGAAGATGTAGCACGACCAGAGGTAATCGTACGGAGGGCAGTTACATAACCGAACATTTCTGCCAGCGGAACCATAGCTTTCACGATGCGTGCACCGCTACGAGCCTCTTCCATACCCTGAACCATACCACGACGCTTGTTGAGGTCGCCAATCACGTCACCCATGTTTTCCTCGGGAGTAACGACTTCCACCTTCATTATAGGCTCCATGAGAACCGGACCAGCCTTAGGACAAGCGTTCTTGAACGCATTGTGTGCAGCAAGTTCAAATGACAACTGGTCAGAGTCTACAGGATGGAACGAACCGTCGGTGAGCACAACTTTGAGACCTACTACCGGGAAACCACCAAGAACACCAGACTTCAAGCAGTCCTCGAATCCCTTCTGTACGGAAGGAATGAACTCCTTAGGAATGTTACCACCCTTGACTTCGTTGATGAACTGAAGGTCACCTTCCTTGTAGTCTTCGTCTTTTGGA
Source organism: Faecalibacterium prausnitzii (assembly GCA_963611255.1). Classification (GTDB taxonomy): domain Bacteria; phylum Bacteroidota; class Bacteroidia; order Bacteroidales; family Bacteroidaceae; genus Prevotella. The sequence continues at coordinate 102,061 of CAVDQB010000004.1, forward strand.
CCGACTGTAACGATGATGTCAGCGAACTTACCGCGACCACCGGACTGTTTCTTGTACACCTCACGAAGAGTAACCTCGCGTGTAATAGCCTCCTTATAGTTAACCTGCGGCTTGCCCTGGTTACATTCTACCTTGAACTCACGCTTCAGACGGTCTATGATAATGTCAAGGTGAAGTTCACCCATACCGGATATCACAGTCTGACCAGACTGCTCGTCTGTATGTACAGTAAAGGTCGGGTCTTCCTCGGCAAGTTTTGCGAGACCGTTGTCAAGTTTCGCAATGTCTGCCTGAGACTTCGGTTCAACAGCAATAGAAATCACCGTGTCAGGGAATGTCATGGACTCCAGCACGATTGGATGTGCCTCGTCACAGAGAGTGTCACCCGTACGGATATCCTTGAAACCTACGCCTGAACCTATATCACCAGCAGCGATAACGTCAACAGGATTCTGTTTGTTTGAATGCATCTGGAAGAGACGGCTCACACGCTCTTTCTTTCCTGAGCGTGGGTTGTACACATAAGAACCCGCCTCAATCTTTCCTGAGTAGACACGGAAGAACACAAGACGACCTACATATGGGTCTGTTGCAATCTTGAATGCCAGAGCCGATGTCGGTTCATCCTCTGAAGGCTTGCGATCTTCCTCCTCTTCTGTCGAAGGATTCGTACCAACGATAGCCTCTGTATCCATTGGAGACGGAAGGAAAGCGCACACATAGTCGAGCATGGTCTGCACACCCTTGTTCTTGAAAGAGGAACCACAAAGCATAGGAACGCACTGTAGAGAGATTGTACCCTTGCGTATTGCCGCGATAATCTCCTCTTCCGTGATAGTCGAAGGATCGTCAAAGTACTTTTCCATCAGTGCCTCGTCATACTCTGAAGCAGCCTCCAGCAACTTGTCGCGCCACTCGTTGCACTCGTCAACCATGTCTGCCGGTATGTCATCTATCTCATACTCTGCACCCATAGTCTCGTCATGCCACAGGATAGCTTTCATCTTGATGAGGTCAACCAATCCTTTGAAGTTCTCTTCAGAACCTATCGGGCAACATATGTTCACCGGGTTAGCGCCGAGAACTTCCTTCATCTGCTTGATTACATCATAGTAGTCAGCACCAGAACGGTCCATCTTGTTGACATAACCGATACGCGGAACATTGTACTTGTCTGCCTGACGCCACACAGTCTCCGACTGTGGCTCTACGCCACCCACAGCGCAGTATGTTGCGACAGCACCATCAAGAACACGAAGAGAACGCTCCACCTCTGCGGTAAAGTCAACGTGTCCCGGAGTGTCAATCAAGTTAATCTTGTACTGGTGATTATTATAATTCCAGAAACATGTCGTTGCGGCAGACGTAATAGTTATACCGCGTTCCTGCTCCTGTGCCATCCAGTCCATGGTAGCACCACCGTCATGCACCTCACCAATCTTGTGGGTCTTGCCGGTGTAGAAGAGTATACGCTCAGACGTTGTTGTCTTGCCGGCATCGATGTGAGCCATGATACCGATATTTCTGGTCAAATGTAAATCGTGCTTTGCCATTTTCTCCTGTCTACTTTAAGTATTTTAGAAACGGAAGTGTGCGAAAGCACGGTTAGCCTCAGCCATACGGTGCATATCTTCCTTACGTTTGTATGCTCCACCCTGATTGTTGTAGGCATCCTGAATCTCCGCAGCGAGTTTCTCAGCCATTGATTTACCGCCGCGCTTGCGTGCGAATATAATCAGGTTCTTCATGGAAACGCTCTCCTTACGGCTGGGACGGATCTCAGTAGGTACCTGGAAAGTAGCACCACCGATACGGCGGCTCTTTACCTCAACCTGCGGTGTGATGTTGTCGAGAGCCTGCTTCCATATTTCCAGAGGAGACTTCTCTTCTTTCGACATCTTGTCTTTCACAATCTCAAGAGCGGTATAGAAAATCGTGTAAGCCACGCTCTTCTTTCCGTCATACATCAGATGATTCACGAATCTGGTGACTTTCTGGTCACCGAACACGGGATCCGGAAGGATCACACGCTTCTTTGGTTTTGCTTTTCTCATTGTTTGATTTTGATGATTTGTTTTCTGGGGCTGTCTCGTTCTGATTTTCTTCAGCGCCAACTCTTTGGCGCTTACTCAACCGGTGTATCCAACTTTCTCCAGCAAAACTTCTTTTTCTGATTTTATTGCAGGTGGCATCGCTGCCTCAGTACTCCGTTACGGAACTCGCATTCCACCTTAATTATATATAGAGTACAATCCTGTTTCTTTTTTACTTCTTAGCCTTAGGACGCTTTGCACCGTACTTTGAGCGCCGCTGAGTGCGGCTTGCGACACCGGCAGTATCAAGCGTACCGCGCACGATGTGATAGCGTACACCAGGAAGGTCTTTTACACGTCCACCGCGAACAAGCACGATTGAGTGCTCCTGCAAGTTATGTCCCTCTCCCGGAATGTAGGAGTTGACCTCCTTCTGGTTTGTTAGACGAACACGGGCAACCTTACGCATTGCCGAATTAGGCTTCTTTGGGGTCGTTGTATAAACACGAACACACACACCGCGACGCTGAGGACATGATTCCAAAGCCGGCGACTTGCTCTTTTCTACAAGAACCTTTCTGCCTTTTCTTACCAATTGTGAAATCGTAGGCATAATTGTTACTTTTTTGAATTTATATGTTTTTTGTTTCTGTTTCCTAACTCTCGGAAAAACCGGCAGCCCTGTCCGCCAAGCGCACAAAAACCGCCCCACTCTACCCATACGGATACGACGTGCCCTTTCCGAACTGCAAAGGTAGGCTTTTTTTCTCGAAGCACATAATATATAGGGATATTTGACCAGACACAAGACCTATAAATTAGTATTATTAACTCGGTTTAACGTAATTTAAGAAGATACCACTGCAAAATACAAGATTTCGGTCCGCAACCAAAAAGCATCTCACCTCCCATTTCGTACCGTTTTTCACACTAAAAAAACGGATATTTTTGCCACTGTTTCAGACATGGGCATTTGTTTGTGGAAAACGAGTACACATTTGTAAAAATAATATATTAACTTTGCATAACAGCGGCAAAATCATTGCTCCTCAGTGGAACATGACCGCAAAAACAAACCTTATGTGGAAATATTACGCCCTGCTCTCAGCGTCATTTGCCGCACTGACCGCCATCTTTGCCAAGATCGGAGTGAAAGACATCAACTCTGACCTTGCCACAGCCATACGCACTTCGGTCATACTCATCATCACCTGGGGCATAGCCTTGGCTGGTTCTCATAGCGGAGAGATACGCAACATCAGCGGTCACACATGGCTTTTCCTTGTCCTCTCGGGTGTAGCCACAGGGTTTTCATGGCTATTCTTCTTCAAGGCACTGCAAACGGGCAGCGTTTCAAGGGTCGCCCCTATAGACAAGTTGAGTGTTGTCATCACTATCTGTCTGTCTTTTCTGCTGTTGAAAGAGCAGATCAGTGCGAGAGTAATCGTCGGGGCTGTACTGATAACATTGGGCAGTATCGTTATGCTTGTCAAGTAGTCTCCGAAGAAAAAGAAAAAAAGGAACGAATAAAAACAACAATCCAAATCGCAGGAAACCACAACTGAGCACAAACAAAAAACATTGATATTATGAAGAAAAGAATCCTCGCCGCAGCGCTTACAGTCCTTTCGTGCATCGCGACGACCACTGCACAGAAGCAGCCTGTGGACTATGTCAATCCCTACATCGGCAACATAAGTCACCTGCTGGTGCCTACGTTCGCCACAATCCAGTTGCCCAACTCTCTGTTACGCATCTATCCGAGCCGCTACAGCTACACTGACGAACTTGTAGAAGGTCTGCCGGTCATGGTCACCAACCACCGCGAGCACTCCGCATTCTGCATTTCACCGACGCAAAACAAGGACTTGACACCGCGTGTAAAGATGAACTGGGACCATGAGACCATAACTCCCTATTCAAGCGATATGGAGTTGGCCGACAACACAATGCGCGCCCAGTTGGCCGTAGCGCACCAAAGTGCCATCTACGACATAAGTTTCTACGACAAGAACAAGGATTCCTACATTATCCTCAACTCTGAGAAGGGACAACTTTCTGTCAGCGGAAATGTCATCAAAGGCTACCAGGACGTGTGGGGAAAGGTCAATGTCTACATCTACGCAGAGTTGGATGTCACTCCAGAAGAGAGCGGCATACTGCGCAGCGGTAAAATTTCCGTCGGCGAGAAGATTGCCAACGGCGACGGCATTAGCGTTGCCCTTCGCCTTCCGAAGGGTACTGGCAAAGTGTCTCTGCGATACGGCATCTCGCTCATTTCCGAAGAACAGGCGCAGAAGAATCTCGTTCGGGAACAGGGCAGTGCCTTTGACCGTAGCGGCGTAGAGCAGAAAGGCCGCAAGGAGTGGAACGAAACGTTGTCGACTATCAAGGTCAAAGGCGGTACGGAAGACGAGAAGACGGTACTCTACACATCATATTACCGTACTTTCGAACGCCCAGTCTGCCTCAGCGAAGACGGTCGTTACTTCAGTGCATACGATCATCAGGTGCATGAAGACGGCGGCATTCCTTTCTACACAGATGACTGGATCTGGGACACTTACCGTGCCGCTCACCCGCTGCGTGCACTGATCCAGCCCTCAAAAGAGGAAGCCATCATAGAATCATACCTGCGTATGGCGGAACAGATGGGCACAAAATGGATGCCGACATTCCCCGAAATCACGGGGGACTCGCGCCGAATGAACAGCAACCACGGTGTCGCCATGGTTGCCGACGCCCTCTACAAGGGACTCAAGGTAGACGCTTCGCGTGCCTATGAGTACTGCAAGAAGGGTATAACGGAAAAGACTCTCGCCCCTTGGTCGGGCAACAAAGCTGGTTGGATAGACAGTTTCTATTGGGAGCACGGCTACATTCCGGCACTCAATGAGGGCGAACCCGAGACCGACCCCAATGTTTCCGGCTTCGAGAAACGCCAACCGGTGGCAGTCACACTCGGCACAGCATACGACACTTGGTGTCTTTCGCGCATTGCGGACTTCATCGGAAACAAGACGGAAGCGAAACATTTCTTCGATTTCTCACACAATTACCGTACAGTATACAACAGCGAAACCAGTTTCTTCCACCCAAAAGACAAGGACGGGAAATTCCTTCCTAACTTCTCATACATATTCGGCGGCGGCATCGGAGTTCGTGACGCATACGACGAGAACAACGGTTGGACCTACCGTTGGGACGTGCAGCACAACTTTGCAGACCTCATAAAGATGATGGGAGGACGCACCAAGCTCATCGCCAATCTTGATCAGACATTCGCTGAACCCATGGGAGACGGCAAACGCGAGTTCTACTTCCGCCTGCCCGACCAGACCGGCAACATCGGTCAGTTCACCATGGCAAACGAGCCGTCTCTCCATATACCTTATATATATAACTATGCCGGACAGCCCTGGAAGACACAGAAGCGCGTGCGTCAGTGTCTGAAGACCTGGTTCCGCAATGATCTCATGGGCATCCCTGGCGACGAAGACGGCGGTGGACTAACCTCATTCGTAGTATTCTCTTCACTCGGTTTCTACCCTGTGACCCCCGGTCTCCCGAGTTACAACATCGGCAGCCCGCTCTTCTCCGACGTGAAAGTGCAGTTGCCGAACGGCAAGATTTTCCACATAAAAGCCAACAACTGCAGCGAGGAAAACAAGTACATACAGAGCGCTACACTCAATGGCAAGACATGGGACAAGCCCTGGTTCACCCACGACGACATCAAGGACGGTGCCACACTGGTACTTGAGATGGGAGCACATCCCAACAAGAACTGGGGAGCGGCAGTAGGCTCGGAGCCGCCAAGCGCCGACAACATGAAATAAGCGAACACAAAAAAAACAACAAGAATAAGAAAATGAGAAAGGCAATTATCACCGTAGTGGGCAAAGACACCGTGGGCATCATCGCCAGCGTGTGCGGCTACCTCGCCAAACAGGGCATCAACATTCTGGACATCAGTCAGACCATCGTGCAGGAATACTTCAACATGATGATGATCGTAGACCTCGCAAAATGCGAAAAGGATTTCGATGCAGTCAGTTCCGAACTGACAGAACTGGGCAAAGCCACCGGCGTGCAGGTAAAATGCCAACTTGAGGAAATCTTCAACAAAATGCACAGGATATGATCAATATCAGCGAAGTTCTCGAAACCAACCGAATGGTGGAGCAGGAAAACCTTGACGTGCGCACCATTACCATGGGCATCAGCCTGCTCGACTGTGCCGACCACGATCTGAAGACAACCTGCGACAACATATACAAGAAGATTACGACCCTCGCAAAAGACCTTGTGGCTACAGGAGAGGCCATAAGTCGCGAGATAGCAACACCAATCGTAAACAAGCGTATATCCATCACACCGATATCAATGGTGGGCGCCAACTGCTGCAAGACACCCGACGATTATGTGGAAATAGCCAAGACGCTCGACAGGGCAGCCGCAACAACAGGCATAAATTTCCTCGGAGGCTACTCTGCAGTGGTTTCCAAGGGTATGACAAAGAGCGATGAACTGCTCATGAAATCTATCCCTAAGGCGATGGCTACTACCGAACGCATCTGCTCAAGCGTCAATGTCGGCTCCACAAAGACCGGCATCAACATGGACGCAGTACGCCTCATGGGCGAGATAATAAAGGAGACCGCAGAAGCAACCAAGGACAACAGTTCTATGGGTTGCACCAAACTGGTGGTATTGTGCAACGCTCCCGACGACAATCCGTTTATGGCAGGAGCTTTCCACGGACCGAGTGAGGCGGACGCAATCATCAATGTTGGTGTCAGCGGACCTGGTGTCGTGAAGCACGCACTGGAGCAGATGGATGCCAATTCTGCCGATGGCAAGCCAGTAAACTTTGAAACTCTCTGCGAGACAATAAAGAAAACGGCGTTCAAAATCACCCGTGTGGGGCAGTTTGTGGCTCAGGAAGCATCACGCAGACTCAATGTCCCGTTTGGAATCATAGACCTATCCCTCGCCCCAACCCCAGCCATCGGCGACTCAGTGGCAGATATCCTACACTGCATAGGTGTAGACCAGGCTGGAGCACCCGGCACGACAGCTGCTCTGGCTTTGCTCAATGATCAAGTGAAGAAAGGCGGTGTCATGGCATCAAGTTATGTCGGAGGTCTCTCGGGAGCGTTCATCCCTGTCAGCGAAGATCAAGGGATGATCGATGCGGTCACCGCCGGTGCGCTCACGATAGAGAAACTCGAGGCGATGACATGCGTCTGTTCCGTGGGTCTTGATATGATTGCCATACCGGGAGACACGTCCTCCACGACAATCTCCGGCATCATTGCCGACGAGGCAGCGATAGGAATGGTCAACCAGAAGACCACAGCCGTGAGGATAATACCTGTTATCGGCATGGGCGTTGGCGACACTGTGGAGTTCGGCGGACTGCTGGGTTATGCTCCAATAATGCCGGTCAATCAGTTCGGATGCAGCCGTCTGGTCAACAGGCAGGGACGTATCCCTGCACCTATACACAGTTTCAAAAACTGACAAATCGATGCATAAATATCTAAATTTTCTGCATAAAATCTTCAAACAGCCAGTTTGTTTGTTGATTTTATGCAGTTTTGTTTGTTCCATACCGTTTCTTTTAGTAATTTTGCACCGTCAGAAAAGACACGAGGTAAAGAGGATAGGCATCCAATAAAAGGAAAGGTAACATCTATGAAAGTTAAGACAAGCAGGCTTGAAACCCTGAAGGTTCTCATCTCGAGTATGGAACTGTGTTCTCAGGAGGAAGTCCTGCGTGCCCTGAAAAAGGAGGGATTCACCCTGACACAGGCAACACTCAGCCGCGACTTGAAGCAGTTGAAAGTGGCGAAAGCCGCCAGCATGAGCGGCAAGTATGTGTATGTGCTGCCCAACGACACCATGTACCGGCGCGTGTCAACGCCAAGGAAAGCAAGTGAAATGCTCGCCACATCTGGCTTTTTGTCACTCAATTTCTCAGGGAACATTGGGGTCATAAAGACCCGTCCGGGTTATGCCAGCAGCATAGCCTACAACATCGACAACAGCGACATACCCGAAATTCTGGGCACAATAGCCGGTGATGACACAATACTAATAATCATCCGCGAGGGAAGCGACACCGACGGACTCATCAAGAGCCTTGATACAATCATCCCCATAACGGACAAACAGACAACGGAGACATCTCTTTCGGGAAATGAATGACATTGAAGTAAAAGTAGCAAGCAAGGAAGACGAGAAATATGTCGACTTCATCCTCAAGACAATAGAGGACGCCGCAAAGGTGAGAGGTACCGGCATAGCGAAACGCACACACGAATACCTCGCCACAAAGATGCGCGAGGCAAAGGCTGTAATAGCCCTCCGCGGCGAGACTTTCGCCGGGTTCAGTTATATAGAGACATGGGGAAACAAGCAGTATGTCACCACATCGGGTCTCATCGTACACCCCGATTTCCGCGGACTTGGACTATCAAAGCGCATAAAAGACATGACTTTCACACTGGCACGCACACGCTGGCCCCATGCGAAAATATTCTCCCTGACCAGCGGAGCGGCAGTAATGAGGATGAACACCCAACTCGGTTACAAGCCGGTAACATTTGCCGACCTCACCGATGACGAGGCTTTCTGGCGCGGATGCGAGGGATGCGTCAATGTGGACGTACTGCACCGCACCGGCAGGAAATACTGCATCTGCACGGCAATGATGTATGATCCCACGGAGCATCTGCCCGCCGTGCTGCCCGAAGACGTGCTTGACAGAATAAAAGAACTTGACGGAACACAAATAGGATAACGATTTATTATGGCAAAGAAGAAAGTAGTGGTAGCCTTTTCCGGAGGGCTCGACACAAGTTACAACGTGATGTACCTCACCAAAGAGATGGGTTATGACGTATATGCGGCTTGTGCCAACACAGGCGGATTCAGCAAAGAGCAGCTCAAGAAGAACGAAGAGAACGCTTACAAGTTGGGAGCTGTAAAGTATGTAACCCTTGACGTGACACACGAATATTACGAAAAGTCACTGAAATACATGGTCTTCGGCAATGTACTGCGCAACAACTGCTACCCGATTTCCGTCTCTTCGGAGCGCATATTCCAGGCTCTTGCCATTGCGGAATACGCCAAAGAAATCGGAGCTGACGCCATCGCACACGGTTCAACCGGCGCAGGCAACGACCAGATACGCTTCGACATGACTTTCCTCGTGAAAGCTCCGGGCGTGGAAATCATCACTCTCACACGCGACAAGAACCTTTCACGCCAGGAGGAAGTGGACTACCTTAACGCCAACGGATACTTCGCTGATTTCACGAAACTCAAATACAGTTACAATGTGGGCATTTGGGGCACCAGCATTTGCGGAGGTGAGATACTCGACTCCACGCAAGGACTGCCCGAGAGTGCCTATCTGAAGCACGTCACGAAGGAGGGATCGGAGACGCTGAAACTCGGTTTCGAAAAAGGCGAACTCTGTTCCGTCAACGGAGAAAAGTTTGACGACAAGATCAAAGCCATTCAGAAAGTGGAGGAGATAGGCTCCGCCTACGGCATCGGGCGTGACTGCCATGTGGGCGACACCATAATAGGAATCAAGGGACGCGTGGGCTTCGAGGCGGCAGCACCCATGCTCATCATCGGCGCACACCGCTTCCTCGAAAAATTCGTGCTGTCGAAATGGCAGCAGTACTGGAAAGACCAGGTGAGCAACTGGTACGGTATGTTCCTGCACGAAAGCCAGTATCTTGAGCCGGTAATGCCCGATATTGAAGCCATGCTTGCCTCTTCACAGCGCAACGTGACAGGAGAAGTGACTCTCGAACTGCATCCTCTTGGTTTCCAGACCGTCGGTGTAGACTCTCCTAACGACCTCGTAAAGAACAAGCTCGGAGAATATGGAGAGACTGCGAAGGCATGGACATCAGAAGATGCCAAGGGATTCATCAAGGTAACATCTACACCTCTCCGCGCTTACTATCTGGCACACCCAGAGGAGAGACAATAATAACCCCTACCCTGTCCTACGGACATCCCTCCCCGAGGGGAGGGAGGAGAATACTATTTATTAATGCTGTTTACTATTGAGATGTGATGGGGTATGGGATTTGAACATAATTATGCGGCGCCTGACAGGTATATGCTGCTGAAGGAGTTTGCAAAGAAGAACAAGCAGTATCCGACGGAGGCTGAGAGGTTGATGTGGGAACACTTGCGGAGCAAACAGTTATGGGTCAAGTTTAATAGACAATACATCATAGCAGACTATATAGTGGACTTTGTCTGCCTAGACAGAAAACTTATAGTTGAAGTAGACGGCGGTTACCACTCGGAATACGAGCAGATGGAGAAGGACGTTCACAGGACCGAACGTCTGGAACGCTTGGGCTTCTCCGTACTTAGATTCTCCAACGAAGAGGTATTGACAGAAATAGAAGATGTTTTGGAAGTAATTAGAAACGAATTGTATAAAATATGAATGAGCTGTCACATTTCTCATCCTCCCTTGGGGGAGGACTAAAGGAGGGGGTTCCTCGCGGAATAAAGGTTGGGGTTCTGGGTGCCGCCGGCTACACTGGCGGCGAACTCATCCGCATACTGCTCAACCACCCCGATGCAGAGATTGTATTCGCCAATTCGGAGAGCAATGCCGGCAACAAGATATACAGTGTCCACGAGGGTCTGATTGGTGAGACGGAGATGGAGTTCACCTCCGAAATGCCGTTCGACAAGGTGGACGTGGTGTTCTTTTGTTTCGGTCACGGCAAGAGCGAGGCATTTCTCAAGGAGCACAAGATACCCGATGGGGTGAAGATAATCGACCTTGCACAGGACTTCCGCATAGCCGGTGACCACGACTATGTGTACGGTTTGCCAGAGACGCACAGGGAGAAGATCAGACAGGCGCACCACTTGGCTAATCCGGGATGCTTCGCAACGTGCATCCAACTGGCACTACTGCCGGCACTGGAGGGCAACCTCATCAGTGGCGACATCCATGTCAACGGCATCACGGGAAGCACAGGAGCAGGCCAGAAGCCGGGCGCAACGACTCACTTCTCTTGGCGCAACGACAACGTTTCGGTCTATAAGACATTCACACACCAGCACCTTCTGGAGATAAACCAGACCGTACAGGAACTCCATCCGGGCTATGAGGGGCGCATACTGTTCATTCCCCAACGCGGCTGTTTTGCCCGTGGAATATTCGTGACCGCCTATGCAAAATGCGACAAGAGCCTCGAAGAGGTGCAGCAAGCCTACACCCGGTATTATGAAGATGCCGCTTTCACACATTTCACGACCAAGTCGCCCGACATGAAACAGGTGGTAAACACCAACAAGGCGGTGGTCTATGTAGAGCGTTACGAGGATCAGCTCCTCATGATAAGTTGCATCGACAATCTGCTAAAAGGTGCTGTCGGACAGGCAGTACAGAATATGAACCTCATGTTCGGACTTGACGAAAAGACCGGACTGCAATTAAAAGCAAGCGCATTCTAATGAAACTATTTGACGTATTTCCACTTTTCGACATAACAATAGCCAAGGGCAAGGGCTGCAAGGTGTGGGATTCCGAGGGACAGGAATATCTTGACCTCTACGGCGGTCATGCAGTCGTGAGCATCGGACACTGTCATCCCCACTATGTGGAGGCTATGACACACCAACTCAACACACTCGGTTTCTATAGCAACTCCGTACAGAATCCTCTGCAACAGGAACTCGCACAGCGGTTAGGAAAAGTGTGCGGTTATGACGACTACCAACTTTTCCTCATCAACTCGGGGGCTGAAGCCAACGAAAACGCACTGAAACTGGCATCGTTCTACAATGGTCGCACACGCATACTGGCACTCGAAAAGTCATTCCACGGACGCACATCACTTGCCGTGGAAGCCACAAACAACCCGAAAATAATAGCCCCTGTCAACAACAATGGACACGTCACATATCTTCCTCTCAACGATCTTGACGCATGGGAGAAAGAAATAGCAAAGGGTGACGTATGCGCCGTGATACTCGAGTGCATACAGGGCGTAGGCGGAATACGCATGGCCGACAAGGCTTTTGTACAGGGACTGCGCCGCCTGTGTGACGAGCATAACACTGTACTCATCTTCGACGAGATACAGTGCGGATACGGCAGGAGCGGCAAGTTCTTCGCTCACCAGCACCTTGACGTAAAAGGTGACATCATCACAGTGGCGAAAGGCATCTGCAACGGCTTCCCTATGGGTGGCGTAATCATATCCCCTAAATTCAAGCCTGTCTACGGTCAACTCGGCACAACATTCGGTGGCAATCACCTTGCGTGCGCCGGTGCCATCGCCGTGCTGGATGTCATGGAGAACGAGCGCCTCGTTGAGAATGCCGGCAAGATTGGCTCTCACCTCATCAACAGCCTGAAAGAGGCTCATCTGCCCCACGTTGTCGAGGTGCGCGGCGAGGGTCTCATGATCGGTATAGAACTCGACATTCCTTATAAAGAAGTGCGTAATAAACTTGTGAAAGAGCAGCACTGTTTTACAGGGTGCTCAGGAACAAACGTGTTGAGACTGCTTCCTCCACTGTGCATAACACAGCAGGAAGCCGATGACTTCATAGAAAGACTCAAGAAAGTACTGGTATGAAAGTTACCGTTATCGGAGCAGGCAACATGGGAGGAGCTCTGACAAAGGGCTGGATACGGGCTGGTATGGCAAATGCCTTGACCGTTACGGCACACACGCAGACAACTCTGGACAGGCTGAAAAACCTTTGTCCGGGGTTGTCTGTGTCTTTATCCAACCGTGAAGCAGCGGCAGATGCCGATGTCATCGTACTTGCCGTGAAGCCATGGATCATAGATGACGTAATAGAGGAGATAGGCAACAATGCCAGAGGAAAAATCATCGTGTCTGTGGCGGCGAATGCCCGCAACGAGGCAATCTCCGTTTATGCCATGCCAAACATCGCCGCCGAGTTCGGCGAGAGCATGACTTTCATCGAAGAAAACGGCAACAGCGAGGCTCTGGAAACAGTTCTCAATCTCTTCCGGCTCGTGGGAGAGACAAAGGTTGTGAACCGCAAACAGATGGAAGCCGGGATGATGATGTCGGGCTGTGGCATAGCTTATGTGATGCGCTATCTGCGCGCAATGACGGAAGGAGGGGTGGAAATGGGTTTCCGTCCTGACGACTCCATGCAGATAGCGATGCAGACGATGCAGGGAGCAATCACTCTTCTGGAAGAGACGAAATTACATCCCGAGGCCGTTATCGACAGGGTCACAACCCCGGGCGGAGTGACCATAAAGGGACTTAACGAACTTGATCACGCCGGATTCAACTCTGCCGTGATAAGAGGTCTGAAAGCCGGACTGAAATAAAACTGACAAACAAGAAAACAACAATATGGCAATGATAGACAGATTCCTCGCCAAAACGGATTTCGAATCCTACGAGGACTTCATGCAAAACTACCGTGTCACCGTGCCGGAAGACTTCAACTTCGGCTACGATGTCATTGATGTGTACGCCGCAGAGCACCCCCACAAGGAGGCGGTGGTGTGGACCAATGACCGCGGCGACGTGAAACACATGAACTACAAGGAGTACAAGACATACACAGACCAGGCGGCAAGTTATTTCCTGCAACTCGGAATACGCCGCGGCGACTGCGTGATGCTGATACTCAAACGGCGCATCGAATGGTGGATTGCCATGGTTGCCCTGCACAAGATCGGGGCTATCGTCGTGCCGGCGACACACCTTCTCACCGACAAGGACATAATATACCGCTGCCATGAGGCAAACATACGGATGATAATATCCGTGGGCGATGTCGCTGTGTTGCGCAATGTCATACGCGCAAGACCCTACTGTCCGAGTCTGAGACACTGCATCTCGATAGGTCCGACAGTGCCTCAGCACTGGGAAAACTTCTGGCAGGGAGCGATACTTGCACCGAAGTTCCACAGCCAGAAAGGCCAGAACAAAGTCACTGACGACTTCCTGCTCTACTTCACAAGCGGCACGAGCAGCGAGCCGAAGATGGTCATGCACGACCATTCATACCCCCTCGCACATATCCTTACGGCGAAATACTGGCACAATCTGCACGAAGACTCGCTGCATCTCACCGTGGCTGATACCGGCTGGGGCAAGGCTGTGTGGGGCAAACTCTACGGTCAGATGATAGCGGGAGCGACTGTTTTCGTCTACGATTTCGAAGGTCGCTTCAATCCCGCAAATATGTTGCGCACCATAGAAGAGTTCAAGGTGACGTCTTTCTGCGCCCCTCCCACCGTCTACAGATTCCTCATACGCGAAGACCTTTCACAGTATGACCTCTCCCATCTGGAGTATTGCACCACCGCAGGCGAGGCTTTGAACCCGAACGTTTTTCTCGAATGGAAAGAGAAGACCGGACTGATGATCTACGAGGCTTACGGTCAGACAGAGTCGACACTTATGCTCGGCACATATCCGTTCGTAACGCCGAGACCAGGTTCTATGGGCGTTCGCAATCCGCAATACGACATTGATGTCATCAACAACGATGGAGAGGCGTGCAAACCGGGAGAGAACGGGCGTCTCGTAGTTCGCACCAAGGAGGGCAGGCCCTTGGGACTTTTCAAGGAATACTACCGCAATCCCGAGATGACTGCACAGGCTCATCACGACGGAATATACTTTACCGGCGACATAGCCTACCGTGACGAGGACGGTTATTTCTGGTTTGTGGGACGTGCAGACGACGTCATCAAGAGTTCAGGCTACCGCATCGGGCCTTTCGAAGTGGAGAGTGCGCTGATGAGCCACCCCGCTGTCGTGGAGTGCGCCATTACCGGTGTGCCTGACGAAATACGCGGAATGGTGGTGAAAGCCACCATCGTCCTGGCGGAAGAGTACAAGGAACAGGCAGGTCCGGAACTTGTAAAGGAATTGCAGGAGCACGTCAAACACGAGACTGCACCCTACAAATATCCGCGTGTGATAGAGTTTGTCGAAGAACTGCCGAAGACCATCTCCGGCAAGATAAGACGTGTTGAAATAAGGGAAAAAGACAATTTATAAAGATGAAGACATTTCTTAACGTAGAAGATTTGGGCAATCTCAATGACGCATTGCGTGAAGCCCTGGAGATAAAAAACGACCGTTTCAAGTATGACACCCTCGGCAAGCACAAGACATTGCTTATGGTGTTCTTCAACAACTCGCTGCGCACGCGTCTCTCGACACAGAAAGCGGCCATGAACCTCGGCATGAACGTCATCGTGCTTGACGTGAACGCAGGCGCATGGAAACTGGAGACGGAGCGCGGAGTGATAATGAACGGCGACAAGAGCGAACACCTTCTGGAAGCCATCCCGGTAATGGGCTCGTTCTGCGACCTCATAGGCATACGCTCGTTTGCCGGACTTACAGACCGAGACTACGACTATGCCGAGACGGTATTCAACCAGTTCGTGAAATACTCCGGCAAGCCTGTGTTCGCCATGGAGACCGCTACGGTACATCCCCTTCAGGCTTTTGCAGACCTCATAACAATAGAAGAATACAAGACTGTGAAGCGTCCCAAGGTTGTGCTCACATGGGCTCCGCACTGCAGGGCATTGCCTCAGGCCGTGCCAAACTCGTTTGCACAGTGGATGAACGCCGCTGACGTCGACTTCGTGATAACCCAGCCAGAAGGCTATGAACTGGATCCGAAGTTCGTGAAAGACTCCGTTGTAGAGTACGACCAGAGAAAGGCTTTCGAGGGAGCGGACTTCATCTATGCGAAGAACTGGAGTTGTCCAGGCGTGACAAATCCTGCTGACTACGGCAAGATACTGCCTGTGGAGAACGCAGAGTCGTGGACTGTCGACACCGAGCACATGGGTTGGACAAACAATGCGAAGTTCATGCACTGCCTGCCGGTAAGGCGCGGACTTATCGTGACCGACGATGTCATCGAGAGCGACAACTCCATTGTCATCCCCGAAGCGGCCAACCGCGAGATATCGGCGCAGGTTGTCATCAAGCGGATGCTTGAGACACTGTAGTCCTTAACGGTGCACGATTGTGCCGAGGCGGATGCTTTTGCACAATCGGCGCACCCATACCACGGAAAAAGCGGCAGTCACGCGCGTACCTATTATCAGCAATGCGTTGATGCCAGTCACGGAAAACAGGATTGTATCCTCCAGCATCGAGTGATTCATTATAAGATGATGATTCACGTCATCGGCCTCTTCCCTGCTGATAATCCCCTTTTCTTCGAGGTCAAGCATTACCGCCAGGCCGTAACTGATGCCAAGAACATTGCCCACAAGCCACATGTATGCGGCATTGCGCGGCAAGCCAAAAACGGACATAAGGGGCGCTATCAACCGTGACAATGGGGCAAGCAAATTGTAACTTTCTATCAACCGCTGCACCACCATCAGTGTGTAAACAATAGCGTAGACAAGAAGCGTCATCTTGAATTGCGATATACCCCAAGTCACAAACACATCAATGAGAGTACCTTCTTCTGCTGCCCCAAGGTATATATAGGCATTTGTAAGCGGAGGAAGCAGAAGATTGAGGACGAAGGCGCACACAAACGCCATGAATATCCTTATGACCGCCATCTTCCAAAACGACGAACCCGTCTTGCTGTTCACCGCACACTCCATGGGGAGAGCGTGGCAAAGGCATATCATAATGCCGAGGATTGACGCCTGACGAAGGGTGAGTTGTATGGACATCATCGCCGCAAGACCGGGGTAAGTTCCTGCCACTGCGCCCGACACGAATATGACTGCGGATTCCCCGGGCAGTCCAAGATAACGGAACAAAGGGTTGAGATACTGGGCTATCCAGGCTATAACGCCCCAGTATTTCAGCAAAGCCACCGACAGAGAGACTGGTATCATCAGCCGGAGAAGCCACGAACAACTTCTTCTGGTGGGGCTTACTGCGGTCTTAAGGCACGACAACAGTCTTTCGAAGAACACCGTTATAAGTATTTACGAGTATGTCCAGAGTGTCGCACTGGCTGAAACCGTCGAGCGGAACACTTGCATAGACTGCGGATTTGTAGTATTCCGGCACTCCGTTCTGGTCGTGAACCAAAGTCAGTGTGTAGGATTTGTACCGGGCATCGGATGCCTGACGGTCTTGCGAAATGGTCATCCCCAACACTTGCGACGTGGTCTTGCCGCTATCGGCAACGCCTTCCATTACACTCATCCCGAGGTTCAGATATGAGCCGTTGGCACTTGTCCACACGGAGTTGAGTACCACCGGGTCGGTCTTTATGCTGTAACCGCCGCCTGCAACCTGTGGATAGAGGACGTAGACAGGCTTTATTCCACGGAGAGTTGTACGTTTTGTAGCACTCTCGTTATAATATGTCAGCACACGGTATACGGTGTCCGCCTCTGTACCGAGTATGCTCATGGGCTCTTCAAGCGTATATTCCGTGTTGTCATCAGTGACAAACGAGACGGTACGCCCCACACTGTTGGTCTTCAGCATAGAGAAAGCCGAGGTCAGGTAGGAATATTCGCCGTCGCCCGACTCATAACTGTCGGCGGTGCAACTGCACACTACAGCTGCCAGAAAGAGTGGAAGCCACCGCAAGAGACCTGTTGTTTTTAATGCTGACATCGGATTTGTTGTTATTCTGTCGCCTTGATGTAGTTGCGCAGGGGGTTGGCATACATATTGAGCATCTTGTCCTTCAGGAAAGCCTCATCCTTGTTCGGCAACTTTATTTTCGCAAGTTGCCCTGCGAGATAAGCGTCAAACTTCGCCTTGTCTGCATCGGTATAGCGATTGGAATTGGCGTTGTCGCCGTTCAGTTCGTCAAGGGCGATGTAGTTGCATGGATACAGTTCATAAGCGGAATGTATATTCTTGTCAATCCGTTGCGCCAGTTTCTGGAAGAACTCGTTGCCGTTGAGATCCGCAAGTTCATCTATCCAAGCGTTGACACACGGTGAACACCTGTAACGGATACGTCCCTTGTAACCGGTGATTCCCACTTTCATGTTCTCAAGATCGTCCTGTCGTGACTTCTTGAACGATGGGTCGTCACGCTTCATCTGAAACTCCTTAGCCTTCAAATAGTCGCATGGGTCATACTCGTAACTGATAGTCAGCGGGACGATATTGAGGTCTTTCAGTCGCTCCGCAGGCGAACCTTCACCACCGAGAGCCAGCATCTTCAGCACCGATTCCTGCGTGCGGTCATCGGAGTCCTTGGCTCTGCCCTCGCGCTGGGCAAGCCACACGTTCTCCCTTTTATCGTTTATGGCGAAGTGGATATACTCGCTCATGTGCTGCGAACTGCGCAACATCTCATGCGTAGAGAGTGCCCTGCGCACTGTGAACGCCCTGTTGAGCCTCACCAAAGAGCGTATCCACGGATAGATGAGCAGATTGTCACCGATGCCTATCTCGCAAACTGTGGACGCACCGTCGTTTATCAAACAGTAGTCGAGTATCGCCGCATCAAGTACAATATCGCGGTGATTGCTCAGAAACGTGTAACGGAGTCCGTAGGAATTGCACCTCGGGTTCTCGAAGACGCAGCCATCGGAATATTTTTTCAACAGCCATGCCACGGCAGGTTTCATAAACCGCTTCTGGAAACCGAGGGTCGTCTTCAGTCCGACAAGGCTTGTCTTGAGCGCGAAACGCAGCAACGGCTGCGGAAGCCAAGGCAGAAAGCCCTTCAGAATGAGCCTGAACTGGCGGTCAGAGAGCAGATCGTCGAGGGCAGGACGCAGTTCTTCGTCGGAATAAGGCCTGATGTCGTCAAAGTCAGAAAGTGTTGCCATACTCGTTGTCGGTATTTTCCTCTTCAGAAAAACAGTCCTCTCACTCTGCCGTCTGGTTCTCTACAATCTCCGACAGCACCTCTTTAATGTCCATTCCGGCGGCACGCACCTGCTGCGGAATGAACGACGTGGCGGTCATGCCCGGCGTAGTGTTGATCTCAAGCATATTGATCTTGTCACTGCCGTCGGCGTTCTTGGAGATTATATAGTCCACTCTTATGATTCCGTTGGCGTGGAGTATGTCATAGATACGGCTTGTCTCTGCAGCCACTTTCGCCGCAGTCTCGGGGGCAAGGCGCGCAGGAGTAATTTCCTGAACCTGTCCGTTGTACTTAGCGTCGTAGTCGAAGAACTCATTGTCAGTGACAACCTCTGTTGCGGGGAGCACTATTGACTTGCTCTTTGTCTTGTATACGCCCTGAGAAATCTCCGTTCCGTCAAGGAAAGCCTCTACCATCACCTCGTCACTTTCGCCGAACGCAAGTTGCAAGGCCTTTTCTATATCGGCAGCGGACTTCACCTTGCTCACACCGAAACTGGAACCGTCGGCAGCCGGTTTTACGAAAAACGGCAGACCGAAGCGCTCTATCAGTTCTGCGTCAGAGGGACGCCGGTCACCCTTTCTCAGCATTATGGAATCCGCAACATTCACTCCGAACGTACGGAGATAGTTGTTGAGTGCGAACTTGTCAAATGTCAGAGCCTCCACGAGTACGCCGCTTGTGGAATAAGGTATGTGCAGCAGTTCGAAGTAACCCTGCAACACGCCGTTCTCGCCAGGTGCTCCGTGCACGGTAATGTATATATAGTCGAATTCCTCTTTCCTGCCTTCGTTCCGGTAGGAGAAGTCATTGAGGTCAACAGGTGTGCGCTTGTCTCCGTCAAGATGCACCTGCCAGTCAAGTCCGCGCATCTCCACGATCTTCACGTCATAGCGTTCTTTGTCGAAGAACGAATACAATCCAGCGCCCGAGCGCATGGAAACGTCATGTTCGGAGGAGTCTCCTCCGCAGACGATAGCAATTCTCTTTTTCATATCAAGAATGTATCTTTCGTCGTGCCTTTCACATAGGCACGCCACTTTTCAATCAAGTTGCTGAGGTCATCGGGCAGTTCAGATGAGAAGTCCATCTGCTTCCCGGTCCTCGGGTGCACAAACCCGAGGGTGCGTGCGTGCAGAGCCTGCCGCGGACAAATGGCGAAACAGTTCTGTATGAACGCCTTGTAAGTGCTGCTGCGCTCGCCCCGGAGTATCTCCATACCGCCGTAACGCTCATCGGCGAACAGAGGATGACCGATATGTTTCATGTGCGCACGTATCTGATGAGTGCGCCCTGTCTCGAGTATGCACTCCACAAGCGTGACATAACCGAAGCGTTCCAGCACCCTGTAATGGGTCACAGCCTCCTTGCCGATACCGGAATCGGGCGAGGTGACGGTCATCCTGAGCCTGTCTTTCGGGTCGCGCGTGATGTTCCCTTCGATGCGTCCCTCGTCCTCGACGAAGTGTCCCCACACGAGAGCCTCATAGGAACGGTGGGTCGTCTTGTTGAAGAACTGCGCACCGAGAGAAGTCTTTGCGCCCGGCGTCTTCGCCACCACCAGCAGACCGGAGGTATCCTTGTCTATTCTGTGGACAAGCCCGACCTCGGGGTCATTGGGGTCGTAGGACGGCAGATCACGCAGGTAATAGGCGAGAGCATTCACCATCGTGCCGGTGAAATTGCCCACACCGGGATGCACGACAAGTCCTGCAGGTTTGTTGACAACCAGCAGTTCGTCGTCCTCATAAACGATATTCAGGGGAATGTTTTCGGGTAATATCGAAGTGTCATGACGCGGACGGTCAAGCATAAGCGTGACGATGTCGCCGGCCCTGACCTTGTAATTGCTTTTTACTGGGCGGTCGTTGACATGTACAAAACCCGCATCGGCAGCCTTCTGTATGCGGTTCCGCGAAGAATGCTGCAACTTTTCGGTCATGAACTTGTCCACTCTGACAGGCTCCTGATGTGGGTCTGCCACAAGGCGGAAGTGCTCATAGAGCTGCCCTTGCTCATCATCGGCAAGTTCTTCCAAGAGGTTGGTAGGTTCGTTTTCCATTATGGAATCTCCACAAAGTCATCCATGTCACTGCTGACATCGGAGAACCCGTCGCCGTCATCGGCACTGTGATTAATGTAGTATGCACTGTCTTCGGCTTCCGTCAGGCCGTTTCCCACCTGCAGCACGACCGTAGCATCGACTGGTATGCGGTCGCCGCCACTGACAGCACGTCCGTTTACGGTAGCCCCGTAAATCCAGTCTTTCTCTCCTTCCACATAATGCGGCATCCCCACACGGAAGCCCATTGCCTTTAGTTTGGCGGTTGCCTCACGCAGAGAACTGTTCTGCACGATGTCGGGAAGGGTGATTGTCGGTGTCCTCGAGGCATTCACGGTGAGGGAGACGGTGTGCCCGCGCTTCACCAGTTCACCGCTTTCGGGGTTCTGCTCAAGCACATAGTCGGCAGGAAGGGTCTTCACATAGCCTGTATCAGTGACTGCCACGACAAGCCCTTTCTCCTCAAGCAGGCGTCTGACTTCCGTCATTGACTTGTGCCTGACCTCAGGAACCGTTATGGCCTCTCCGTGTCTCGTGTATACATCAAGACCTATCCACGCAGCCGCCAACAGGACAATCACCACCGCTATCATGGCAATGATGTTGCCCCAAAGGAACCAACTGCGAAACTTGTCCGTGATTTTCGAAAAGCCCATCAGACTGTGACCATGAACATTACCGCCTTTCTGTTACGCAAAAAGCAGCTCTCAGACCCTGTCGGGCCGACGCTGCTTTTATTGCCAAGAGAACTCCGGTAAAAGTAATTGGTTACTTACCGTGGTTCTCGTCCGAAACTGTCAGTTTCTTACGACCACGTGCACGGCGGTTCGCAAGTACTCTGCGACCATTCTTTGTGGCCATTCTCTCGCGGAAACCATGCTTGTTTACGCGGCGGCGATTGTGCGGCTGGAATGTTCTTTTCATCTTTCTACTATATTATTTTATGTTGTTACACACAGAAAAAAGGAAATGGTCATACAAAAACCATTCCTATTTGGACTGCAAAATTACGCTTTTCTTTTGAAACAACCAAGAATTATCCCCTTTTTGCTCACTTTTTCTTGTTTTTCAATACCTTTAACGAAGATTATTAGTAACTTTGCATCCGAAATGCGGCCGAGCCGAAACCGGTTTGTGAGAGGGTTCTTCCGCATTGCCGGAAAATCAGATTTCAAATAACAACAAAACATATAAGCAAAAGAAAATGATTGGTTCACAAGACATCAAAAAGGGCACCTGCATCCGCATGGACGGATATATCTGGGTATGCATCGACTTCCAGCACATCAAGCCAGGCAAGGGCAACACCGTCATGCGCTGTAAATTCAAGAACGTAGTCGACGGTCGTGTCATCGAGCGTACTTGGAATGTAGGTTTCAAACTCGAGGATGTTGTCATCGAGCACCGCGACTACCAGTACCTGTATCAGGAGGGTGAGGACTACATATTCATGAATCTCGAGACCTACGAGCAGGCACCTATCGCCAAAGACCTCATCTCCGGCGTGGAGTACATGAAGGAAAGCGACACCGTGACAGTCGTAAGCGACACCACTGACGGCACCGTGCTCTATGCGGAAATGCCTATCAAGACCAACCTGAAGGTGGCTCACAGCGAGCCAGGCATAAAGGGCGACACCGCCACTAATACCCTCAAGCCCGCCACACTGGAGACTGGAGCGGAGATAAGAGTGCCCCTCTTCATCAATGAAGGCGACACCATCACCGTCGACACCCGTGACGGAAGCTATGTGGGAAGAGTAAAGGCGTAATGCTTTTTTCCGTTGTCGTTCCCGTATTCAACCGTCCCGGCGAGGTGGACGAGTTGCTGGAGAGTCTGACAAGGCAGACTTTCAAGGACTTCGAGGTGATTATCGTGGAGGACGGGAGCAACATTCCCTGCAAAGGAATATGCTCCAAGTACGACAACAGACTACATATTACTTATATAGAAAAAGAAAACTCCGGACCCGGACAGAGCCGCAACTGCGGCGCTGAAAGGGCTTCCGGAGATTTTTTGTTGATACTCGACAGCGACGTAGTGCTGCCCGAGGGCTACATGAAAGCCGTTGCCGACGAACTGCACAATGCTCCTGCCGACGCATTCGGCGGACCTGACAGGGCGCACGCATCGTTCACGCCGGTGCAAAGGGCCATCTCCTACTCCATGACCTCCTTTTTCACAACGGGAGGAATACGCGGAGGCAAGAAGAAACTCGACAAATTCTACCCACGCTCATTCAACATGGGCATCAGGAGAAGTGTTTACCGGCAGTTGGGAGGCTTTTCCGATATGCGCTTTGGCGAGGACATAGACTTTTCGATAAGGATTTTCAAGGGCGGCTACAAGTGCCGTCTGTTCCCCGAAGCGTGGGTGTGGCACAAGCGGCGCACCGATTTCAAAAAATTCTACCGCCAAGTCTACAACTCGGGAATAGCGCGCATAAACCTCTACAAGAAGTATCCCGACTCTCTGAAAGCCGTCCATCTGCTGCCGGCGGCGTTCACCGTGGGCACGATTTGTTGCCTATTGGCCGCTCTGTTGGGCATAATAGCCGTGCTGACCGGCGTCTGGCTTACGACGAGAGCATCGGCATACGACTGCATGACAGGTCCTGTCGCCATGACCATTTCCGGAATTTTCCTGACGGCGGTGGCTCTTTCGCCCCTTGTACTCTACTCCATTGTCATACTCATAGACTCGTCCCTGCTCAACAGAAGTCTGAAAGTGGGAATGCTGAGCATTACTGCCGCTTTCGTACAACTCACCGGCTACGGCATGGGATTCATCAATGCATGGTGGAAGAGGTGCGTATGTGGCAAAGACGAGTTCTCGGCTTTCAACAGGACTTTCTACAAATAACCTGCCGATATGGGAAGTCTTGCGATAAACAAATGGGCAGAAGAGGACAGGCCGAGGGAGAAACTGCGTGACAGAGGGGCAGAAACCCTGTCGAAAGCGGAACTGCTGGCGATACTCATCGGATCCGGCACGCCGAAGAAAAGTGCCGTGGAACTCATGCAGGAGGTGCTCGACGGTTGCGGAGGAAACCTCAACACGCTCGGCAAGATGACCGTGCGCGACCTTATGAAGCATGACGGCATCGGCGAGGCGAAGGCCATCACGATACTCGCAGCATGTGAGTTCGGCAAGCGCAGGCAGTTGGAAAAGGCAGCCGACAGGGAGAACCTGAGTTCCGCAGAGGCGGTATACAACTATATGCACAGCCGACTTCAGGACAAGGAAGTGGAGGAAGCGTGGTGTCTGATGATGAACCGCAACTTCAAACTCATCCGCGACTGCCGCCTGTCACAGGGCGGACTGACCGAGACGGCGGTAGATGTCAGGCTGATAATACGCGAGGCTGTGCTGTGCAACGCCACGGTATTGGCGCTCTGCCACAACCATCCGAGCGGCAACACCACGCCGAGCCGCAATGACGATGACATCACCCAGAGGGTCAAGACGGCGTGTGAGACAATGAGGATACACTTCCTCGACCATGTGATAGTGACCGACGGTGACTACTACAGTTACCGTGACAACGGAAGATTATGACCATAGAAGAAAAGAACAACATAGAATCCAGAATCGTCGATGTGCTGAAAACCGTCTACGACCCTGAGATTCCGGTAGACATCTACAGTCTCGGACTGATCTACAACATCGACCTCCACGACGACGGAACACTCGACGTGGACATGACACTGACCGCTCCCGGCTGTCCGGCAGCAGACTTCATCATGGAGGACGTACGCCAGAAACTCGACAATGTCAGCGGCGTGACGACGGCAAACGTCAACCTCGTGTTCGAACCCGAGTGGGATCAGTCAATGATGTCGGACGAGGCGAGACTGGAACTGGGATTTGATTAGAAACCAATACACAGCAAAGTGAAACCGATATACTTCATTTCCGATGTTCACCTCGGCTCTCTCGCCATTGACCATCGGCGTATGCAGGAGCGCAGGCTCGTGCGTTTTCTCGACACTATCAAGGGCAAAGCCGCCGCAGTATACATGCTCGGCGACATGTTCGACTTCTGGTACGAGTGGAAGAATGTCGTCCCCAAGGGCTTCACACGGTTTCTCGGAAAGATCTCGGAACTCACTGACGCTGGCGTAGAGGTACACTTCTTCACCGGCAACCACGACATCTGGGCGTTCAACTACCTTGAACGCGAGTGCGGAGCGGTCATACATTACGAGCCGCTGACGACCGAACTCTACGGCAAACTGTTTTTCCTCGCCCACGGCGACGGCATGGGCGACCCAGACAAATCGTTCAAACTCATACGCAGCATCTTCCACAACAAGGCGTGCCAGTGGATGTTCTCCAACCTTCTCCATCCCAATTTCGCCATGAAGATAGGCCTCACATGGGCCAAGCACAGCCGCCTGAAGCGCAAGGACGGACAGGAACCGCCCTACATGGGTGAGGACAAGGAACACCTCGTGCTGTTCACAAAGGAGTACATGAAGACCCACTCCGACATAGATTTCTACCTTTACGGTCACCGCCATATAGAACTTGACCTCATGCTTACCGCCAAATCGCGCATGATGATCCTCGGAGACTGGATAACTCAGTTCACATATGCCGTGTGGGACGGGGAGCACCTGTTCATGGAAAACTACATCGAGGGCGAGAGCAAACCTTAATTCCAAGCACTATTCCGACATGCAGACCGCAACCGGAAACCAGAATGACAGCGGTCTGTTCTCCCGTCATATTGCGCCTTTTCTTACATAATAAGGAGCGGGATTGACATTTTCCAAGAACTATTTTTCCTAATTTTGCCACCGATTCCGGCATTTGCACGAAGCGAGTGCCGACAACCCGAATCACGAAACAACAATGAACAAACTAAAGAATCTGCTCTTCATTGCGGCCGTGGCACTCAACGTGCAGACCGCAAGCGCCCAGAAGCACGACTTCGCATGGTGGTACCGCTTCGAGGGAAACAACAAAGAAATCGGTCTTCCGGCAAAAGGCGAGAAACGCGTCATCCTCTTCGGCAACTCCATCACAGAGTACTGGCCCTACAAACACGGCGACTGGTTCAAGGAGAACAACATCATCGGGCGCGGCATCGGAGGCCAGACGACCTACCAGTTCCTGCTCCGCTTCTATGACGACGTAATCAACCTCAAGCCGAAAGTGGTGGTCATCAACGGCGCAATCAACGACATCGCCGAAAACACAGGTCCCTACAACGAGGAACACACGTTCGAGAACATCTGTTCGATGGTGGAAATGGCGCGGCAGAACAAGATTACCGTGGTGCTCGCATCGGTGCTTCCGGCACACGCATTCAACTGGCATCCGGGCATAGAAGACCCCATGGGCAAGGTGCGCAGGCTCAACGCACGCATCAAAGCCTATGCCGAGGCAAACAGGATAACCTATGTCGACTACTTCTCCGCCATGGTTTCCGCCGACGGCACACGCATGCAGGAAGACCTTGCGGACGACGGCGTACACCCAAACGACAAAGGCTACAAGATAATGGAGGCGATGATACTGCCCGTTATCAACAAACTCAGAAAATAAAAACTCTATGAAAAAGACTGTCATATTACTGTTGCTCGCCCTGATGAGCCTCCACTCGCAGACCGCAGACGCACAAAGCCACGAGTTTGCGATGATTGATGCCTACGCCGAACAGAACCAGCAACTGGGCGAGCCCAAGAAAGGCGAAAAGCGCGTGGTGTTCATGGGCAATTCCATCACGTTCA
The DNA here is from genome assembly GCA_963611255.1 of Faecalibacterium prausnitzii. Taxonomy (GTDB): domain Bacteria; phylum Bacteroidota; class Bacteroidia; order Bacteroidales; family Bacteroidaceae; genus Prevotella. Next base: position 128,745 of record CAVDQB010000004.1, read on the forward strand.
ACTGGGCGTGGATGAGAAGCGACTTCTTCAACAACAACGGTCTCGTCGGGCGCGGCATAAGCGGTCAGACGACCTACCAGTTCCTGCTCCGCTTCCGTCAGGACGTGGTAAACCTCAAGCCGAAAGTGGTGGTCATCAACTACGGCACAAACGATATCGCCGAGAACACCGGGGCTTACAGCGAAGAGCACACGTTCAACAACATCAAGGCAATGTGCGACCTCGCACGCTACCACAAGATAAAGGTGGTGCTCGCTTCCACCCTTCCGCACAAGGGATTCGGCTGGAATCCCAACATCAAGGATGCCATGGAGAAAATAAAAAGCCTCAACGCTCGCGTCAAGGCCTATACAAAAGAGAACAAGATAACCTATGTCGACTATTTCTCTGCCATGGTCAACGCCGACGGAACCGCCATGCGCGACGACCTGTCGGAGGATGGCGTCCACCCGAACGCCAGAGGCTACGAGATCATGGAGGCTCTCATACTGCCCGTAGTCAACAAATTGAGATAGCAAGACATCAGAGAAGCGGCGGCAGACGGTACAGTCCCACGCCGTTGCTTCCCTTTATCAATATGCACCTGTGGACGGGTTGCGTCTCGGCAACGGCACGCTCCACCGCCTCCACGTCAGTGAACACGGGGAACGGGGTCCGTGTCTTTTCAAACTCGCTGCCCACGAGCCACACCGTGGGAATGCCCGAAGCGGCGAGCAAGTCCACTATCTTCTGGTGCTCGGCAACCGACACCTCGCCCAGTTCGCGCATCTCACCTATTATAGCCATCTTGGGTTCTTCCGACTGCAGACGGGAAAAATCGTCGAGCGCAGCCGCCATGCTCGTCGGGTTGGCGTTGTAGGCATCCACCACAAGGCGGTTATTTTCAGTCACCACCAACTGCGATCTGTTGTTGCTCGGCTGGTAGTTGCACAATGCCTCTTTTATCTTTTCGTCCTCCACGCCGAAATGCCTGCCCACTGTAACGGCGGCAAGCACATTGGCGAGATTGTATGTCCCGATGAGCCTTGTGGGTATCTTCATGCCGTCATCGAGACGCACCGTGAGCAGAGGATCGCAACTCTCCACCTGTCCCTTGACGTAAGGCACGGTGCCAACGCCGCGCTCCGCCGCCATTGCCGTCAGGTCCGGGTCCTCCGTATTGAGAAAAGCCGGTTTGCCGCGGAGGGCGAGATTGTCGTAGAGTTCACCCTTCGTGCGCTTCACGCCCTCAAAACTGCCGAAGCCGAGCAGGTGCGCACGCCCCACATTTGTTATCAGTCCGCAGGTGGGTTCGGCGGTTTCCACCAGCGTCTTTATGTCGCCGGGGTGGCTCGCTCCCATTTCCACAACCGCCATGTCGTGTCCTTCCGTCAGGCGCAACAGGGTCTTGGGCACGCCCACATCGTTGTTGAAGTTGCCCTGAGTGTACATCACACTGTACTTCATGCTCAGCACTGCCGCCACGAGTTCCTTGGTCGTGGTCTTGCCGTTGGTGCCGGTGATGCCCACCACAGGGATGTCGAAGCGGCGGCGATGCTCGCGCGCCACGTCCTTCAACGCCTGCAGCACGTCATCAACGAGGATTATCCTGTCGTCCTTTACGCCAGAAAACATCTCCCTGTCATCCACCACGGCATAGCCGCAGCCCTTCTCCAGAGCCGCAAGAGCGAACTTGTTGCCGTCAAACGACGCCCCTTTCAGGGCAAAGAACACCGAACCGGCCGGACAGTCACGGCTGTCGGTGGTGTACCGTCCTTGACGCAGATACAGTTCATACAGTGCTTTTGTTGTCATCTTCAAGTCATTTTTACAGTCACGCAAAGTTACTTATTTCCGTCATGCCACACAAACAATCTTCTGAAAATACACCAATGCCAAGCCATTATCGGCACTTTGACGGCGGTACAACGGACGGAGTACGGTCGTATCACGGTCGAAGTTCGCTCGTACCACGGACGGTGTTCGGTCGTACCACGGACGGTGTGCCACTGCGAGAGAATCGTTTTCAGGCGGCAAGGACTGTGGTCTGACACCGCAAAAGCACCGTTATGGCATCACCCGTACGCTTGACGTGCGCCGCAAGAGAGACCGCATGAGGCGCACGTTTTTTCATTTATTTAGGTCAATAATGCCCACTGAGGATTGCACTTTCAGATATTATAAGTAATTTTGCACATGATGTCGACAACAGAAATACCGTATATCACTGTCCGCGGAAAACGTCACTGTTTTTCCGAACCCGAGGTCATGGGCATACTCAACGCCACTCCCGACTCTTTCTTTGCAGACAGCAGGAAGCAGACAGAGGCTGAAATAGCGCAGCGTGCCGACGAAATCGTGGCCGAGGGGGGCACAATCATCGACATCGGAGCGTGCTCCACACGTCCCGGTTCGGAACCTGTCACGGCGGAAGAGGAGATGAGGCGCATGAGGAATGCGCTCGTCACGGTGCGCCGCAACCATCCCGACGCCATACTGTCGATAGACACTTTCCGCCCGGAAGTGGCGCAGATGAGCGTAGAAGAGTTCGGTGCCGACATCATCAACGACGTGTCGGGCGGCACGGAAGAGATATTCCGCCTCGCCGCAAGGCTTCAGGTGACCTATCTGCTCATGTCCTCCGACCCCACGGCAGAGACCGTCGGAGCAATGTTCGACAGGAATATCGCCGCGCTCAACCGCTTGGGCTGCGATGACATAATACTCGACCCGGGCTACGGCTTCGGCAAGGACGTGGCACAAAACTACGGTGTGCTGCGCCGCCAGCGGTCGTTGCGCCGTTCGCACTATCCGCTTCTCGCCGGCGTAAGCCGCAAACGCATGGTGTGGCAACTGCTCGGATGCACCCCCGAAGAGGCTCTCAACGGCACCACGGTGGTGAATGCCGTCGCACTGCAGCAGGGTGCCGACATCCTGAGGGTGCACGACGTGAAACAGGCAAAGGAAACAATCAAGATAATAAAGGAATGTTCCTGCACTTCGGAATAAAGGACGCTGTCGACATAGTGCTCGTCGCACTGATGCTCTATTACGCCTACAGGGTGATGAAAGCGTCGCGCTCACTCTATGTCTTCACCGGCATAGTGCTTTTCGTACTGATATGGCTCGTTGTCAGCCAGATGCTCGAGATGCGCCTGTTGGGCAGTATCATGAGCCAGTTGATAAACGTCGGCGTGATAGGACTCATCGTCTTGTTCCAGGAAGACGTGCGCAAGTTCCTCTACAGCCTCGGCTCCCACCACCGCGTAAGGCGGCTCTCGCGCATGCTGGGCATCGGAGAGAAGCAGGAAGCGATGAGCAAGGAGTCGATAATGCCTATCGTCATGGCGTGCATAAACATGGCGAGACAGAAGACGGGAGCACTCATCGTGGTGGAGAAAAGCATAAGTATCGACGACGTGGTTGCCACCGGCGACATCATCGACGCACGCATTGACCAGCGCCTGATAGAAAACATCTTTTTCAAGAACTCGCCCCTGCACGACGGGGCACTCGTCATCTCGAAAAAGCGGATGAAGGCTGCGGGGTGCATATTGCCTGTCGCCCACGACATGGACATACCGCGCGAGTTCGGTCTGAGACACCGTGCGGCAATGGGAATATCGCAGAGCAGCGACGCACTTGCCATTGTCGTGTCTGAGGAAACCGGCCGCATCACGGCGGCAAAGGACGGAAAATTCCGCGTGAGACTGTCCGCCGAAGAACTGGAAAGCATTTTGACAGAGAACTAAAATAACAATGGATTTACTGAAACAGATTTGTATGCGTGCCCAGGGAAACAGGCAACGCATCGTGCTCCCCGAGGCTACTGAGGAGCGTACACTCCGTGCCGCCGACAAGGTTCTTGCCGACAAACTGGCCGATCTCATCCTCATCGGAAACCCGGAGGAGATAGCGGAACTGGCGGCAAAATGGGGTCTTGCACACATTGACGAGGCTACTATCGTCGATCCTCTGGACAATCCGAAGAGCGAAGAGTACGCCGTGTTGCTCGCCGAACTGCGCAAAAGCAAGGGCATGACGGTGGAACAGGCGCGCGAACTCGTGAAGAACCCTCTCTATCTGGGTTGCATGATCATCAAGACAGAGGGTGCTGACGGACAGATATCGGGTGCTCTCTCCACCACTGGCGACACCCTGCGCCCTGCACTCCAGATTATCAAGTGCGCCCCGGGCGTGACTTGCGTGAGCGGAGCGATGCTCGTGCTCACACACGAACAGCAGTACGGAGAGAACGGCATCGTGGTTATGGGCGACGTGGCAGTTACCCCCAACCCTACGGCAGACCAGTTGGCGCAGATTGCCTACACCACTTGCCAGACGGCAAAGAGCGTGGCAGGCTTCAAGGATCCGCACGTTGCGATGCTCAGTTTCTCCACAAAGGGCTCGGCAAAGGACGCCATCGACAAGGCTACAGGCAAGAGCGTCTACATCATCGACAAGGTGGTGGAGGCGACGAAGATTGCCAAGGAGCGTTACCCTGACCTGAAAGTGGACGGCGAACTGCAGGCTGACGCAGCCCTCGACCCTGCCACGGCGGCAAAGAAAGCACCGGGCAGCGACGTGGCAGGCAAGGCAAACGTGCTGGTTGTGCCCAATCTCGAGGTGGGCAACATCGGCTACAAACTCGTGCAGAGGTTAGGCGGCGCAACGGCGATAGGCCCGATTCTCCAGGGCATAGCGCGTCCCGTCAATGACCTGTCACGCGGTTGCTCCGTGGACGACATCTACTACATGGTGGCGATAACAGCCTGCCAGGCAATGGATGCCAAGGGAGAATAATGACAAAAAGGATTCTTACGACAAACGAAAAAACAGGAAACGATATGAAGATACTGGTATTAAACTGCGGCAGCAGTTCGATAAAGTACAAACTCTACAACATGGACGACCACTCCGTAATGGCTGCCGGCGGCGCAGAACGAATCGGTCTGGACGAGAGTTTCGTAAAAGTGACTCTGCCTAACGGCGAGAAAAAGAAGATAATGCACGACATGCCGGAGCACAACGAGGGCGTAAACTTCGTGCTGAGCCTGCTCACCGACCCCGAACTTGGCGCCATCAAGTCGCTTGACGAGATTGACGCCGTGGGGCACAGAGTGGTGCAAGGCGGTGACAAATACTGTGAAAGTGTCATTGTGGATCAGAGCGTGGAGGACGGAATAGAGGAACTCTGCGACCTCGCTCCGGTGCACAACGCCGGTCACCTGAAGGGTCTGAAGGCTGTGGACAAGAACATGCCCGGCACGCCACAGGTGTGCGTGTTTGACAATGCGTTCCATTCCACCATGCCGGCGAAGGCTTATCTCTATGCCATTCCCTACGGTCTGTACGAGAAATACCACGTCCGCCGCTACGGATTCCACGGCACTTCCCACCGCTATGTGTCGCAGCGCGTGTGCGAGATGCTCGGTGTGGACATCACCAAGCAGCGCATCATCACCTGCCACATAGGCAACGGAGCGTCGGTGAGCGCAGTGCAGTACGGCAAATGCGTGGATACTTCCATGGGACTGACACCGCTTGCAGGCGTGATGATGGGCAGCCGCTCGGGCGACATCGACCCCTCTGCCGTCACCTATCTCATGGACAAACTGGGCAAAAAGCCGCAGGAGATGGCGGATTTCCTCAACAAAGAGAGCGGCGTTCTGGGCATCTCGGGCATCGGTTCGGACATGCGCGACGTGGAGAAAGCAGCCGCTGAGGGTCACGAACGTGCCCGTCTGGCTCTTGACATGTACGCTTACCGCATCAAGAAATACATCGGTGCGTACGCCGCTGCCATGGGTGGCGTAGACATAATAGTGTGGACTGCCGGTGTGGGAGAGAACCAGACAGGACTGAGAATGGACACTTGCGAAGGTCTGGAGTTCCTCGGAGTGAAGATGGACGCAGAGGCCAACAACGTGAAAGGCAAGGAAGCCATCATCTCAGCACCCGACTCCAAGGTCACAGTCTGTGTTGTTCCCACCGACGAAGAACTGGTAATAGCAAAGGATACGCAGGAATTGCTGATGAAAGGAAAGTAACCTCCAAGAGGCGAAACAATGGAAAGAGGGTGTGCCAAGCAAGTTACTTGCGGCACACCCTCTTTTTGCTTATCAGTCGGGGTGAGGCGACTCGAACGCCCGACCCCTACGTCCCGAACGTAGTGCGCTACCAACTGCGCTACACCCCGAAAGCGTTTGCAAAGTTACAACAAAAGCACGAAACGAGCAAATTCTGCCATACCGTTTTTTGAAAATAACGTTTTTGCGGCTTATGTGACGACAAACGCCACAATTTTGCAAACACATTCGCCCGCAGGCTAATATTCTATATATGGTTCAAGCCTGCTCACTTGATCTTCGCTGAATCCTTCTATTAGCCTCAACTGGCTGAGATTCTCTATCCTGCCCTTCAGTTTGCGGTAACTGGTGATGCCCTTCGCACGCTTGTAACCGATGTAGGGGTGGGACGCAAGTTGCCGGAACGTCGCCTTATTGACGTTTATCCGCTTCACTCCGCCGTCGGGAATGGTGAGGTATTGCAACGCTTCCTCGGGAAAGCCTCGCAGGTCAAGGAGTTGCGAAAGGTCGGTAAAACCGCCGTATCTGGCACGCAGTTCCACCACCTTGGCGGCGTAATAGGAACCGATGCCGGGCACTTTCTTCAATGCATTGGTATCGGCATCATTGACGGAAAGCCGCTCCCCGGCGGTCAGTTTCTCGGGATAGGCAACCGTGTCACGTCTGTTTTCCACCCGGTCAAAAGTCCTCGGACCGACCAGTTCGGCGGCAGGGCGGAAATCTTCACCTATTATTATATATGGGCGCAGAGCCTTGTAAAGTCCCGATGTGATACCGTTCATGCGCGCAAAGTCCTCGGGCGACTGGAACGTTCCGCCCTTCGCACGGTACTTGTATATTGCCCTCACTGTCCAGGCGGGCAGTCCCAAGCCGAGCAGAACGGTGCTGTCGGCAGTGTTGGGGTCGAAGTTGACGAGGCGCGGAGCAGGCTTTTGAAAGTCTGAATAATATCTGCCGCTGCGCACATCCGCCGTATCAGCGGTGTCCACAGACGGTGCTTCCGCAACGGCAACATCCTTTCTGTCAACCAGAAAAAACAGCACCACGAGGCAGACCACCACTGCAAGGCACGCCGCAACTACCCTGAGGTCGGATTTCATGACTTATTTCAACAAACCGAACTGGTCGAGGAAGATGAACAGAATGGCTATCGGGGCGATGTAGCGGACAAGTATGCGGTAGACACGGTAGAACTTCACCGCCACGGTACCGCCGTTGGTAATCTCGTCGCGGAGCATCTTCTCGTCACAGAACCACCCCACATAGAGTGCCGTGAGGAAACCTCCTATCGGCAACATCACCTTTGCGGTGACGAAATCAAACAGGTCGAAGAGGTTGAGTCCGCCCACCTTGCAGTCGGACCACACTCCCATCGAAAGGCTACAAGCCACCCCCACGACTATGCAAAAGACGGTGCAGCCTATGGCAGACCACCTGCGGCGGATGTGGAACTCCTCTTTCAGATATATCGTCGGCACCTCCAGCAAACCCATAGCGGACGTAAGGGCAGCCAACACGAGCAGCACATAGAACAGCAGAGAGAAGACATAGCCTATCAGAGGCTGTCCGCTGAATACCTGACTGAACACGTTGGGCAGGGTGATGAAAACGAGCGACGGTCCCGCACCCGGTTCTATGCCGACGGAAAACGCCGCCGGGAAGATGATGATACCCGACAGCACGGCTACCATCGTGTCGATTACCGCCACGTTGGTGGCACTGTTGACAAGTTTGTCTTCTTTCCTGAAATAGGATGCGTAGGTGGCAAGACAACCCATACTCAATGACAACGAGAAAAACGACTGCCCCATTGCGGCAAGCAGCGTGGAGGATGTCACCTTGGAGAAGTCGGGCTTGAACATGAACTCAAGTCCTTTTTCCGAGCCCGGAAGCAGGACACTCGCCACGGACAACACCAGTATGCAGATGAACAGAAGCGGCATCATGACCTTGGAACCGCGCTCTATTCCGCCCTTGACTCCGGCGAGAATGACGCCCAGGTTAACCAACATGAACACCACCATGCAAGCCACAGGGCGCACGGGATCGGACACGAAAGTGTTGAAATCGGCGGTAAACTGCTCGGGAGTGCGCCCGGCGAAACCGTTGACTCCCGCCTTCAGGAGATACTCGAGCGTCCAACCTGCCGCCACTCCATAGTAGCAAAGTATGAGAGTGCCCGACAACACGCCGAGGAAACCGACCCATTTCCAGTGCCGTGAACCGCCCATCATGCCGAAAGCACGGGCGGTGTTGCTCTGCGCATGGCGACCTACGGCAAACTCACTTATCATAAGCGGCAGACCGAAAAGCAGTATGCAGAGTATATAGACAAGCAGAAAAGCGGCTCCGCCATCGCGTCCCAACTCGTATGGGAAACGCCACACATTACCCAAGCCCACAGCCGACCCGGCGGCAACAAGCACTCCTGCCAGACGGCTTCCGAAGTTTCCTCTGTTCTGTTCCATTACAGTAATCCTAATTCATTTATGAATATGAGAAATATGCACACTGGCGCGACATAGCGCACCAACAGTCTGTAGACATTGAAAAGGGGCTGGCGGATTGTTCCGCCGTTGGTAATCTCATCCTTCAACACTTTCTTGTCAACCACCCAACCGGCGAATATGCATATCAGCATCGCACCTATCGGCATGAGGAACTTGGCAACGAGATAGTCGAAAAGTTCGAATATGGTCATGCCAAACACCGTAACGTCACGCCAAGCGCCGAACGACAACGAACAGGCAGAACCGAACACAAGACACAGCAGCGTCACTACGACACAGGCAAGCGGGCGGCTCATCCCGAACTTCCGTATGAATATGGCCACCGACATCTCCAGCATCGAGATGGTGGAAGTAAGGGCAGCCAAAACGAGAAGGACGTAGAAGAACAGCGAAAAAGCGTATGACAGCACCGGAGTGCCGGCAAACACTTGACTGAACACGTTGGGCAGGGTGATGAAAACAAGCGAAGGCCCGGCATCGGGCGACAGTCCCTGCACACTGTAGACAGCCGGAAACACTATCAAGCCCGACATCATCGCCACGAGAGTGTCGATGCTTGCCACGGTGAGAGAGTCGTTGACGAGATTCACGTCCTTACGGAAATAACAACCGTAGGTACACATGCAGCAGATGCCCACGGACAGGGAGAAGAACGTCTGCCCCATTGCCGAAAGGGCCGTGGCACCAGTCACCTTGGAGAAATCAGGGTAGAAGAAGAACTTGAGCCCCTTTTCCGCACCGGGCAAACTGAACGAGCTCACCACGAGAATGGCGATGCAGACAAACAAAACGGGCATCATTATCTTTGATGCCTTCTCTATTCCTTTCTTCACTCCCAAAGCCACAACGGCACAAGTGAAAGCAAGGATAAGCCCAAGCCACACTATCGGACGGACAGGATCTGCCGTAAAGCGGTTGAAATCGGCGGCATACTCCGCCGGGGTCTTGTCCGCAAGATTGTTGACACCGGCCTGCACAACATATTCGAGTGTCCAGCCAGCCACCACTGAATAATAACTCAGCACGAGCACTCCTGCCAACACAGGCAGCAGACCCATATATGACCAAATGCGCTTGCCGCCGCTCATGGTATAGAAAGAGTGCGACACATTTTTCTGTCCATGCCTTCCTATGGCGATTTCGGATATCATCACCGGGACGCCAAAGAACAACATGAACAACACATATATGATAATGAACGCCGCACCGCCGTTGGCTCCCACCTCAGTGGGAAACCTCCAGACATTGCCAAGCCCCACTGCCGAACCGGCAACGGCAAATATTGCCCCGGCTTTAGAGGCGAAACTGGAATTGTCACTGTTCATTTGCATACGTTAGCCACAAATATTCTGCAAAATTATAAAATAATATCTACTTTTGCATACAATCCAACGGAAAATGAAAGAAAAGTGTAACAATACGCCAGAAAAGTGTTTCCAATAGAGATTTCCCTATAACAAAATTGCCAAGCAGTCCGTCATCATCGAATGCTACTACTTGTTAAAAAAGGTTATTCTCTTCGTTTGTTTTTCATTTTCATTTTGACTACTCTGCAAAACGAACTAACTTTACAGCGCAGGAGAAGATGTGCCTGAGTTTCAGCAAAATCTATTAGACCGTTAATATTACCAAACAATACAATACGAACACATGAAACGACATTCGGTTATTATCATCTCTTTTTTACTATCTGTCAATTCCCATGCACAATTGACAGTCGACAGCCTTGGCTGCGTAACCATTGCGAATGAAGTTACTGCAATTGGGAAGAACGTGACCATAGGAAAGAACAACACTCTAAGTCTAAACAACATCGGGCTACAGTCTGTCCTCAATCATTTCAACTCCTCTGCTTCCGGGAATTTGGCTATATTGGGAGAATGTACAGGACCAAACGGAGGGGCTTCCATTGGCGTTGCCGGTGTTGCCGGCAAAGGTTGGGGAAGTTACAATTTCGGCATTATTGGAACATTGAAAGATGCCACTTACGGTGCGGGAGTTCTCGGATTGGACAATTTTGAACTGCCCGTGCTAACAGGCAAATATGCCGGTTATTTCAAAGGGAAAGTCAATGTAGAAGGCTCTGCATACATAAACGGTGTATTAGCACAAGTTTCCGACAGACGTTACAAGAAAAATATCATTCCTTTACAAGAAGCATTTTCATCGTCTGGAGCTCTTGAGAAAATCACAAGAGTTAATTCATATCAATACAACTACAAAAGTCAGAATGAAATCAACGGCGAGTTGCGAAGTAATAATACCGATACGGTTTTGGGTGAAGATGTAGACAACAAACATTTTGGTGTAATTGCCCAAGAGTTGGAAACTGTCTTACCGGAGTTGGTAGTAACAAGACCTGACGGAGTTAAAGCTGTCAACTACATAGAATTAATACCCATACTCATTGAATCCATAAAGGAACTACAGCAGGAAGTAGCAATTCTAAAAGAGACATTGAATATTAACGAAAAATAAAGGAGGGATTGACATGAAAACAAATAAAGGAAGTCTACTTTCCTTATTACTTGTGCTATTATCCATATCACACTGTAATGCATACAACAAAAAACCGTTGTATACTGTATTGGAATCTACCGGCAACGGCATCGTGTATATGACAGACGACAAATTCTACCTGAACGGAGACCATACAAACACAACCAGTGAAGCCTGCAAGTACTCGGAACTTCGCACCATATTCTCTTCTTCCCAGGAACCATACGACAGTCTAAAATGCCTCCTTTACTTTCATGCGGAAACGGAGCCTGGTTATGGTTTGCTGGGATTCACCGAAATGAAACACGAAAATGGCATATATCAAGACAAAGATTTTGTGCTTGACATCAACGGCACCAGAGCCGTCAGCGGAAGTTGCATAGATGTCAATGACCAGAACTGGCCTTGTATTGACACAAATTCAGAAGAGTATGGCGGAGACGACTCAAAATATTATAGCGAAACTCCCAACAAGCATTATTATGCCATCTTTACCGAAGTGCCGGAATTCCGCATTGAAGATGGTGTCGACATGGGCACAATCCCGGTGTCCCCAACTGGCACTCATACCATTGTGTACAAACGTCATCTGGAAGCAGGGTGGAATGCAGTTTATTTACCTTGCGAGTTTAACGCAGAACGATTCAAAGAAAAAATCGAAGGCAGTGATGTATATATGCTCTGGTCATACGCAAAGAGTATAAATTCTATAATATACGGCGTGGGAATGAAGCAGATTCCCTCTTGTACACCCATAATAATTTATTCTCCTATAGATTATGATCTCGAATATGTGGGGACAAACCATACTGTTACGACCGACGACACTATTGCAAACAGCCCCCTAACAACAGCAGATAACAGTTATCATCTCGCCGGAACTTTTACAAACAGGACTTTTGACGGAAAATGTTACAAGTTAACTTCAAATGGGAAAGAAGTCCTGTTGACTGAATCCGACAACCATATACCTGCATTTCAGTTCGCATTGGTCTTCGACGACGAGGCTCTCGCCCCAACATCCAAGCGAATAACGCTTGTCTCTGGTACAAATGACGCCAATGGCATTCTGCCGTTGAAAAGCGACAAGGTCATTCCCAACGGAATATATTCTATTGACGGCAGACGATTAGTCACAAAAACAGAGAAAGGTGTATATATCAAGAACGGAAGAAAGATTATAAAATAATCACGAATGCACACCATGCAAAAACTGAGAATGCTATTGGCTATAATGTTGTCACTACTGTATGTGCCGACAGTATCTGCTATTGATATTGCGAGAAGCAACAATGTCACTTTGCTAATCCTAACAGGCAAAGCATACGAAACAGTTGTTGACGAGTACGCAGACTGGAAACGCACAATGGGATTTCAAGTGGAGGTCGTGGCTGACTCTTGGAACGGTTATGCTGCCGTCCGTTCTCGTTTGGACGAAATATACAATGAGAAAGACATTGATTATCTCCTCATCGTAGGCAATACTTCCGTTGTACCGGCGTATTACAGTTCTATTTATTTGAATACCGGCGCATACAACGGAGAGAGCACTTATAGTTCAAAGACATACAAGCATTATACCGACTACAATTATTCTACCATTCCAGGAACCTCTGGACAAAGGGTGAAATGCGGAAGAATTTCAGTTGCAAGTCCCACATCGGCAAGGACCGTACTACAAAAGATTAAAGGTTATGAGGAGAACTTACCTGCACCGAGTGCGGATTCTTTCTATCGCACAGCCATGCACATTGCCTATTACGAAGACGAGGCGACAAATAACTCCAGCGGTGATTCATTGGGCTATGAAGATTACCGTTTTCTGCATACCACAGAAGAAATAATAGATACGCTGAGCGCTGACACGACAAATACTATCACTGATTTCATAAAAGTCTATACCAAATCCAACACAAATGCCGGTGGAATTCTACATTGGAACAACACATTATACGGTCAAGGTGAGAATGTTCCAACAACACTTACCTTTACCGGAACTGCTTCAGATGTAATTTCTGCACTCAATCAGGGAGTACTGTACACCATGTATTACGACCATGGGAGTTACGGAGGTTGGGCGCATCCATATATAACGACTTCATCCTTAAGCAATCTGCATAATGGGAACAAACTCCCAGTTGTTTTCTGTTGTTGCTGCAACAACTTCCAATCGTTGGGAAGCGGTACATTTGCCGAAAAGTTCCTGGAATGTTCCGACGGAGGAGCCGTCGGTCTCATAGCTGCCTCCGACATCATATTGACGGCTCTGATGGATGTTTTTATAGAGCGAACATTCAATGCCATCTGGCCTCATGAAGGCTTTTGGCCGATTTTGGGCACAGAATTACAAAATGCCATCAACACAGACGCTTTGACGTGTCATCCTGCTGTCTACCGCTTGGGAGACTTCGTCACAAGCGGCATGAATGACATGGAAACCTGTTTCTACAATACTATTCTTGACACAAATGGTGAACAAAGTGATATACAAAGGACACCAAACGACTTCCCGGCGTTTGTCCAACACATGAAGGAAATCATTCACATTGTAGGCGATCCTACCCTGGAGATGTACACTGATGTGCCCCATGAAATAGCAGAACCGACAGTGGTTTACGCAAATGACAGTATATATGTCTACGCAAATGGAGGCGGTGCGACACTGACTCTATTCAACAAAGACACAAAAGATGTCATTTCTTTCACAGGTGAAATTGCTGTTTTTCCGTGTTCACAGGACAGTCTGTATCTTAGTGCCCACAGACACAACAGCAATGTATGGTCTACAAAAGTTGAAGACACATATCTGCAAGCCATCCAATATTCCGGAACAAACTCTTTCTCCGCCCGTTCTGTTAGCATCGGTAGCCATGTGACAGACACAAAGACAAGAGGAACTGTCATTTTCAATGCAGGCAGTGAAAACACCTTAAAAGCAAACCGGATAAGACTTGCTCCTGGTACGACAATTGCGAAAGGAGCAAAATTCCATGCGACGTCAATTAATCACAGATTATAGGCAATGAAAAAGTTTTTGGCAATAACACTAATCTCCATTCTTGCATCTACAGATGCCCTTGGGTATACGCGTATATGGTTGAGGATGCAGGCGTATCCCCGTGAGGGAGGAGCCGTGAAGGTCGGAGTTGAATGTTGGACATCCGGATTAATTCTCGACTTGCACGACCAAATGGGAGTTAGTTGGTACTCGGGGATGGACAATATTTCCGTGAATTTCATGGATACGAACTGCATTCTGGGAGAGTCAGATTGGGGAGACAGCATCGAAGTCGAATTCTTCCTTTACCCCATTTATTATTACGACAGAGAAGTCGCCAAGAATCTTGACTATGACGGAGACGTGAACGAGAGTTTTAACAACGTAGTCTACATTGCCTCCGCAACGGCCAACAAAGGATACCATTTTCTTGGATTCTCGAGAAGCAGATACAAAGACTACAAGAAAGTTGAAAGACCCGAAGATGCTGATGAGTACTGGGAGGAGCCCATGTATGAAGGCTATTGGGACGCAGATGCCGGTTTGTATATAAGTCCTTTCAAATATCCTGAGACATCATTTGTTTTCAATACTGATATTGTTCAGAAGAACAATCCCGGCTATATGATCATTCCCGCAGGACAGATTGTCTTCGAACCGAGCGGTTCCCAATTTATAGAAAAACCAGAAACACCTAATGAACGTTGTTATGCATTGTTTGCGCGTGTGATAGTCAACGATGCGGAAGGAGGCGTCTCCATGATAGAAAATCACAGTGACAAGTTGTCGGACAACACAAACGACATTGGCGACAAGGTATGCATTACTGCCGTTGCAGACAATGTGATTGAGCATCCGTTCCTATATTGGATAGAGGAGAGCACCGGCAGACACATCAATGAGAATCCATACACATTCACCGTAACAGGCCAAGAGACATACACTCCATATTTTGGCATTGAGCCAGACGGCATAAAAAATTTGGACAGGAGTTCCGGCAAAGACACTGATGACGTTTACTCTATCGATGGGAAAAGGCTCTCTGTCGAACCCGAACATGGAATTTTCATCAAAAACAGAAAGAAAACACTCAAATAGAGCGTCTATTTTATAGTCACTTCAAACATAAAAACAAAGGACAGAAAGTACCTGTCATGAGAAGATACCTGAGAAAACAACCTTTGTCGATACTTGTCATTGCCGCCGTGTGGGTGGTGTGCATGATTCCGATACCCGAAACTCCGCTCGACAATGTGGCGATGATGGACAAGTGGACGCACTTCGTGATGTACTGCACGATAGTAGTCTGCATCATGGCGGAGTACGGACACCGAAAGAAAGCCGTCAACTGGCGGCGTCTGTCCGTGGGCGGCATCGTGCTGCCGGTGGTCATGGGAGGACTGGTAGAACTGGCACAGGCCTACCTGACAAACGGTGTGCGCTCGGGAGACTGGCTTGATTTCCTCGCCAACTCCGTCGGTGTGCTCATCGGGTGCGTCATCGGTATTCCTCTGGCACTGTCTCTTTCCAGGAGGAATAGGGGTGCTTAGCCATATAGGCGTTGCGGAAATGCTTGTCGGAAGTGACCTCAGGACCGATGAAACCGGGCTTTTCAAACTCCGCATCCACTGATTCCAGTTCCACTTCGGCCATTACCAGCCCTTCGTTGTCGCCGTGGAACTCGTCCACCTCAAAGGTGTGGCGACCGTTGCGGACAAGGTAGCGGTGCTTGTCAACAGTGCCGCCGCTGCA
This sequence comes from Faecalibacterium prausnitzii, assembly GCA_963611255.1. Classification (GTDB taxonomy): domain Bacteria; phylum Bacteroidota; class Bacteroidia; order Bacteroidales; family Bacteroidaceae; genus Prevotella. Next base: position 144,572 of record CAVDQB010000004.1, read on the forward strand.
CAGTTTCATCAGTTCGAGAGCCTCATCCATGAGTATCTCCTTCTCAAACTCATAGCGCGAGAGTCCTCCGTCGCGCGACTTACCCTTGATGGTGAGGTATGCCTTGTCGTCGCGGGTACGCACCCTGACCGTAGCATTGTCCGCGGGGATATATCCCTGACGGATGTGGCTGCAAGAGAAAGCGGCGCTCTTGTATGCGCCGCCTTTCCTCACGAGGAACTTACGTTCTATTTCAAGTCCGCTCATACTGCTTTTACATCAGTCCGGCAGTGGAGACCATAAACACTATTGCGAGTATTATGAGACCCGCAATGATAGCGAACATTATCTTTTCCGCCTTCTTCTTCTCCTCCTCCTCGTGGTGTGCACGCTGTTGTTTTCTTTTCTCTGACATAATAATATTGATTTTTGGTTTAGTTATCCTCGTTTATCGGAAATTCCATCAGGTAGGCCTTGATGAATCCGTCAATCTTTCCGTCCATCACTCCGTCCACGTCTGTGGTCTGGTAATTGGTGCGATGATCCTTCACGCGCCTGTCGTCGAATACATAGGAACGTATCTGGCTGCCCCACTCTATCTTCATCTTGCCCGCCTCAATCTTGGCTTGCGCCTCCAGGCGCTTCTTCATGGCGCGGTCATAGAGTTGTGACTTGAGCAGTCGCATGGCGTTTTCGCGGTTCTGCTGCTGCTTTCTCGACTCGGTATTGGCGATGAGGATCTCCTCTTCCTCACCTGTATCGGGGTCCGTATACATATATCTCAGGCGCACGCCGGTCTCCACCTTGTTGACGTTCTGGCCTCCCGCACCGCTCGAACGGAACGTATCCCACGACACTTTGGCAGGGTCTACATACACCTCAATGCTGTCATCGATAAGCGGAGAGACGAATACCGACGCAAAGGAAGTCATGCGTTTGCCCTGCGCATTGTAGGGAGAGACACGCACCAGGCGGTGCACTCCGCTCTCAGACTTGAGGAATCCGTAGGCATACTCGCCGCCCTCAATCTGCATGGTGACAGATTTTATGCCGGCTTCGTCACCGTCCTGCAGGTCAGATATGGTCACCTTGTAGCCACCTTTCTCCGCCCAGCGCATATACATGCGCATGAGCATCTCCGCCCAGTCCTGCGCCTCAGTGCCTCCGGCGCCCGAATTTATCTTCAGCACGCAGTCCATAGGGTCTTCCTTCTGGCGGAGCATGTTTTTCAGTTCCAAAGCCTCGACAGCATCTATCGCCGCCTGGTAGTCGGCGTCAACCTCCTCTTCGGTCACCATGTCGTCCTTGTAGAAGTCAAAGGCGAGTTGCAGTTCGTCGGCGGCAAGGCGCACCTTGTTGTACCCGACAATCCATTTCTCGATGTCTTTCACCTTCTTCATCTGCTCCTGGGCACGCTTCGGGTCGTCCCAGAAATCGGGAGCCTGCGTGCGCAACTGCTCCTCCTCAAATTCTATCTTCTTCCTGTCGATGTCGAGATAGCGGTGCAGGGCCTCCGCCCGGGTCTGTATTTCTTTCAGTTGGTCTTGTGTAATCATCAGTCTTTATACATTGCGTCGATCACGTCTTTGTATCTTTTCGCCACCACATTGCGCTTTATCTTCAGCGTGTTTGTCATCTCTCCGTTTTCTATGGAGAAATGGTGCGGCAGCAGCGTGAAGCGTTTTATCTTCTCATAATTGGCGAGCGTCTGCTGCAAGGTGTCTATCCTCTCCTTGAGCATGGCGTTCACCTTGGCATTGCGACAGAGGTCTTCGCGGTTCACAAACGGCACTCCGTTCTCGCGCGCCCACTTTTCCAGCAGGTCATAGACGGGCACTATGAGCGCCGAAACGAACTTGCGCTCGTCGGCTATAATGGTTATTGTCTCTATGTATTTGTCCACCAGAATCTTCGCCTCTATCATCTGCGGAGCGATGTACTTGCCGTTCGAGGTCTTGAAAAGATCCTTTATGCGCTCCGTGATGTAGAGTTCCCCGTCCTTCAGATAGCCCACGTCGCCGGTACGGAAATAGCCGTCGGCGGTGAAAGCCTGTGCATTGAGGTCGGGACGGTTGTAGTATCCCTTGGTGATGGTCGGGCCTTTGAGGAGAATCTCGCCCTCTTCGCTTATCTTGACGCTAAGTCCCGGCAGCGGACGGCCTATGCTTCCGATAGTGTAAGGCTCGTTCTTGTGGTCGTTGGAAGCGGTGGCAAACGATTCCGTCAAGCCGTAGCCCACCATCATGAAGATGCCTATCGAGTGGATGAACTCTTCCACCTTGGGCGACACAGCCGCTCCTGCCGTTGGGAAGAAGTTGGGGTTGAGCAGTCCCATCTCCTTGCGTATGAGCGAGAAGACGGTGCTGTTCACTATCTTGTAGTCAAGAGCCAGCGACAGCGGCGGACGCTTGCCGTGGCTCAGATACTCCACATTGTATTTGTGCCCGACGCTGAGCGCATGGGAGAAAATCTTCTTCTTGAGCGGTCCGGCATTGTCTATCTGTGCCTGAACGGCGGCATATACCTTTTCCCAAAAGCGCGGCACGGAGCACATACAAGTGGGATGCGTCTGCTTGATGGCGTCCTGCACCTCGCGCGGATTGTTGAGCACAATCAGCGTACAGCCTGCCGTGAGGCAGAGCAGACTCCATCCTTTCTCGAATATATGGGTGTAGGGCAGGAAGTTGAGTATCCTGTCGGCAGGCGTCAAAGTAAGCGTCTTGTAGTTCGCCGCCACCGCCGCACGGGCCTGACCGTGCGAAAGCATCACGCCTTTGGAGTTGCCCGTGGTACCGCTCGTGTAGAGTATGCTCATCAGGTCATCGTCGGAAGCGCTGGCATAGAGACGCTGCAGTTCGGTCTGCCGGGGCAGTCCGTCGCCGAATTTCATGAAATCGTCGAAATAGATGCTTACCGGGTCGTGGGTGGAAATGCGCACCTTGCGGCTGTAGACAATGACTTTCTCCAGCGAGGGGCACACCGCAAAAAGATGCCGTGCCTTGTCATACTGTTCCTGTTCGCCGGCGAAGATGAAGCGTATGTGCGCATCGTTCACCATGAACTGTATCTGTTCCTCGCTCGAATTGGCATAGAACGGCACTGTGCAGGCACGCACTCCCCATGCGCCGAAGTCGGTATAGATATACTGGAGGGAGTTTTGCGAAAAGATGCCTATCTTTTCCTGCACTCCGATTCCGAGGTTCAACATTGCGTTGGACACACGCTGTGTCTGTTGTGACGCCTCTTTCCACGAAACGCTTTTCCACTCGCTGTCACCGAAATCCTGGTAAATGAACGCTTCACGGTTGCCGTATGTCTTCGCCTGTTCGTTGAGCAGCACTGACAAATGACACTTTGCTTGCATGGGCATAATATTTTTGTTTTCGCAAAATTAGTGCAAATATGACGAAATAGCAAATTATCGGCTCGTTATTTTCTCGCCGCAAACCACGGCATAGAGGGTGCTGCGGAACACATCTCCTGGGCTTCCAGCCAAGGCAAAAGCGTCCCCCGAATCGGAATAATTCCCTTTTTCCTGGACTGAAACAACGGAATAATTCCCCTTTTACACCCTGTTTTTGACGGAATAAATCCCTTTTTTACCCATAAAAACAACGGAATAATTCCCCGAAATTTGCACAAACGACTAAAATACAGTACTTTTGCAACAAACAATAGTACAGGTTATGTTAGACAGAAAATTTGCACTGACGATAGAGGACTTCCTCTTGCATGAGCCAAACAAAATCCTGCTTGTCAATGGAGCAAGGCAGATAGGAAAGTCATACCTTATAAGATACGTTGGAAAAAGGCTGTTCAGGCATTATGTGGAGATAAATCTCAAGGCCGACAAGGAGGGCAATGGCATCTTCGCCACAGTGAAGGGCAAGGACGATTTCTACCTGCAGTTGGGCGCAATCGCAGGCGACAACCTCGGAACAAGGGAGGACACACTGATCTTTCTCGATGAGATTCAGAGTTATCCCGACCTCATGACCATGCTCAAATTCCTCAACGAGGACGCCCGGTACAGGTACATTGCAAGCGGTTCGCAACTCGGTGTCGCCCTGTCACAGACCCCTTCAGTGCCTATCGGGAGCATTGCCGTCAAGCAGATGTACCCTTTGGACTTCGAGGAATTTCTGTGGGCAATGGGTTGCGGCAAGGATGCCGTCAAGTCCATGCGCAACAGTTTCATGGCGAGAGAGGCGTTAAACGACTCCATGCACAACTATATGCTGCAGCAGTTCAAAATATATCTGCTCGTCGGGGGTATGCCCGACGCCATCAACAAGTTTCTCGAAAACAGGAATATCGCCCAAGTGCGCAGCATCCAACGCGACATCCACTCGCTCTACAGAATTGATGCGTCGCAGTATGACAGCGTCCACAAACTGACAATCCGCAAGATTTACGACATGATTCCGTCTAACATGGAGAACAAGAAGAAACGTGTCATCGTCAAGTACATAGAGGATGCGAAGAGTCATAAGCAGTTCAACGACTACGCCGACGACTTCGAGTATCTCACCAACGCCGGCATCGCCCTGGCAGTGCAGTCAATCAGCAATCCCACTTTCCCTCTCATAGAGTCGGAGAGCAAGAATCTGCTGAAACTGTACATGAATGACGTAGGACTGTTGACCGGCATTCTCTATGGCACGAACATCAATGCCGTGCTGCGTGACGAACGTAGCGTCAACCTCGGAGCGGTGTATGAGTCAGTCGTGGCGCAGGAACTCCATGCCCACGGTCACTTGTTGCACTACTACGACAACAAGCAGCGTGGCGAGGTAGACTATCTTGTTGACGACTACAACAGTCTGTCAGTTCTGCCCATAGAGGTCAAGTCGGGCAAAGACTACACCGTGCACAGCGCTTTGGACAAGTTCCTGTCCACGCCGGACTACCACATTCATGAGGCAATAGTACTGAGCAACGAGCAGAAAGTATACCGCAATGGCGGCATAACATATATGCCTATATACTACTGTATGTTCATTGACGGCAACACGTCTGATACCGCCGAT